>NZ_QWUA01000011.1 GCF_003576525.1 Rummeliibacillus sp. POC4 | reverse complement strand
AAAAAAAAGGGAATCGAGATTACACTCGATTCCCTTTAACCTAAATTTTATAAATTATAGGTTTTTGATAAGTTCGTTAGCGAACTCAGAACATTTAACTTCTTTTGCACCATCCATTAGACGAGCAAAGTCGTAAGTTACAACTTTAGAAGCAATTGTTTTTTCAACTGAAGCAGTGATTAAGTCAGCAGCTTCATTCCATCCTAAGTGTTCAAGCATAAGTACGCCTGAAAGAAGTACAGAAGATGGGTTTACTTTATCCATGCCAGTGTATTTAGGAGCTGTACCATGAGTAGCTTCGAAAATAGCATGTCCAGTAACGTAGTTAATGTTTGCTCCTGGAGCAATACCGATACCACCAACTTGTGCAGCAAGTGCATCAGAGATATAATCGCCGTTTAAGTTCATTGTTGCAACAACATCGAATTCTTTTGGACGAGTTAAAATTTGTTGTAAGAAGATATCAGCGATAGAATCTTTAACTAAGATTTTACCTGAAGCTAAAGCTTCTTTTTGTGCTTTATCAGCAGCTTCTTGACCTTTTTCAGCTTTAATAGCATCATATTGGTTCCAAGTGAAAGTTTGATCAGCGAATTCATTTTCAGCTACAGCATAGCCCCAAGCTTTGAATGCACCTTCAGTGAATTTCATAATGTTACCTTTGTGTACTAAAGTTACTGATTTACGTCCTTCTTTAATAGCGTAGTTAATAGCAGCGCGAACTAGACGTTCAGTACCTTCTTTAGAAACTGGTTTAATACCGATACCAGAAGTTTCTGGGAAGCGGATTTTACTAACTCCCATTTCATTTTGAAGGAAGTTAAGAACTTTTTTAACTTCTTCTGAGCCTTCTTTATATTCGATACCAGCATAGATATCTTCAGTGTTTTCACGGAAAATTACCATATCAACATTTTCTGGATTTTTAACTGGAGATGGAACACCTTCGAAGTGACGTACAGGACGTAAGCAAACGTATAAGTCAAGTTGTTGACGTAATGCAACGTTAAGTGAACGAATACCTCCGCCGATTGGTGTTGTAAGAGGACCTTTAATAGCGATTAAATATTCATTGATTTTATCTAGAGTTTCTTGTGGTAACCATTCGCCAGTTTTGTCGAATGCTTTTTGACCAGCTAGAACTTCTAACCATTCAATTTTCTTTTCACCATTGTAAGCTTTTTCTACTGCTGCATCGATAACACGTGAAGCGGCTGCCCAGATATCAGGACCAATTCCGTCACCTTCGATGAATGGAATAACAGGGTTGTTTGGTACGTTTAGTACACCGTTTTCTACTATGATTTTCTCGTTAGACATTATTTCTTGCCTCCTATATTCATACACGTAGGGCAGGAACTAGATTAGTCTGCCCTACGATTATTACCATTATACCAATTATCTCTCTTCAACTGGTACATATTTTTGCATACCAGGTCCAACATATTCTGCACGTGGACGGATTAAACGGTTGTTAGCATATTGTTCTAAGATATGAGCAACCCAACCAGATACACGTGAAACAGCAAATACTGGAGTGAATAGATCATGTTCAATACCTAGAGAATCGTAAACTGATGCTGAGAAGAAGTCTACGTTTGCAGGTAGGTGTTTTTGTTCTTGAATCATGTCATGAATTTTAACTGACATTTCATAAAGTTCAGGTTTACCATTTAGTTTAGTCAATTTTTCAGACATTAAACGTAAATGTTTTGCACGTGGGTCACCTTTACGGTAAACACGGTGTCCGAATCCCATGATTTTTTCTTTGTTATCTAATTTGTTTTGGATGTATGATTCAACATTATCAATTGATCCAATTTCAGATAACATCTTCATAACTTGTTCATTTGCACCGCCATGAAGTGGTCCTTTTAAAGCTCCAATTGCTGCAGTTACACCAGAGTAAATATCTGATAATGTAGCAACACATACACGAGCAGTGAATGTTGAAGCGTTTAATTCGTGGTCAGCATGAAGAACTAATGCTTTGTTGAAAGCTTCCACTTCAATTGGTTGTGGTTCTTTATCATGTAGCATATACAAGAAGTTTGCTGCATATGATAAGTCTTTTCTAGGTGCAACTGGTTCTTTACCAGCACGGATACGACCAAATGCTGTAACTACAGTTGCCATACGAGCTTGCAATTTGATAGCTTTGCGATAGTTAGCTTCAGCTGACATATCTTCTGCATCTTCATCATATAAACCTAATAAAGAAACAGCTGTACGTAAAGCAGCCATTGGGTGTACTGATTTTAGATCGTAAGTTTTGAAGTGATCTAATACCGCTTGTGGCACTACCATATTTTCTGCTAGTTGTTGTTTTAACTCAGCTAATTCGTCAGCTTTTGGTAATCTAGTGTGCCATAGTAAGTATACTACCTCTTCAAAAGATGCGTTTTCTGCTAAATCATCGATGTTATAGCCTACATATGTAAGAGTATCATCAATGATTGAGCTAATCTTAGTTTCTGCTGCTACAACGCCTTCTAAACCTTTAGTTGTTGCCATTATTTCTCGCTCCTTTTTGGGTTAACGTTAGTTAAAAACAAGTTCTAACTTTTAAATAAATCGTCAAAATCCATATGAACCTATAAGTAAATCGCTTACATTGATATTATAATAAATTTTGACGGCTTTGTGAATGAAAAACCTTCATTTTTTCTAAAAACAATGCTAAAGAGAATATTCAGACGTTTTGTAGAAAATATCATCATTATCAAGATACATAAATTGGTGGAAGAGGAAGAAGGTGACTATATTATTAATTCTCTTGATAAAAATACGAAGAATAACATAAAGCTTTGGAGTTTTATAATATTTTTGGTTTTTGTTGCATGGCTTATACTACCAGTAACATTAGCAATCGTATTAGCCTATCTTTTCTCACCTCTATTACAATTATTCCATAAAAAACTAAAAATCCCTTCATTTATTACTGCACTATTAACAGAAATTATAATTGTACTTAGTTTATCAGTAGGACTATTATTTCTTGCCACAGCATTAATGGATACTCTTCCAGTTTTAAAGGACAATTTGTTAGACGCTTCATCATTTATTCATATTCCTGATGCCATAACAACTCAGATTAGAGATCAGTTATTTGAGTTATTCGATATAATGATATCCAAAATATTTCAATCTATACAAGACATTATGCAACATCTAGTTGAGGTTACGATTTTTATCGTAGCATTTTATTTTGCATTATATGAAACAAGCCGTAATAAGCATTGGTTTTTTGTATATATTCCTTCAAATTTCAGAAAACATATAAGAAAAATTTTTGAAGAGGCTACAACATTATTTAGTTATTTTATTTCGGTGGAAATTCGTTTAGCATTTATTACTTTCGGCCTTTTATCTATCGGATTTTATATGCTCGGTTTTTCCGAACCTATAGGAAAAGCATTACTTGTCTCCGTATGTGATTTCTTACCTTTTTTAGGGATTGGTATATTCTTAATCCCGATAAGTATTTTGTTTATGGTAACTGGGAAAATGGCCATTGGAATTCAAATTATTGTTCTGTATATTATAGTACAACTTACACGACAATTTGCGGAATCAATGATGTGGGCGTCTACCATGCAAATTCGCTCGGTACACGCCTTCATCTTAAGTGCCATAAGTTTACTACTTTTTGGAGTAGCAGGTATTATTCTTAGCCCATTCATATTATTAATCGCTGTAAAGTTAAAAAAGCTACCTATTTTTGCATCAAAATAATTTGCCCTTTTTTCATCTTTTTTCTTAACCAATAATAGATGGCTGGTTTAAATAACTTTCTAGTTATTGGTATGATCAATAAAATCCCTATTATATCAGAGATAAACCCTGGAAGAACAAGTATGATAGAGCCAATAAAAGTTAATACTCCATCAATAATTGCATCACCAGGTGCTTGTCCATTTTCAATCGCAGCTTTCAATTGTTGAAAGGCATTTAACCCTTTGGATTTAGCAATATATATTCCTAATAACCCAGTAACTACAATTAAAAACATAGTAGGAATCATACCTATTAGCTTTCCCGATAGTAAGACAACAGTTAATTCAACAATTGGAACTGCAATTAAAAACAAAAGAAACTTCCGCATTGTCTGCACCTCTTTTTTAGCGTTAAAACAGAAGTAAAATTTTATGATTGCGGCTTATCATTATAAAATTCTAGATGATCCATAGTAAATTACACCTGAAACAGCATCCATTGAAACTTCTTGCTCATTTTTAATAAGTTTTGTGGCATCTTTTACACCTACAATAACCGGAATCCCTAGACTAAGCCCTACAACGGCAGCATGACTAGTTAGTCCCCCCTCTTCGGTGATCAATCCAGCACAATTTGAAATAGCAGGCATCATTTCACGATCTGATCCAATCGTAACAATAATACGTTCCGAAGTGTCTTGTGCAAGTGCTTCTTCTGCATTACGAACTACTAAAGCTTTACCAATAGCAGTAGATTTACCAATTCCTTGACCTTTTGTTAACACATCGCCAATAACATGTAATTTCATCAAGTTAGTTGTACCTGCCTCACCTACTGGAACTCCAGCTGTAATAACTACTAAATCACCGTGTTTTACATATCCTCTATCTATACTTTGTTGAACCACTTTTTCTAATACTTCATCTGTTGATGTAACTTGTGGTGCTACTATAGGTTGTACACCCCAAACAAGAGTTAGATTTCGGCACACTTCCTCTGAAGAAGTCATAGCTATGATTGGTACACCTGGTCGGTATTTAGCGATCATTTTCGCTGTATTTCCACTTTCAGTTGGTGCTAAAATAGCAGAAACTTGAAGGTTAAGAGATGTATGAACGACAGCTTGGCTAATCGCTTCAGTCATGTTAGCGCCTTTTTCTTTGCTTCTTTCATTGACAATACGTTTATGGTCTAAAGTTTGTTCAATGCGGCTGGCAATTTTATCCATTGTTTGGACCGATTCTAATGGATAAAGTCCTGCAGCAGTCTCACCGGAAAGCATGATTGCATCAGTACCATCAAGAATAGCATTTGCAACATCACTTGCTTCTGCACGAGTTGGACGAGGATTACGTTGCATGGAGTCCAACATTTGGGTAGCTGTTATTACTGGTTTTCCTGCTCTATTACATTTATGAATTAGATTTTTTTGCACGATTGGAACTTCTTCGGCTGGAATTTCTACACCCAGATCTCCACGTGCCACCATTAACCCATCAGATACTTGGATAATTCCATCAATGTTATCTACGCCTTCTTGGTTTTCGATTTTCGGAATGATATGAATATGAGATCCACCATTTTTTTCGAGTAATTCACGTATTTCCATTACATCTGAAGGACGTCTTACAAAAGAAGCTGCGATAAAATCTACTTTTTGTTCAATACCAAATAATATATCTTGAGCATCTTTTTCTGTAATTCCTGGAAGTTGAACTGAAACTCCTGGTACATTTACACCTTTTTTGTTTTTTAATACGCCTGCATTTTCAACTGTTGTATGAATAATTCCAGCTTGTTGATCAATACCTGTTACATGTAATTCGACTAAGCCGTCATCAAGTAAGATAACTGAACCGACTTGAACATCTTCGATCAATCTTTCATAAGTAATGGAAAATACTTTACTATTACCCAGAACTTCTTTCATAGAGATATCAATAGTTTGACCTGTTACAAGTTCGATTGCTCCATTTTCCATATTATGAGTTCTTATCTCAGGTCCTTTTGTATCAAGTAAGATAGATACAACTTTCCCTGTCTTTTTAGCTGCTTCACGGATTGCTTGAATACGAACTGCATGTTCTTCATGACTACCATGAGAGAAGTTCAATCGAGCAACATTCATACCTGCTTCTATTAATGAAACTAATGTTTCTTGTGATTCACTTGCTGGTCCAATAGTACAGACTATTTTCGTTTTTCTCATTGTTTACCACTCCAATTTATTAGATAGACAATTCTTTAGATAGTGTATACATAGATAGTTCATCTTTCCGTTCTTTATTAAATGCATCTTTCAACTCATAGTCTACCACCTCATGATTGCGAATGCCAATCGCTACTCCTCCACGGTTTTCCATCAAAACTTCTACCGCTTTTGCACCAAGTTGACTAGCAAGTACGCGATCTCTAGCAGTTGGGGATCCTCCTCGTTGGATATGACCTAAGACAGATACACGAGTTTCGATGTCCGCTTTTTCTTTTATAACTTTAGCTAAGTCTCCACCAGACATTACACCTTCAGCTACAATAATAATACTATGTTTTTTTCCACGTTCATGACCTTGTTTTAAACGTTGTACTAAACCTTCAATATCTGTAGTAACTTCTGGAATTACAATTGTTTCAGCTCCACCAGCTAATCCTGCCCATAAAGCTAAGTCTCCAGCATCACGACCCATTACTTCAATGATAAATGTTCTTTCATGTGAAGTAGCTGTATCACGAATTTTATCGATACATTCTATGACTGTATTTAAAGCTGTATCAAACCCGATTGTATAATCTGTACCAGGTATATCATTATCAATAGTTCCAGGTACGCCAATACACGGGAATCCTTTTTCTGATAATGCCAAAGCTCCTCTATAAGAACCATCTCCACCTATGACAACAAGACCTTCAATTCCGTGTTCTTTTAATTGCCCAATTGCTTCTTCTTGCACTTGATCTGTCTTGAATTCTGGGCATCTGGCTGAATAAAGCATTGTTCCGCCTCTTTGAATAATATCTCCAACATCACCAACATCTAAATTTTTTATTTTCCCTTCGACTAAACCTTGATATCCATGATATATACCCGCAACTTCAATTCCATGATAAAGTGCCTTTCTCACAACTGCTCGAACTGCAGCGTTCATACCAGGAGAATCTCCGCCACTCGTTAATACACCTATTTTTTTCATTTGTCTCAACCTCCTGTTCTTCTTATAGGAAAAATTGATTTTCCCATAACAAATAACGTATAAAGTGATGAACATATAAGTAAATATTGCTCATTTCCTTTGAATTATGACTAATCCTTATTATATATCAGTATTTATTATTAGAAGTTTTATGTATAACTTCCAACATGCTAATTTCTCCAAAAGAAATAAGAGGCTGGTTCAAACGATTATAATATTCGTTTAAAGCAGCCTTTTATATAAATATACCATTATTTTAATTTGTCAGACGTCTATATTGAAATCTTTATTCAGAAAAGACTCCGATTTTTCTAAATTTATCGTAACGTTGTTCGATTAATTCCTCTTCGGATAAGCTCTTTAACTCATTTAAAGAATTTAATAAAACATCTTTTAAGAATTCAGCTTGTTTATGAACATTTTTGTGGGCTCCGCCTAACACTTCTGGAATAATTTCTTCTATTATTTCTGCTTCCTTTAAATTCGGTGCTGTAATTCGCATAGCTTCTGCAGCCTTTTGTGCAAGTGCTGCATTCTTCCAAAGGATGGAAGCAGCTCCCTCTGGTGAAATTACAGAATAAGTAGAGTTTTCTAGCATGTGAACATGATTCGCTACACCCAAAGCTAATGCACCACCGCTACCCCCTTCGCCAATTACAACACTAATAATCGGCACTTTTAAACCTGCCATTTCTAACAAGTTTCTAGCGATTGCTTCACTTTGTCCTCTTTCTTCTGCCGCTTTACCAGGATAAGCTCCCTTTGTATCGATAAAGCAAATTATAGGACGACTAAATTTCTCTGCTTGCTTCATTAGACGTAAAGCTTTTCGATACCCTTCAGGATGTGGCATACCAAAATTCCGACGAATATTTTCCTTTGTGTCTTTCCCACGTTGATGACCGATAATTGTAATTGGCATTCCTTCAAAAGAAGCAATCCCTCCTACAATTGCTGCATCATCACCAAAGTTACGATCGCCATGTAGTTCGATAAAATCATTAAAAAGTTCCTTAATATAGTCGAGAGTAGATGGTCGTTCAGGATGACGCGCAATTTGAACTCGATCCCACGGTTTTAAATGGTGATAAATATCTTTTTCAAGATTTATAAAACGTTGCTCTAACTGTTCAATCTCTTTTGATAAATCCACATCTGCATTCGATGTAAATTCTTTTAACTCTGTAATCTTTGAACGTAATTGAACTAGCGGCTCTTCAAAAGGTAATGTTTTGACCAATTAAATTGCCTCCTTTACATGCAATTTTACAATTGTACTAACAGTTTTTCGCATTTCATGTCGTGGTACAACTGCATCTAACTGACCATGTTCTAATAAAAACTCAGCTGTTTGAAAATCATTTGGTAGTTTTTCTCGTACAGTTTGTTCAATGACACGTCTACCAGCAAAACCGATTAATGCTTGTGGTTCTGCTAGGTTGATATCACCAAGTGAAGCAAAACTTGCGGAAACTCCCCCCGTTGTTGGATGAGTCATAATAGAAATAAATAAGTTCCCTTTTGCGCCATGACGTTCTAATGCCACACTAGTTTTGGCCATTTGCATAAGGGAAATCACACCCTCTTGCATTCTTGCTCCACCACTTGCAGTGAAAATAATAAATGGAACCGAAAGTTCTGTTGCTTTTTCTATTGCTCTAGTAATCTTTTCACCAACTACTGACCCCATAGACCCCATACGGAAAAATGAATCCATTACAGCAACAACAACTTGTTGTCCATCTAATTTTCCAATTCCAGTTAAAACCGCTTCATTTAAACTAGTTTTTTTCATATCTGAATTTACTTTTTCAATATATCCTGGGAAATTTAGTGGATTTACTGTTTGTAAATGATCATCTAATGATTGAAATGAACCTTCATCCAAAAAATCATCAATTCGTTCTTTTGCCGTCATTTTATGATGATATTGACAGTTCGGACAAACCTTTTTGTTTTTTTGTAGATCTTTGGTTAACATCACATGATTACATTCTGGACATTTTGTCATGATTCCTTCTGGAATATCATGATTTTCTCTTGTAATCGTAATACTTTTATTAGGTTTATTTTTTTTAAATATATCTCGAATACTCATAATCACTCTCGCTCCTTATGTAAAAGTGTTGTCCAATCTTCAAAAGCCTGAATTGCTTTATTTGTATGGCCAAGCATCAGTTCACTGATGAATGTTTTTAAAACTGGCTGTTCTTCTTCTGTTGACATACCACTATAAGGTTCCTTACCATATTGTTTTAAAAGTATCCAAATCTTCAGTACAAGTCGATTATTTGATGTAATAACAATTTCTCTCATCAAGTCTTCTCGTACAATACGCCCTTCTATAATCACGTTTTTTAACAAACTTTCCCACACAGGAAGATTTCGAAGCATCTCGTCTTCAGTTACGATACGGATTGCATCTCGTTCTAAAATTTTCCTTGTTTTGTGAACATTTCTTAAAGTCTTTTCCTCTTGTAATATAAATGTCGATAACACTTCTACTAATTGATGATTACGAAAATCCGCAACAAAGGTCCCCCCACCTCTGCGGGTTTCGATCAAGCCTAATAATTCAAGGCTACGTAGTGCTTCTCTAATAGATGATCTTCCAACATTCAAACGCTCTGCTAAAACTCTTTCAGATGGAATTTTACCTCCTGGAGGAATATTCTCATCATGAATAATTTCACGCAATTCACGTACTATTTGTAAAAACATTTTAGAAGCAGGCTTATCTACGCTCATTATTAGTCTCCCCATTATTTAAGTATTATTAAAGTGGTCTGACCACTTTCGAACAATATAATCATACAAAAATTGCTAACACAAGTAAAGCGCAAAACAAAAAAACTGTGCGATAGTCGCACAGTTTAGACAAATTCCCTATTTTTTCATATTCATTTTATGGTGATATAGGCTTACATTTTTTTAATATTATTTGTGGATATCCTTTTCTTATCTCAAGAACTCCTTCTACATATAATATTTGTTCTTCTTTAATCCATTCTAGTAATTTTAAATATTCTTTTGGAAAAATAGTAATCGAAATACTTCCTGTTTCATCTTCCACTTCTACAAAGCCCATTAATTCGCCCTTTTTTGTCCTTATTTGTTTAATAGCTACAATAAGGCCAACGATTTTAACATACTCTCGATTATTCATATGCCGTACTTCATCAGCCGTATTAGAATGAATATGTTGTTCTCTTTTTACTTTTTGGACTGGGTGTATAGATATATATAAACCAAGTACATCCTTTTCAAATTGCAATTTTATTTTCTCTGGTATTGGGCTAGCTTCAGCGTACTTAGGTTTACCAAAGAAAAATGATTCATCATCTAAAAGTTGTTCCTCTTCATCAGGTCGATATAACTCAGCATGTCTTACAGCCGCATCAATAGTTGCTAAGAGTACTGCACGATCTTTTCCAAATTCATCTAGTGCACCTGCTTTAACTAAGGGCTCAATTGTTTTCCGAGTAAAATGTATGGCTGTCAAATCAATCGCCATATCAAATATATCGCGCCACTTTTTATGCCCAGCAGCTTTTCTAATTTCCATAACTTTGTTTATAAAGGTATGAGGAACACCCTTAATCGCTGACAAAGCTAGACGAATTGCACCATTTTGTACACGGAAGGATCCTCCACTCTCATTGATAGATGGACCTAGTATCACAATTCCTTTTTGCTTTGCCTCGTTCAGTATTTTATTGAATTTTTCACGATTTCCCATCGAAGAGCTTAACATTGCAGCATAAAAATAAGCTGGAAAATGAGCTTTTAAGTACGCCATTTGATAAGAAATCATACTATATGCAACTGCATGGCTTTTAGGAAAACCGTAATTTGCAAAACGAACGATTAAGTTATAGACTTCCTCTGCTATTTTCTCAGAAAACCCATTGGCTTTAGAATTCTCTACAAAATGAGCTCTTTCACTATCAAGTACTTCCTTTTTCTTTTTACTTACGGCTCTACGAAGAATATCTGCTTCTCCCATTGTAAACCCTGCCATACGTGAAGCAATAAGCATAATTTGCTCTTGGTAAACAATAACACCGTACGTTTCTCTTAAAATAGGTTCTAGTACAGGATGAGGCATATTAACTTGTTCGTATCCATGCTTTCGTCTGATATATACGGGTATAAAATCCATTGGGCCTGGACGATATAGTGCATTTACAGCAACGATATCTTGAAATGAAGTTGGTTGGATTTCACGTAAAGCTTGTCTCATTCCGTCCGATTCTAATTGAAAGACTCCTGTCGTATCACCATTTTGCAGTAGTTCAAAAGTTTTTTGGTCAAACATAGAGATTTTGTCGAATCGCAAATATCTTTGTTGATCATAGTAAATCATTGAACGGATTCGTTCTAATATAGTTAAATTACGTAAACCTAAAAAATCCATCTTTAATAGACCTACTGATTCAACTTCTTGCATTGGCCATTGTGTTAAGTATAGACCTTCACTACCTTTTTCAATTGGCGCTATATTAACGATTGGCTCAGGACATAAAACAACCCCTGCCGCATGTGTTGATGCATTACGTGGCAATCCTTCTAAATTCAGAGCTACTTGCATCCACTTTTGGCGAATTTCACTTGAGTTCACGTATTTTCTCAAAGAATCAGATTGTTGCAATGCTTCTTTTAATGTTATACCTGTTTTTCCAGGTATAAGAGAGGAGATTTGTGTCAATTCTTCATTGCTAAATCCAAAAACTCTTGCAACGTCACGAGCGACAGCCTTAGCTGATAATGTGCCAAATGTGATAATTTGAGATGTATAGTTAGTACCATATTTTTCTGCTACATACTGGATGACTTCTTGTCTCCGATAATCTGCAAAATCCACATCTATATCCGGTAATGTGATTCGTTCTGGATTTAAAAACCGTTCGAATAATAGACCGTATTTTAAAGGATCTACATCTGTTATTCGCAAACTATAAGCGACTAAAGAACTTGCTGAAGATCCCCGTCCAGGTCCTGTTAAGATATTCTTACTTCTTGCAAATTGAATGTAATCTGCGACGATCAAAAAATAATCCGCATATCCCATTTTTATAATGATATCTAATTCATAAGATAATCTGTCATAATATTCTTTTCCTGCATCAGGTACACGCTCTTGTAAACCTACTAAGCAATTTTCTCGTAATATCCCCTCGGCTGTCTTACCATCGGGAACTGGAAACTTCGGCATATAAAAATGGTTATATTCAATATCCACTTTACATGACATAAGCATTTCTTCTAATGTTTGTAGCCACTCTGGATGGTCTTCAAACCAATCGTAAAAATTGTCCCCAGTAGGTAAAAATTGCTTACGTTCTCGGGATGTAAGTTGTTCTTGATCAGCCATTTTGGCACCTGTTGAGATAGCCTTTGCCACTTCAAATGTAAATGCATCTTCTTCTTTTATAAAAGTACTTAAATGGGTTGCGCATACTTGAAGTCCATTCATTTTACAGTAAGAAATTATATTTTCTTCTGTTGGATATTTGATACCATTCGGTCGATCAATTCCTATATATAAATATTCTTTCTCAAAAATCTCGATAAGTTTCTCGACAGCGCCATAAGGTTGTTCTTGTTGCCACAAATCATTTGTAATCGGAACTAATGCTATACAACCTCTGTGATAGCCTTCTAACCATCGTAATGGTAATGTTTCATTTTCCCTTAAAGAAGTAGAAGAAGTTATCTTTAATAGATTCTGATACCCAGTAATATTCTGTGCATATAACACAATAGGTCGAATATCTTCAGTAAAAAACTCAACTCGAACTGTTAAGCCAATTACCGGATGAATAGACGTTTCTTTTAGAGCACGCCAAAAAGGCAACAGCCCATATAATTTGGAATTAGTAATGGCTGCAGCCTTAGCATTTTCTTGTTGAAGGAAGGAAATGAGCTCACTTGTGCGAATTGTACTTTTTAACATGTCCGCAGCTGTAACTATTTGGGAGTAAACAGGTTGCAACTTCATCTCTTCCTTTCCGTTTTAAGCTTCTTTACATAGCATTTGTAATTTGCTAATGATTTCATCCGCCTCTGCCCATTTAAAAATTTTAGCCCCTGAAGCCATCGGATGACCTCCACCACGATATTGTTTTGCTAAATTATTTATAATTGGTCCTTTTGAGCGTAAGCGAACACGAATCTGATCCTCTTCTTCTACAAACATAACCCAAGCTTTAATACCTTTGACATCTCCCAGAGAACCTACTAAAGCTGAAGTATCACTTGCAGTTACTCCAAATTCTTTTAAAGTACTAATAGGTAACTTAATGTAGGCTGCTCCGTTTTCATCTATTGTAAAGTTTTGATAAATATAGCCTTGTAAATGTAATAATGATCGGTCTAACTCATACATACTATTGAATAATTCTGTACGATCAAAATCATATTGAATAAGCTCACCCACTACATTAAATGTCTTTTCTGTTGTACTTGGATAGATAAAACGTCCTGTATCACCTACAATACCTGCAAATAACAGACGTGCTCCTTTCTTATCCATTTTCCAACCATCAACTTCTTGACCTTCTTTAAATAATTCATAAATCATTTCACTGCATGAACTTGCAGATGTATTCACCCATAACAAATCTCCATAAGCATCATCATTTGGATGGTGGTCTATTTTAATGAGAAATTTACCAGTGTTGTAACGTTGGTCATCCACTCGATCAGTATTAGCAGTATCTGTACAAATGACTAGTGCATTACGGTATACATCATCTGCTATTACTTCAGGCTTACCTAGATAATCGAATGCTAAATCATGTTCACCAACAGCATATACCTTTTTTTCTGGGTAAGTAGTTTGTAAAATTGCTTGTAATCCAAGTTGTGATCCGTACGCATCGGGATCTGGACGTACATGTCGATGTACAATAATGGTATCATACGATTTAATCGTTTCAATAATTTCTTTTTTCAAGAAAAATACCTCCTACAAATATATAATCTCTAAAAGGTTACCTCCTTACTTTCTACTATCTTTTTTAAGTTATTATCGTTAAAATAAAGACAGATTTACTATTTAGGAGGAACACCATGAGTAATATCTTAAATATTATTTTAGCATTATTAATCATTATTACATTTGTGTTTTACTTATATTTTAAAACAAAACAATTCCGCACAAACTTACCTATTCGTAAAAAATGGTATGCAAATAGAGCAGGCATTGCACTTGGTATGCTATTAATCCTATTTGGGATAAACCAAATTATTATATATCATACGATTCTTACATATGTAGTTTGTGCTATTTTGATTTTATTTGGCTTATACGCAACAGTTAATTATAACAAACGTGTACGCCATTATGCTCAATATATTGCGGAAGAAGAGGAATTGAACAAAAAGTGATGCACTTATTTGTGCATCACTTTTTGTATATTTGTAAAAATAGATTAACGTTCTAGTATTTGGAATGTAGCCATTGCTTTACCTACTAACATCTCTTCACTAAACACTTCAAAATCCATCTTAGCAAATTTACGACTCATATCAAGTATTCTTGGTTTTACAATTACCATTGTTTCCATTTGAATTGGTTTGATAAAGTAAATAGACATATTCTCTAATACGCTTTCTCCACGTTTTACTTTTTTCAATGTAATAGAACCAGACTCAACGATTAACGTCGTAAATGCCCCATAAGAAATAGCACCAAATTGATTTGTCATTTGTGGTGTTACTGAGAATTTCACAATATTATCTTCTTCTGAAGAATTGATCATGATTTCATTTTTCACTAAATCATCAATCGTTTCTCCATGTTGCGGTTGTCTTTGTGCCATTTGCAAAGCCTTTAATACGTCTTGACGACTAACAACTCCTTGCAATATTCCATGTTCATCAGCAACAGGTAAAAGGTCAATACCTTCCCAAATCATTCGATGTCCTGCGGTAGCAACACTTGTTTTCATCGTTACAGTAATTGGATTACGAGTCATCAAACGGTCAATTTGGTCATCTTCTTGTTTACCTATCAAATCTCTAGATGTTACAATCCCAACAATTTTACCATGCTTATCAACGACAGGATAACCACCATGATTCGTTTCAGAATTAAGGAGATTATAGTCTTTTACAGTGTCTGTCGTTTTTAAATAAGATGTGTGCGTGATAGGTACAACAATATCTTCAATTAATAAGATTTCTTTTTTTATCAATTGGTCATAAATAGCACGGTTAATCATTGTTGCAACAGTAAACGTATCATAACTTGTTGAAATAATAGGAAGCTCTAACTGGTCTGCTAATTTTTTTATTTCCTCGTTAGTATCAAAACCACCCGTAATAAGTACAGCTGCACCTGCTTTTAGCGCATACTCATGTGAGCGATCACGATTTCCGACAATCAATAGACTACCTGCATCTGTATAGCGCATCATATCTTCTAATTTCATCGCACCAATAACAAATTTTGTTAACGTTTTATGCAGACCATTTTTGCCACCTAGTACTTGCCCCTCAACAATATTAACAATCTCTGCAAATGTTAGCCTTTCAATATTCTCTTTTTTCTTCTTTTCAATACGAATCGTACCGACACGTTCAATCGTACTAACTAGTCTTCTCGTTTCAGCCTCTTTAATCGCACGATAAGCTGTCCCTTCACTTACTGACATTTCTTTAGCAATTTGTCGAACTGAAATTTTGTCTCCGACTGGTAAGGATTCAATATATTGAAGTATCTTTTCATGTTTTGTAGCCAAAAAATCACCTATTTTCTAACATCATTCTTGGCTTAAGTGTAACATATCTCGCTCATTTTCTTTAGTAATTTAGCATTAGAAGTCGATTTTATTGTATATATTTCAATTAAATGTCAAATTCATCTCCTGATTTCATCACACGAACACTTGTAAATGAAACCATTTTGGCAAATTCTTGAGGATCCTGCTCAATAACAGGGAATGTATTGTAATGGATTGGTATTACTTCTTTTGGTTTTAAAAACTCAACAGCCCTAGCTGCATCTTCTGGTCCCATAGTAAAATTATCCCCAATTGGTAAAAATGCAACATCAATCGGATGGATATCACCGAGTAATTTCATATCTGAGAATAATGCTGTATCACCTGCATGATAAATTACTTTCCCTTCTATAAATAATAAAATACCTGCAGGCATACCAGTGTAAATTATTTGTTGGTCGTTCGTGATATATGAAGACCCATGAAAGGCTTGAGTCAGTTTTACTTTACCAAAGTCAAATTGATGTGCTCCCCCTATATGCATAGGATGTGTTTTGATACCTTGCCAAGAGAGATATTCAGCAAGTTCATTTGGAGCAACAACCAAAGCTCCTGACTGCTTTGCAATTTCAACAGTATCACCTACATGATCGTTATGACCGTGCGTTAACAAAATTACATCTGGGTGCTCTTCTTTCACGGATAAATCTGTAAGATGATTACCTGTAATAAAAGGATCTATTAAAATGGTATAACCTTTCGTTTTAATCTTTACTATGGAATGACCATGATAAGAAATTTGCATTTAGAATCATCCTTTCAATATTTTGTATCATTGACTTCTATTCGTTATAGGTACTTATTTTCCTCTTTTTTTGGTAAACTATAATTGCGAAGAGTTACTTAAACTAAAATGTACTTATATCATTATTTCAAGAGCTCTAACAATTCTAAGGAGGATTCTTATGAACAAGGTTCAATTGATTCAAAAGTATTTACAAGAAAAAAATATCGATGCAGCATTTATCACAACACCTGATAATGTTTTCTATCTTTCAGGCTTTAAAAGTGATCCTCATGAGCGTCTTCTTGGCGTAATGGTATTTAAAGATGCTGAACCATTTATGATTTGTCCTAAAATGGAAGTTCCTGATGCGAAGGCTTCAGGATGGGCATATGAAGCTGTAGGTCATGACGATACAGATAACGCATGGGATATCTTCCATAACACTGCTGAAACTCGTAAAGTTACATTAAATACAATTGCGATTGAAAAAACACATGTAACAGTTGAGCGTTTAGAAGCTTTACAAACTGTCTACCCAACATCTACATTTGTTGGCATTGACGAACAACTTATTAATATGCGTTTAGTTAAATCAGAAGACGAGTTAGAAAAACTACGTGAAGCTGCTAAATTAGCTGATTATGCAATTGAAGTAGGTTGTAACGAATTAGCGGAAGGTAAAACTGAAATTGAAGTTCTATCTGCAATAGAATCTGCTATGAAAGAAAAAGGCGTTTATATGTCATTTGACACTATGGTCCTTACTGGATTAAATGCCGCTTCTCCTCACGGAACTCCAGGTACCCAAAAAATCCAAAAAGGTGATTTAGTCTTATTTGATCTTGGTGTTGTTTATAAAGGATACTGCTCAGATATTACTCGTACAGTAGCATTTGGTGAACCTTCTGAAGCACAAAAAGCGGTTTATGAAGCTGTCAAAAATGCAAACGAGTCTGCAATTGCTGCAGTAAAACCAGGAGTAAGAGCAATGGATTTAGATAAAATCGCTCGCGATGTCATCACTGAAGCTGGTTACGGTGAATACTTCACTCACCGTCTTGGTCACGGTTTAGGAATTTCAGTGCACGAATTCCCATCAGTACATGGTGCAAACGAAGTTGCTATGAAAGAAGGTATGGTCTTCACTATTGAGCCAGGTATCTATAAAGGTGATACAGCAGGTGTTCGAATTGAAGATGATGTATATGTAACTGCTAATGGTGTTGAGGTTTTAACAAGTTTCCCTAAAGAACTACAAATTATTCAACCTAAATAATTTGTATCATTAAAATTCAATACGTTATGAATATTAAAAGCGCCGGATAAGATCTCTATCGAAATCTTATCCGGCGCTTTATATATGCTTTGAATCTATTAATTTTTTTCAGTCATAATTTATAATAACGAATCAGCAGGAACATATGGATAATTTAAAGCTTCTGCAACTGCTTTAAATGTAACATTACCCTCTAAAGTGTTAATACCTTTTTTCAATGCCTCGTTTGTTAAGCAAGCCCGTCTATAGCCCTTATTGGCAATTTCTAAGGCATAAGGAACAGTGTTATTTGTAAGTGCGATTGTTGAAGTTCTTGGAACAGCACCAGGCATATTCGCTACTGCATAATGAACAACACCATGTTTTATATATGTTGGATTATCATGCGTAGTTATGCGGTCAGATGTCTCAAAAATACCACCTTGGTCAATCGCAATATCGACAACTACAGAACCTGGAGACATAGATTTTATCATTTCTTCTGTTACTAATTTTGGTGCTTTTGCTCCCGGAATTAGTACAGCACCAATAACTAAATCAGAATTTTTTACAGATTCAGCGATATTGTATGGGTTAGACATTAATGTTTGGACATCATTGCCAAATTGGTCATCTAATTGACGCAATCTCTCTGGACTTAAATCTATAATCGTTACTTCAGCGCCCATACCAATTGCAACTTTTGCAGCATTAGCTCCTGCCATACCCCCACCAATAATTGTTACTTTTGCACGCGGCACCCCTGACACGCCACCAAGTAAAATACCTTTACCGCCTTCTTGCTTCTCTAAATATTGAGCACCAATTTGTGTGGCCATTCTTCCTGCCACTTCACTCATAGGAGTCAATAATGGTAAAGTACGATTTGGTAATTGTACAGTTTCATATGCAATTGCAACTACTTTTTTATCTAGCAGAGCTTGAGTTAGTTCAGGCTCAGGCGCTAAATGTAAATAAGTGAAAAGAATTTGACCTTCAAAAAAATAATCGTATTCTGAAGTAATCGGTTCTTTCACCTTCATAACCATTTCTTGCTTCCAAGCTTCACTTGCTGTAGAGACTATTTTTGCCCCTGCTAGTTTGTAATCTTCATCTGTAAAGCCAGAACCTAGACCGGCACCTGTTTCAATAAATACCTCGTGTCCAAACATTGCTAAGTTCACCACACCAGCGGGCGTCATTGCCACACGGTTTTCGTTGTTTTTAATCTCCTTTGGAACACCAATTTTCATACCCATCCTCCTCAAGTGTAAAAAAGTAATTGATTGTTTTTTATGTATAATCTTGTGACAACATAAAAACAAGTTCATTGTATCAGATTTCAAAATCAATTTGTTAATAATTTAGAAAATTTCTTTTTTTAGGATAACACTATGAACATATTGGAAATTATAAATCTCTTAAATCCTTCATAACCCCTCTGTTTTCATAGCATTATAAGATATTACGAATTTTCGAACTTGGAAAATGAGGAAGTATTTATTAAACAAAAATGTTATAATGGATTTATATAAAGGAGGAATTTATTATGGCATTAACTTATAATAATATTGTTGTTGCAGTAGATGGCTCAAAAGAAGCGGAATATGCATTTAAGAAAGCAATTGCCGTAGCAAATCGTAACAAATCAACTCTTAACTTAGTTAATATTATTGACACTCGTTCATTTGCCGCTATTGAAGCTTATGATCGTTCCATCCAAGAACGTGCACAAGAGTTCGCTGAAGAATTGCTAGAAGGCTACAAAAAAGAAGCAGAAGCTGCAGGCGTTAAAAATGTAAACGTATTAATTGAATACGGATCACCTAAAACAATTATTACAAGAGAAGTGTCTAAAAAAGTAGAAGCAGATTTAATCATCTGTGGTGCTACTGGACTTAATGCTGTAGAAAGATTCTTAATCGGTAGTGTTTCTGAAAGTATTGTACGTTCTGCTAAATGCGATGTGCTTGTTGTTCGTACAGATTCAGTTATTGAAGAAAAATAAGTTTGATAACCCACTTCATAATTGGAGTGGGTTTTCTTTACATTTTATATTTCGAACATAATAAAAGCTTACAGATCATGTTACATTGTCTGTAAGCTTTTATTACGTCGGTATTTAACAATAAACGGAAACATTCTTCTGTTAAAATTTCTTTTGTTCTTTTTTCCATTTTCTAACTTTTGCAAAGAAAAGTTCTAATGCTTTTATGTTTTTCATATTAGGAACTCTTGCAAGCAATACTTCTTTTACTGCTTCACCTGTATCATTTTTCTTTTGCAATATAAATAAGCTTTTTGCATGTGCTTTGTTTGAAAATAGCTCTTCAGGTAATTGTACGACTGCTTGTATCCAAGCTTTTGAAGTGATTAATTTGTTTAAAATAGAAGATTGTTCAGACTCAAATATATGGTCTGGTACTAAAAAGAAAAGGTAACCGCCATCTTTTACATATTTTAATGATTGTTCAATAAATAAATGATGAGCATATGTCATCCCTTCAGATGATTTGACCTCATATTGCTTTGCAACTTCATCATTCGGATAATATCCAACCGGCAAATCACAAATTACGGCATCAACTGGATCAATCAATAAATTTTCTAATGCATCTTGGCAATACAAAGAAATAGGTTGCTTTTCTAATTCGCCTGATGCAGCTGCAAGTTGAATTAACAAGTCATCAATTTCTACGCCGGTTCCTTCAATTTTATCTCCTACTAAATTCATAACTGTTAATAATAAATTCCCTGTACCAATTGCTGGGTCTAGCACAGTAATTTTCTCATCAGATTTGAATTCCTTTTCGTAAAATTGTTCAACAAAATAGCCTAATAATAGCCCAAGTGAATCTGGCGTCATTTGGTGATTAGGCTGTGCACTTTTACGCATTCCCTTTAAAATTGCCAACTGGATGGCCTTACGAATTTCCTCTTTAGAAAGTTCGTTAATACTAGGTTTTCTATCTCCATCTAACCATGTATTTAATGTTTCAAGAACACCTTCTAAGTAAGTAATATTATGTTCTTTTGCCACTTCTTCTGAATATTCATCGATAAAAGAAAATAATTTTTCAATAGTTTCCATTTTTTTCTCCCTCAAAACTGAAACCCACTCAATCCTACTCGAGTGGGTTTCATATTATTTCCTGACATCAAGTTAACTTATTTAGTAAGTGATTTAACAGCAGCTAATGCGCTATCATAATCCGGATGGTTTGTACCTTCAGATACATACTCAACATAAGAAACTTTGCCATCTTTATCAATAACAAAGACAGAACGAGCAAGTAAACGTAATTCTTTCATATGGACACCATATGCATCTCCAAATGATAAGTCACGATGATCTGATAAAGTGTGGACGTTTTCGATGCCATTTGCACCGCACCAACGTTTTTGCGCAAAAGGAAGATCACATGAAATTGTTAAGATTACAACATCTTCTCCTAATGCAGTAGCTTCCTCATTAAAACGACGTGTTTGTGCATCACATACACCTGTGTCTAATGATGGAACAACACTAATTAAAACAGTTTTACCTTCAAAATCAGATAAATGTTTTTCTGTTAAGTCTGTAGATAATACAGTAAAATCAGGTGCTTTGTCACCTACTTTAATTTCTGGTCCGACTAATGTTACTGGGTTGTTAATAAATGTTACTTGTACCATTTCAACGCCTCCTCTAAACAATATTACTTGAATCTTTCTCGCCCTTGCAACTTTCACGCCTTATGTTTGTTTTGAATTGTATTTTCTGATTAATTTTCTTAAAATTCCGTTTCTTTTTGTTCCTGTTTAATTTCTACCGCGATTTCTTTTTCTCTTTCCTCAAATGTATTTTCATGCACAACTATTGTATCTGCAATATAGTCATGAATTGCCTTATTACATGGGGTGAACGCAACAATTATATAAAGAATTTTAACTGTAACCGATATAATTCGACCAATACATTCACGGAAGAGCACAGTTCCCCAAGTTAAAGGCTTTTGGTTTTCAGAAACAACTCGAATACCAAGCGCCATTTTCCCTATAGTCTGTCCCCAGAGTTTCGTCATTAAAACAAAATAGATATAAAATATAAAACTAGTAACTGATCCATAAAGGGAAAGATGAAGAATTTCTAAATCCTCCCAACCGATTAACAAAAATAAAGGTTTTACTAATATTGACGTTAGAGAAGAGATAACGATTAAATCAATCAAATATGCCCAAAATCTAGTCCAAAATCCTGCTGTCTTCAATCGGTAATCTTTTACTTTTTTTATTTGCATTGGTTCTGGGCTTAGTGCTCTAACATTAACTGTTTCTGCCATCTTTCTAGCCCTCCTTATTCTTCACCATACAAATACATCATACGAGGTGCACTATTTTTGGTTAACAATTTGGTTATAGCCTCTTTTTCGGCTGAACTACCAACTAATGTATTTACCTTAGAAGATAAAAGTGATGACCAATCACCTTGCTCTTTATATTCATAAACTTCTGCCCCTTCAAGATCATTGTCTTTCAAAAGAGCTTGAAGCGCGTCTTCGCTATACCCTAGTTTATCGACCAGTCCCGCATCCACAGCTTGTGAGCCATTCATAATGCGACCATCCGCAATTTCTCTTACTTCTTTTTTAGACATGCCACGTCCATCAGCTACCACATTAACAAATCGTTCATACGAATCATTCACCATGTCTTGCAATAATTTACGTTCTGCTGCAGTCATTTCTCTTGAACCATTTAAAATATCTTTATACGGTCCAGTTTTGATAGTATTAAATTCAATACCATATTTTTTAGCTAGTTTACTATAATCCATTCCTTGCATGATTACACCAATAGATCCTGTAATTGTTTCTTCATCAGCAAATATTTGATCTGCAGGGGCAGAAATGTAGTATCCTCCAGAAGCGGCCATAGATCCCATCGAAACATATATAGGTATATTCCGTTCCTTTTTTATTTGCTCTAGTTTTTCATAAATTTGTTTTGATTCGTTCGTACCTCCACCAGGAGAATTGA
Organism: Rummeliibacillus sp. POC4; assembly: GCF_003576525.1. Classification (GTDB taxonomy): domain Bacteria; phylum Bacillota; class Bacilli; order Bacillales_A; family Planococcaceae; genus Rummeliibacillus. The sequence goes on along the minus strand of NZ_QWUA01000011.1, from coordinate 59,333 downwards.
CTTTCAAAAGTACACCTTTTACATTAGAGTCATCTAAAATTTCATCTAACTGCTTTATGAAAAATTGGTGATTGTACGTTTCGGAATTAAATAAAGAAGTCGTTTCTCCAGTATCCTGAATAGTCCCGTTTACTGTTAAAACGGCTACCTTTTTCCCCATATCTCCTTGTTTTATAACCTTTGTATTATATGTAGCATCCATATTAAACGCAGAATTAATCTCTTTCTTAATATCTGATTTAACAAATGACCAAAATATTGTTGTAAATGTAGAAACGACTATTAATATTGCTGCGATTGCCAAAGCAATCCATCGTTTTGCTGTCATTAATCTTCCTCCTTTTTGTTCCATTTATTTATACGATTAAGATTTCAAAACGTTTCATGCTTTTCATGAATTCTGTGTGATTTTTTCACTTCTACTATAGTAGAAATTGAAAAAATCATTAAAGCTAACCATATAAATGAAAATGAAACTAACTCAGTTCCTCCAAATGATTCATGATAAACGACAACACCTAAGATTAACGTCATTGTCGGTGAAATATATTGTATAAAGCCCACTAAGTATAAAGGAATATTTTGAGCCCCTGTTGCAAATAAAATAAGAGGGATAGCCGTCACAATTCCAGTGCCAATTAAAAACAAATTCGTCTTTAAATCGACATGTAAAAACGACATATTTCCCTGGAAATAAAGATAAATATAATACATTAACGCAACAGGCAATATAAACATCGTTTCAATGACTAAGCCCCGAGTTGCATCTAAAACAATTTGTTTTTTCAATAAACCGTATATACCAAAACTCAATGCTAATCCAATAGCAACCCAAGGGATTTGTCCATATGAAACAAATAAGATTAGAACTCCAATTATTGCAAACAAAAACGCAACAATTTGATATTTTGATAATCTTTCTTTTAAGAAAATAATACCTAAAAGAATCGAAATTATAGGATTCATATAATATCCTAAACTTGTTTGTACTATATGGTTATGGTTCACTGCCCAAATATAGATAAACCAGTTAATCGAAACTAAATAGGCAGCAATAAAGAGTAACCAAAACGATCTTTGATTATGCCATAATGCTTTAAAATCTGATACTAATACTTTTCGTTGCTTCAATAACACTACAAATATTAACGTTAAAACAAATGACCAAATTACTCTGCTTGCTAAAATTTCTTCACTAGAAACATGTTCAATCACTTTCCAATAAATAGGGAAAAGACCCCATAAAAAATATGCTCCTATTGATGCAAGTATTCCTTTTTTCTCATCTTGCACATTCCCACCTCAATTTCTAATACACCTATCCCCCAATTATAATTTTTCAACTAATGAATGTAAATATGAAAGAAATTGTTCTAACATTTTATGTTAAGCAAACTCCCCTCACTATCTCGTACATTATTATTTTGATTCATATAAAAAGGCCACCCAAATTGGTGACCTATCTGTATTAATCTTATTCATATAAGAGTTTTTCCTAGTAGCCAATTAAATATTGATCTTATTTTTTTCCTTTTCACGTAATTCCATTCTACGTATTTTACCTGATGACGTTTTTGGTAAGCTATTTACAAACTCTATCGCTCTAGGATATTTATATGGTGCAGTTAGATTCTTCGCGTGTTCCTGTAATTCTTTTATTAATTGTTTGGAAGCTTTCGAAGCATCTTTTAAGACAATAAATGCTTTTACGATATTTCCTCGAACTTCATGTGGACTAGCAACAACTGCGCATTCTTGAACTTCTGGATGCTTAACTAATGCATCCTCTACTTCAAATGGTCCGATAGTATAACCTGAACTTATGATAATATCATCATTTCTCCCCTCGAAGAAGAAATAACCATCTTCATCTTTTTTTGCACGATCTCCAGTTATATAATAATCCCCTCTGAATTGTCTTGCTGTACGTTCAGGATCATTCAAATATTCTTTAAATAGTGCAGGGGTTGATCGATGTACTGCTATATCCCCAACTACTCCTGGAGGGCAAGGTTGTCCATCTTCGTCTACTACATCCACAACATTTCCTGGTGTTGGTTTCCCCATTGCTCCAAGTTTTGTTGGGGCTCCTTTTAAATTTCCAATTAATAACGTATTTTCCGTTTGACCATATCCATCACGAACATCTAGATTGAAATACTTTTTGAAAGTTTTTATTACCTCTTCATTTAATGGTTCACCTGCTGAAACCGCACTTTGTAAAGAAGATAAATTATAATCTGATAGATTATCAACTTTTGCCATTATACGATACTCAGTAGGTGTACAGCATAATACTTGAATTTGATATTCTTGAAGTAATGATAAATATTTGTCTGCATGGAATCTTCCATTGTAAACAAATCCAGTTGCTCCACTTCCCAATACCGATAAAAATGGACTCCAAATCCATTTTTGCCATCCCGGACTAGCAGTTGCCCATACTAAATCACCTTCATGGATATCTAGCCAATGAGCCGCAGCGGTTTTTAGATGAGCGTATGCCCATCCATGAGTATGGACAACTCCTTTTGGATTTCCTGTTGTTCCACTTGTATATGATAAAAAAGCCATATCTTCACTTTTGGTTTTAGCGTTTACAAACTGTTCTGACTCTTTTTCTGCTTCTTGAATCATTTCAATCCATGAGGCATGTCCCTGTCCAATAACGTACTGTTGAACATTTTGTAAATTTTTCACTTGATCAAATTGTTCTAAAAATGGTTCATAAGCAATTACTGCCTTTGCATTACTATGCACTAAACGATAATCTATTTCCTTTGCTCTTAACATTTCAGAACTTGGAATTACTACCAACCCCGCTTTTAATGCAGCCACATATGTAATATAGGCATCAATTAAGCGCGGCACCATAATTAGTACTACATCCCCTTTTTGCAAACCATGTTTTACAAAAACATTCGCCACTTGATTGGCTCTTCTTATTAAAGCGTCATAAGTAATGTAGTCTTTACTGCCAAGCTCATTTTCAAACTTAATAGCAATTTTCTCTGGATTTACTGCAAATTTTTCAATCTCTTCTACTAAATTGTACTCTTCAGGTGCAATTAAATCTTCTCGTTTCATAAAAAATCCCCCCTGAATAACGTTTGGCATTTCACATTAATTATATCCAAAGTGTTGAATCATTACAACCAATTACCAGTACTAAATATTAGTAGTTGGTCTTAACTAATAAATTGAACAATAGTAATTTTTTTATTTTCAAGATAAAAGGATTTCACTCAAATTTAATATATTCAGGGAACAGACAAAACATTAAAAGCCAAGGGAGAATTTTTTAATTTCTCCCTTGGCTTTCTATTTATAGGTGTTAGTTATTTAATTTTTAATTATTTTCCGCTCATTTGTTGTTGAGCCATTGCAACTAGACGCTTCGTAATTTCTCCGCCAACGGATCCGTTAGCACGCGCCGATGCATCTGCTCCAAGACTCACTCCAAATTCTTGTGCGATTTCGTACTTCATTTGATCAACAGCTTGTTGTGCACCACGAACTACTAATTGATTTGAGCTTCTTGAATTGTTTGACATGTGAATCACCTCCTTTGTAAATATAGAATGTGCGATTTAAAAAATATCATACACTGATGTTTTAAAAATTTGAGATATGGATATAAATGAAAGTTAAAAAGCATTTTTTGTTAGTTATAAGAAATAATAAGTGCGTACAATTAAAAAACCCTAATTCAGATTTAAAATAAAATTATCCTCTGCTAAAGTGAAAAGCCGAGGAAAAATTCTTTTGAATTCTTCCTCGGCTCTTTTTTTACTTTAGTTATTTAGAATAACCGTTCAGCTGTTGTTCAGCCATTGCAACTAAGCGCTTTGTGATTTCTCCGCCAACGGATCCGTTAGCACGCGCTGATGCATCTGCGCCTAGCTGTACACCAAATTCTTGTGCGATTTCGTACTTCATTTGGTCAATGGCTTGTTTTGCGCCACGAACTTCTAATTGATTTGAACTTGAGTTGTTTGACATGTGAATCACCTCCTTGTGCATATAGAATGTGCTGGAGGTAAAAAAACATACAACAAATATTTAGGAAATATATTCTTATTTAGAGTAGGTCTAGAAATTCATCTGTTTTCTTTTTAGGGAATGTATGAATTTCACGATTTTTAACTGCCTTTTCAATCATTTCATCGAAATTTGTGAAGCTCTCATAATAATTCATCTTTTCTACTCTAGGCTTTGTTTTTGGATTTGCTGGTGTAAATACTGTACAACAATCTTCAAATGGACGAATTGAAGTTTCATACGTACCAATTTTTTGGGCTACTTCAATTATTTCTAATTTATCAAATGTGATTAATGGACGTAAAATAGGTGTAGTAGTCACATCATTAATCGCAGCTAAGCTTTCTAATGTTTGGCTAGCCACTTGTCCAAGATTTTCTCCTGTAACAATTGCTTTCGCATCTATTTCTTTTCGAACGATATCCGCAACTTTCATCATCATTCTTCGAGTAGATGTCATTGTAACATTTTCAGGTACACTACTTTGAATGGTTTGTTGAATTTCAGTAAAAGGTATAACATGTAAGCGGATATTACCACCAAATCGACTGATTTTTTCACATAATTCTTTAACCTTGCCTAAAGATTGATCGCTTGTAAAAGGTGGGCTAAAGAAATGGATTGCTTCTACTCTTACTCCGCGTTTCATCATATAATAAGCTGCAACAGGACTATCAATGCCTCCGGAAAGTAATAATAATGCTTTACCATTTGAACCGATTGGCAAGCCACCTGCACCATGTATGACATCTACCATCATATATACAGCTTTTTCACGAACTTCTACACGAAGTTCAATATCAGGTTTTTTCATTTGAACTGTCATGCCAGGGAGCGTTCCTAATACGTGGCTACCAATAGCTTGTTGAAGTTCATATGTGTCCATAGGGAATTTTTTAAAAGATCTTTTTGCATTTACTTTAAATGTTTTTCCTTTATAATCCATTCCTTTTACAATTTCGACTGCTAATTCTTTCATTGCTTCAATTGTAGGTTCACATTGTGCAACTGGACTAAACGAGTGAATACCGAAAATATGGGGTAATCGTTCAATTAGTTCTTCCATTTCAGTATCTACATTACTGCTCAAATACATGCGGTCACGTTCTGAACGGATTCGCAAATTTGGAATATCAGCGAACGTATAGCGTAAATTTTCTTTTAATCGATTGATGAATAATTTACGGTTACGACCTTTTGTTGTTATTTCTCCGTAACGAATTAAAATTTCATGCCATTTCATTTGGTTAAAACTCCTTTACTTGGTGCATTACTTTAGAAAAAGCTGTTTTAAATGATGCAATATCTTCATCAGAAATTCCTTCACCTAGACTCATACGAATAACACCTTTTTCATAAGATGGTTCAACTTGAATTGCTTTTACTACATGACTAATAGTATGGTCTTTTGATGAACATGCACTTGATGTTGAGATAATAATCCCTTCATGTTGCATCGCATTAACTAGTATTTCCCCTTTTAATCCTTGTACTGCACAACTAATAATATGTGGAGCACCCTGACTACTAGAAAGGACTCTTACATATGGGAACTGTTTAAAGAATTCGTGCAACTCATCTCTCCATTTACTATATTGAGCTGCTTTTTGGGGTTGTTTTTCAGTTGCTAAGCGCACGGCTTTGGCTAATGCAACATCTTGTGGTACTGCTACAGTGCCACTACGAAATCCCATCTCTTGTCCACCACCATGAATAATAGGTTGGATTTTCACCTGTTTACGTAATGCTAAAAAGCCAGTTCCTTTTAAACAATTTATTTTATGACCTGATACAGTAATTGCATCTGGACCATCTTCTCCATTAAATTGTACAGGAATTTTGCCAAAACTTTGGACAGCATCCATATGATAAAATGCACGGCTATTTTGATGCACAATTTTGGCTATTTCTGATACTGGTTGAACAGCACCCATCTCATTATTTACATGCATAATACTAACAACAACCGTATCCTTTGTTAGCTTTTTCTTTAAATCATCTATTAAAATAACACCATTTTCATCTACATTAACATATTCAACGATAAATCCTTCATTTTCTAATGCTTTTGCACTTTCTAAAACAGAAGCATGCTCAATAGCTGACACAAGTATCTTTTTACCACGATGTTTGTTCGCTCTTGCTAATCCTTTAATCGCGAAATTATTGGACTCAGATCCTCCAGATGTGAAAATAATTTGTAGTGGTGATGTTTTTATAATATCTGCAATTTGTTCTCTTGAACGAGATAATAATGTATTTGCTTCAACCCCCATTTGATGAAGAGATGCTGGATTTGCATAAAAACGTTCATTTGCTTGGATAAATGTTTGCAAAACAGCTGGGTCTGGTTTGGTTGTAGCGCTATGATCTAGATAAATCATTGTATTCCCTTCCTTCCAAAAGAAAACCACCAGCACAGAACCGTGCGGTGGCTTAATGCTTTTCTTATTATGAACATCATACCTCGCTTTTGGCAAGTACCTGAATTTTTTTCATAGAACCTGGTTCAACAGCTTCTACTGCAGTTGCAGCATACTCTAAAGCTTTTGTATAACGCATTTCTCTAAATGCATCTTCTGCCTCTAAAAGTTGTTGGTGCATAGCAGGATTCGAATTTCTATAACGATTGCCATATTGTATAATTCGTTCAATCAATTGTACATTTTCAAGCATTTCAATTGCTGAACTATGTACATCAACAATGCATTTCTCTGCAATTTCAAGATTTTTGTTTACTGTTTCCATATTAAGTGGAATCTCTTGAAGATTATTGACAACAACAAAAATTCTTTCAGCTGCTTCTTCTAATCTTGCATCCATTTCTTCTGGTATTCCAGGTAAATTTGCTTTATGTAGCATACGTTCTGTTTCGTGCAGCAATTTTTTTTGATTATTTAATGTTGCTCTTGCTTTATTCTCATCTATTCGCAAGCTCTTCATACGGTCAGCAAATTGCTCTTGCTCTTCAAATAATTGCTCAATAGATGTTTTTAATTCTTTTAAAACTTCTTCCATGCTTGAATAAGCTGATTGTTCTTCTTGTACTTCTATAGACAATAATTCATAATTTTGTCGTAAAGATAGTAACTGTTGTTTACAATTGACAGGAACATCTGCTTCTTTTTGAGATATTCGATAACTTTTTTGAACAGTATCAGCTTCTTTTGCTGTTTTTTCTGTAGCTTCAATAGCTGATTCTAGCAACTCTCCAATTTCTGCAAAATTGTTTTCAACGAATCTTTTACCGATAACTTCTTTTTCAAGTGCATCATAAAAAGATTCAATTTCGTCTTTAATCTCAACAACTCTATGTTGAACAGATGCAATATCAAGTTCTGCAATTTTTTGTTTAAACTCAACTAGATTCTCTTCGATGCGATCTAATTTCTCCAAAATTTCTAGGTGCGCTAGGAAATAAGATTGTTCTTCCATCTCCCGGTGACCATTACGGATTTCATGAATATCAGATGGAATTTTATGTTGAATCTCCGTCAATAATGCAGGGATTTCGTTGATTAGTTTAAAGAGTACCTGTCCTTCCTCATTAAGTTTCACAACGATTTCACGTGCGTTTAAATAATTTCCAGAAGCTGTTAACTGATCATATTCTTCGAATTGAGGATTGAACTTCTCTAATCTTTTTTCAATTGGATTTGCTGCTGGTCCATAAGAATATTGATGCGCTAGTAATGTCTTACGTGCAGCTCGATATTGTTCTTTTATTTGCTCAATTTCGATTCTATTTCTTTCTTCACTACCGATTAACTCATCTAATTCTTTTAAAATTTTCACCATTTCTTGGTCATACTCTGTGATGCGAGATTCAATTTCTTTTTCAATCTCTGTAGCTTTACCAAAATGAAATTTATCTACTTGTTCTTCAGCATCAAATAAAAGGACATCAATTTTTGGCATTTCTACATCCATAAGCTCTGTCCATTTATTGCGCCAACGCTCGAACATTTCTTCAGTTTGCCCATTCATGTTCAACGCTTTAACTTTTGTTAGCTCTTCTAGCACTGGCTTATTTTGTATCTGTAGTTTCTTTTGGTCAAGTCTTTCAATTTCATTTCTATGTTTCCGACGAAAAATAAAGACAATTGCTAAAATTACACATAGTACGATGATGGTAGGAATGATATACTTCATCGTAAGCCCCCTTGTCCCAAAATCAATTTTTCAGCTTCTAATTATGCTTAATAGTACCATGTTTTTGGGTATTTTGTTTACCCTTTAAAGAGATTTCTTACAAATTTCTCAGTAATTCGACTATTTTTTTTTAATGGAGGGATTTTTTTTGAAAAGAGATGCACATATTCACACCCAATATTGTCCACACGGAACTAATGATACTATAGAAAATTATATCAAAAAAGCTATAAAATTGGGATTCAAAGATATAACTTTTACAGAACATGCACCGTTACCTACTAATTTTGTTGATCCTACACCTGAAAAAGATAGCGGTATGGACCCTCATAAACTAATTTCATATTTAGATGAACTTAATACATTAAAAGAACAATACAAAGAAAACATACATATCCGCATTGGTTTCGAGGTTGACTATATCGTAGGATATGAAACAGAGACGACTAGTTTTTTAAACATAGTAGGCCCTCAAATTGATGATGCAATATTATCAGTACATTTCCTAAAATATAATGATGAATATACATGTATTGATTATTCAGAAGATACTTTTTTAGAATTTGCAAACAAATTAGGTTCTGTTCAAGCAGTATATGATTTATACTATGAAACATTAAAACAATCAATCTCTGCGGATCTTGGAAAATATAAGCCAAAACGAATCGGACATCCTACTTTAATCCACAAATTCCAACTTGCGCACGGAGAATCTATTAATGATGATGAACATATTAAACAAGTTCTACAGCTTATGGCTGACAATCACTGTGAACTAGATGTAAATAGTGCTGGACTTGCAAAGGAATTTTGCAAAGAATCCTACCCTCCACTACCGTATATTCAATATGCAAAATCATTAAATATACCATTGGTTTTTGGTTCAGATGCTCACCAAGTTGCTGATTTGCATCAATTTTATGATGAAATATTTCCATTAAACAACTAATTTTAAAAGACTAATTCGGAGGAAAGATATTATGAACTATAGTAACGATTTAAAAGCAAAATACAATTTATTAGCCAAACAATTAGATGCCTTACTAGAAGGTGAATTTGATAACGTTGCTAATTTAAGTAATGCCTCTGCTCTTCTTAACCAATTCCTAGACAATATTAATTGGTGCGGATTTTATTTATCAAAAAATGATGAGTTACTTTTAGGGCCATTCCAAGGGCTTCCTGCTTGCGTTCACATTCCATTTGGAAAAGGGGTTTGTGGTACTGCTGCCGAATCACAAAAAACAATTGTTGTAGAGGATGTTCATGCATTTCCTGGACATATCGCCTGCGATAGTGCCTCTCAATCTGAAATTGTCGTTCCTATTGTTAAAGAGCAAACACTTTTCGGCGTACTTGATATTGATAGTCCTATTAAGAATCGATTTTCAACAGAAGATCAGGATGGTCTGGAACAATTTGTTACTATCTTGACAAAGCATCTCTATTTGTAAAAGAATTTTTTCTCAGTTGTGCACCATACTAAAAAGTAAAAACCATAGAATCCACATTATTTTGGGTTTCTATGGTTTTTTACTATATAACGCAAATCATCTATATTTGAATTTTGAGAAAATTAATCTTTATAATAATTTTAATAAGTCACGTAAATGATATTATTTTTCTTTTGAATATTCACTACTAAATAAGCAATATCTGTTTTTGCCTGAATTTTTTGCCTTATACAATGCGACATCTGCATTCTGAAATAACCTTTTATATGAAAGTTTGAAATCATTATGCCATTCTGAAATACCTGAGGATAACGTAACCGATGGTTCTGTTACACTTGGAATTAGATTAATAATGTGATTGACAATTTCAACCGTTTCATTTGCTTTCTTACTCGGTAGATAAATGGCCATTTCCTCTCCACCCCAACGAGCACAAATTCCTTCATCTTGTATACAAAGTTGTAATTGTTCTCCAATTGACTGTAAGATTAAATCACCCATTTGATGTCCAAATGTATCATTAACCATTTTAAAATTATCAATATCTAACAATACGAACGTCCCACAATTATCTTCGCTCATTGAACTTTCAATATAGCGTTCTAAATATTCTCGTGCATACAACTTCGTCAAATGATCGCGGTCTACCATTTCTTGTAATTGTTCACGTAAAAGAATATTTGAAATGGCTAAAGATGAGTGTCTGATGAGCGATTGCATTAATTTAAAACTATCAAATGAAAAATAGTAGGAATCTTGGTGTAAAATTGCACAATATCCCTGTACTTTTTCTCTAACAATAATTGGAACTACCATCATGGAATTATACGGTATTTTTTCTTCGACTAGACTATCAAATTCTGCGACAAACAAAGGATCTACTGAATTACTAAAATGATTTGAAATATAATCGCAGTAAATTTTTGACTCTTTTCGATAAAAGAACGCTGTAGTTCCATTAGCATTTTGAAATTCATCTTCATTTAGTAAAGCAAAACAAATTTCAGAAGGTTCAAATGACCTTTTCAATTGTTTAGTCAGAAAAGATAATATTTCTTCCTTGTTTAACTTCATATTCAATCGTTGGGATGTTTCATTAATCATTTGCAAATCAGAAACTAAACGATGAGATTGATGGTAAAGTTTGGCGTTTTCGAGTGCGTTTCCTGAAGTTTTAGTTAAATGTTGTATAAATCTTTTTTCTCTCGAACTATAACGATATTCAGTTGGAGCAAAAATTTGCAGAACACCATATATTCCCTGCTTTCCTTTAATAGGTGCATTTAAAAGACGATTATTAATATCGGTAGCATGTTCAATCGTCATTTCTCCTGATACAAACGCTTCTATTGTTGATGGACGTTCCAATAAATAATCAAAGACATATACATCTTCTATTTTAATGCGGTCTTGATCATTTGATAATATCAATTTCGAAGGGAATTTCGGGAAAATTCTTTTTACACCATGAATCATTGCTTCTAAAATATGATCAACATCCATTGTTGAATGGAATACTTCAGTCATTTCAAATAGTTCTTGACTTAACTTTTTCTCATAAATAATATTTTGTGTAATTTTTATCATTTTAACTGTATCGCGTAATAGGTTCTCTAGTTCATCAACGAAAGGAGTTTGTGCAAAAGAATTCCATAATGATGATTCTTCTAAAATAATCATCCCTATCTTGTCACAGTTTTCCTTATCACAGTTATCTTTTAATATAAGAACATCACCAGCATAATCAAAATAATGCTTTAATGTGTTAACTAGTCGATTAGGAAAATGATGTCTCTGATTTAAATAAGGTTCAACCAATAGAAATGGAATGCCATTGGAAATATAATAGCCATCACTAGAAGTGGATAGCGGATATAATACGTCATTTTCAATGCTTAAATATTCAACTTTATTAATATTAAACTCTTTACTCATGATTCCTTTAAACAATTCTAAATACTCAACTGCAGTAAGTGGTTTCTTAGCATTTTCTATCCACAAATCAAGCATCTGACTTTTAATACTTTGCATTATTTGTAGACTTCGCAACTTTCCATCACCTTTTTTCTTTGATACAGTATGTAAATATTTTTTACTATTCCAGTATACATCAAATGAGTCTTTCAAACTATAAACAATCTGTATTTTTTTACATAATAGCATAAATGCCATTATAAATGACTATTAGTTTTATATCTGTGATGTTTATCAACATCTATACCACGTGAAAATTTACTAGATATTTTATAGATTTATCCAAACTACCCGTTAAACATTTTGAATTCAACTTATGATTAGAAAAAATCAATCTATATTCCTGCTTTCAAAAAGTAGGAACTCTAGTTATTAATGAAAAAAGTAATTTTCCTTGACACTTGCATTCATAGAAGATAGAATGTAATTTGTGTAAAATAAACGCAGCGGTTGTATGGTTTTATTGCTTCATTTTATTCCTCTACTTATGTAGACGGTGTATTGCGTAACTCTTCGGCTGCAAGAGCGAAGATACATGAAAATAAAATGACAGTGGAGCTAAATACATCTGGTTTTTATTTTATGCCAAATAAAAAACCAATAGGAGGGACTCTAAATGTCTCGTTATACAGGTCCATCTTGGAAACTATCTCGTCGTTTAGGCATTTCTTTAAGCGGTACTGGTAAAGAAATCGAAAAACGTCCATACGCTCCAGGACAACACGGCCCAACTCAACGTAAAAAATTGTCTGAGTACGGCTTACAATTACAAGAAAAACAAAAACTTCGTCATATGTATGGTATGAACGAACGTCAATTCCACAACTTATTCGTTAAAGCTGGTAAAATGAATGGTGTTCATGGTGAAAACTTCATGATCCTTCTTGAAACTCGCTTAGACAACCTTGTTTACCGTCTTGGTTTAGCTCGCACTCGTCGTGCTGCTCGCCAATTAGTAAACCATGGTCACATCTTAGTTGATGGCAAACGCGTTGACATCCCTTCATACAGCGTAAAACCAGGTCAAGTTATTTCTCTTCGTGAAAAATCTCAAAACCTTGATGTTGTAACTGAAGCTATCGAAGTTAACAACTTTGTACCAGAATATCTTTCATTAGACGCTGACAAAAAAGAAGGTACTTTTGTACGTCTTCCAGAACGCAGCGAATTATCTGCTGAAATCAACGAATCATTCATCGTCGAATACTACTCTCGTTAGTCTTCGAGTATTTCAAAAGATATATTTCAAAACCTTGTTTCCGTTTTATACGGTTACAAGGTTTTTTTATGTTCTTAAAACGTATCAATCTAAAATTTTGTTTATTTATAATACAAGTAGGCATACAACTACTTCTATTATCAGGGCTTTCATATGTTATAAATGACAAATACCTTAAAACAAAGGAGGTCATAAAATGCACAACAGAAATTGCGGTCAATTTGGTGAAAGTTGTCATCAAGGAATGATGCCTAATTACTCTCCAAATCAAATGTTTCCAGCTCATATGGGACCAACGCAAACTTTACCAACACAGTATGATCCAGCACGAGTTTCGCCAACAAGAGAAATGGTAAGAACAAACGTTATGAACACAGTAGTTCCACATATTCATCCAAGTCATACTACAACAGTCAATAAGCACGTTATTCACAACCAACATTATTTCCCTCACACAGAGTCCGTAGTAAATGAATGTTATGAAACAAATACTATTTGTGGTATGCCTCAAAAAGGTTGCTGTCATCCACGTCATTGGGGAAGAAGATAATAACTCGGTGCTGATTTCTTTGTAATATTATATTCTTCAACAATGCATCGGCCAGGTTATTTATTGCCTGGCCTGTTAAGTGTATACTACATAAAATCTATATTACTACCTATACAAAAAAGAGCTGCAGACCAGTATTTAATCTGCAACTCACACTATTTTTAGGTATTTACCAATTATTCAATTGGTCCTTCCCAAGCTAACATTCCACCTTCCATGTTAGTAGCATTATATCCGTTTTCCTCTAAAAACGATGTTGCTTGTGCACTTCTGCGTCCAGAGCGGCAAACAATAATATATTCAAGATTCTTATCTAATTCTTCTAAATGGAATTCAAGTGTTCCCAATGGAATTGTTTGCGCAATATTAATTTTTCCTGTAGCTGTTTCTTCAGGTTCACGAACATCGATAATGTTAATTTCTTGTCCTTCGTCTATTTTTTTTAATACTTCATCTGGTGTAATAGTTTTCATTTTATCTTTTCCCCTTTTAAAAGTTTCTTATTTACTTTATCCAATTATAAAAGTACAATCACACGGTTATTGTAACTCCTGAATTGAAATTATATATATCATTTCGATTCTTCCTACTAATGATGTTTGGCTTACCCTTATGTTATCATCGACTTTTTACTAGTAAATCGACAGCTTCCTTAATCAGTACTTCTTTATCCTTTTCATGTAATCGTTCTTCATCTGACATGCAATGTACTAAATTGGTACTTACGATTAAGCCAATCGTACGATCAATTGCAGAACGTGAAGCAGATAATTGAGTAACTACATCTTTACAATCCTTTCCCTCATCAATCATTCGGATAACGCCTTTTAATTGACCTTCTAATCGTTTTAAACGATTTCGAATTTGATTGTTGTATTCCATATGTTCACCCCTTACAAACTTTATGTATAACTCGTACCGATATTATCCCCCTTATAGTATTATGTCAAGAATTGAGATAGGAAATAAATACTTTGCATTTCAATACCCCTAATAGTATATTGTTCTTAAAATGAAATGTATATGCATTATTTATTTCAAGGAAAGGGGAATATTTTTATGGAATTAAATGTAACAGTATATTCAACAACGAACTGTGGCTATTGCGAATTAATGAAAAATTTCTTAAAAGAACAAAATATAGACTTTAAAGTGGTCAATATTCACAACGATCCTAATATAGCTCAATTTTTGATGGAAAAGACAGGGCGCCTGGGTGCCCCACAAACATGCATTAATGATGCATGGGTACTTGGATATGACCCTAATAATGCAATGAAGATCATTGAAAGACTAAAAAGCTTATAATATCCGTTAACCTAGACAATATGCATACTTTCTTTATCTAATACTCCTCCACTGACATCCCACATTTTGTTTTGCTTGAATTTTGATCCTTCGTTTTAATTTTTAAATATAAAAAGTGACTTAAAGGTAATAAAAACTCCCTTTAAGCCACCTTAAAAAAAACGGACAACTATCTATAAGGCATAAATTCTATAACGACTTAGTTGAATTTAACCATATGATATTTCTTTTTACCGCGTCGGATAATCGCAAATGAATCTTCCATACGATCTTCCGCATCGATTACATAATCTAAATCTTTAACTTTTTCACCATTTACAGAAATAGCACCGTTTGTGACATCTTCACGAGCTTGGCGTTTAGAAGATGAAATTTTAGCTTCTACTAATAGTTCAACAATATTTTTATCTTCTTTCACAAGATCAACTGAAGGAACGCCAGAAAATGCAACTTTCATTTCTTCTACTGAAAGTGATTTTAAGTTTCCAGAGAATAATGCTGCTGTAATACGAAGAGCTTGTTCAAGTCCTTCTTCTCCGTGAATGAGTTTTGTCATTTCAGATGCAAGTGTTTTTTGAGCTTCACGTAAATGCGGTTCAGTTTCCACTTTTTGTGCTAGCCCTTCTATTTCTTCGCGAGTTAAGAAGGTGAAAATTTTCAAGTATTTCACGACATCAGCATCCGCTGTATTTAACCAGAATTGGTAGAATTCATATGGAGATGTTTTTTCAGGATCTAACCAGATGGCGCCACCAGCTGTTTTCCCGAATTTTGTACCATCAGATTTTGTTACTAACGGAATTGTAATTCCATATGCTTTTGCATCTTCATCATGTGTTTTTCGGATGACTTCAAGACCTGTTGTGATATTCCCCCATTGATCGGAGCCTCCAACTTGAATACGCACGCCATAATGATCGTATAAATGATTGAAATCAATACCTTGGATGATTGTGTAAGTAAATTCAGTAAAAGATAATCCTGTTTCTAAACGTGAAGAAATTGTATCTTTGTTTAACATGTAGTTAATATTAATCAATTTACCGTAGTCACGTAAAAATTCAATTGCACTTAACTTTCCTACCCAACCATAGTTATTCACTAATTGTGCACCATTTTTATCACCAGAAAAATCAAAAATGCGTTCAAGTTGTTTTTTAATACCTGCTACATTATGGTCAATTTGTTCTGTTGTAAGGAGATTACGTTCAGTTGAGCGACCAGATGGATCCCCAATCATACCTGTTGCACCACCTACTAGAAGAATAGGACGATGACCAGCTTTTTGGAAACGACGTAAAGTCAACATAGGGACAATATGACCAATATGCATAGAGTCTGCAGTCGGATCAACTCCCACATAAAGAGAAACCTTTTCCTCGTTTAATAATTTTTCCATTCCTTCAGCATCTGTTTGTTGGTACAACAAACCACGCCATTTTAAATCTTCAATTAGTGCGTTTGTCATTTAAATTTCCTCCTCAAATTTTTTTGATTTCTGCAGCTAGGTCTCCTAGAACTTATAAATGAAAATAAAAACGCCCCTACACAACTATGTGCAGGGACGTTAATGTCAAATTTAACGCGGTACCACCCAGCTTGAAGAAAATACTTTTCTTCCGCTTCAATCGCTTTATCGCAGCGGCTACGTTCTCGCTCCAGATGTGTAATTCGCGTCCATACTTTGACTAGCTTTCACCAACCGCTAGCTCTCTATACAGGGAATAGGATCACTACTGCGCATCGTTCAACGCAAGAAAACTATATTAATGACTATTGTACTTCATTTTAAGTAGTTGTCAATAAGTATTATTATTGTCATTTCGTATTATGGTATAATAGACAATATTTTAGAAGGTTATTCAAAAAAATTTTGAAAGTATAGTTATCTTCAGAAAAAAGTGCTTAAATAACGCTGTTGTAGAAAGGAATAATTGCAACAGAATATGTAAAATCTGAACATATAACAAATATATCAATATTGCTATATTTCTATTTTACATTCAATTAGCTTCATGATGATTAATGGCTTAGCTATTAATCATATGACAAAACATCATAGAATTAGCATTCTTCTAAAACAATAATAACTGTATAGAAAAATCATTGATGGATGCAACAATGGTTATTTCATTGAAAACATTTAAAGGAGGTAGGCTTCTGTCAAAAATGCATCATCAATCTTTATATATTTATATAGAGATTTAGAGTTTTGACATTGGTCGAGTGATCAAAAAGATGAAAGAATGGATAGCCAATATAAATCAAAAAATTGATGAATTATCAAAAACCACATGGATGAAATATTTCCGCATTACTTCGAGTGTCGCTTGGAATTTAGTTTTAATCTTTATACTATTTGTTTCAATGGGATTTGTTTTTGTTGGTTCAATCGGTGCTGGTTACTTCGCTTCGCTTGTAAAAGACGAACCATTACGTCCCAAGACTGAAATGCGTAACACAATTTTTAACTACGAAGAAACGAGTACCCTCTATTTCGCTAGTAATAAGTATCTAGGGAAAATGAGGACAGACTTAGAAAGACAGGAGACAACATTAAAAAAAGTATCACCTAATGTCATCAATGCAGTATTAGCCACTGAAGACGAGTACTTTTATCAACATAACGGAATTGTACCTAAAGCAGTCGTACGTGGGATTTTGCAAGATGTGAGTAACTCCAATACTCAAACTGGTGGTTCCACATTGACACAACAATTAATAAAAAACCAAGTTTTGACCAATGAAGTTTCTTATGAACGAAAAGCAAAAGAATTACTCTTAGCTATGCGTTTAGAACACTTTATGACCAAAGACGAGATTTTGGAAGCTTATTTAAACGTTATTCCTTATGGTAGAAATGCAAGTGGGCGTAATATTGCTGGTGTTGAGACAGCTGCTGAAGGACTTTTTAATAAAAGTGCGAAAGACCTAAATCTTGCACAATCTGCTTATATCGCGGGGATTCCACAATCTCCTTATGCCTATACACCTTTTACACAAAGCGGAAAACTGAAAGACGCAGATAATTTAAAACTTGGCATTAACAGAATGAAGACGGTTTTATATCGTATGCATGAAACAGGTTAAAAAAAAAAAAAACAATATAAGAAAGCTTTAAAATACAACATTAAAAAGGATTTCCGTAAACCAGAAGTTCGTCCTGAAGAAAAATATCCATATGTAACATATGAAATTGAAAATCGTGCAAAAGAGATTATGGCTAAGATTCTAGCTAAAAAAGATGGCATTGATGTTGATCGTTTATCCCATGAAGCTAAACTGAAAGAAAAATATAAAATCCTTGCAGATCGTGAATTACGTTCAAAAGGATATAAGATATACTCAACTATTGATAAAAAAATGTATGATACGATGCAAAAGGTAAAAGATAATTTCCCATATTATGGTGCAACTTTCACTAAACAAGTGACAGATTCTGAAACGGGTAAAGTAACGAATGTTCCTGATCCAGTTCAAGTCGGTAGTATCGTCATCGAAAATAAGACAGGTAAAATTTTAAGTTTTGTCGGTGGTAGAGACCATAAATTAGAGGCTACGAATCACGCTACACAAGCAAAACGCTCAAACGGCTCTACTATGAAACCTTTACTTGTCTATGCACCTGCCATTCAATATGGTGTCATCGGTGCGGGTAGCCCTGTAGCAGACGTTAAATTCAGCATAAATGGATGGTCACCTTCTAACTATACTGAAACAGATGAACGTGGCTTAATATCAGCTCGCGAGGCTTTAAAAGATTCTCAAAACTTACCAGCTATTCGGTTGTATGCACAAATCATTAACCACAGACCCGCTGGATTATTAAGAAGAAATGGCTTTACAAGTTTAGATGATAGTGATTACACAAACTATGCAACTTCTATCGGTGCTTTAAGAAATGGTGTCACAATTGAAGAAAACACAAATGCATATGCAACATTTGCAAATGGAGGCAAATTTGTTGATGCTTATATGATTTCTAAAATTGTAGATAGCAACGGTAAGACAGTCTATAAACATAAAGTGAAATCTAAAACTGTTTATAGTAAACAAACATCTTATATCACAACAGATATGCTACGTGATGTATTAAAACAAGGTACAGGTACAACCGCGAATAGCAATTTAAAATTCCGAGCAGATTTCGCCGCAAAAACCGGTACATCTCAAGAATATAAAGACGTATGGTTAGTCGGTTACAACCCAGATATTTCTTTAGGTGTTTGGATGGGGTATGACCAACCTAAAACGTTATACCAAGCTAATGGTGTTTACGGTCAACCAAGTACACGGATAAACCTTCTATGGGCAAGATTGATGAATGCAGTTTACGATACAAATCCAAAATTAGCTACTGCTAATGGTAAAACATTCACACAACCTGCTGGCGTTGTTAGCCAAACGTTCTGTGGCATAACAGGTAATGCTCTTACAAATGCATGCTCAGGAAATGCAAGAACAGATTTATTCAACGCGAATGTAATGCTACCTGGTGCTGAAACAGCATTTTCTGGAGGCGGTTTATCGAATGCCTTTAAACAAAAAATGTTAAGTCCATTTGGTGGAGACTATTCAAAACTATTTGGTGCAAAAGAAAAAGAGAAAAAAGAGAAAGAAAAAGAAAAAGAAAAAGAGAAGGAAAAACAAAATAATTCTAGATCTAATAACACTAACGCTAACAATAGTAGTAATTCTAACAGACCTGGAAATTCGAATAGCTCAAACAACTCGAATAACTCAAACCAATCCAATAACAATGCCGGTAATTCTAATAATAATTCCGGTAATAATAACTCAAACGGGTCAAATAATTCAAATGGATCCGGAAATTCAAACGGATCGGGCAATTCAGATGGAAATTCAAATGGATCCGGAAATTCAAATAACTCAGGTGGCACAGGAGCCAACGGTGGTAACAATAATGTAAATCCTAAACCTGAAGAAGACGGTCAATAATTGTTAAAAGAAAGCAATTAAATAAGCACAATCCGAAGGACATTACATATTTTAAACGACTAATATGTAATGTCCTTCTTTTCTTATGAATTGGCAGTGTGGATGAAAAGTCAAATAGGCATTCTACTCATTTACAACGATTAGCGAAGCAACACAAGTACACAAAATATTCTCATTTGTGAAGTTTTTTTCTACTTTACTCATGTATAATGAATTAAAACAGTAAAATAAGGATGTGGATATATGGAGCATCTGCGAAAATATAATTCAAAAAAAATTGAAATCCCCAACGGAACGATTTTAGTGGAAGGCCCAGTACCAACCAATGTGCTTCAAAGACTCAAATTCCATGAAGGTTTGACCGCTTTTAGAATACCTCAGCAACAATTTGCTGCCATTATAGAAATTTCGAAGCTTCCAGAGGGACGAATGATTATTGCAAGATTAAATGACACAATCATTGCATATGCAACTTTTCTTTATCCTGATCCTCTCGAGCGTTGGTCAGAAGGCAATATGGAGAATCTATTAGAATTAGGTGCTATAGAGGTTGCCCCCGAATTTCGTGGAACAGGTGTAGGAAAAAGCATTTTACAAGTAGCAATGATGGATGATGCTATGGAGGATTATATTGTCATTACAACAGAATATTATTGGCATTGGGACTTAAAAAGAACTGGATTGAATGTCTGGCAATACCGAAAAGTTATGGAAAAAATGATGCAGGCAGGAGGATTGGAAGTCGCGGCAACAGATGATCCTGAGATTTCCTCCCATCCCGCTAATTGCTTAATGGTTAGGATTGGGAAACGTGTTGATCAAAAGTCTATCAAAAAATTCGACCAATTACGTATTATGAATCGTTATATGAATTGATTGATCTTCAATGAAGGGGTGGATCTAATGTTAATCGAGGAAATAATGAAAACAAAGATTTTTACATTGAAATCAGATAATACGATTAAAGATGCACTAAGAATTATGAGAGCAAATAAAATTCGCCATTTACCAATTGTTAATGACGAAAATAATTTAGTTGGGTTATTAACTGAAAGAGATTTAAAAAATGCACTTCCCTCTCCCCTAGTAAAAAAAACTGTAGAAAATATATACGAACAAAATTTAGAAAAATTGATGATTACAAATCCTATAGTTTGTCATCCACTTGATTTTGTAGAAGAAACAGCATTAATTTTTTATGAAAATCGAATAGGATGCCTACCCGTTGTAAGCGGAGGAAAATTAGTAGGTATTGTAACTACTAATGACTTATTGTACACATATATCGAAATAACCGGCGCCACTAGGCCCAGCTCTCAAATTGAAATTCGCGTTAATGATCAAGCCGGTACACTACATGATGTTACAAAAGTTTTTACAAAACATCATGCAAGCATTTTGAGTGTACTCGTCTATCCTGACTCTCAACATGAAGAAAAAAGGATTCTCTCAATTCGAGTAAAAGTCATGAATCCACTTCCAATAATCGATGATTTACGCAAGGAAGGATTTGATGTGTTATGGCCAAATATGCCGGGTATCAATCGTCTATAAATAAAGCTGTTTTTATATATTCACCAGAACAACTAGACTATAAATTTTCAGATACACACCCATTTAATCAAAAACGTTTGGAACTAACGATTGACCTTCTGACTAGTATAAATGCGCTTAATCCATCAAATATTGTTAAACCGCGTAATACTACAGAAGAAGAGCTTCTTCTAGGACATGATATTCGGTATATAAATGCTGTTAAAATGGCTGGTCATGGAAAACTTACCGAAAAACAAGGAGAACCTTTTGGAATTGGAACAGAAGATACGCCCATTTTTCCGAATATGCATGAAGCAAGTGCAAAAATTGTAGGAGCCACACTTACTGCATGCGATTATGTCATGCAAGGACTATCAGAACATGCATTAAATCTTGGAGGTGGGCTCCATCACGGTTTTAAAGGACGAGCTTCAGGATTTTGTATATATAATGATAGTACGGTTGCTATCAAATACATGCAAAAAAAATACAATGCACGTGTCTTATATATTGATACAGATGCACATCACGGTGATGGGGTTCAATGGAGTTTTTACGATGAACCAAATGTTTGTACTGTATCTATTCATGAAACTGGTCGCTATCTATTTCCAGGGACCGGGACAATCACTGAAAGAGGCAGTGGAAAAGGATATGGGACATCCTTTAACTTCCCTATAGATGCCTTCACGGAAGATGAATCCTTCTTAGAAGTATATACAACAGCACTTCGGGAAATCACAGATCATTTTAAGCCTGATGTTATTCTTTCTCAAAATGGGGCAGATGCGCACTACTTAGATCCTTTAACACACTTATATGGGACTATGAATATCTATAAGGAGATTCCAAAACTTGCACATGAACTTGCTCACAAATATTGTGACGGTAAGTGGGTTGCTGTTGGCGGTGGTGGATATGATATATGGAGAGTGGTTCCACGCGCATGGTCATTCATCTGGATGGAAATGACCGATCAGGCTTTACCCACCGGAAATCTCCCAAAAGCTTGGCTTGATAAATGGCAAAAAGAATCACCAGTAACGTTAATACCAACTTGGACGGATCCTGAGAACCTATATGATCCCATTCCACGTAAAACAGAAATAACTGAAAAGAACCAACAAATATTAGAAAAAGCATTACTTCCTATTCGTTCAAAGAATAGTGAACTTATATAGATATCGCCCAAATAATACATTGATTATATTATAAAACTATAATGAGAATACTAGCGTTCACATAAAAAAAAACTGTTTCTTTCCCATTCTAAGATGGAAAACGAAACAGTTTTTCAGTTATTTTGTAGAACTTCGATCCTCAATACGATGCGGTAATATAAAGTTTTCTTCTTCTACTTGTTCTTTATTCATATATTTTGTTAGTAAACGCATTGATACTGCACCTATATCATAAAGCGGTAGAACAACACTTGTAAGTTGTGGACGAACCATCCGCGCAAGTTTTGAGTTTTCAAAACTGATCACTTCATAATCATCCGGAACTTTTTTCCCTGAATCTAATGCACCATGGATAATTCCAATTGCTAATTCATCACTTCCTGCAAAAAATGCAGTTGGTGGGTTTTGTAAACTATTTAATGTTTTGAAGTCCTCCAGACCACTATCATAGGAATCCTCAGCAGCTACTACTAGATTTTCATCAAGTTCAATACCAGCTTCATCTAAGGCCTTTTTATAACCTTCAAATTTGTATTTTTTGTTAATAGTAGATGTAAATGGACCAGAAACATATGCGATTCGTTTATGTCCATTATCGATAAAATGTTTAACTGCTTCATAAGCAGCTTGCAAATAATCAATATTAACAGATGGTGTTTGATGAGTTTCATCGATAGAACCTGCTAATACAATCGGAACTGGCGAATGACTCATTTTCTTTAATAATTCATCATTCACTTGATCGCTCATCATGACAATACCATCAACTTGTTTGCCGTACATATTATCTAATAATTGTAATTCTTTCTCTTCACGTTGGTCAGAGTTGGAAAGAATAATATTGTAGCGATACATTGTAGCGATATCTTCAATTCCGCGTGCTAATTCAGCATAAAAAATATTAGAAATATCTGGAATGATAACGCCTACTGTAGTAGTCTTCTTACTTGCCAAGCCACGAGCAACCGCATTTGGTCTATATTCTAATTTTGCAATAACATCGAGTACTTTTTTTCTTGTGGTCGGTTTAACATTTGGATTACCATTTACAACACGAGACACAGTTGCCATTGAAACATTTGCCTCTCTAGCAACATCATAAATTGTTACGGTCACTTGATGACACCTCTCTTTTCATATCTTATTTCAATGATACGATAAATTGGAAGCGATTTTCAACAAAATAAAAGTGACGAATCTAGTAACGATTCGCCACTTACTTTACATAGTAATTATTGAACTTGATAATTTTTCATAAAACTTTGGATTTTTTCATAGAAATCGTCAAATTGTGGAATACTCATTTGTTGTTGAGAATCAGACAATGCAACAGCTGGATCTGGGTGAACTTCCGCCATAACGCCATCTGCCCCAATTGCGATTGCAGCTTTTGCACATGGTAGGAGTAAATCACGACGACCAGTTGAGTGTGTTACATCGACAAAGACTGGTAAATGTGTTTCTTGTTTTAAAATTGGAACAGCTGAAATATCTAATGTATTTCGAGTTGCTCTTTCATAAGTACGGATACCACGTTCGCAAAGGATAATTTGATCATTACCTTTTGAAATAATGTATTCTGCTGCATTTATAAATTCGTCGATTGTTGCAGCTATACCACGTTTTAATAATACTGGCTTATTAACAGAGCCCGCAGCTTTTAATAATTCGAAGTTTTGCATATTTCTTGCACCGATTTGAATGACATCGATGTAGTCTAATGCTTCTTCTAAATGAGATGGTGTAACAATTTCAGTAACAATGCCTAAACCGAATTTTTGACCAACTTCTTTTAAAATCTTTAATCCTTCTACTCCTAAACCTTGGAAGTCATATGGTGAAGTACGAGGCTTATATGCTCCACCACGCATTAATTTTAGACCTTTAGATTGAATAGATTCAGCTACTGCTGCTGTTTGTTCATATGATTCAACAGCACATGGTCCAAATACAAATGTAGGTTTACCCTTTCCTATAGGTTCACCATTAACATTGACAATTGTATCTTCTGGTTTACGTTTTCGTGATACTAATAATTCTTTTTTCTGATTTGTTTCTTGTAATTTTAATGCTGATTTGAAAATCTCTTTAAAAATGTGTTCAACTGTACCCTGACTTAATGGACCTTGATGATGCTCTTTCAATAGATTCAACATATGTCTCTCACGAAGAGGATCATAACGGTTAACACCTTGTTTCTCTTTTACTTTACCGATTTCTTCTACCACTTCTGCACGTTCATTAATCAAACGTAAAATTTCAAGGTTTAATGCATCAACTCGATCGCGAAGTTGATCTAAATTTTGATGACTCATTGCCGTTTCTCCTCTCTTCCTTCGTATCAGGTACTTTCAGAAGTCTGAAAACTATGATACATTTTATGATATTAGGAACATTATAATCAATTCAAACAAGAATGTCACGCTTTTTCTTTAGCGCTTCAACGCGATAAAGCTAAAAGTTTTCTAATTTCTTAGAAAGGTTGGGTAAATGTGGCTTCAAAACTCTTTGCATTAGATATAGGAACTCGTTCTGTAGTCGGTATCATTTTAGAAGAACAAGATGAAAAATTTCACGTAGTTGATTTAATAGCAGAAGAACACAAAGAACGCGCAATGGTCGATGGTCAAATACATAATGTTATACATGTTGCGTCTGTAATTCAACATGTAAAAGAACAATTAGAAGAAAAACACGGTCCACTTCGTTCAGTAAGCGTTGCTGCAGCTGGACGTGCTTTAAAAACAGAACAAGGCTCTGCTTCATTGGATATAAAAAATCGTCCAGCAATAACAGAGGATGATATTAATCGATTGGAATTGGCGGCTGTTCAGAAGGCACAACAACAATTACTAGCGCATAATGAAAAGGGACATAGTAATCATTATTATTGTGTTGGCTATTCCGTTTTATACTATCGATTAGACAATCAAGAAATCGGTAGCTTAATGGATCAACAAGGTGAAGAAGCAGAAGTTGAAGTAATTGCTACATTTCTTCCGAGAGTCGTCGTAGAATCCCTGCTAGCTGCCTTAAAACGTGCAGGTTTAGAAATGGAAGGTTTGACATTAGAACCTATTGCAGCCATTAATGCTTTAATCCCAACAACTATGCGTCGTTTAAATGTTGCACTCGTTGATATTGGTGCTGGTACCTCTGATATTGCGATTACAAATAAAGGGACAGTTGTAGCATATGGGATGGTACCAACAGCTGGAGATGAAATTACAGAAGCTTTAAGTGATCATTACCTATTAGACTTCCCAGTTGCTGAAAAAGTAAAACGTGACATGTCAAAACATGATGAAATTTCCATCTCAGATATTTTAGGATTTGAACAAATCTATCAAAAAGAAGAAATAATGGATGTTCTAAGACCAGCCGTAGCATCCCTTGCATCATCAATAGGAAATGAGATTCTTCGACTTAATAGTCAAGTAGCACCGAAAGCCGTCTTGCTTGTCGGTGGTGGAAGTTTAACACCTGAAATTACTGATGAATTGTGTAAGTTTCTCGAAATCCCTAAAAATCGTGCAGCAGTACGAGGAATAGATGCTATTCAAAAACTTACTCATGAAGATCATGTACCAGTATCACCAGAACTTGTTACACCTATTGGAATTGCTATTGCGGCAAAAAACTCTCCAATTAAATACATGTCAGTAATAGTGAATCAGCAAGTTGTTCGATTATTCGAAGTTAAAGAGATGACAGTGGCTGATGCCCTTTTAGCTGCAAATGTTAGCATCAACCGTTTATATGGGAAACCTGGGCTAGCAATAGGCGTAACAGTGAATGGACAAGATATTTTTGTACCTGGTGGTCATGGTAGCCCTACAGAAATACTTGTAAATGGCGAAAAAGCATCTACAAAACATCCTATCCAAAATGGGGATGTCATTGAACTTATTGAAGGTGCTGATGGGGAACCAGCAAAAGCAACCATACAAGACATGATTGAATGTGAAGATGATTGGACAGTTTATATTAATGAGGAGCCGTTTGTAATTCAACCTAAAATTAGGTTAAACGATCAACCAGCAGAAATTACTACTCTTCTAAAAGATGGAGACATATTAACTATCGACAAAGCCCAAAATGTTCAACAAATATTATCATGGACAGGTAAAGAACATCTATTGAATGAGACTCAACCATTCTTTATTATAAAAGATCGTACAACTGTACAGTTTCCAGAATTTAATAACCAAATTTTTGTTAATAATCAACCCGCAAAACCATACTTTCAAGTAAAGAATGGCGACCATATTAATATACAGGCAGCAAAACGTCCAACTATTTATGATATTGCTAACCACTTCAATATAAATTTAGAAAATCGTATTTTAGTTTCTTTTCAAGATGAAAAGTTAGAGTTAAAAAAACCATCCTTTAGCATATTGGTCAATGGAGAAATAGCGAATAGCACAACTGAAATTAAAAGTGGGGATCAACTTCAATTTTCCGAATTAGAATCTTCTCGTTTTACATACCAAGATGTATTCCGATACTCTGATTGGCAATTACCTACTAATTTCAAAGGAACCTTTGAAATCTTAAGAAATGGCGAGCCATCACAGTTTGATGCTGAAATTTTCGGGGGCGATCAACTTTTGATTAATCTTATACCTACAACTGCTACTCATACTAATGAGGTTCTCACATCACAAGAGAATAACTAATTGACCTATTTTACATTGAAAGTGTCCGTTGTAAAAATATTTGACCACGAACTAAACCAAAACAAAGCCACGAAAAATTTACAGATTGTAAAATTTTCGTGGCTTTTTGTAAAAAGTTGTTTTTCGTTAACTTTTTTATCTTATTTAGTTTCTTTTTTTGCTGGTTCTGATATAGCTTCTTCAATTGCTTCAGTAACAGCTGTATGTTCATTGTTTTCAGCTTCAAATTCAGCAATAGTCTTTTCCATCGTTTCCATAATATCTAATGGTTCTTCTCCTTCATAGGAAACTGTTCCATCATCAAATGGAGGTGTAGAAGTAGATTTTAAATTTTTCACTTTTCCAACCAACTGACCAGACTGTTCTTGTACTTTTTTGGATAATTCTACTGTTTTTTCTTTTGCAGTAGATGTAAATCCAGCGCTTTTTTCTTTCAATTGGCTAGCTTGAATTGCCACATCACTGCGTAATTCTTTTCCAGCTTTAGGCGCTAAAAATAATGCTGTAGCTGCTCCAACTATACCTCCAACAAATGCACCTATGATAAAGTCTTTGAGATTGACTACTCCATCTTCGTTTGTATAAAGAGAATCAGGACGTCTTTCATAAGTTTGGGGTAAATACGTTTGTCCACTTTCTTCTAAACCAACGTTTCTTACTTCACTGTAATTAGGTTTCTTTTCCACCAATTAAATCCCCCCTATTATTTACGTTTGTGTTTCTTTGGAACTTCTTCATAAATTGTTTCTGTTTCTGTTGCCTTTTGCTTTTTCAGCTTATCACGGATTCCGATAAAGGCATTGCTCCATTGAATTACTTGAGCGATTTGATCACTATTTTTTGATACATTTGTATTAATGGATGTAGTTATATGCTTTACAGAATCACTTAAGCCACTAACAGACTCACCGAAGCCCTTAACCGCAGTTACTACTGAATTCAATTGTTGAGACTTTCCTTGAATGTCTTCAGCAAGCATATTCGTCTTTTCTAATAGACTTGTAGTTTCTCTCGTAATACCTTCCATTTGCCCTTCAATGCCTGCCATTATATTGGCAACATTATCCATTGTCTTTTTCAATGAACTCAATGTCATAGCTAAACCAATACATAATACTAAAAAGCCAATTGCGGCTACCAATGCAGCAATGTATAGAATAACAATCATTTTTGTACCTCCATTCTCTCTATATGGATATTTCCACAAAATAAGTGTATTTAAACATCACTTATCTAATTTATATTCTACAAATATTTTCTATATCCTGCCAGTGAAATGTTAGTCTATTGGCGACTATTTCAAATTTGTTTTTTATAAGATTTTTTGAATTGTAATATGTATGTTTTATTATCGAAAATATGCATATATTTAACATAAAACTTTTAGCGAGTTTCATTCTTCATCTTTTTCATTATGCAAAAAGCTGAAGTAAACAATAATGTTCCTTCAGCCTTCTACTTTACGTTGTTATTTAAATATTTTCTTTAATAGTATTTTCAAATGCATTTTGGAATTTATGGATATCTCCAGCACCCATGAATAAGAATACAGAATCTTCATGTGTTAGTAAATCTGGAATAACATCCATTGTTAGCACTTTGCTACCTTCAATTAAATTAGCTAAATCTTGAATTGATAAAGCACCAGATTTTTCACGTGCTGAACCAAAAATATCACATAAGTAAACACTATCAGCTTTACTTAAGCTATCTGCAAAGTTTTGTAGAAATGCTTTTGTACGTGTAAAAGTATGTGGTTGGAAAATCGCCACAAGTTCACGATTTGGATATTTTTGACGAGCAGATTGAATCGTTGCACTTATTTCAGTTGGATGATGTGCGTAATCATCGATTAATGTACGTTTACCGATGTTTGTTTCAGTAAAACGACGTTTAACACCTTGATACGTATGAAGGCGTTCTTGAATCAAATCTGCTGGAAGTTCTTCATAATGACAAAGTGATATAACAGCCAAAGTATTTAATACATTATGATCACCGAACATAGGGATAAAGAATTTATTATAAAACTCATTGCGTACATATACTTCAAAAGAAGTCCCTGTAGTTGTTTTTTCTACATTACGAGCTTCAAAATCATTTTCTGAACCAAAACCGTAATAAACAACTGGTACATTTGCTTTAATCTTTTGTAAGTGCTCGTCATCGCCGCAAGCTACAATTGCCTTTTTCACTTGAAGGGCCATAGTTTGAAATGCATCAAATACATCCTCAATATCTTTATAATAATCTGGATGGTCAAAATCGATGTTCGTCATAACCGCATAGTCTGGATGATATGCAAGGAAATGACGTCGATATTCACAAGCTTCCATTACTAGATTTTGAGCGTTTTTAGCCCCGCCTCCAGTACCATCACCGATTAAATAAGATGTTGGATTAGCACCTTCTAATACATGAGCCATTAACCCTGTAGTAGAAGTTTTACCATGTGCACCTGTTATAGCAACCGAAGTGAACTTTTCTAAGTAATTACCTAAGAACTTATGATAACGAATAACTTCAACACCTAATTCTTTGGCACGTACAATTTCTGGATGGCTGTCTGGAAAAGCATTACCTGCAATAACAGTCATCCCTTCTGTAATATTATTTGCATCAAATGGCAAAATTGTTATGTTACGTTTTCTAAGTGGTTCTTCAGTGAAAAAGTATGTTTCAATATCTGATCCTTGTACTTGTTCTCCTGAATCAAACAAAATTTGAGCAAGTGAACTCATTCCTGAACCCTTAATACCTGTAAAATGATAAACTGTCATGTTGAAACCTCCTGGGAAAGTTTCCTTACCCTTGAATAATCAAATCTATGAACTGCTCGCCGTAAAAAACGGTGGCTTCTTGATGGTAAAGTTATTTGCACAACCATTCAAGCAAACCCTCTTGTTCTTCAAGTTTTTGAGTTGTCGTTCGACTTTATCTTTGGACAATACGTCCATTAATAGGCTGAAACTCTAACCTTTTAAACTTCCATAGTAAGTTATTTTTTATCTGCTTAAATTAAAACATCTATCATTATAGCACGATTTAACGAAGTTCTAAACTAATCACTAATTCCTTATTATTTTCAGCTTAAAGTAGAAAAAATATGCTGAAACAGGTGTATTTTATACATCATAAGAACCGAATATTTCTTCTAAATCACTTTCGGTTAAAAAAACATCTCTTGGTTTTGTTCCTTTTGATTCTGAGATAAATCCTTGTGCCTCCATCATATCCACTAATCTTGCTGCTCGATTATAGCCAATACGATATTTACGTTGCAAGGAAGACGCTGATACAGAACCTTCGCTACAAATATAGCGACATGCTTCTTCGAACAGTTCGTCTTGTTCTTCAATTGAATCGACTTTCTTTAATAATTCTTCTTGTTCAAATAAGTAATCTGGTTCCCCAAGAGTGCGAACATAGTTTGTCACTGCTTCAATCTCTTCATCTGTGACATATGTACCTTGTACACGCACTGGTGCAGACATGCCATTGCCTAAGTAAAGCATATCTCCTCTACCTAATAGTCTTTCAGCACCTTGGCTATCTAAGATAGTACGAGAGTCCACATGTGATGAAACAGAAAACGCAATTCGCGTTGGAATATTGGATTTGATCAACCCCGTAATAACATCGACTGATGGTCTTTGTGTTGCCAAAACTAGATGAATCCCGCATGCACGTGCTTTTTGTGCAATGCGGCAAATAGACTCTTCTACTTCTTGTGGAGACATCATCATTAAATCCGCTAATTCATCAATCACTATTACAAGATAAGGCATCTTCAACGAGAATTTCCGTTCTTTTTCAACCATCTTGTTATATCTTGTAATGTCACGCGCCCCTAAATGAGCAAATAGTTGATAACGTCGGTCCATCTCTTCAACTGCCCATTTAAGAGCCGCAGTTGCTGCCTTAACATCTGTAATAACAGGACTTACAAGATGTGGAATATGATTGAATGGTGCAAGCTCTACCATCTTAGGGTCGATTAACATCAATTTTACATCTTGCGGACTAGCTTTCAATAGCAAACTGATTAAAAGTGAGTTTATACACACAGATTTCCCTGAACCAGTAGCTCCTGCAATCATTCCATGTGGCATTTTTCGTAAATCGATAGTAACAGGCTCCCCTGTTAAATCCAATCCTAATGCAGCTTCCAGTGGAGATTTTGAATCTACAAAAGATTCATGGGTAACAACTTCTGAAAGTCTGACAGGGCGAGATGTGCGATTTGGGATTTCAATACCAATTGAACTTTTCCCAGGAATAGGCGCTTGAATTCTTATGTCTTTTGCTGCTAATGCAAGTTTTAAATCGTCCGCTAAATTACGTATTTTACTTACTTTTACCCCATGACCAACAGTAATTTCAAACTGTGTTACAGCAGGTCCCTGAACAATTTGTACGATTTCCCCTTCAATTTGGAAATATGACAAAGCCTCGATTAATTTTGCACCTTGAGCATCCATCCATTCAAAGTCCTCAGTTTGTTCTTCTGGTGGTTCAAGATACGAAATTGCTTTTTCAAGATGATCATTCACTTGTGGAGGCTCTTGTTCTACTATAGTATTACTTTGTTGTTCGAAAGTAACTGGAATCGTTGCTGATTTTTCTTCTTGTTGGGCATCATCTAAGGTAATTGAATGATCAACTGTAGCTATAACTGGTTCATCTTCTATAACTTTCTCAGCTTCAATTACTTTTTCATTTTCAATTACTTCTTCATCTTCAATTACTTTTTCGTCTTCGATTACTACTTCATCTTCGATTACTTTTTCTTCTTCAATTACTTTTTCATCTTCGATTACTACTTCATCTTCAATTACTTTTTCTTCTTCAATTACTTTTTCATCTTCGATTACTACTTCATCTTCAATTACTTTTTCTTCTTCAATTACTTTTTCATCTTCGATTACTACTTCATCTTCAATTACTTTTTCTTCTTCAATTACTTTTTCTTCTTCAATTACTTTTTCTTCTAGAATTGCTGAAATTTCTTCTTGTAAATTTTTTTCTATAGAGATTTCTTCTTTTCTTTGAATAGGATTTGTTTTGAAATCGCCCCAAGACTTTTTACTTGGTAATGGTATGATCTGTTTATTTAATTTTTCTATTTTTTTCTTATCAGATTTAAGCATCACTACATTAAATGGTATGCGACTTCCAGTTTGAATCGGCTCTTGAACATTTTGCACATCATTGGATTCGTTATGCTTTAATTCTTCAGAAATATTGTCTATAGTATCCATTTGATCTGCGTCAACAGAGATAGTGGAATCTGTTCCTGGTATTTCTGTATCTACTTCTTTCTCAGCTTCTTGTTCTTGAGCTGAGCTTGTTTCTGTTTGTTCAACTAAACCTTGCGTATCTAACTCATCCATCATCATTTCTATTTCATCAGATTTTATATTAGTAGTTACTGATTCATCGCAACTAATTTCATTTTTGGTTTCCAATGAATTTGTTTCTACTACTGATTTATCTTGTACACTTATAGGACTTTGCATTGGTTCTTGAGATAAAACCTTTTCTACAACTATATGTTCATTTACAGTATTTTGAACCTGTCCTTCCTGTACTTTAAGTTCTATATCATCTTGTTTCTTTTCGAATACATTGCTGTTAGTTTTTTTTACAGGAGTTTCACTTAGATTCGCTTTTACGACAGAATTATCGGATGAATGCTCTGCAGCATCTTTTGAAATTGAAGAAACTGTCGATTCTGTTACTATTGTAGCTGCTACTTCATTTTGTGCTGCTAGATTTGAAGAGTTCTGTTCTTTTTTCTCTTTTTTATCTAACAAATCGTAAATGTCTCGACCTTGTTGTGGGCGTTTTTGGAACCCATATATTGGAGATGGGACATCCGTCGGTACAAATTTTTTCTTTTTTGGTACGTATGAAGGCGTTACAGACTCACTTTTAATCGTTTTTGTTTTTAAATCATTTGATTGTTTTTCAATTGGATTCTTTTGATTTAAGCTTTTAGTCCAATTTGGATTAAATGGATTATAATTTTCCCTATTTGTCTTTTCCACAACACCTCTTAATCCTCGTGGTTCACGTGCAAATGGTGTATATGCTTCTGGCCGTTGATTATTACCTTGTTTAGCTAGAAATGGGTTTTGGGTGTTAACTTGCTTATTTGTTCTTTTAGAAACAGGTCTTACCAATTCTTTCGATTGAAGCCAATCGGGCACATCTACATTTTGTGATTGTTGATGCTGAGTATGTAAAGTAGATGTGCTTGTCCTACTATTTTTATCATTTTCATCCGGAATTAAAGGGAATTTAAACGATTCTCTTTTACGGATGAAGTTAGGTTCACCATTTTGATTTTGTTGTTGTGTGTATGTGTCATCTAAATATTCTTCATCTATATTGTTTACTTCATAATCATTTTCAAATTGTTCAAAAGTTTTATATTGATCTTCATCATTGTAGTTTTTATTCGCATGATTCTCAGTTGATGTATCTTCCACTTCGTCACCTAGAATGCGAGAGACGATTTTTTTAAACCAGCTCATTTTTTGCACCACTCTTTTCTAAATCATTGCCTTCATTTTATCAATAAAAAACGCATTATTGCAACGTTTGAAATGATTCTATTATATATACTTATATTTCTTATAGATTTCTTTTTAAGAAATAATAAAAAGTACCTTGCCCAATATTTTGAGTAAGGTACTTTTCTGTAAGTATTTATTTTTAATCGATTCAATTTCAACGATGAACAAAACTAGTTCATTTGATTAAAACTTAAATGCTGAACCTACTTCTGTATCATCGTCTAATATCATTATGCCTCTTACTTGTGGTGCATTTGGAATACCTAATTCACGAGCAGAGCACATCATACCGTATGAATCAACACCTCGTAATGCAGATTCTTTAATGACCATTCCAGATGGCATTACAGCACCTACTTTGGCAACGACTACATGTTGTCCTTCTGCAACATTTGGAGCGCCACATACAATTTGTAATAGTTCATCTTCACCAACATCCACTTTACAGATATGTAGTTTGTCAGCGTTAGGATGTTCTGCTACTTCTTGCACAAAACCAACTACAAATTTTGGTGTTAAGTCTACATCAAGACTTACGTTCGCACCACTTTTGGCAATAATGTCTTCTAATTGAGCAACAAGTTCTTTTGTCACTTCCACATTTCCTACTTCTTCTATTGTGAGATAATGACTAGCATTAAAAAGGTTAAAACCTTTTACTTCACCTGTTGCTCCTTCTTTTAGTAAGACTAGGTCTCCATGTCTTTCTAATTCAGTTTTGACAATTGCTTCTGTAGCTAGTTGGACTAGTAATACGTCACCTACATGCACTTTGTTGTACGATACGATCATTTTTTTTCTTGCTCCTTTTTCACTCTGTTTTTCGCTAGGATGAAGATTGGCTCTAAGTGACCTTCTTCATAGACAAAGGACAATGATGTAATAGGCACTGTTCCAATTGTGAAGAAATGCATGGTCATTTGAGCTAAAACATCATACCCTGTATTATTGCGAATATCACCGATAATCAGTACATCTTGATGAGGTACTGAAATGGTCATATCTCCTTCAATTTTACCACGCATTTCTTTTAAGAACGCATCATTTAAAATACGACTTGCATCATATCCATCATTTTCGTTTAAAAAGTAAAAGATATTACCTGCAACTTCGTCCTTTTTAACTTTAGTTGGTAATTTACGTACTTGAAAGCGCGCAGATTCCTTTATTCGTTCTACAGGGACATCAAGCTTTTTCACCATATCTTCATCGATTAAGCGATACGTATTACCAAGGTCAAGTGCATAGTAAATTCTTGTTTCAGCAGTATGCTCTGTTGTGATAAATGCGTGACCTTCTTTTGTTTTTTTAGGAAAAGATCCAGAACGAATCACTGGGTAAATATTAGTTAAATCGTGAAAGCCTCGCTCCTTTTCCTTTTTCATCGCTGCAAAAGTTTGTTCAATCGTATAAACGACCTCATCAATTGCTTTTTCTTTTCGTTCGTCATATTTTGTTAGAATATCGCCTAAAAAAAGGTCCATCCCTTTTCCTAATTCAAGATCTTCTAATCGTAACTTATTTGTTTTTGAATCTAACTTCCATTCAAAGTGAGCTTCACCTAGACGCTCTTTTAAAAGATTCATTAACTCCTGTGCTGACATCTGGTTACTCACCTCATTAACAATAACTTATTGTTCTTGTATAAATTTTTCGATTTCTTCTTGAGTTTTACGGTCTTTAGAAACAAATCTACCTGTTTCTTTACCATTGTTATAAGCGATAAAACTTGGAATACCAAATACATTTTCTTCTCCACATAAATCGATAAATTCATCTCGGTCAACAGAGATGAAAGAAAAATCGCTGAATTTTTCTTCAACTGCAGGCATAAATGGCTCGATAAAACGAC
Organism: Rummeliibacillus sp. POC4; assembly: GCF_003576525.1. Lineage (GTDB taxonomy): Bacteria > Bacillota > Bacilli > Bacillales_A > Planococcaceae > Rummeliibacillus. The sequence continues at coordinate 23,844 of NZ_QWUA01000011.1, read as the reverse complement.
AGTCTTTACACCATCCAGCTTCAAATACGAAAACGTGTTTTCCTTGTTCTTTTAAAGAATTATATTGTTCGACTGATTGTAATTTTTCCATCTTTAAGACCTCACTTTTTTTTTAGTTGTACGGAGTTTGCAATAGTCATTAATTCAGGAATTATATTATTCATATCCTCTGTCTCTACATTTCCTGTAACTTTAACTCCACCTGTGCTTGCAATGACTTCGTAAGATTCTTTATCTTTTTTCAAAACAGTCGCAAAGCCAAAACGGCCATTTTTTTCATAAGTCTTTTCTTTAACAATTTCTTCTTTTTCGCTCGATTGCAATGCTTTATAGAAGTGTTGGCTTTTCTTTGATTCATCTGGATTATAAAAAATAGAATAAGTTCTTTTACCTTTCGATAAAATTACATTCGTTTCATCGGAAGAATTTTTAACTTTATAACCTTGTGGTAGATAAAATTGTAAATGTTCAGTTGATGCCGTACTACTTTTGGGTTTCGCATTGAAAATTGTGTCTGCATCTGAAAGTCCTTGCGATATTTGGGAATCCACTGAATTACCACATCCTGCAATATTCAATATAAAAAGCGTTGATACAAATAGTTTGGTACATTGACGGAACATATGTAATTCCTCCATTCGTACTTATACTATCTTTATTGTAAAATGGGAGATTTTCCTATGCAACTATCGCGCATTTCTTGCTATTTCGAGTATTTTTGATAAAAGAAATATTGGCCAACCAATTGTTGTAATATATGTTCAAACATTTCTTTTCTATCGATCATTCCATCAGTCAGAATACCAATAGCGCCACTATTTTGACGTGTATCTAGTTGATGAATAAAATCATCCATTACAGGACCTAACTCTCGACCTGCTAATATTTGATCTGCTATTTCTTTAGGTAATGGGATTTGAGCACCTGCAGCGGTAAAGACTTTTCCATTTTCTAAAGCTAAAGATCCCCAATTACATAAATACATGATATCGTCAATCATTGTGACACCGCCCTCTAAACCGAAAGCAAGGTTGGCATTTGTTTGTACCAATGCATTTCTCGAACGATTTATAGACCCTTTTCTAGTCTCTTCAGCTGACATAGGTTGCGCAGAAACGCCAGAATCTACCGAAATATGTTCAAATGTCAATATATCATGAAAATATTTTGTCATTACGGAAAGTACCGCACCAACTTTGGCTTTGTTTGTTGTACCAATTCCAACTTTCATCATGACACTTCCTAACTTCAAAAAATTAAAGGAGACTCCCAATCGGAAATCTCCTTTACTATAACAAATTATAGTTAGTTATATCCAGCTACTAAGCTTTTTTAGTGTAATCACCAATATCTAGCTATTGCGTATAGTTTCTAATGTTGAGTTGTCTGCATTTTTTACAAGTTTTACGATTAATTCTTTTGCTGCATCAATATCATCTGTATGAATAACAGAAGCATGTGAATGGATATAGCGAGAACAAATTCCGATTACTGTACTTGGAACACCTTCATTTGAAACGTGGACACTACCTGCATCTGTACCACCAGGTGAAACGAAGAATTGATATGGGATATTATTAGATTCAGCAGTATCTAATACATATTCACGCATTCCTTTATGAGTAACCATCGTACGGTCATAAATTCGAAGTAATGGCCCTTTACCTAGTTGACCAAATTGGTTCTTATCCCCTGACACATCATTTGCAGGACTTGCATCTAATGCAAAGAATAAGTCTGGTTTGATCAGATTAGCAGAAACCTTTGCTCCCCTTAAACCAACTTCTTCCATCACATTTGCACCTGAGTACAATGTATTTGGTAATTTTTCGTCTTTTAGTTCTTTTAATAATTCGATGGCTAAACCACAGCCATATCGGTTATCCCATGCTTTTGCCATAATCTTCTTAGGATTTGCCATTGGCGTAAACGGACATACAGGGATGATTGATTGACCTGGACGTACACCTAATTTAATTGCATCTTCCTTATCATCAGCACCAATATCAATCAACATATTACTAATTTCCATTGGTTTTGACTGCATTTCTGGTGTTAGCAAATGTTTGGGAACAGAAGAGATTACACCTGGAATTGGACCATTTGATGTATATACTTCCACTCTTTGTGCTAGCATTACTTGGTTCCACCAACCACCAAGAGTTTGGAAACGAATCATACCCTTATCTGTAATTTGAGTGACCATAAATGCTACTTCATCCATATGACCTGCAACTAAAATACGCGGACCATTTTCATCGCCTTTTTTAAGTCCAAAGATTCCCCCTAAATTGTCTTGGACAATTTCATCAGCATACTTTGATAATTCTTGGCGCATATAAGCTCGAACTGCATGCTCATTTCCTGGAGCACCTGGTAATTCTGTAAGTGTTTTAAACATTTCAAGCATATCTTGTTTCACTATAAAAGCCTCCCTTAGAGCATTCATTTCTATTGTAGACAAAATAAAAAGAAAATTCTACTCATTCTATTTCGAAATTCGAAGTTTTTTACAAAAATAAGGACTTTTCATTCATCTAATTTTCACACATTGAACAGTTATGTTAAACTAATGGCATATACAAAAGGAGGCGTATCAAATGAAATTACAGGATTTCTTGCTAGGAATTGCGACAGGAATTGCTACTGCATATGTTATTAAAGAAGCCAGTGAAAAAGTAAGTCCATACAAAAATGCTAATTCAGTTTTAGATGATATTAAAGATGCGTTTAAAACTCAGGGGCCAATAGATGGATCATGGATTTTCATGGAGCCTCAGTTATTCCACAAGGAAAGTATTGAAATTCCAGTATATAAAGGCGGAATCTCTCGAGTTGAAGATGGAGAAGCTGTCAATTTTGAATTTGCTGCAGATGCAAGAACAGGTTCTGTTGTTGATTTGGTAAGAGTATAAAAAAGTAATTATTATAAATAATGTAATGGGACTTTCCCAAAAGTAAAAAAGTACAATTCAAAACAAATTTGAATTGTACTTTTTGTTTTCATATAAAACTTACTTTTAGTATAGCTATTTCGCTGTATGCGATTCTCTTATTCGTGGTAGTTCATCAATTATATTCTTTCCAGCAGCATCCCATTTGATCAAGCGTTTGTAAGCATCATGATAGAAACTAACCCAATAACCGTTTTCTAAGATTTCTTTTACTAATTTTTCTTTTGCAAAGACAGAATTCATAGGATAGTCATCATAGGCCATTACCCATAAAGGATTTTGATGTGCGTGAGTTGGCATAATGTCCGCCATGTGTATGATTGTTTCACCTTTTTGCGCTAAACGGATAATACAATGCCCATCACTATGTCCACCTGTATGAACCATCAAAATACCTGGTAAAACTTCTAATTGCCCCTCGAATGGTACAACTTGATCAACGATTGGCTTCCAATTTTCAGCCCAATATGTGTTGGCTGAACGAATATTCGGTTCACGCATCTCATCCCACTCTATTTGAGAAACGAATATAGAAGCATTTGCAAATGTAGGGATTAACTTATTATCTTGCCATTTTGTTAATCCACATGCATGGTCGAAATGTAGATGTGTCATTAATACATAATCAATATCATCCGTTGATAACCCTAGTTCTTGTAAACTTATATCAATCTTTGATTGTTCTTTTACACCATAATTACGCAGTTGCTTTTCTGTAAATTTCCCATTTCCTACCCCAGAATCGATTAACAAATTTTTTCCCTGGTATTCTATTAATATTGGGTCTGTTCGCAATTCGATTTGGTTATTTTCATTTCCTGGATATTTCCGTGACCATAACGGCTTTGGCACAACTCCAAACATAGCCCCTCCATCTAAATAAGTAACTCCTCCATTTAACCAAGTTAACTTCATATCATGGAATTGAAATGTATCCATACTATGAATCCCCCTTTGTGTATTTTCACTCATCGCTAGTAATGCGAGATGCTTCATATAATTGTAACATGTTATAAAATACTTGTACTATTTACTTTAAAATTAGACAAAATTTTCTATAATATAATAAAATAGATAATTATATCTATTATTTCTGTAAAATATAGTTATAAAGGTTCAATACCAAAAGCTTTTTCATGAAAAAAGGGGGATGCTTTATGGAAATTCACACTGATTTTGAAATGATATGTGAGCACTACCTAGAATTATTGACAAAAATCGAAAAAATCAATACGGAAGACTTTTCATCAAAAGCCTTGCAAAAAGAACTGTGTATACAATTACACCAATTAGAAAAAGAAATAATACTTCAATCTCAAATACATATGAAGTAAAAAAGAGGTGTCTTAAATGTTTGTACAATTTAAGACACCTCTTAATGGTATTTACGCTATCAATCATAGTCGTTATTCAGAAACTTATTTTGTTTGAAATTGAGCTTCTAAACGATAGATTGGTTGCCCTTTAGAAGAAAATTTTTCTTCATATTCTGTCATCACGTTATCTTCTGGCATTTCTTGATGCAAATCAAGAGATACATAGTTAAGTTTCATACCATAGTGTGACATGCTCACTAGAGAGAATTCAAATAATCCGCGGTTATCTGTTTTGAAATGTACTTCTCCATTGTCTATTAACACTGATTCATATAATTTTAAAAAGTTCTTATGTGTTAATCGTCTTTTAGCATGTCGAGTTTTTGGCCAAGGATCAGAAAAGTTTAAATATAAACGATCTACATCATTTTTGGCAAAATACTTTAGTAAATCTGCACCATTCACCATAAGTAATCGAACATTTTTTGGTGTCCCAGCTGCTATCACTTTTTCTGCAGCTTTCACAATTACACTATCAAATAATTCTATGCCTAGATAATTGATCTCTGGATTTTGCAATGCCATACCAGTTATAAATTGTCCTTTTCCTGAACCTACCTCAATATGCAAAGGATTATCATTTCCAAATAGCTTCTGCCAATTTCCTTTATATTGCTCTGGATCAGGAATGATAATTTCAGAATGTTCTTTTATAAAATCTGCTGCCCATGGTTTGTGTCGAACTCTCAATGTATTTCCTCATTTCTATATTTTTCATACAACTCAACATTTAATTATTCAAGAAAATAATATCTTAGTCAAGGAGACTTTCTAGCTAGTTTCCAGGAATCTGATAATTTTACTTTGAATAATTTCATTAAATGTAAATTCTGCTTCAAGCATATTCACTATCAGTATGTGCAATGACATTGTCATCCATAATTTTTAAGATATAATTGGTTATCTGCAAATAATCTATAGAGGCTGTTATGAATGATTTTCAACAGTATGGTCAGGTGAAAGCAATGGTTCATCATCTGAATCTAATCTGTGGTAAGAAGTTGTTTGCACCTTATCTAGTAAGAATTGAACAGCTTTAAACTGCATAAGTTTCATCGGTGATGGATTTTTACTCAAATGACTAAACCAATCTGTGTATTTTCTTTTATCAACAAATTCGACACCAAAACTAGATCCAGGATAGTCAATGTAACCATTTCTAGAAAGTACAACTTTACGGATAGGTAAGTCAATTTCGTTCTTACGGAAAATCTGTTTTATAACGGATTCCATGCGATTTAGTCCAATAAGCGGACTGAGAACTTTTTTATCGATTTTCCCTACTTTTTTCTTCCAAAATCTATTACTGTCTCCAACAAACACCGCTTGCACTTCTTCTTCAAGTACTTGGATACAATAACAATCAGTTGGTGTTAGTAAAATGATTCCTAATTCAACAGGTGCCTTTTTCACTTGAAGAATTGGATAGTAAAATAGAAAATAACTATCTGGCAGACGTTGTGTAAATGCTCTTAGTAATGAATCACGATAATATTTTGGTTCTACATACGACTTTTCTCGAAGTGTTGAACTTGCCCATTTAAGCTGAAACTGAAATAGTTGATCTATATACATTTTTTTCAGTTCTTCAATTGTTTGTGGATAATAGATGATTGTAGGTTGAAACATAAAAGCAGTTTCCTCTTCAGGTATAACATCTTCATCTGGTTGTGTATGTAACTCTTCAGATAAGTCATTAAGAAAATCTCCCTTATCACCGATATCGTTACTTTCTTCCCAAGGATCTAATTTCTTTTTTCTTTTAAAAGATAATATTCGTTGAATAAAACGATTGTGTGGTTTTTCTTCAATTTCTTCATGCTCCCACTGTGGGATTTCCTCACCAGATTGCCACTCGCTTTTCATACGTTCCCATTGCATTCTTTTTAATCTAACAAATTGGGTTGGGTATCTTTTTAAATCACTTTGATAGCGTGAAACATAATCTTGTAGTTTAACTAATTGTGCCATATCATTTTCTCCCCAAAGTTTGAAATAAACAGAAAGTTATATAAATCTATTTTACCACGATAGCAGTAGAAAAAAAGGGATATATGAACCACTTGAGTCAATTCCATAAATTAGTTTCTAATTATAAAATCATAAAAATAATTAAACATCGAACATTCAAATATGATATGTTCGATGTTCAAAGGACCGAATTCACATAACTTGTTGTACTTTTTCTTCAAATGCTTGTTGTATTTTCCGTGTAAAATCACCAGGTTTACCTGAATTTATAATAGAATCATCTATTTTTATGATTGGTGTTATTTCAGAAGTGGTAGATGATAAGAAGACCTCATCCATTTGTAATAGTTCTTCTTTTGTCATAGGCTCCTCTACAACTTGTATGCCTAATTCTTGGCAACATTTCATCACAACCTGGCGTGTAATCCCATTTAAAATATATTGGTTTGTTGGATGTGTATATAATACACCGTTCTTAATACCGTAAATATTAGAAGAAGATCCCTCTGTAACTATCTCTCCGCGATGTTGAATGGCTTCATAACAGTTAGCCTCGTGCGCCTTTTGCTTAGCAAGAACATTGCCAAGTAAATTTAAACTTTTTATATCACATCGTAGCCAACGTATATCTTCAACAAGAATGGCACTAACGCCATTACGGTGATTATTGACAGGTCTTTCTGCCGTTTGCGTATAAGCGATCAAAACAGGTTCAGTAGGCTCAATAGGAAAAGCATGATTTCTTGGCGAAACTCCCCTTGTTATTTGTAGATAAATATGTCCATCGGTTAACTCATTTTCTTCTACAAGATCGTAAAGCATTTTATGTAAAACATCTTTTGTATATGGGATTACTAGACGAATTTCTTCTGCACTTCGGTATAACCTATCGATATGCTCTGTTGGGGTAAATAAATTCCCATTATAGACTTTAATGACTTCATATATCCCGTCACCAAATTGATATCCCCTATCATTAATAGACAGTTTCATCTGGTCATTGTCAATTAAATCATTATTTAATAACATTTTTTCCATTCATTTTGCACTCCTTATTTTTTTATTTCTTTTCATTATACACAAAGAAAAGATGTGGTGAGATACAAATTCACCACATCTTTTTATCTATTTTGAAGTCAAGCTTATCTTTTCTGGCTTGCTGTATTCTAGATAAACCGAAGAAATACGGATAAAGCTTTCTGTTGTATTGAAGATTTGATTTGTTTTCAATAAATCCTTTTCCTCATCTGATAATACATCCTTAATCTCATCATATTGTTCTCCTGGGCCTGTATTTTTCCAAGCAATAAATTGAATTGCTCGTCCAACGTTGGTAAAAGTGTTATCACGTATTTTAGGATTAATCGCCCCACTTGATAAAATCCCTCTTTTTTTAGGATTACCAACTGCGACGTTTCGAATATCATTCTTTTCAATAGTTGGGGTTTTCCAATTCATCACTCTTATTGCATCATTTCTCATCGTATCAATCGTATTTCCTCTAATAACTACATTCGTGTGAAGATGTCCTCCTGAATATTTGTGAGTTCCTATTGAGCGATCCAAATTTTTAAATACGTTATTAATGATGTTCACACGATTATTCGCTGTACAATCAAAATTACTCCATTTCGAACTCCAACCTAGTGTTGTTTTATCAGGAGTATCAATATTAATCGCTTCTTTAATATTTCGGTCTGATGGTTTAGAATCGATAAATTGGTTATTTTCAATTGTGACATCTTCAGAGGCATCCATTTCGATAAAATGACCAGCATTCATATTACGAAATTCAATATTAGAAATATGAACATTTTTGTTATGGCCCATAATAATTGCAAAGCTACTTAGCTTATAATTCAGATTAAAAACAACTTTTCCTTTTCCGATAAAGCTTATGTTTTTTTCACCATTATGTCCGCTTACAACTCGTTCTTTTTTAGATAAAGATGGACGAATCAGTTGGAAAATAGAGCTAGAAGGATTCATAACTGTTGTACCAGTTTCATCACCTTTTCTAATTTCCGTGCCATCTTCAAATTCTAATGTTACATTTGACGGAACATATAGCACATTTGAAATTGTATATAAGCCCTTTGAGAAAATAATTTTCCCTCCACCTTGTTTTTCAAGTTGCTCCATATAAGAACGTAGTGCATAGTATTGTTTCGTTTCTGGAGTGTAGGAAGCGCGCAAAAGAAATTCTTTGTTAAGAGTTGGTGATTCAGGGGTTACTCTATATTCTCTTTTTCCAATATCATTCATATTCGTTATTTCAATTTTTTCTACTGGCTCCGTCGAATTATTCTCAATCTGCATATTATATTCTTCTAAATCTCTTCCTTGATTTGATGCAAGAGCTTTTTTCGTTCCTAATGTGACCGTATTATTATTTGATGGTTCATTTAAATCATTTTGTGCAGCTAAAAATACGGCAATTTGCATATTTGTAAATTGATTGAGCTGTATGATTGGTTTATAAGTACCTTTCACAAAAATCCCATAATCCCCATTTACAGAATCAATCTTATTATTTTCAATAGTAGGCAACTTCCAATTTTTCATAACGATTGCGCTAGCAGTTGTATTTTTAATTGTATTATTTAAAATTTTCACTTTAGAGTGAAAAATATCTACAGTAAATTGGTTGGAACTTATTGCTTCATAAACTCCATCAAATTTATTTTTTTCGATTAATACTTGTGAATTTGGAGTTTCATCATACATACTCCATCCAACTTTATACGTTCCATAAGAAAAGTCAGCTGCTTCAATACTAATTGACGGCTTGGATTTAGATTTTCCCTTTGTGAAAGTATTATTAATGATTTTCGAATTCTTCGTTGCCACTAACTGAATAAAATATCCTTCGTTTGCATTTTGAAATTTGATATTGCTTATTGTAAGGTTTTGGTTATGCCCTGTAATAATACCATTCACCTTTTCTTCATCTTTCAAATCGATAGTTGCCTTACCATTACTTGTTATCGTAATATTTTTGGAACCCGTATACCCATCATGAAGATCTCCATTCTTTTGGATACTAGGGGCTACTAGCTGAAACATGGATTTTGAAGGTTTCAATGAATTGCCTGTTTCCATACTTTTTTCTAATACCACACCATTATTTAATCGTATAGTGACATTTGATGGTACAAATAATGTATTTGTTATTTTATATGTACCTTTTTTTAATATTAAGGTTCCTCCTCCATTAACTTCTAACATTTCAAGATAGGACCTCAGTGTATAATAATTTTTTGTTTTGGATGAATATGTTCTATATTTTTTCATCTTTTGATTTATAGGAGTCGTACTTGGAGAAATTGTGTAAGTTTTCTGGCTGGCTAATGCGATTAAATCGTTATTTTTAAGATATAAAATACTAAACAGAATGCATAAAGATGCTATGTATATACTAATTTTAATCATTTTCTTCATGGTAAAATCACTCCTTCTTTAAAATAAGTTTTGATTTACTATTTGATCGATTGATGCGACATTTAACTATCCTAATCACCTTCTATCAATAATTATTTGTACTTGTTTAACCTTATTATTTGCGATAAGAATATTGTTATTCTGCTGTTATCAAATTTACTAAAAAACGAATTTATCCATTCCCTATACTTGGATGAACTCTAAACTCATAACATATCCTAAAAATTAAAACAGCCCTCATTTAAAGAAAACATGAGGACTGTAATTATATTTTACCATTTATTTGGCATATATGGAAGACTACTAGTTATTTTTTGTGCCTAATTCGACAATAGCATCAGCATAAATCGCTGCTGCTTTAACAAGATTTTCGATTACTACATATTCGTCTGCTTGGTGAGCTAAATCAGGTTCTCCAGGGAATAACATACCGAATGCTACGCCAGTTTCTAATTCCCGTGCATAAGTACCACCACCGATAGATAGCAGTTCAGCTTTTTCTCCTGTATTTCGTTCATATACTTTTGAAAGTTTTTGAATTAGTTCTTCTTTTGGATCTACATAATGTGGTTTAGAATCATCAACTACATCAAGCGCAAAGCCAAGTTTTGCTACAGTAGAGCTTGCAGCTGTAATCTTTTCTTCATATGGATAAGATACAGAATAGCGCATACTTACATCAACTTGACCGCCTTTACCTTCTTCAAAAGTAACTACCCCAGCATTTAAAGTCGTATCCCCTGACATCTCATCTTTGAATGCAAGATCTAATGCACGACCACGAGATTCATTTGCAAAACCGGTTACTAAGAATTGAGTAAATTCTTTTGACTGTGGTGTTGTAAATACGGTGTTCAAATATTGAGCTAATTTTACAGCTGCATTAATACCAGCATTTGGTTCCATCGCATGTGCGGAACGACCTTTTATCGATAATTTAAACCCATCTGAAGTTTCTTCAATGTTTCCTTCTAATTCAGCAAAATTCAAATAAGCATTAAACGTCAATTCAAATTCTTCTGGTACATTTCGAACAATGGCTTCAGCAAAATCTGGTACCATATTAATACGGTGACCTGCATGGAATGATACTAGTTGTTCTTTTTCTTGTGATTTAGATTGTTGGCGGAATGAAATTTCAGCAATTCCTTTTTCAGCATTAATAATTGGGAAATCAGCATCCGGCGCAAATCCTAATGTTGGCATTTCTTCTTTTTCTATATAACGCTTAACACAGCGGAAACCAGTTTCTTCATCTGAGCCAACGATCATTCGAACTCTACGATCTAATTTAATGCCTGCGTCTTTGACCATTTTCATAGCTAACCATGCTGCCATCGTTGGTCCTTTATCATCAATAGACCCACGACCAAATAATTTACCATCTTCTACAACAGCACCAAATGGAGGATGTATCCAATCACTACCAGCAGGAACAACATCGACATGACAAAGGATACCGACTAATTCTTCACCTTCACCCATTTCGATATAACCAACCATATTATCGATCAATTTTGTTTTTAACCCTTGGCTTTTACCTTGTTCAAGCATCCAGTCCAATGCTTCTTTTGGTCCTTTACCAAATGGAGCATCAGCAGAAACTGTACTTTCATCTAACACACTGTTTATTTGTACTAATTCTTGTAAATTGCCAATTAACTCATCTTGGCGTTGTTGGGCATTTTTTAACCAATCCATTAAAATTTCCTCCTTTAAATAACTAATTACTATTTTACACCCTTTCATTCTTTCCACATAGGAATATCAAAAATCCGTATATTAAAGTAAATTTTTGATATTTCATTCGAGTTTAAAGACTTGTACTTTGTTACAAACATAAAAACTTAATCAAAAGTATGGAAAAGTCAAGTAACATTCGCTATAATGAAATTGTCAGACAATAAAGTCTGACCATTAAAATTGAAAAGGGGATGTCTAAGGCAAACTAAATTAGGAGCCTGAATACCTCACAATTATTTTCGTCCGCTAGTCTTGAGAAATAAGATGAAGGAGTGGTTCACCAATGAAACCAACCACTGATCGGATGCTTAATCGGATAAAAGATGTGTATATGTACATTCATAGTAAAGGTACTGTGACTACGCAAGATTTAGTCGATGAATTCGGCATCACTCCTCGCACCATTCAAAGAGATTTGAATGTGTTAGCCTTTAACGATTTGGTCGAAAGCCCAAGTCGTGGCAAATGGACAACGACGCGTAAGAAAGTGAAAATGACATCTTAGAAAGGTTCAACGAGTTGGATCTCACGCTTTTCGTTGAATGGACGGTCAACTCGCCATATGCTGGTGGCAAATTCGTCTAACATGTTAATACGCAAATTATGAACGTTTAAAAAAAGAATGACCTTGCTGCGTCGCTCGGTCATTCTTTTTATTTTTATTTTATTTTAAATGCTGAGGGCGCTCGATTAAGGAAGATAGCCTAAGTTCGCCACGTCCTGTGGCAACGGCTATCTGACCCACTTCCTGTGGTCCCGCGACAAGCACTGGAAGGCCCGAATCGAAAGCATCTTCTCAGCTTTCGAATGAGGGTCTGAAGTGTCTCGAGCAGCTAGCGCCCGAAGCTGGATATCTTTTTATGCTGAGGGAACTCATTCTGTTAACGAATACTCTCAATTTCTTCAGCAGTTAGCTCTCGGTATTCTCCTAATTTCAATCTATCGTCTAACAACAAATTCCCCATTGATAATCGTTTTAGATAAATCACCTTTTTACCTACTGCTTCGAACATTCTCTTCACCTGATGAAATTTCCCTTCTGAAATTTCCAACTCAATTTCAGAAATCTCACCAGAATTTATAATTGTTAGTTTACCAGGTTTCGTATGATATCCATCATCTAAAATTACGCCTTGGCGAAACTGTTCTATATCTTCATTTACTACTCTACCGTCCACTCTTGCATAATACACTTTTGGAACGTGCTTTTTCGGAGACAATAAGTTATGTGCTAAAACTCCATCATTCGTGATTAATAAGAATCCTTCTGTATCCTTATCCAATCTTCCTACTGGGAAAGGATTGAAATGTGCATGAACTGGATCAAGCAAATCAATTACAGTTTGATCATATAGATCTTCTGTAGCAGAAATCACACCTGCTGGCTTATTCATCATTAAGTAGATATATTCTTGATAGATGACTCTCTCACCAAGCACTGTGACACTTTGCTTGTCTGGATCAACGTGGAGTGATACATCTTTTGCTACCACCCCATCAATAGATACTGCCTTCATCTTTAGCAGTTTCTTCACTTCTTTACGTGAACCATAACCCATATTTGATAATAATTTATCTAAACGCATTGCTACCTCCTAAAGTCCAAATTTACGACCAATTTTAGTAATTTTTTCACCAAGTAGTTTTTGCGCTAGTCCAATTCGTAAAGATAAAAAGCCATAAACAACTACAGCGATAGTAATACATATAACCAAATATAAAAGCGCAAGTAATTTCGAATGCGCAACGCCGAACATCAATACTAATACTTTATGTGTCACAATGACAAATGCTGCCATAATAATCGTTAATGCAATAATGAGTATAGAACGTCTTATAACCATTTTAGATTTATAATTTAAGGCTTTTTTCAAAACAATGATATTGATCAAAATTGAGATTAAATAGCCAATCGCTGTTGCCATAATAGCACCTTTTGTTTCAAACGATTGGATTAAAGGAATGTTAATCGCTAATTTAACTAAAATTCCCGTTAATAAACTAAAGACAATCCATTTTTGATAATCAATTCCTTGTAATAATGCAGCAGTAACCTGGAACAAAGCAAAGAGAATGGCTACTGGTGCATAGAAAGCTAATATGCTAGAACCCATAGCACTTTCTGAATACAATAAATGATATATATCTGTAGATAACAACGAAATACCCACTACAGCAGGCAATGTGACAAATAATAAGACTTGATAGGTCTTGTCCATTGCATTGATCAATGCACCATTTTGTTTTCTTGTATAGTAGTTTGTAATTGCCGGTACTAATGCCATCGAAAAACCAGTTGCAAGCATTACCGGAATGATAACAATTTTCTGTGTTGTAAAGTTTAACATACCCAAATACTCATCCGAAACTTTTGCTAAACCAATATTAGACATTGCGGTATTAAATGTTAACATATCTACTAATTGAAAAAGCGGGTTCGCAATCCCCACAAATACATAAGGAATAGAATATGTGATAACTTCTTTATAAATACTTGTATATGATAATTGACCTGATGATACACTGCTTTTCAACTTTAGATCGAACTCTGGCTTTAACCTACGCCAATAATACCAAAGCGCAATTAAGCCTGCTAGTGCTCCGATAAATGCTGAAAATACAGCAAATGAAATAGCTGTTTGTGCTTTTCCATTAAAAACTCGCATTACAAGGAAAGCGCCTACTAATAGAACAATAATACGAATAATTTGTTCTACCAGTTGTGAAATTGCTGTAGGCTCCATATGATCATAGCCTTGGAAAAATCCGCGAACCAAACTCATAAATGGCACAACGATTAATGCAAAGCTGATCCATCGAATAACCCCTGCAATTTGTGATACTGTAAACACTTGCTCTTCATCTTTAATGACTAGATGCGCAATTGGATCTGCTAATAAAAACAAAGCCAAAAATGTTACAAAACCAGTAAGCGTCATAATCATCAAGCCTGATTTTACAAGCTTTCTACCGGACGCATAATCACCTAGACTGTTATATTTTGCTACAAACTTTGATACTGCAATCGGTGCACCTGATATTGCTACCGATAGCATAATTGTATAAGGAACATAGGCATACGAATACAATGCCACATTTTCTTGCCCAATAATGGCGTAAAACGGGAATATATAAACGAGGCCTAGTACCTTTGATAAAAACATGCCAATGGTTAATATGGCAGTGCCTTTCATTAAAGATGACATAATACCCTTCCAATCTATCCAATTCTAATAAACCTAAATTTTAGTTTACAACTCGTCATACAATTACTCAAATAGTTTCTTTACTTCGTGTATAATTAATTAAAAAAAGAGAAAGTGAGTTCGCCAAATGTATGACTATGATGTAATTGTAATCGGTGGTGGTCCATCCGGTCTAATGGCTGCTATTGCCGCTGGTACTGAAAAAAAGAAAGTCCTTCTACTAGAGAAGGGTAATAAGTTAGGACGTAAATTAGCGATCTCGGGAGGTGGGCGATGTAATGTTACCAATCGTCTACCAATTGATGAAATCGTCAAAAATATTCCAGGAAATGGACGTTTTTTATATAGTCCGTTCACTGTATATAACAATGAAGATATAATTGCCTTTTTTGAAAATCTCGGTGTTGCGTTAAAAGAAGAAGATCACGGTCGAATGTTTCCCGTCTCAAATCGTGCACAAGATGTTGTCGATGCTATGCTACACGAGTTAAGTCGACTAAAGGTAGAAATTCGCCAAAATACTCCTGTCGCTAAATTATTGATGGATGATGAGAAAATCCTTGGCGTTCGTTTAAGAGATGGTCAAGAGATTAAAGCTGGTGCAGTTGTTGTTGCTGTTGGTGGAAAAGCCGTTCCAAAAACAGGTTCCACAGGTGATGGCTATCCATGGGCTGAAAAAGCTGGTCATATTGTTACAGAACTTTTCCCAACAGAAGTTCCCTTACTTTCCAATGAGACGTTTATACGAAGCAAAGAGTTGCAAGGATTAGCACTGAGAGATGCAATAATTTCTGTTTTAAATAAAAAAGGAAAACCAATAATCTCACATCAAATGGACATGCTTTTTACACACTTTGGATTGAGTGGTCCTGCAATTTTACGTTGTAGTCAATTTGTGGTAAAAGAAATGAAGAAAAACGGAGGAAATCCTGTTACTATCCGAATACAAGCTTTAACTGAATATAATGCAGAATCAGCATTTCAACTGTTGCTTAAATTAGCAAAAGCTGAACCGAAAAAAGCTTTAAAAAATGTCTGGAAAGGGCTTACCCCAGAACGCTGGCTACTATTCTTAATGGCTAAAGCTAACATTGATGAATCATTAACTGGCGCAGACCTTTCAGCTGAGCAAGCTAGACATCTTGCTAAAAATCTTGTTGGTTTTGAAATGACTGTCAATGGCACACAACCATTAGAAAAAGCTTTTGTCACTGGAGGTGGGGTATCTACGAAAGAAATTGAACCTAAAACAATGGCTTCCAAAAAGAAAAATGGGCTCTATTTTTGTGGTGAAATATTAGATATCCACGGCTATACTGGAGGCTATAATATCACCTCTGCATTAGTTACAGGGAGAATTGCTGGGATGAATGCTGCTCAATATACTAGTGAATAATATAATAAGAGTAGATAAAAAGCATGAAAATAATATGGAGATTGCCAAAAAGTTTTTGTGCAATCCCCTTATTATTTTTATCAATCAATATAAATTATTTCTAGTTAAAGATATGAACACTTAGAAAAATTATATGTGGAGTATTCATATTATTAAGTTTCGCGTACGGATTTCCATGAACTTGACTTAAATCTTCGCGTGGAAACACATAACTTTGCCACGAAGTCATTGCCACTGAATATGTTTTTTTAGCTTTGACTTAAAACATTCCTGCTGCTTTTCCGTAGAACATTGAATTAATTTCCTCAATCTTCCTCGCTAAGTAAAAAGTGCTGCACGTATTTTAAAGAACTCTATTCTGCAGCAAAGTAAATAAACAAAAATAATTTGAACTTAGTTATCACTATTAAAATTATAGTATACTAATTTTGCTTAATTATTTTTTCATATTCTTCAAATTCTTCATATAGTTTTAAAGCTCTTCTTAGTTGAGATTTTACAAAAGGACTCATTCCTTGGAACATTTGGTTTTCTTGCAACTGTCTATTCAGATTATATATATCACTAATTACTATTTTTTCTATGCCTAATAAACGTTTAATTCTTTTAAGTCTATTTAATACATCTCTAGCTGATCGTTCTTTAAAATTTTTTTCTATAATTAAAAAGCCAAGAAAATTCTCCATTTTATCCCCCCCTTTTTATAGAAAACATTTTGAATGTGCTATCTGAAATAACCTCACTTATATCTTCGCCTAAATGCTTTTCTATTAATTCATTTATCATTTCATAACTTAAATCACGAACATTATAATTAATACAATTATAAAGTAATTCCGCAAAAGTATTTGCTTTAATTATTACTATTTCAGAATCTCTTATATCTTCTAATACTGCAGGTACATATCTCGAAGTAACAATAACGGTGTATTGAGCACCAATTTTCATTCGATGACTTCGTAACCGTCCAGCATTTAAATTAGTAAGCTTATTTTTTGTAGATTTTGCATCAACTGCAAACTTAATATTTTTTGTAATGTACATACACTCGATATCGGTATTACCAGCGCCTCCAATAAGTTCCGCATCTACATCATAAAACATATTAAATCCCTCAGTTAAAGCTTTTTCAAATAAATAAGCATCTCCTTTATTAGAGTTTTGTGAGTAGTAATCAATTTTCTTAGGTAAACTCGCCAAACTTAATATAGCTTGACTGCTAATACTATCAGTATCTTTATCATTTATTTCATCAAGTAATTCCTTTGGAAAAAAATTAAATATTTCCTTTTTAATGTCCTTGATCATTCTATTAGAATCATTCAGATATACTATATCATCAAAAACAGAATAATTAGTTTCAAGGATATCTACAAATTTAATTACATCACTATTTATTGACACATTATTCTTAGTGATTTTTCTAAAAGTTGTACTTTTCCCATGTTGCAACTTAGTAATAACTTCACCATTAGTAAAATTTAATATTCCTATATCAGAAATTAATTGAGAAGCATAATAATCCCACTCATGAGCAGCATTTACATATGCATGTTGAAGTTCATTATTTCTTTTAAAAAGCTTTGTAATTTCTTCGTTATTCAATTTTCGTAATTTCAAAATACTATTTATAATATCTTCATATACTAACTTATCCACCTTTTTAATAAAAAACAAAACATACTCAACTTCAAAAGCCTGAAGATAATTCTCCAACCTATTATCCCGTAATAACTTGAAGATTAAACGGTATGGATACACTTCAAATGATCGATCTGTACCACCATATGGATGAGGAAATTGAATTGCCCAAAGCATGGTTAAAAAAATCTTTTTTACTTTTTTTGGGTCATCTAAGTGTTTTAATAACAAATTGCCTAATGGGCTAAATAAAAACCTATTAACTCCATCAACTTTTTCTTTATATCCAAACATGTAATATTCTAATGTGTTAATTCTATGGTTCATCGCATCCAATGGTATCTCATTTATTTGTGAATTGGTATTACGTCCTCGATACGAACCTAACTGTCTTAATTTTACCAATAATTCTCTTTTTATCGTTAGACCACTAAATTGCCTTATATAGTGTCTATATAGTGTCATTCAAAGAATTACTATGTATAAATTTGTATATATGAGGATCTTGTAATATCAATACGAATCAATGGAGCATAATGGTTTGGATACCAGTCGAAGTTATTAAATCTAAAGCATTGTCCTTTTAAAAACCAAGATCCTAAAAATAAAAATAAAATCAAAGCTATCAACCTCTGATTTTACCTTCTTTATAATTTGAACAATTCAAGTAAATACCTCAAGAACATAATTTTCAATTTCTCTTTTAATATATTGATCGAAGGTATTTAATCTTACGCCATTTTGGATTTTATCTCTTAAAGTAGATATAAATTGCCGGTTAGCATGATCCTGAAAATCACCTTGAACCAATCCATTCAAAAGCTCTACAAATCGTTTTTTAGATTTCCCTTCCAATTCCATTTTCAAAGGAATACCATGACCTTTTTCACCTTGAAGGAGGTTTTTTTCATATGGAACGGCTACTATATTGCTTACACCATTTACTAAGCTTGGATCTCCTGTTAATAATATTCCCGCTTTACCAACATGAATATTAAATAAGCCTGTTATTCTTTGGTTTTCCTCGGAGATTAAGGTAACCTTCTCTTTTCTATAATCTACTATTGAATCAATAAATTTCGCAACAGTCGGATGGACATTTAACTCAACCTCTATTGTTCGTTCATCATCATCCACTGACAATTCATCTTCATATTCAACTAATCTTACTGTTCCTTTTTGAACAGGAATTTCTGAATCTCTTAAAATTACTTTTGCAATTTCCATATAAAATCAGCTCCTAAACCCGAGCAATCTGTAATTGTATAGACGGTACTTTTTTTGTATTGGTATACGTTTTATCTTCGTGTCTAAAATCCAGTTCATAACATCCATTATTTGTTCAGGCATATCCATTTCTATTTCTTGTTGAAAAATGTCAATCGAATGCTCCCATTGATTCATTTTTTCAGTGTTTTTTAAAAATGTATTTAATTGAGATGCTAGTGATTCGTTTGGATTCATCTCAAATACTAATTGATGTTTTTTTAAATAGGTTAGATTAATCTTTTCTTGTCCAGGAAGATAAGAATGGACAAAAATCGGAAGTCTTTTTCTTAAAGCTTCGCTTATTGTTACGCCACCTGGTTTTGTTATAATGGCATCAACCTTATCATAGAGTTCGTTCATTTTTTCTCGTGAGGAGATATATGGTAAAGGTTGAATGTTATCATTATCCCAAGAGTTTATCTCATCATAGAGTTCTTCATTGTTACCACAAAGGACGATAAAATGATATTGATTTACGTTTTTCAGCTCAGTAGACAACTTTAATATTCCACCTAATCCGCTGTTTCCCCCTGCTATCAATATTAATGGCTTCACACTATGAAAATCCCTATGCGTAGTTTTCTTAATCTCTTCATGAACAGGAATGCCTGTCACGATAATTCGCTCATTTGGAATACGATACATATCTATTAAATTTTCTTTTACCTCTTTACTAGGTACAAAATGAAGATCTATGCCATCTTTAGCCCAAAAATTATTAATGAAAAAATCTGTATATGCATTAATAACAGGAATATTGCATCTTCCTATCCTTTTTAGTTTACTTACAAGATACGAAGGAAAACCATGCGTACATACGATTAAATCTGGCTTTTCCACTGTGATTAAATCATACATTTTCCTTAAGAAAAATCGTTCGTAAAATTTAGTAGGATTTTTCGAATCGTTAGAAGGCGAAAAGCGTTTTTTGTATACATAATCATAGGACTTTGGCGCAATATTAATCCATTTTATATAATTCTTTGAGATTACTTTTTCTAATGTTTTACTTGAATAGCTCATTATATCTATTTTCTTTAATATAATATTTTCGTCTCTTATTTTAATCATATCCATTATTGTGTCTGCAACTTGATGATGACCAGATTGCATTCGTAAGAGTGGTAAGAACAGAATTTTCTTCATTTTTTGCTGCTCCTTTTTACGACCTAATTTTCGCTCATTGTGAATTAGAAAACTACTTCTAAATTAGAAAATGCATAGTTTTTATTTAACAATTTGACAATATCACGTTTTTTCTAAAATCTTGCAGTTTTAATGTATTTTTAATTTTACTTTTATGCTTTAAGTCAACTTTCAGCAACTAATCCGCCATACTATATTAACAAATAATTCCGGAATTTCTGATTAAATTAAGCTATTATTTAAAATAAGCTAAATAAAAACGTAAGAAGATTGATATAAATTCATTCTTACGTTTTTTTATTTCTGTTTCCTCTTATTTTTGTAGATTATTTTTTTCCATAATAGATGAACTAAATATAGCACAAAAAGGAAAACACCTAAATAAGGAACATACTTTGGATTGATATAAATCACTCTAGCAGTATAGTAACCAGCTAAAATAATGGGTATAGTCCAAATCACGCTACCAATTAAGGAGAATAGAAAAAATTGGCGAAATGGAAAATGTGCAATTCCCGCAAAGTAAGGACTAATTTGGCGAACACCTGGTAAGTAAAAGCCAAACGTTATTGCTTTACGGGCATTCGCTTTATATCTATTCTCTATTACACTCCATTTTTCCTTTGTTAGCCCAATATGTCTTCCAAACCTATCTATAAATGGTTTGCCTAAGTACTTGCCAAAATAATAAGCAGTAAGCATCCCGATAAATGCACCCAGTTCTGAGTAAACTAAAGCAGAACCCATTGCAAGATGATGATGACTGATTAAAATGCCCGTTAAAAACAATAATGATTCTTCAGGTGCAGGAATCCCAACAATTCCAAAAAACAAACAGATAAATAGAATGATATAGCCGTACGAATTGATATATTCTGTAATGACATCTATACTCATAAATCCCTCTCTAACTCTTTTAATGTAATAAATTGAATGCCCTTTTGTTTAGATTCTTCTAAGAATATGTCTAAGTTTTGAATCATATATCCAGGTGCATCTTCCTCAGCACCTAATGTATCACCATTATCATGAAGAACAAATATGACTCCTTCGTTTGCTGAAGCACGTAATTCTTCTAAGAGACCATTTTGGGCTTTCTCCACTTTCCAATCCCCAAAAATGTATGACCACATTATTTTAGTGTATTTTTTACTAACAATTAATGTGAATACATTAAAATGCCCCCATGGTGGTCTATAAAACGAAACCTTTTGACCAGTGCATTCTGTTATCGCTTTTTCTGTCATTTCAAGTTGTTTTTTTAGTTTAAACGGTGACAAGATCCAGCTTGAAATGTGTTCGTAGCTATGAATACCAATTGTGTGACCTTCATCAGCCATACGTTTAATAATTTCAGGATACTTTTTTACATTGCTCCCGATGACAAAAAATGTAACTTTTACATCATATTTTTTCAATACGTCTAATAATTGTGGAGTGAATTTTGGATTTGGACCATCATCAAAAGTAATGGCCATTTCTTTTCTATGAATTCGTTTTACTATTCCCCATTCAAATACACGAATGAGGACAGTTGGAATTGCTCCATAGCAAAAGAACAATAATATTACAATACCAATCCCTATCAGTACATAAGACACTTATCTAACAGCTCTTTTCAATTTTTTAGTTTTTATGTGGGAGGAAGAGTTCTATTTCCGTTCCTACGCCTTCTTTACTCTTTACTTTAATCTCACCATCATGTTGTTTCATAATATTTTTTGCAATTGCTAGACCAAGCCCTGTGCCACCAGTTTCTCTACTCCTTGCTTTATCTACCCGATAGAATCTCTCGAATATATTGTCTATCTCACTTTCTGAAATACCAATACCATAGTCTTTTACTCGGATAATCGTATCATTTTCCCGACTCTCTAGATATATATCGATTCGATCTTTACTGTATTTAATCGCATTATCAAGAAGTATGATGATTACCTGCTTAAGTTTCAATTCATCGGCAATAACTGTGATCAGTTCTTCATCGTGATGAAGTATTATTTCTCTTTTATATGTTCTTTGTAATTGTTTTACAATGTCTTTACTAAGTGTGATCAAATCAATTGTTGTTTTTTCTAAACTATTTTCTGATTCCGTATTTGCTAAATCTAAAAATTTTTCTGCCATTGTCTGAATTCTAGTCGCCTCAGAATGGATAACGCCCACCGCATCAAGCGCTACTTCTTCATTTTGTATACCATGTCTTCTTAAAAAATCAGCGTAACTTTTGATAACAGTAATAGGTGTCTTTAGTTCATGTGAAGCATCAGAAATGAATTGCTGTTGTTTATCAATATTATCATCTAATCGATCCATCATTCTATTGAAAGTTACGGCCATTTTCTGCAATTCATCTTTTGGCTGTCCTTCAATAGTCATTCGTTTTGTAATACCACTTTTCTCTATTTCTTCCATCGTATCGATCATATTTGATACAGGTCGAATAAGAATATTCGCTAACCATTTGCCCCCTATAAGAGATATTAAAGCTCCTAATATTGTACAAGCAACTAAAATTGATAGCAATACGTCTTTCCCTAACTCTAATCCAACTAACCTTTCGCCAATTTCAAGGGTCTCAATAACTTGCCCGTTAAATTCTATCGGAATACTCACAACAAGCATTTGTTCTTCCCCTTGCGCCATTCTTACTAAATATCGATTTGAAGTTGTTTTTGTGACGAACTTTCCTTTTATCTTATTGGCGAATTGTTTATTGTTTGTTACTTGGTTGATAATTTTGGATTGACGATCAATAATTCGAATAAAAGATCCATTCGTTAAATACTTCGACAATTTCTCTTTGATCACTTCATTTGAATCTCCATTATTAATATCCTCTAAAATTGCATCTGCATTTTGAAGAACTACTTTTTCTTCCACATTTACTGTCACTTTCAAAAAGGAGTAAAAGACTGCGATATTAACAACAACCAATACAAAAATAATCCATGCTGTAGTAATTAGATTAATCTTATTGGTAATTTTCATATTCTACTCCTCCTTTACTATATACCCCACGCCCCTTACTGTTTGAATAATAGGGGTACTGGTAAACCCTTCATCTACTTTCTTTCTTAAATGCCATATATAGACGTCAATGACATTGGTATCCCCTTCATACTCATAATCCCACACATCTTTTATAATATTTTCCCTTGTTACGATTGTATTTTTATGAGAAATTAGATAAACTAGTAAGTCAAATTCCTTTGGAGTTAAAGAAATCGCTGTATTCTCTCGAATCACTTCTCGTGTTTCTGTGTTAATCGATAAATCATTAAAGGTTAATATTTTATCCTTATCATTTGTTGCATTGGAAAGCATTTCAGTTTGTCGTAAACATGAACGAACTCTTGCCAGTAATTCTTCCATCTCAAATGGCTTCGTAATGTAATCATTAGCTCCTAAATCTAACCCTGTCACTTTATCCATAGTCAAATTGCGTGCTGTCAATAAGATAATCGCCAACGTATTATTTACTTTGCGAACTTTTCTTAACACTTCAATGCCATTCATCTCAGGCAACATAATATCTAATAGCATCAAATCGATTTTTCCTTGTAATGCTACTTCTAATCCAAATTTACCGTTATTTGCAACGACTACTTCATAGCCTTCGTATTCCAATTCTAGTTTTAATATTTTAGCGATTTGAACTTCGTCTTCCACGATCAAAATCCGCTTAACCATATTAGACT
>NZ_QWUA01000010.1 GCF_003576525.1 Rummeliibacillus sp. POC4 | reverse complement strand
AATATTAGAATTTATTACAGAATCTTTTAAAAGGTCCACATTTAGGTTAAACTGTAGTTGGGTCATTATTAATTCCTCCACATTGTTTATCGTCGATGAAAACATTGTAACCAAGAGGGATTAATTTGACTCTTTTTCTTTTTACACAATTATATGGACTTAATCAAAGGAAGTGAGTTGTGCAAAAGGAAGCTTGAGTTGTGCAAAAGGGAGTTCGAGTTGTGCAAAAGGGAGCTTGAGTTGTGCAAAAGGGAGCTTGAGTTGTGCAAAAGGGAGTTCGAGTTGTGCAAAAGGGAGCTTGAGTTGTGCAAAAGACTCCAAGTTATGTTCAAGCTATCTCTAGTTTCTCAGCCAAATTCATTTACGAGATATGCTAAAATAAAGTATTCATTTAATCCGGTTTTAAAGGAAGTGCACTTTCATGGATATACAACAAAATCTTAATGAAAAAGGATATACAGAAGCAGCGAAGTTATTACATAAAATAACCAATCAAGAAAATGTGATTTCAAACATCTCTCAATTGATCCATTATTGTGAACAAGCAATCACTAACTGCTCAGATGATATCAGAATTCTACTTGAACAAGTTAAACATCTGTCTATATATGACCAGAATTTCTATCCTATTTTGCTTCGGGATGTGCAAACGATTTTACAAGAGTTGCTAAATCCTCAAATTGATCAAGCGACTATTTTTTTCGAACATGAGGAAATACAAGAAGCCATCTCCATTTATCAAAAAGCTATGAACGGAAATAGCGATGCCCAGCTTGAATTAGGTGAGTTCTATAAATCTTTAGATCATGCCGATTGGGCTTTTGTGTGGTATGAAGTGTCTGCTAAGGCAGGGAATATCGATGCAATTTATTGGGTAGGGAATTTTTATTATGATGGTACGGTTGTAGAAGAAAATTGGGAGAAAACTTTCGAATGTTATAAGGAAGCGGCTTTAAAAGGACATGCAGATGCGATGAATAACTATGCAGATATGTATTTTCGCGGTGAGTACGTTGAAAAGGATGACAAAAAAGCATTCGAATTATTTTCTATTGCGGCTGAACGTGGTGTTGCAGAATCAATGTATACACTCGGTTATATGTATGAAAATGGTGTCGGGGTTGAAAAAGATTTAGCAAAGTCAAACTATTGGTTCACACAATCAGCATTAGCGGGTGATGTATTTGCGGCCAACCGATTAGGAAATGCAGCCTTTCAAAACAATCAGGGAGAGGAAGCCATTCTCTGGTATCAAATAGCTGCTGACAAGCAAGATGTAGATGGTGAATTTAATCTTGGCTTTTGCTACGAATCGGGTATGGGGACACCTATCAATATGAAAAAAGCTAAGTATTGGTATCAAAGAGCAGCACTTCAAGGAGATGCAGAAGCGAAAAAGAAGCTGAAGGAGATATAAAAAAAGGCTAATAATGAAAAGAAGAATCCTATAAAGAATTTTTATGGATTCTTCTACTAAAATTATTTTAAATCAATTGTAACAGGGCTTATTTGTTTTGTTTCTCCTAATTTGCCAGAACCTTTTGAAAAATAAACTTTGGGTGTTAGTATTAATGATTTAGCGTTTGGATTTAGTGAATAAATGGTTACCTTGCGTTTATTAGAAGTACCATTTTCCATACTAACCCCACCATTACTATCAATTTCATAAGTGTTTCCAAGATTATCTTTTACTTCAACCATTTCTATAATAACAAACGGCCACTCTTTTAATATAGAATGATCAACATTAAATTCATACTGTAATACTGCAGTCAATTCTGTTTGTTTTAGTGATTTCATACTTAGAGTAATTCCGTCTTCTTGAATTGATTGGTTAAGTTTTATAGTATTTGCTACTAATTCACTTAAAGTAAATTCAAATTGCCAATTCCCTTCAAACTTTTTATTCGTCTCCATATTCTCAAATAGTGTAGGTTGCCATGAAACTTGTATTTCATCAAGACTTTTGCCTTTAAAATGTGGTGTAACCTTTTCAATTCCAGCATAAGTTGTATCATTTATCTTTCTAATATTAGAAATAGAACCGCTACTGTTAGCTTTTGGAATGTCTAACATGCCATCTACTCGGGGATTATCACCAAGTTCAGCTTCTGTTTGAATGGTATAGGTTAAAATAATATTTGTTCCATCATACACTGCTTTTTCAACAGAAACGTCTATTCCATTACTAGACTGTACTTGTTTCATATCTGTAGCTAATTCTGTATACGTATTAATGTTCGGAACCGAATCATCCTCAAAATATGTTAAAACACTTTGAATGAAAGGAATTTGATTTGCGAGAGCTGGGAGAGACATGAAGCTAACAGTAATTACACTGATTCCAAGTATAACAGCGGTAGCTAAGTGCCGAAGTTTGATGGATTTCTTAACTTTACTTTTAGATAATACATGTTCTTTTAAATCCTCTTTCTCTTCAGTTGATAAAGGAATCAGTTCAATTTGATCAATGTCAAAGTCAATCCAATCTCTATATTTTTTCTTCATATAAATCGCTCCCTAAGTATTGGATTTTTAGCTAACTTCTTCTTTCCACGGTATAAGCGATTTTCAACTGCAGAAATGGAAAGATTTAATGATTCAGCGATTTCTTGAGTTGTTAAGTAAAGAAAATATTTCATCATAAAAATCTCACGGTCAATATCTTTTAATGTACTTAGCGCAAGTAATAATGTATTTTTTTCATCCTTTTCTAAAAGAGAAATTTGAACATCTTCTGAAATGGACTGTTCCAAAATAAATTCATCGTTTTTCTCACGTTTTTGCAATTTCTCAAGCTGACGATAACGATCAATTGCTTTATGCTTAGTTATCATTGCAATCCACTTTTTAAAATCTTCGTAATTTCCTTCAAATAAATTTGCATTTTGCCAAACTGTTAAAAATACATCATTAACGCATTCATCTATTGCTTCTTTGCTAATATTAGATAAAATTTTATAACTAATTCCTTTTACTAGGGAAGAATATTCTTCTATGATAAATTCAAGTGCATCTTCTTTTTCTTTCTTTAGTCGATTGATAAAGTTTTTTGAATTACACTTCATTTGCATTCTCCTTCATTTTTTTGAAAAGCTTTTCACTAACTATATCGAAATGTAAAAGAGAAAACTCTCATTTATATTAAAAAATAACCCATCCTTGAGTTGAGAGCTCTCGC
This sequence comes from Rummeliibacillus sp. POC4, assembly GCF_003576525.1. Lineage (GTDB taxonomy): Bacteria > Bacillota > Bacilli > Bacillales_A > Planococcaceae > Rummeliibacillus. The sequence goes on along the minus strand of NZ_QWUA01000010.1, from coordinate 85,779 downwards.
GGATGGGGGATTCTTATGTCACCTAATGGAAGCCAAATATGATTGACCGCTTGATGCACTAACATCGGCGGTGTTTTGATACTATTTATTTTTAGCTTACGTGAATATTTTTATTATTACAATATTTAACTATATTGCATGTGCAAAAATGAAGGGCTTCTGCTAAGAATTCATCAACATCGTTTACCTCCGAGAGTCTCCACAATTACTTAAAATTGAATCCACGTTTTTAATCTTATAATATTCCTTAATAATTGAAGGGAATTCCAGTTCGATATCGAAATTGTAATGAATGATATAGATATTATGACCATAGGTTAATATTGGAAGAATTATGTTGATAGGAAATCAACATAGTTTAAGTGTGCGGTTATATATGTTAGGAATAAATTTTTGCAAGGGGGCTTATATGAAAAAGATATTGGTGTTTTTATCAGTATTGCTACTATTAGTGGGGTGTTCAGAAAAGGAAACGAAAGAAAAAGAGGCAGTGAGCTCAAATCATTGGCAAGTGAGTCCAACATTCGATATTCCTATTGATTTTGGTGGTAAGAAAGGAAAATATGTTCTTCTTGGAAAAGAAGGTAGATTAGGTTTTTTAGTTGGATCGGGCAATGAAGATGATATTAAGATTGATCCCATTATTAAAGGAAAACCAAACAAATATATGTGGCACTTTTGGGGAAATGATGATGAATTTGATGGACCTTTGAAAATAATAGGGATCAATGAAAAAGGGGAAAAGCATAAAATAATACAAGCTGATAATAGTGTGAATGTAGGCATTAGTCCTTATAATGGTGCAACTACACATGTACCATCAACAATGGAGTTTCCTACAGCTGGGTTATGGAAGCTTGAGGTTTACATTGGTGAAAAATTATTCGGAGATATTGTGGTGAATGTTGAAGAGGGGTAAGTCTTTTAATATGGCTGTTTTCTAAAAGATTGTTGTTTTTAAAATAAATTATAGGAATAAATTTTTTCTACTAGAATTATAAATATACTTAAACTGTAATTAATACCTATTCCAAACTGTTAAAATGTAACTTTTATACGTCTAATTGGTGGTAGAGTGAACGTAGGGGTGGTTCTATGAAAAAATCTTTGTTCTTAATGTTATTAGTAAGTCTATTCATACTTTCTGCTTGTACTAATGGAAAAACGCAATCATTAGAATCGTTTTATAAGGACGCAAAAATTGAAAATGTAGATAAAGTTATTATTCAAGATGGTTCAACTGGTGCTTCTAAAACGATAACGAATCAAGAACAAATCGGTGAATTTCTAACGTTGATTAAAGAAATAGAATTTACGCCACAAGAAAATCAAGAAAAACGTAAAGGTTGGCGATATGGTATAACTCTTTTTGATGGCGAAAAAGAGTTTAAATTTACGCTTAATCAAATTGACAATACCTATTACGATTCAAATCCAGATATTCACCCCATTGTAGATAACTATTACAAACAGTTAGAAATTGTAGAAGAATAAAGCCTTTAATACATCTAAAGACCTCTAATATTGAGGCCTTTTCTTATGCACTTCTTAACTTTTCAACAGTTGTATAATTGGATTTTTGGCACGCTGAAATAAGCATTAGTTCTACACGTTTATCAACGAAAACATAACCATCCAGGATAATTTGAATCAACCATCGCAAAAGCAAAAGAATGGGCAGTCCCGTAAGTTTTCTACTTATGGGGCTGCCCTCATTTCTACGACCTTTTTATCTTTTTAAACCACTTCAAATTCCGAACACTACTCACAATCGATAATAATGATGGGATGAAGATTGGTAGCATGACAAAGCTTAATAGGAATAAGCCGATGATAACGGTTATGGCAATTTCGATTAGTGATATGACACCAGATGGAATGAGCGCTGCAAATGTTCCACCAAGGATAATGGCTGCGGAAATGACGACACTTCCGATATGACGAGCAGCATCGACGATCATTTCTCTTGGATTGCCAACTTGTTCTCTATAGCGCATCATTAAGAAAATACTATAATCCACACCGAGAGCGACAATCATGATAAAGCTAAAGAAAGGAACGTTCCAGCCTAATTCATCAACATGTAAAATTTTTATACTTAACAATTCACTCATACCAAGTGCAGTAAAATACGTTAATACTAATGAAGAAATAATTAAGATTGGTTTCAATACTGAACGGGTGATGATGATTAAAATGAGCCCTATACCGATTAGCATAATTGTTGCAGTTCGTGTAAAGTCGCCACTCGCAATTGCTTGAAGGTCAACATTTTGAGATGTTTTTCCAGCAAATGCGATTTTTGAATCACGTAGTTCACCATTTGTTGTGAAACCTTCAACAGCTTTTTCAATATGCTCAACGATGTTCATTGCTTCTTTCGTATATGGATTGACATCGAGGATGATATTCATTTGTGCAAATTTACGATCATCGGACATATACATATTTAATGATTTTTGGAAATCATCACTTTTTAACACGTCTTCTGGTATATAGAATTTTTCAGATGCATCAGACTTACTTAAATCTTTTAAATAGCCTTGTGCATCATGAAGTCCTGAGTTGATATCTTTCAATCCTTTTGAGCTTTTTGCAAGACCAGATTGAAGAACTTTCATTTGTTCTGATAAATCATTAAGTCCTGTTAACAGCTGCTTTTGACCATTATTAATAGTTGTTAAGCCTGATTCGAGTGCAGGTGTTTGACTTGCAATTTTACTTGATCCATCTGCAGCAGATTGTAAGCCATTTTTTAAAGTGGATGAACCAGCATATAGCTTGTTAACACCTGTTTGGAGTTGGGAGAAACCACTGTTTACTTGTGCTAAAGAGCTATTTGCTTTTTTGAATGACTGCATCGCACTATTATACTGTGGGGTCATCGCATTTAGCTTTTCAGAAAGTTGAGCGAGTTGTTTCTTGCCAGTAGAAGCTATTTTAAGCGTTGTTAGTACGTTCACATCATTGGCAAGCTCGGGTTTCGATTTGATCAAAGCCTGCATGGAGGCTTCAATTTGTTCGTATCCTTGTTTTGTACCATTTATCGCTTGACTCATACTTGCGAAAGAATTGCTATAGGAAGATAAACCTTGTTGTAATGCATTATAGGCATTCATCAGTTGTGGTATCGAATTTCCTAATGTGTTCATATTTTCTTTAAGTGATGCGAGACCATTTTCTAACGCCTGAGCGCCGTCTTTACCAGAGTTAATACCATTTGATAATTGGTTAACTGCGTTTCCTAGACTAGAAACTCCTTGTTTGACCTCGTTTGTTCCATTGATTAACGCTTGAACGTTTTCAGTACCACTACTATCTGCTTGACCAACTTGTTTCTCTGCAGAAGATAGTCCTTTATTGATTTTACTTACGCCCTCATTTGCATCCCCAAGCCCGTTGTGTAAATCTTTTGTTTGTTTTTGAATATACAAGTCTTTGATTTTTTCACCGGTTGGACGAGTAGCAGTCATGACTTTATCGACACCATCTATTTCTTTGATCTGTTCGGCCAACTCATCTAAGGATTGGAGCGATTTTGCATTATCTAATGCATTAGGTGATTTTATAACAAGTGTAGTTGGCGAAGAAAATCCAGGAGGAAAATGGTCTTCAATAACGTTAATACCTTGTTTGGATGTATATTTATCATCGAGTTCTAATAAGTCATCATAGCTTAATGAGATACTGTATGTGAGGATAAATGGTGCACATAAAATTGCGATGAATAGTAAGACGATAATGGGTCTCATCACCGATATTTTTGATAGGAATCCCCATATTTTACTGTTGCTATGGCCTTCAAATTTTTTGATCGGCCAGAACATTTTTTTGCCTAATAACACCATGAAAAATGGGTTTAATGTCATAAGGACAAGTACAAGGACTGCAACACCAATTGCCACTGCTGAACTTGCTTGGTACAAGACGAATTCAGCTAAAATAAGTGCAGTAAAGCCGATAAATACAGCAAGTGCACTAAACAGCACTGTATGTCCTGCCGTTTTATATGTTTCTTTAACTGCTGCTAGAACATTATCCTGTTTTACAAGTTCTTCCTTAAAACGTGTGAACAAAAGGATGTTATAGTCCGTTCCAATTCCAAATAAGATGACCACTAAAAAAACTTGAGTAAAGTTCGAGAATGGATAGTTAAACTGATCAACTAAATGAGCAATAATACCAAGTGATACTAAATAGGACACACCGACCGATAAAAGTGAAATAACAGGAACGATAGGAGAACGGAATACGAGAATTAAAACCGCTATAATGAAAATAACCGCGATTGCTTCGGTTTTCTTAATCCCATCTTGAGAAGATTGGATATAATCTTCCATTACCATCTTGTTCCCTGTAAGATACGTATCGATATTGTTGATTTTGACAAATTGATTAATATCCTTTGCTACTTCAGAAATCTTTTTATCATTTTGTTCGATAGAAAGTTGCGTTAAAATCGTTGTACCATCTTTTGAAACAAGCTGTTCTTTCGTTTGCTTATTATCTAGATGAGTTACGATATTTTGTATGTCGAGCTCTTTTTTGTGACTTTGTAAAGATTGTACGGCTGAACTTATTTCTTCTTGTTGTTGACTCGTCAATTTTTTGTCACTGCCAGAATTGAAAACAACAATAATCGAATATGTATCATTGTCTTCTCCAGCCATATCTTTTACCATTTCTTCGGCAACAGTACTCTGTTTACCAGCAGGAATTGTGATTTGGCCTTTTTCCCTGACGAGTTGGTCTAAATTAGGCATCGACAAAACGATCATGACAGTAACCATAATCCAAAGAAGGAATGATGCTGCACGCCAATTCATTAGTTTCTTCATTTGACTCCCTCTTTCAGTCTCTTTTTTATTTGCATTTTTACAAAATCGTACACGTGTGTACTTTTGCTCATAAAAAAAGTATACTTTTGTATGTAAAACTACACAATGTTCAAAAAACGTGATTATGTTTAACTTTGAACACAAATTAGGACATGTGTTCAATTTTGAAAAAAAGAGGTGAAAAAAATTGGCTGGAAAAGCAAAATACAAAAGTGCCATCCGTTCTAAAAAGATGATTCGTTATGCATTTATAGAACTAGCACTCGAAAAAGAGTTTGAGAAAATAACAGTCAAAAATATAGTAGAAAAAGCAGGTATTAGTAGGGGAACGTTTTATGCCCACTATGCCGATATCTATGCGGTTATTGATGAGATTGAAAATGAAACGATGGGAAATATCCTTGAGTATCTAAATGACTTTAAAGAGATTGATATTATAAAAAATCCTTTACCTTTTTTAAAAAAAGTAGCTAATTTTTTTGAACAAGATATAAAATTTTATCGTTTAGTTATTAATACACAAGGTGCACCAAATTTTATTTATAAATTAAAAGAAATCGTCATTGATAAAATATTAAATGGAATGAAAACACCAAAAGAAGTTCATAACGCAGAAGAATATAGAATGTATGTCTATCGTGTTCATCTGATGGTAGGAGCAATAACATCTATGTATCAAGATTGGTTTGCAGGAAAATTAGATGGAACATTAGATGAGTTAACAGAAGCATTCTGCAAAATTACCATCAAGGATTTTAGTTAGAAAGAGATAAATATTGCGAAATCTTTATAAATAATCATTTAAATTCACATAGAAATCTTTCGACACCAGGATACTTTTCGCCCAATGAAGTAATTTTAAATCCAAACTTTCTATAAAACTCCACTGCTTCTATGTCAGTTTCTGCAATGATAGATGTAAATGTATATTTTTCAATGAGATATTGAATCATTTTACGTCCTATCCCATTTCCTCTTTCTATTGGAGAAACAGCTATATGCTTAATTTCGCAACTATTATGGTCTATAGCTACTCCGATACAACCAATGATAATCCCTTCTCTCACAAAACCAAATAATTGTTGGTTGGGTGATTGAATGTACTTTGCATATACATTATCAACTTTGTCAATAGAAGTCGCATAAGATAACAACTTTTTTATAGAAGGGTGGGGGATTCTAACATTAATTTCTCTTATCATTTTTATCATCTCCAATATTTTGGCCTCTTTTTTTATATATTAATATTTTTTAGAATATTATGATAGAATTAAAGAATTACATTAGTTTTTACAATAAACCAGATTGGGGAATCAAAAAATGGATATCGTATTTAAAAGAGAACAGGGAATATTCAATTACCGAGTTGCTGGGGTTTTGATCAAAGATGGTCATGTATTAATACATAAAAACGTTGATGATTCCTTTTGGGCATTACCAGGTGGTAGAGTAAAAATCTCAGAAGAAGCACAGATTGGTTTGCAAAGGGAATTTCAAGAAGAGCTTGGTATAGACGTCCAAATAGAAAGATTACTATGGTCAGTTGAAAATTTCTTTGAATATAATGATACACATTTTCATGAAATCGGATTCTATTATCAAGTAACGGCCAATGATGATTATGAAGTGAATGCAAAGCCGTTTTATGGAATAGAAGGTGAAAGATTAATCTACAAATGGATCCCCATTTCTCAACTTGATAAAGTCAAAATATATCCAGAATTTTTAAAATCAGAAATAAAAGATACCCATAATTGCCCTAAACATATTGTTGTGCGATTATGATGTGGAAATTTGGAACATCTTAAAAGAACTTATTAAATTAATATAGCTTCAAAATCTATAGATAATGATTAGCGAATAATACTATACAAAAAGTCGCTTTCCTCACGTAAGGGAAAGCGACTTTTTAGATTGATTTCCCGGTCCTTGTTATTAAGTGTAAATGCAAATTCTTAATACTGCTTCGGAAAGAGATACTTAGTCTATCTTTTTAATTTACCAAAATCATAATGATTAATGTTTTTTTAATAATCATGAAATATAGTACAGATACAGTACAAATTAAAGGGGTGTAATTATGGAGAAAGTGTTCATATTGCTGGCAATTGTTTCATTTCTACTTTCAGTTTCCATTTTTATATTTGAAATAGTGAAAAATGGACTTAAAAACAGTAATTTCAAACCAGCATTAATATTATTCGTTGTTTATATCATCAGCATAATATCATTTTTAATTATATATAACAGCTAGGAGGGAAGAAATGATAACTTTGAAAAACGTTTCATTAGATATAAATGAAAATACTATTCTAAAAAGTATTAATCTTGAGTTGGAAAAAGGGAAAGTATATGGACTACTGGGACCAAATGGGGCAGGGAAAACTACTTTATTTAAAACATTATTAGATACAATTAAATATAAGGGTGACATTCTCAGAAACCCGGAAAATATAACAATAGGAAAGTTAATCGAATACCCTGCCTTTTACCCTAATTTAACCTGTATAGAAAACCTGAAATTACATGCATCATATGCTGATATTGAGCAGGATGATTCTAGCATAAATGAATTATTAAGGATAGTCGGATTAGTTGATGCTAAACAAAAGAAGTTTAAGGAATTATCCATGGGGATGAAACAACGATTAGGTGTGGCAAAAGCTCTAATGGGTAGTCCGGATTTATTACTGTTGGACGAACCTACTAATGGGTTAGACCCTATTGGAATGAAGGATATGCGGGATCTTGTAGAAAGGAATCTAAAAAACAAGGAAAGAGTAATATTAATCTCGAGTCATAACTTAAATGAAGTTTCTTTGATTACAGATACTTTGTTATTCATGAGAAACGGAGAAAAAATCTTGGAAATTGATAATGAAGAAAAAATATATATGTATGGAAAAGTACAGCACATAGAAAATAATATTAAAAAAGATATTACATTACTCGAAAACAGTAAAAAAGAAACCTATTTCATTGCAAGTGAAATTAAGTTTAATAATTTACTACGAGGTAAGGATTTTATATACAAAGATGTAGAAAAACTTACTCTAGAGGACTTATATATTAAGTTGATGTCTTCAGATTTAATTGAGGTGACAAGACATGCTTAAGTTAATTAAAAATGAATGGATTAAAATAAAAAGCGAAAAAGTAATTCTAGTTATTGTGGTGCTTAGTCTAATTCCATTACTAATGAACTTTGCTAACTTTGCCATAAATAATGGGGATATAAGCCTTGATAGTGGTTTTTACTTCACCTACTATAATCAGTATTTTATGATATTGCCGATCATTTCAAGTGTGTTAGTCTCCTTTGTTTTTTATATTGAATATAAGAACAAAACATATTTAGACTGGATAACTTATAATATTCCACGTTTTCAGTTACTTTTTTCCAAGGTCTTTGTATCCTTAATCATTATGTCAGCTATCTTTTTAATACAATTACTTATTTTATCTGTTTTTTATTTTTTTGTGGATGGTAAGATTAAAGATATACTGCATTTGATTTTTTCTTATACAACCCTGAACGTAATAGTTGTTACAACTATTATCTTAACATTCGCCGTAATTATTCAATTAACAAAAAATATAGTAGCAAGCATCTCTATTGGGATAGGAATCTCTTTATTGTCAATGATTCTAATGGCAGCACCTTTTTCATTTTTCATACCAACAGCATTCGGATATAGACTTGGATTGCATATAATTGATAATGAATTTTACTATGAAGGAGGTATGTCATCAATTATTATAGGTGTCGGGTTGTTTATTCTAATAAATTCCATTATGCTGATTATAAATTTAAGAATAATTTATATAAAGAAGCTATAAAGGGGGGAAGAAATTTGACCATGGAAGACACACTCCAAAAATTAAACATTTTTGTGCTTGAGGACGATCCCACTATATCAAAGTTCTTATATACATTTTTAAATAATTATTTTAATAAGGTTATTGTGAAAACGGATAATCGATTTAATTACTCGGATTTTGACAATATAGATATATTTTTATTGGACATAGAAATACCATTTGACAATGGGTATGATGTCTGCAAGCGGATTAAAACGATTTATCCTGAAAAACCTGTTATTTTTCTTACAGCCCATAGTCAAATTGATGACAAAATCAAAGGGTTAGAGTTAGGAGATGACTTCATACCTAAACCATTTGAACCGTTAGAACTTATTGCAAGGCTAAAAAACCTGCTGCAGGCTAGATATAGTAATCTTGTCTATTTAAACGATATAGTTATCAATAAACAAGCACATATAATTTTAAACAGTGAAACAAGAACTGAAATACCATTAAGCAAGACTGAAAAAAAATTATTCTTTTACCTATATGAAAACATTAATATTAGCTTGTCAAGGGAACAAATAATAAATCATGTGTGGGAAGGAAACGATCAAAGTAATCAAACAACTTCCTTAAACGTTTACATAAATAGTTTGAGAAATAAAGTGGATATTGAGGGCAAATTGATTGAAACCATCTATGGTTATGGTTATAAATTATCTGTACCAAAGGAATGATGTTATTGAATAAAAAGATATATCTTTTCACGCTTATCTCGATTTTGTTCTTCCCAATTGCTCTTATGATATCGAACTACATTGTATTTGGTATCCACCTATTACATGATTATATAAATGGAACAGATACTCCTTTCATAGCATATGAAAATTATATATACGTGTTCTCAATTTTTTCCGTTATGATTTTATTATATGTTGCATTTCTTTCAAAAATTATAATTAATATTTCATCTGAAATAAGCTTCCTTTCGCATTTTATTAGAGATATAGCCAAAGACCAAATGTATCCAGAACCTGTCAAAATTCAAATGTTAAAGAATATCGAAATGAAACACCTCGGTGAGTCAGTTAATATATTAATTAACAGTTTAAAATATAATCAAGATAAATATAAGGAATCGGAAGAACTAAGGAAAAGGTACTTAGATCAACTTGCACATGATATTAAAACACCACTATCTATAATAAAAATTAATTTATATTACCTACAAACGGGACAAAACATTAATGAAGCAATAAAAGAAATAAGTAAAAATACAGATACTATATCTACCCTAAGTGATCGGATCTATCATAAAAATTACTTGAACTCTGATTCAATAATCACCCACAGTTCACCGATTAACTTGGAAGAGTCCATAAATCAGTTTATGGAGAAGTGGAAGAACGCTTTAAATCATAAAAATATAACATATCTATCCAATATAGAACCTGAAATTATTTGGACATTGGATAAAGTATGGTTCGAAAGACTTTTCGATAATGTATTACAAAATGTTTTATATCATTCTGAAGCTGATCATTTAACAATAGAAGGTTCTAAAGAAGAAGGTAAGCAGAAGCTGATTATAACGGATAATGGTATAGGCTTTAACCCAATGAAAAAACTTCATCAATCAAGTCGAAAAGGATTGAATATTATTAATGAGGTTCCTAAGTTATTAAATCTCCACATTTCAATAGAGAGTAATGAATCGGGTACAAAAATTATACTTACTCATACCGATAATAGTAACTAATAAAAGGTTTTTTATAGTTACAGAAAAAGATGTAGTTGTACCACAAAACCAGCTAATAGTTGTCAAGATTTTTTAATAAAAGATGAATTGTAATATTAAGTGCAACACTTGTAAGTCAAAATAAAAGAAGCCCATAACGTCCTCGTGTAAAATGTTAGTTACCACACAAACATCTGAGGAGGAATCGTTATGAGCTATCAACATCTTACCATATCTGAGCGTTCAAAAATAGAAACTTATATTGAATTAGGATATTCAATTAGGGAAACTGCAAAATGCCTAAAAAGAAGTCCTTCTACAATTTCACGTGAATTAAAACGTCATGTAGGTACAATTCCTCTTCAAGAATCGCGCCCAATTGTGGAAGATTAAAAATACACCCAAATTCAGATTTAGGGATGTTATATATGTTTATTGATAGCGATTCGTCAATTTGTTTTTATGGATTTCCATAATTTCTGTTAAATTAATTTCGTACTTGTCTGCTAAAATAAATAAATTGTCCAATACATCACCAAGTTCTTCTTTCAAATTTGCGAGTTGCTCTTCTTTCGTCAACGTTTCTTCATCTTGGCGATCTCGACCGATTTCAATTGTACGAATGGCTCTAGATACTTCACCGACTTCTTCTGTTAAAAAATTTACACGTATAAATGCGTTTAATTCATACCAACCTCGCTTTTTATAAAATTCTGTAATCCATTTTTGATATTCTAAAATATTCAATGTAAACCACTCCTTTTTCTTCTATAATAACAATAGCATTATAAAGGAGGAAGGAAATTTGAACATTTCAGTTTATTGTGGCGCGAGTTTAGGTAATAACGAATTATATGTAGACGCAGCAAAATCACTTGGTAAATGGATTGCCGAAAGTGGTCATACGTTAGTGTATGGTGGAGGAAAGGCAGGGTTAATGGGTGTCATTGCTGATGAAGTGTTAGAACATAATGGAGAAGTAATCGGGATTATTCCAACTTTTTTAGTAGACAGAGAGCTAAGTCATCCAAATTTAACCCGATTAGAAATTGTGAACTCAATGTCTGAACGTAAAAATAAGATGATTGAATTAGGCAATTGTTATATTGCATTACCAGGTGGTCCAGGTACATTAGAAGAAATTTCAGAGGTTATTTCATGGGCGCGCATTGGTCAGCATCAAAACCCCTGTATTTTATTCAATGTAGCAGGCTATTACGATAAATTAAAGGATTTTTATCAGACAATGGTGACGAGTGAATTTTTAACAGAAGCGGACCAAGAGGCGATGTTATTTACAGATTCATTTATACAAATGGAACAGTACATAAAAGAGTTCACCCCCGTAACAGTTAGAACTTATTAATCATTTATAACTAGCCCATCTTTTAAAAAGATGGGCTTTAGCATTTCCAAACCATCCTTTGGGAAGATTACATAAAAAAATTTTATTCAACAATATGGCCCGATTGTAATATGAGGTTAGCCAGATTTTTCTGGTTGACCTTTTTCTTTTAGGTCTTATTATAACGGTAGTCGGGGTAGAACGTCTGGCCCGTGGGACTTGATCCCGTCCGCAAAACTGTTCACCCCCTACTTGTATAAACATGTTTCGAGCTGGTTGGGACAACGATCCCGTTTAACAAGCGAACCTATGACATTACAAGTAGCTTTAGGGGTTACCGACGAATTTAGTTAATTAAGGAGGAGATTTGATTATGAATCCAGTCGTAGGTCTGGATATTTCAAAAGGAGAAAGTCAGGTTCAAGCCTTTTTAGATAAGGGAAAACCATATCGTAAGAGCTTTAGTATTAAACATACTCTTGATGGTTTATATAGTTTATTAGAATTTCTAAGGGAAATAGAGAAACTAGCCGATGGTAAGCAACCTTCTGTTATTTTAGAATCTACAGGTCAATATCATATGCCTGTCATTCAATTTTTGGAGGAGCAACAATACGTCTATATTATAGTTAACCCACTTATCTCTCATAGAGCTAGAAGTACAAATTTACGCAAGGTAAAGACCGATGCCATTGATGCCTATCATCTATGTGAACTGTATTACAAGGAGGAGTTAGAACCATATAAAAAAAGAGGCATACAACTCTTAAATCTTCGTAATCTTACTAGACAACAAGAAACGGTATCAAGCACGGCTGCACAAACAAAATTACAGCTACAATCCATCTTAGATCAAGTATTTCCTGAATATAGAGGTGTCTTTGGGAATCTCTATTCAAAAATTTCGTTACAGATTCTATCAATCTTCCCAACCTCCAAAGAGGTTTTAAGTGTTAGTGAATCAGAACTTACTAATAAAATTGCGAAATTATGTACAACCCGTTCAGAAAAATGGGCAAAAGAAAAGGCAATTAAATTGAGAGAGGCTGCATTACGTAATCCATTTCAAAACAACTTGTATCAAAGCCATATCTTTAACCTAAGAATGTTTATTAACATTGTTCTTCAATATCAAGAGCATCTATCAAAGTTAGCAGCAGAAATAGATGCCCTCGCTAAAGAAATTGAAGAATATAAGATTATCCAGTCTATCCCTGGTGTTGGAGAAAAGATTGCGGCAACAATCATCTCTGAAATTGGAGAGATAGAACGGTTTAACCATCCTAAAAAGCTAGTAGCATTCGCTGGAATAGATCCTAGCGTATACTCTTCAGGGCGGTTTACTGCTTCAATAAATCGCATAACCAAAAGAGGTTCTAGCAGGTTAAGACAAGCGTTGTTTATGGCTGTACAATGCGGTATAAGAGATGCACGTAAGCAAAAAACAAGTGATGAAATAATCCCTAGAAATAAGAAATTAAGAGAGTTCTACGATAAAAAACGCGAAGAAGGAAAACCTTTTAGAGTAGCAATCATTGCATGTGCTAATAAGCTATTACATTGGATATATGCCCTACTAAAAAGGAAAGAAGTCTTCCAAAATGCGGTTTAAAAAGCATATCTAAGTATATTAAGAAAGACCTTCCATTTTTAAAGAGGAAGGCTTATTTGGTGTACCCTTTTTTAGTATATCATGGGTTTTTATTTTTTTATTAAAAAATCTTGACAACTATTAGCTGGTTTGTTTAAGTGTAATTATTCACAATCAATATCTCGTATCCTCATACTAATCAAATGTCAGGACGATACAATAAGCAAAGATTCACTACTTAGTGGTATATAATTTAGGAATTGAAAGGTTGATGGTAGTTTGCCATTTGTATTGTCATTTTAGAAAAAATCCCACCTCTTAATGTAAAGGGCTGGGATTATCTATGCTGAAACAACAAATGAAAGTAAAGAGCACCAGTTGTATATAGCACCCCAAAAAAGTAGTTTGTGAGTTTAACACTGGCTATTTATTCTGACTGTACGTTTATTTTCTTCCGTTATTCAATTGCTATTTTCTTCTTGCCAAATTTCGTTAAGAATGTCCAATAATGTTTCTACTGGCTGTGCGCCAGATATAGAATATTTTCGATTAATTACAAAAAATGGCGCTCCGGTTATTCCAAATTGTTGGGCTAAGGCTTCATCCGAACGCACATCGTTGGCATATTGGAATGGGTCATGGAGAATCGCCAGACACTCATTTCTATTCATGCCTACTGATTCAGCAATTTCCCCTAACGTATCAAGATTACTAATAAGTTTGGCATCCGTGTAATACGAATAGAACAATTTCTCTATTATTTCTTTATCCTTACCCACGGATTTGGCATATTGGGTTAAACGGTGAGCGTCGAAACTATTGGTTGGCCCTGAGTAGAAGGTAGCGCTTGGATTGAGTTCAAAGCTCCTATATTCAATCAATACATCTTCTCTATGAGCAAATTGCTCTAGTGCCACTTCCAACCGACGTTTTCCTATATAACAGAACGGACAAACATAATCTGACCATATCTCAATTTTCATTTTGTACTCCCTATTAACTGGTAAGACAGTTCTTTGATCTTTACGCTGGTTCATTAACCTTTACCCCTTCATCTTTGAAATTCGAAAAGTTTTTAGAAGTTCGCTGCTAATTTCTTAGTTTCTTCAAGTCCCGTTTCAATAATTTCAGAAGCCCGATCAGGAAACTCTGAATGACCTTCAATCACAAATTCTTCAACTGGAATTCCCATTAACAAATTAAAGATTGACTTGGTAGGTTTGACAGTCGATTCTAAAAATTGTTTATTTTCTTCGGAAAAGTTAGCACCACGAGCACTAAGCAACATTATCTTTTTCCCCGATGTAAGTCCAACAGGACCATTTGCAGTATACTTGAACGTTTTTCCTGATTGTGCAAGGTAATCGATATACGTAATTAGCGGCCCCGGTGCAGTAAGATTCCACATAGGAAAAGCTATCACTATTTTATCTGCCGCCAAGAATTGATTTAGATATTTATCGATAATCTTCACCATTTGATCTTCCTCTTTGCTTAGTGGCAGCCCTTTTGAAGTTTTAAACATTCCCATAATAGCATCATTCCCGAAGTAAGGGATATTTTCTTTGTATAAGTCAACTTCCGTGATGTTATCTGTTGGATTTTCCTTCTTGTATTCGTTCAAGAACGTTTCATACATTCGTACACTTACAGCTTGAACAGAAGGACGATCATTTGCTTTTATAAAAAGTACATTAGACATTTCTTAACTATCTCCATTGCTGTTAAATTTTTTGTTTTGTTTGGGTACTTGCAATAGTTTCTTAACAAGCCCAAATTTTTGCGATACTTCTATTTATTCAACACGTGTTGTAAAATAATTATATAAAGACTTCTGGATTAGCTCAACCAACAATTTTAGACCTTTATCGGATATACGACATTTCTAAGAAAATGTCGAGAAAATAAGAAATGGGGTTTTCTGATGGAGAAAACAAAGATAGATCCACGTATTATCCGCACACGCAAATTAATAATGGATGCATTTATTCAACTTTCAACTAAAAAAGACTTTAAAGATATTACCATTAAAGATATTACAAAAGAAGCTACAGTTAATCGTGCGACCTTTTATTATCACTTCATGGATAAATATGATTTATTAGAAAAGGTATTAAAAGAAAATTTGATGACAAATCTAATGGGTGAAATTAAAGAGTGTGTTCAATTGAATGAAGAAACAATTGTCAATGTTTTCTTATCTGTTACAAAATTTCTAATGTCTTTATCAACACAATGTGTAATTAGTTTTAAGTCTTTTAAAACGACAATTGAAACAATTATTAAAAACGAGCTAGAAGATATTTTTTATGAGATTTTATTAAAACAACAAACTAATAACAATGAGGAATCTTTAAGAATTGCATCTGTCATGTTAAGTTGGGGAATTTACGGGGCAGCGGTAGATTGGCAACACAAAAGCACGTTGTCCGCAGAAGAATATATAAAATTGGCTATCCCATATATTACTTCCGGAATGCAATCCCTTATTTCCGCAGAATAATCAAGTTAAATTAAAATACTGAATAACCTAGGACCCCGTTTCTAAAATCATATTTGGGAACAATTTTAATGTTTAACGTTGTAAAACCTACTCCTTATACAATAATCGGGCGCTAACCTTGAATAAGGATTAGGCTCATTTTTCATTTAAGGGCCATATCATTGTTGAATAAAATTTTATAGCAAAGTAGATATTATGAAGGTTTACACTTAAACTATTGGACAGAATAGTTTAAGAAAGTGAAAGGGGTATTCAAATGAGTTAAGCTAGTTACATTGGTTGTAATGTAGAAATCCCACTTAGTGGTGAATATAATGATTTAAGGTGGAAAAAGCGCAATGAACAACATCCTAAAAATAGATACAGAAGTAGAAATTGCATATATAAATATTTTATCTTCACGGTTAGCTGGTAGAATTATAGAAACTGAAGAACTTGAAGAAAATACAGATTTTGAATTTGATTTAGATGAGCAAAATAGGGTAAGAGGAATTGAAATTTTTGGTGACACATATGAAATTTTAAAAAATATGAGTAATATCGATAAATTCGAGTTAAAAGATGGAGAATATTATTGGGGTAAAGAACAATCTTGCAAAACATATGATATTTCCTATCAAGGAATTTTATTATACTTTAAAAATCCTGATTTCACTAATTTTATTGGCTTATCTATTATTGATACAAATAAATACCCAACTAAATGTTTGATTGGATAAAATGGTCAAGCCCCACTAAAATGGTCACTAAAACAATTCTGATAATACGCCCCAGTATGGAAAGAAATCAAAGAAGCAATATCCTAGTGGCAATGGCATTACCATTATAAAGGTGGTAAACATACGACCAATGATGATTACGAAGTGAATGCAAAGCCATTTACGGAATGGAAGATGAAAGATTAATTTACAAATGGATTGGATCCCCATTTCTCAACTTGGTAAAGTCGAACTATATCTGGAATTTTTAAAATCAGAAATAAAAGATATCATTAATTGTCCTAAGCAGTTGTTGTGAGGGGATGATTTCGCTTGTACATATTTATATAACTGAAACCGTTAAAGTCTGCTGTTGACACATTATCACTTGAGTAGTAAAGTGACATTAACAAAAGAGAAAGGAGGACAATAAAATGAAGAAGAATACACTTGAATCCCTTACTTGGTTGCGAATGACGCGTTTTGTGACCGAGAGTAATCATTTATCGAATGAGTTTTTAAAACGTTATGATTTAACAGCAGCACAGTTTGATGTATTGATTCAAATTCAAACTTATCAGCCGATTACACAATCAGAACTTGCTGAAAAGGTAACCGTTACGCAAGGTGGAATTTCTCGTATGTTGGCTCGACTAGAGAAGGATGGCTTGATAGAGCGCAAACAGGAATGGAAGATTAAAAAGATTTCATTGACTAAAAAGGGCGAGGACATATTAAATGTCGCAACACCCGAACAAGTCGAATTTCAGTCCTCCTTTTTCAACGAAGTATTAACAGAAGAAGAATTAAAAACACTATATCAACTAACTACAAAGTTACAAAAGCACACACATGAAAAAAATTTACAATCGAAGTAAATTTTTTTGCACTATCAATTGATTAATCAATTGAAGAGGGAGAGATGGACATGAAAGGACATCACCATATTTCAATGCTAACGAAAAACGGCAAAAAGAATAATCACTTTTATCAAAATATTCTAGGGCTACGACGTGTGAAAAAAACGGTCAATCAAGATGAACCATCCATGTATCACTTATTTTATGGCGATGAAATCGGAAGTCCTGGACTTGATCTTACATTTTTTGAAATGCCAGTTGCTGGCCGAACAATGCGAGGTACGAATGCAATCACGCAAATCGGGTTGTTGGTACCAAGTTATGAAAGCCTACAATATTGGAAAGTACGCTTTGAAGAACTAGAGGTAAAACATAGTGACATTACCACTTATATGGGTCAAGATGCATTGTTCTTTGAAGACCATGAAGATTTACGATTGGTTCTATTAAATAATAATGGAGCTAGAATTCCGGAAACATGGCAACCAGTCACATCTTCAGCAGTACCAGCAGAGCACCAAATTTTTGCTTTAGGTACAATCGAAATGACCGTTCGCTATTTAAACCAAACTGTGAATTTATTAAAAGATGTATTTGGCTTTACAGTCATTGAAAAAGAAGACACATTTGTACGACTTCAATTAATTAAAGGGGAACGAACAAGTGAGATTGTAGTAAAAGAACTCGATGCACCAAGGGAAAGACATGGACGAGGAAGTATTCATCATTTAGCACTTCGAGTTGAAGACCAAGCGGAACTTGAAATGTGGAACGAGAAGTTGAGCGATTATGGTCTACAAACTTCTGGGGTAATTGACCGCTTTTACTTTAAAAGCTTATATGTTCGTGACAAAAACGGTATCTTATTTGAACTAGCGACGGATGGTCCTGGATTTACTGCAGATTCAACAGTCGAAGAGTTAGGACAAAAACTAGATTTACCACCATTTTTAGAAGATGAACGTGAAATGATTGAAGCGAAACTAGAACCGCTTGATGAAAAGGAGTGAGTAGAATGGAACAATATCGTATCGATCCATCGAAAGGAATGGAATTTGGTTTATATTCATTAGGAGATCACGTCATGAATCCTCTAAATGGAGAACGTATTAGTGCAGAGCAACGTATTCAAGAAATCATCGAGGCTAGCAAATTAGCTGACGAAGCAGGTATCGATGTCTTTGCAGTAGGGGAAAGCCATCAAAAATATTTTACATCACAAGGACATACGGTCATCTTAGGGGCGATTGCTCAAGCAACAAAAAACATTAAAATTTCAAGCTCAGCATCTGTCATCAGTGTAGCAGACCCAGTTCGCACTTATGAAGACTTTTCAACAATCGATTTAATCTCACATGGTCGAGCCGAAATTGTTGCAGGCCGCGGCTCACGTGTTGGAGCATATGACTTGCTTGGATATGATTTAAATGACTATGAAGAATTATTTGAAGAAAAACTAAATCTATTAATACAATTAAACAAAGATCATCATATTACGTGGGAAGGTAAATTCCGTCCATCATTAAAAAATGCAGAAATTCTGCCTCAACCAAAAACTGGTTCTTTACCAATTTGGAGAGCAGTAGGAGGACCTCCACAAAGTGCGATAAAAGCAGGTTACGCCGGTATTCCAATGATGTTAACAACATTAGGCGGTCCAGCACAATCATTTAAAGTTTCCGTTGACGCATATCGAGAAGCTGCTGCACGAAGTGGATTTGATCCATCTGAGTTGCCAATTGCAACAGCATCATTATTCTATACGGCTGAAAATTCGCAAGATGCAGTAGATGCTATGCACCCACATCTAAATGCAGGTATGTATTATATCCGTGGTGCTGGCTATCCAAAATGGCAAGTAGAAGAAGGACCAGACCGCACGCAAGCATTGATGGTCGGAAGCCCACAACAAATTATTGAAAAAATGCTCTATCAATATGAATTATATGGCCATCAACGTTTCATGGCACAAATCGATTTTGGGGGCGTACCATTTGATAAAATCATGAAAAATATCGAACTAATCGCTACAGAAATCATGCCAGCTGTGAAGAAGTATACGAAAGTAAAATAGAATAATAAATAATTCAAGGCCTACCGACGATTTAAAAATAAATATTATGAAATTAGAAAAATACATCTATATATAAAGAAAATTATATTAAAATGATAGTTGCAGAAAAATTATATTGACAAAATTAAATAAAGGAATAAAATAAAGATAATTAATATTTGCAAAACAAAAACTTTTTAAGATAAAAGTATAAGAACAAAGGCTATGATAAGAAATAGTAGCAATCACGTAAGCAAACAGGGAGTTACCGGCAAATGAGAGGTGCATGCTGAAAGATTGTGAATTCATCTTGGAGCAGTGTACTGAAAAGAGAGTCTTAGTAGGCTACACCGGCTTAGCACCCGTAATCATGTGCTAAAGTATCGTCATCATTTGACCGTACTTACAGAGATAAGCAATTTGAGTTGCTTATGAATTAAAGGTGGTAACACGAGTTGAATCGTCCTTTTGGTTAATCCAAAAGGGCGTTTTTTTATTTTTTAATTTGTTTCTTAAAGAACTTGCGATATTAGAAATAATTTTAAGGAGGAGGAATCATGTTGAGTAAAGAACATCAAAAAAAGAAACTTCAACGGGGATTAGATAATAGACATATCCAGTTAATTGCTCTCGGGGGTTCTATTGGAGTTGGATTGTTTTATGGTTCAAGTGCAACTATTCAAATGGGAGGACCATCTATTTTACTCTCATATTTAATTGGAGGTTTAGTTATTTTCACCATTATGAGAGCGCTTGGGGAAATGGCTGTGGATGAACCAGTTTCAGGCTCTTTTAGTTCATATGCAAATCGCTATTTAGGGACCTTTGCTGGTTATTTAACTGGTTGGACTTATTGGTTTATGTGGGTTGTTGTTGGTATGGCGGAAATATCGGTAGTAGGTGTTTATGTGAACTACTGGTTCCCGGATACTCCAAATTGGTTGGTAGCACTTGTAGTACTGATCGTCTTTACAATGGTCAACCTTGCTAATGTAAAAGCATATGGAGAGTTTGAATTCTGGTTTGCACTGATTAAAGTTGTAGCCATTATCGGAATGATTCTCTTTGGGTTAGGAATTATCTTTTTTGGAATCGGGAACGGCGGACAGCCAATCGGAATTGATAATCTTTGGGCTCATGGGGGATTACTACCGAATGGTATCAACGGTATGATTATGTCATTTGTCCTTGTGATGTTTTCATTTGGCGGAGTAGAACTAGTTGGGATTACCGCAGGGGAAGCAAAAAATCCTCAACGCTCAATTCCGAAAGCCATCAACAATGTCATCTGGAGGATATTAATCTTTTATATTGGTGCATTAGGAATTATGATGATTTTATATCCTTGGGATAAGATAGGCACGAATGGCAGTCCGTTTGTATTGATTTTTGACAAAGTTGGAATTCCTGGCGCTGCGAATTTGATTAACTTCGTTGTTATTACAGCAGCGTTATCAGCTTTTAATAGCGGGTTATTTGCATCTGGAAGAATGCTTTACAATTTATCATTGCAAAATAACGGTCCTAAATTTTTTGGAAAGCTCAGCAAGAATGGCAGTCCAAGACGTGGAATCCTATTTTCTTCTTTATTTTTATTAGTCGCAGTATTTTTGAATTATGTTGTCCCTGAAAAAGTATTTATGTATATTTCAGCTGTTGCCACAGTTGCAGTTATTACTAGCTGGACAATTATTCTGCTTACACATTTAAAGTTCAGAAAATCAAAGTCAAAAGCAGAAATAGGGAAACTCGCATTTAAAATGCCATTATATCCAGTTTCAAGCTATTTAGCATTAGCATTTTTAGCCTTTGTCATTGTCTTAATGGGTTTTATAAAGGACATGCGAATAGCATTGATTGTAGCACCTATATGGTTTTTGATTCTCTATATAGGATTTAATATCAAAAAAAGAAATAATAATCGTTAATCTATTAAAAGGCGCTTTCCTGTAGTAAGGAAAGTGTCTTTTTCTTTGGAAAAGTTGATAAAGAAAGTGAAGTTTACTTTAAGTAGACTAATTATCCAAGGTATAGATTTAAAAGTGGTTCAATCTAGTTTTTCTATATATGGAAATTAAATGAATTTAGAGAGGATACTTGTTATAATAGATTTGATAGTTGGTACTCAAGGGTGGTTGGCTCACTCCGTCAATGGTTTGCAGACATCGTATGTTACGACATCGTCTACATTACCCACAAATTGTGGGACCGAGGGGGTGATGCCTTGACAGTTTTTGAATCATTAATGTTTGCGATTGCATTTGCAACGTTAGTCATTACAATTCTGTCATTTAATCATAAAAAATAACCCATCCTTGAGTTGAGCGCTCTGCGGGTTGGGTTATCTGATCCTTTACAGCCAATCCCCTTTAGGGAACCAACTATCTATTGACCGCTTGATACTTAACATCGGCGGTCCTTTTTTCAACTGTATGTTACTTTTTCCTTTATTATACGTGGATTTTGTTGTTATTTGCAAATTAAAAATGGAGGATGTTAGATTTATGTCTCAAATTCAGTTTGTAAGTCCTGCTTTGAAAAGATCTACAAAAGATTTTCCTATTCTAAATGAAAATAATGAAACAATCGGGTATATGCAAAGATTTTATACAGGAAAAGTCAGTCATATTTTAGACTATATTTTTACAGGTATGTTCTTAAATATAAGGGTATTAGACCTATCAAAAAATGTAATAGCTGAGGCAATAGAAAAAGTTGAACGAAAAGATTATGTGAAATTCACACGACAAAATTGGAACGTAAAAACAAAACACTACGGCACTTTAAAATTACTAGATAAAACAAAGATTAATACACATCCAAGGTATGAAATTTATATTAATAATGAACCATTTAAAATAAAGAAAGATTTTGGTGAACGAACAATGTATATACTAAATAGTTCGGACCAAACAATTGCTGAAGCAACCTTTGAAGAAATGATTCTTCCCAAAACTTATACAGTAAAAGTTATTAAACCAGCGATAGATATATATTTGATTGCTTGTTTATTTTATATACTTATTTTAAGAGATTAAAGGATGTCACGACACAATAAAAAGGAGTTGGCCTAGAATAATCAAAAGTAAACAAATTTTTTCTTACATCATCCGCAAATTAGCAGCGGCGGGCTTTTTAATCTTTTTCTTTTTCCTATTTGCATTCTTTGGTTCAGATATGTAAATGTATCAAACTGTTGAAGGGATTTCAAATAAAATGCTGTGGTTTTTTGCTTATGGCTATGGTATTTTGGCTTCCATTTTGATTGATTGGTTGATCAAGAAATATGCAGTAACAAAAATAAAAACTAAAATGGGATTGTATATAATTGCTGGATTTGGCATTTTTCTTATCTTAGGATTTATATTGAATATAATTTCTGGGAAACTATTTAATGTGGATTTAGCTTATGCTAATTTGGCAGGTATTGTCGGAGCGGTTTGTGCACTCATCTTTTTCCTAGGAACAGTTATTGTAAACTACTCAAAGATTTTTACATACATATTTGCATTCCTTATTCCTATTGGTTTATGCATCATCATGTCTAAAGATTATACGGTTAAAAAGAATTGGGAAAGTATTCAACATGAAAATTCATATGCCGCATCGTTTACATATTTTAACGGGAAATACGAAATTCCGATTGAGGCAAAGAAAGGTGAAACGATAAAAATCACGCAACAATTTCATGCCGAAAACGGTGGGGGACATGGCTTCCGTATAAAAGATGAAAATAATCGTTATGTGGGCATGCAAAGAATCGCTAAAGATCAATTTAAGTTCAAAGTTAAGAAGTCGGGCATTTATCGAGCTGTCGTAACTGGAGATGATGTTTCAGGGAGTTTCTATGTTCGTTGGGACATTACAAAGAAAAAAGCTGATTAGCATTTGCTAACCAGCTTTTTACTATGAGCCATTATGCTTCTATATCTTTAACGCCTTTATAGATTAGTTCGAATAGTTCTTCGATGCCTTCTTCTTCGATACAAGAGAAAGCTACACGTAAATCAGTACCACTTAAAGCAATTGTACCAACGCCGTATTCGTCTAAAAGGTGAAGACGTAGTTTGTCTGCGTCAACTGTTTTTAGTTTTAAGCACATAAAGTAACCTGAATTGAATGGGTAGTAATCCCAAGCATCATCAAATTTGCCGCTATCAAGAACTTCTTTTACTTTGTTTGCGCGACCTTTCATGATGTTGAATTTTTCTAGTTTTTGTTCTTTAAATTCAGGACTTTGAAGTGCATGTAATACGAAAGTTTGTGATGGGTGTGGGCCACTTGAAATTGTAGCACGAATGATACCTTTTGTTTTTTCTTCTAAAGCTGCTAGAAGTGCTTCGCTTGTACTTCCATAAGTGATGAAGCCAACACGGAATCCCCAAATATATTCTTCTTTTGTCGCACCATCAATTTTGACAGCAAGTACACGTTCATGTGCGTTGCTTAGTGCTCCAAATAATGATTCATGTAACGAATCTTCAAAGAATAATGAGTAGTACGCATCATCTGTAATCGCAACAACATTGATCCCAGCATCAGCAGCATCTGTGATCGCTTTTACAATTGCAGCGCCTTCTTCAGCACCTGGTGTGTAACCAGTAGGGTTGTTCGGGAAGTTTAACAAAACAATCGCTTTGCCTTTGTCTTTTTGACTAAGAATCGCTTCATAAAGAGCTTCTGCGTTGAATTTATTTTCTTCATTGTAAAGTGGATAAGTGACAGTATGTGCATGACGACGAATATCAAATACCATATCATAATTTTCCCAGTTTTTATCAGGAAGGATTAATGCATCCCCTTCATCTGCAAACAAATCAGCAGCGATACTTAAACCATGAGTTAACGCATTCGTAACAATTGGTGTACTAAATGTTTTACCTTCTAGTGATGGACTTTCGGCAAGCATTTTTTTACGCCATTCTTTACGTAATTGTGGTTTACCAGCTGGTGGAGCATATAGGTAAAGATCTTTTGGATCATATGCAGATAAAGTATCTTGAATCACTTTTAAATGCATAGGTTTGCCATTTTCTAATGCAGTACCAATTGTTGCATTATATTTTGTTGCCTTTTTACCAGCTTCTGCTGATTGACTTAAAATTCCTTCTTTTGGGAAATACAATTCTTTAGCTAATCCAGAAAGCATTTCATAAACGTAAGGATTTTCTTTTTGTATAGTTTCGTTTAATTCTTTTGCTAAACTATGCATGTTGTCTTCGCCTCATTTCGATATACTACGTATAATTATACATGATTCGTCTCAAAAATGAATTGATTTGATAACAATTATTGGAGGATTTTTAAATAATCACTGCAAGATGAAAAAATGCATCTTACTAATGAAAAAACTTGATGAGATTTGTACTACAATAACTTCACAAACCAAGCAACATAGTAGGCAGCGGGTAAAAATAAAACCTGAGCAACGATTGTACCTATAAATTTAGAACTAATCATCGTGAGTGAGTAACTTTTCAAGTAAACATAATTGACCTCTTTTTTCATCACTAAATCAGCTAAAACGGATGTTTTAGGATCGACAAACAAAGTCATTAAAATGGTAGCAATGCCATTGATAACCCCAGACGATAAAACCGCAGATTGCGCATAGTCTTTCGGAAGAAGTATGGATGCATAAATGGATGAAAGAACGCCAACCGTAAAGACTGCAGAAATAAGAATATTAAGTAAAAAGATACGCTTAGGGATCGTGTGTAAACTAATACCATCTAAATATGAGAAACGAGGCAACCTCACACATTTCACTATTTTCTTCAACCCATTTAGATTAAGTTGTTTACAAAACAATGAAAAAACGGAACCTCTTTCATTAGACAATTGGACAATTGCTCTTGAAAAAATATTGATAAATGTAGGGAAAAGTAAAATCCCGATTAATACACCAATTGAAGTCATACCTATTAAAATTCTAAACTGTCCTTCAATCACCTCTAGTTTATGTAATTTCGGTGCTTCTACAATTAGCTTCCCAGTTAAAGGTTGTTGAAACATTGTTGAAAACCTCGAAACAATCACCAAAGTACTAAATAAAGATAACGCAGTTGCTAACAATTTCACCCGCGCTCCTGAAATACGAGTAGCATAGGCTAAAGTCTCGATCGATGTGACGATTAATAGAAATACAGAAATGATCATTACTTTGCTTGAGATAAAATCCATACATACCTCCAAGATGTTTTTAAATAAAACGAAAGGAATTACAAAAAGTTCCTATTATGTTAGTTAGTTTATTTTTGTTTTGGGAGATGTGGAGGAGTTTAATCAATTGGATTGCTTTGGAAAGGTTTATTTCCATTTTAGAGTGGTTTATTTCTAAATTGGGTTGTTTTATTTCTATTTCGGGGACTTTTATTTCCAAAACAGGGCGGATTATTTCTTTTTTTTGCATCTTTATTTCTGATAGGAGATTTATTTCTAATTTGGAGCGTTTTATTTCCAAAATGGGGCAGTTTATTTCTTTTTGAAGGGGTTTTATTTCTCGATGAAGATTTATTTCCGAAATAGAGCGTTTTATTTCCAAAATGAGCATCTTTATTTCCATTTCGAGGTCTTTTATTTCCAAAATCAGACAGTTTATTTCTATTTGATGGGTGTTTATTTCTCGAAGAAGATTTATTTCCAAAATAGAGCGATTTATTTCTAAAAAGAAGCAGATTATTTCTTTTTGAAGGTAGTTTACTTCTACTGATCTATACTGTTATTGCTCGGAAGGGTAGATGCCAGAAAAGTGGTATACATGCGCACAATAAAATGTTAATATTCGGTTAATATGGAATATAGAGATGGGGGATTGAATGAAGATAGCTAGGAAATTACCCAAAAGTAATCCAAATCTACATTTGAATTTAATAGAAGATAATTGGATTCCGATGAAGGAGCCTAAAAATTTAACAAGTGCAACTTTATTATCTATTCCTTTAATGATTATTGCAGCAATTATCTCTATTTTTATATTAAACAGCGTTTCAAGTATTTCATTAAGCGAATTTGGGATAAAGTCGAATGGATATGCATTTACAATTAATTTTATTGATATTCTTTGGTTAGTTTTACTGTTAGTGATGCATGAATTGATTCACTTAATCTTCATACCGAATTTTATCAAATCAGAAAGAACATATGCAGGATTAACGGTGTTTGGGGGATTTGTATTTACAGAAGAAGAAATTTCGAAATCAAGATATATCATCATTACAATTGCTCCTTTCGTGATCATTTCGCTAATCTTACCGTTAGTTTTAAGCGTATTCGGACTATTAACTACTACATTAAAATTTTTAATCATACTAAACGCGTTAGGATCATCGGTAGATCTACTCAATCTTATTCTTGTAATCAAACAAGTACCCAAAAATGCCGTTTTAAAAAGTAATGGACCTTACACTTATTGGAGAAATAGATGATTCGTTATTAACAAGTATGAAATATTAAAAATAATATAACTTATGACAAATTCATATGTGAAATGGGTGAAGGTAATATGAAAAAGCAATGGATTTTTTGGTGGCTTGCCAATATTATTTGGATAATCCTTTTTGCAGTTGGATCAGCTGTAGTGTGGTTGAGAACTGTTGATGGTGCGGGAGTAACTCAAACAATTGAACTCAAACTTGTGGCATTCATAGTATTATTGAGTGCGTTTATAATACCATTCCTTTTTCAAATGGTATGGATGATTGTTAATTTGAAAAAGGGTAGGGAGAATTAAATCAGAAACTATTTGAAATGGTGACTTAAATTGTCCGGAACGTGGATTCAATTCAAAACTGCGTGGATTGAAGTCTCAAGTGCGTGGATTGAATGCCGAAATACGTGGATTGATCCCAACCTGCGTGGATTGAAAAGATCATTGAACGCGAGTAGTATCTACATTAAATCTGGTAAAACATGCCGCGGATAAAAGGAGTAATTTAGGCTACGTCGATTCGCTAAAACGGTGACTTAAAATGTCCGGAACGTGGATTCAATTCAAAACTGCGTGGATTGAATGCCAAAGTGCGTGGATTAAACCATGAAGTGCGTGGATTGAATCCCAAAATGCGTGGATTAAACCTTGAAACACGTGGATTGAATCCTAAAATGTACTATATAAACAGCAAATAAAAAAACTCAGTATTATTCTGAGTTTTTTGCATTAACAATTAAACTTTATTCATCCTCAACAGAGTCGCCACCATAATTTTCAGAGGTGAATTCCATAGTCGCCATATCTGTTACAATGTTTTCAAATTCCTCTGGAGCTACCCATTCATCTTGTTTAAAATCATTAAATGGTACAAGTTCCATATCCTCGTCATACTTTGAATTTACTTTTAGCACAATTTCTTCGTACTGTTTATAATATTCTTTCTTTTGCTCTTTGGTTAATTTTAAAGGGGCTACTGGTTCAACCTCTTTCTTAAAGGAATCGGGCAAAGTTTCAACTTCTACGATGTGTTCAGTATTTTTCTCTTTCTTTATGTCATCTTTCACCTGTTCTTGTTTGAAACTACATCCTGTTAAAAGGATCACTCCGAGTAACATCCCCACGTACAAAACCTTTTTCAAATCAACACCTCCATGTTAAATTATATTTCAACATAAATAGAACAATTTCCTTTTAAAATAAAAATTCAACTTCATATTAAAATACAAAAAAGAATCTCCTTCATTTCACTATGAAAGAGATTCTTTTTTATTATTACAATTATAAACCTCGCCAGTCTATATACTTTAAAGAGAAAAACCAGCAACTAAGGGTATATTAAATTAGCGATTTTTTATTAAAGATTCGAATCGTCAGAACTTGCAACACTATGATTAAACCAATCGAAATAACATAGATCCAATTAAAATCATCCACATCATTTACACCTTTTAAAATATTATTACCATCTGTAGCCAATCTTAAAAGGTTGAAGTCTTCTGCCTTAGGGAAGATGGAAACAATAAACCAGACACCCACAAATAATGCGGTCCAAAGGAGGTTACCATAAATCGATTTGAACAAGACGTTACCAAATAAGATTACCGCAATGAGTAAAAGACCAAATAACCATAAATTTCCCACGGCAAGAACTAAGTGGTCAGCATGTTCGTCTTTCCAATAATACCAAGTATAGAAATAGGTCACGCCAAAAGCGCCCCAATACATTACGGTCCAAACCAACATCGAGAAGATTGTTTTTACGAAAACAACTGTACTTCGTCGTAATCCTTTTGTCAGTAAAATGATTAAGGTACCTTCACTTCGTTCATGAATAATGGTTCCTGCAAATAGCAGAGCAATCACAAAAAGACCGATTTGTGAAAAGTTTTTGAAAAACTGTGCCCATGAATCGAGAGCTGAAGGGGCAGGGAAGCTATCAGCTACTTCTTTTGGAAGAAATTGCGACAAAATTTCTGGCATGAATTTAGCAGTTAAAGGACTCATGATGGCAAATATCATAAATACAGAAATAACGATTAAAAATTTATAAGTACGATTAAACTCCATTGTTTCTTTCTTAAATAATGCGAGAAAAGTATGCATCTTATCTACTCACCTCCAAGAAAATTTCATCCAAAGACGGTTGGACTATTTGAATAGAGGATGGGAATAAATGAAGGAATGTGCATTGCGTAAAAATTTGTTTCTGCATATCTTTTATATCAGTTGCTTCTATTAATAGTATATTTGATTGAATCCTTACGTTTTCAATCATTTCAGATTTCTCGACAAAATTTTGTGCTTGTTTTTCGTCATCAAATACAACTCGTATCTGTTGTTTACTGTGTGTTTTCATAATTTCTGAAAGGGACCCTGTTACAACAAACTTACCGTTATGTAACATGGCCACCTCATCGCAGATTTGCTCAGCATCATGCAAAATATGTGTAGATAAAATGACGGTTGTCTCTTTTTTAATCGATTTCAAAATATCCAATATTTCTTTCCGACCGATAGGGTCAAGTGCTGAAGTCGGTTCATCGCAAATAAGTAATTTTGGTTGGTGAATGAGCGCTTGTGCAATGCCAAGTCGTTGTTTCATACCGCGTGAAAATTGTTGGATCTTCTTTTTGTTTTTTTCTAATCCAACTAGTTTTAAATATTTTTCCGCGCGTTCTTTTAACGTCTTTTTCGGGATTCCTGTAATCTCTCCACATAATATTAAATATTCATAAGCGGTCATATAAGAATAGTAGGAAGGGACATCTGGTAAATAACCGATATGACGATTGGTAGGGGAATAGCCATATTTGACCTCTTCATCAAATAGTAGAATCTTGCCTTTAGTTATTGGCAGCAGCCCTAATATCATTTTCATCAAAGTTGTTTTTCCGGCGCCATTTTGACCAAGTAAACCAAATATTTTCCCTTCTTCTAATTGGAAGCTAATGTCGTCAATGACCAAATTGGAGCCGAATGATTTGGTTACATGATCTAAAGTTAAAATAGTCATTCATCTCTCCCTCTTCCAAATAAGAAGTATACGATTGGTCCAATAATCTGAATGAAAAGAACGATGACAATCCACATAGGTTTATTGCCAAAGCGATAGTGTGGGTGTTTTAAAACATGTACCAATGCAACAATCGCAAGTGTCCACTCTAAAATAGCGATTGGGATGATCAACGGTAGTGCTTCTTGAATTGACATATTAATCACATCCTAACGTGTGTTGTAAATTTGTAAGCATTAAACGTACTTCCTGTTTTTGCAGTAATGGCTTGAATACAGGATTATCTTGAATGGTCGAAATGAGGCTATGTTTAATCGATTGTTCATCTCGCGGAGCATTTGAACCTAAGTCAAATTCACGATCTACCCAACCATCGATTAAGTCAAAAAATTCATCACCATGTAGTGTAATAGGGAACTCAATCGATTGTGCAACTTTTACATATTTTTTGATCATCACGATTGCCTTTTCTTCACGATTTTGCATCATATATCCTTGTGCGGATGTTAGATAAAAGATAAGGGTACTATTGAAATGTAAGTGCCCCAAATCAAAAGCTTCAATAACCTTTTCTGTGCGTTCTACCATTTCATCGAATTTTCCGAGTTGAGTGCTATTCATCATCAAGTAATTTGACGCGATGGATACAATGCCAAGAATATATTGATACATACTAACTTGTAGTGTTTCTTTAGCTTTGTCAGCTTGTTGTAATTGCTGATAGGCATTTGCAACGATAATTTCGTTTCCGATATAAGGTTCAACACCATTACCAAGCAAATCCAACACCCTCTCAGGATTTTGTATCATCAGTTGACAGCTTGCTTCGATAGAACGAGCCTGAAAGGAAAGCCGTGCATTTTCAGCATATTCTTCAACACGTTGACAGAGGGTAATAATTTTTTGCATCACTGCATCTTTTAACTCACCAGCTGCCGGTTGATAATTTAGCAATATGACTGCCATTTGCAATAATAAAGGAAAACAAGAATAGTATTCATCAATTATATTTTTAATACGTGAATAGACTTCATCAAAAGATTTAGTTGCAAAGTCTTGAGATAGTTCAACATATAATTTTTGAATATTTTCCTTTGTCATCTGTGGTTTATAACCTAATAACTCATCAATCGTTAAGTTAAAATAAGTTGCGAGTTTAGGAAGTAGTAATATATCAGGATAACTTAAACCGGTTTCCCATTTTGAAACGGCAGCTTTTGAAACACCTACAAAATTAGCCACTTCGTCTTGTGTTAAGCCATTCGTCTTTCGTAAAGAAGCAATTGTATTAGCAAATTGTAAGTCTTTCATCATCTTCAACTCCTTTATGTTCAGTATATCCTAGAAGTACAGTAAAGACGATGGAGAAACAGTGTATTTTAGTTGAAAAAATCAACCGTTAGGAAACTTCGAAATTCACAAATAACTATTGTATAAATTCATTAAACTGATAAAATAGGTATAATTTAACTTTCTTAAGGGGGTATGTAATTTGACAATCGAAATAATTCATTCAAAAGTAATACTAAAAGAGATGAACGAAAAAGATTGGCGAGACGTACATAAATATGCTTCTCTACCAATTGTTTGTCAATATCAACCTTGGGGACCTAATACGGAAGAAGAGACACAAGATTTCGTCAAACAAGTATTATTGGACGCGACAGAAGAAGAGCGCTCTCGGTATGTCTTTTCAGTTATTGAACAAGAAAATGGAAAGATGATCGGCGCTGGGGAGATGAATATTCGTGATTTTAGGGTAGGGGAGATTGCTTACATCATTCATCCTGATTATTGGGGGAAGGGCATAGCTACGGAAGTCGCAAAACTTCTGTTACAATTTGGATTTGAAACGTTAAATCTTCATCGAATCTATGCAACCTGCGATCCACGAAATATCGGTTCTTCAAAAGTACTACAAAAAATTGGCATGATTCAAGAAGGTAGAATACGTGAAGACTTGCTTCTTAAAACAGGTTGGCGTGATTCATTGTTATATAGTATTTTGGAGCATGAATGGAACAGGGGGGAGTAACATGTATGCATCAATATAAACCAGTCGAAGCAGCTAGTTTGTTCATTGAAGAATTTTACCCACAATGTCAAGGTGCCATTCTTGCAGGAAGTGTAGTGAGAGGGGAAGCTACCGATACATCAGATTTAGATATTGTCATATTTGATAACAAAATAAGTGCGTCTTATAGAGAATCCCTTATCCAATTTGGATGGCCTATTGATGTATTTATACATAATTTAACGTCGTATAAAGCTTATTTTAATAGTGATATAGAAAGAGCACGTCCTTCCTTACCTAGTATGGTGGCCGAGGGCATTATTTTAAAAGATGAAGGGATCATCGAATCAATTAAAATAGAGGCGAAAAAGCTATTAAATAAAGGACCAGCTGAATGGTCAAAAGAAACGATCAATTTCAAACGCTATTTTTTAACAGATACGCTCGACGATTTCATCGGTTGTAAGAATCGAGCTGAGGAATTATTCATTGCAAATCATCTAGCTGAATTAGCAAGTGAATTCGTCTTACGAACAAATCGTCAATGGATCGGATCGTCAAAATGGATTGTTCGTGCATTAAAACAATATGATGAACTATTTGCCAGTCGCTTTGTAGATGCTTTCGATAATTATTATCGAACTGGTGAAAAAGAAAATGTTATAAAAATAGTACAAGAGATTTTAGTTCCTTTCGGTGGAACACTGTTTGAAGGGTTTTCGTTAGGGAAAGAGTACTGAATGTTGATGTAGATAGGCTAAGCTCAAACAACCGTTTGAGCTTTACTTATCGACAAAAGATAAAATGATCATGAGGGTTCCATATATGTAGTTGATCAGCTATGTAGCCTCGAAGCCAAAGCGTTCCATTAATTTTTCTTAGATAAAAGCCTTTTGGAAAATTATCGTTTTCTGTTAGAATCTCAGATGCTATTGTAATAGAACCTAAGGGAGCTTGCTTTCGCTTCAAAAGGTTTTCCGAATACTCTTCAGATTGATCTGTAAATGCTAGTCTTAAATAGGGTCCCAGTTCTATCGGACATAATTTTAAACCTAGTTCTGCTGCTCTTTTATAGAGCTTAGACGAAGTAGTCCCTTTAGGAAAGCCGAGGTTGCTAACTGTTAGTTCAACGGTATGGAGGCTATGTTTTATAGGAGAAGTTGTAAATCTTTCATCTGTTAATAGCTTTTCTCCATACTCGTTCATCAGAATAGAATTTTGCTTCAATTTTTGGATAAGCTCTGTTTTTGACAGCCCACCAACCTCTACTATTCTAGTGATGATTGGACAATCAGGATATATCTTTTTATTTTGACTATTCATTATTTTCACTCCCTAACCATGGATTAAAAAGAGACGATTTTAGATTCTGTTTTGACTCTTTATCCAATCATAATTGAAGCGGTTGTATGAATTCAAATCTAAGATTAATAGATTATCATTTTTATAATCTACAGATATCGATATTTATTAATTGAAGAAGTATAAAAATTATTAGACAAAACATTGAAACAAGTGATTCAAATTCATCTAAACTGCCATCATTATGCAATTGTGCTATTATAATATTGATGATATTGTAACAGTACAAGAAAGGTCGTAATAGAAATGGATTCAACCAATACAAATGTAGAATTGATCATACAACAAGGAGAAAACGTACTTTTAAGTATGAAAGACTTAAAAAATGCTGCCAATAAAAAAGGTAAAGTACGTTCAGATTTGTATGAAAGATATTGTGCTAATTTACATTCATATTATATATATACACTAATGGATCCTGAAATTGAAAATGCCCCTGAAGTGGTTGATTTTCAAGAAAAACTAAATCTTTTTAGAGATTACTTTAAGGAAGTAACCAAAGATTTTGAAAGTACAGTAGATACAAAAGGTGCAAATGAAGCCTATGACAACGTATTTCCTGCCTATAATGCAATGGTGTCAGCTCTAGGTTTTCCTGATAAACAAGTAACTGCGAAAAAATTCTAAACGATTTAAATTGTTAATCCTAATCCACAGACTGGTCTTAAATCCAGTCTGTGGATTTTTTAGTGTAAAAATTTGTAGAAGTAGCAACTGTGCAAGAGAATTACAAAGAAAAATAAAGTCCTTTTTAATAGAAGTATTAATTACAATAATTTGGAAATTCATACAATTTACATGATATAATAAGGGTGGATATTGTAAAATGGTATTGAATTATTATTACGATTATTTATTCTACAAAACACTGGTTTAAAATTGAGATTGTAAACAACACAAAAACAAACTGAAAAATCATAGAGGGGGAATTTATGAACTTTCTATCAAAGAAATTTTTAGGTAATTCCATTATCGTTTGGATAATAATTATTTTATTATGCCCAATAGGAATGTATACTGTCATACTAAAACACAACGCCCAAGGATTTTATTTATTAATTTTAATGGCTGTCTTAATCTTCATCTTTGAAGATATAATATTTAAACAAAGGAAAAAGTAATCCATTTTCTTACACATTTTTGCTTTTTGAAGGATATAACTATAGATAGATTCTATGAATATGGCAGGGGAGATGTGTAAAAATGGAAGGTTTCGGAATTTTTATTTATATTGCGTTAGGAGTAACTGCACTTTTGGTTGTTGCATCAATATTTTTAAAAAAATCAATTCCAGAGAAGAAAGATAAGTACCTTAGGATTGGTTTTTATGCGCTTCTGATAATAAGCATAGGTATTGTTATTATTAGCTTGTTTGTAGGAGGTTGGAGTGGTATGGGTTATGGATTTATTGGAGCCTCTATTCTCGTAGGAACAATAGTGGGTGGTATTGTAAATAGAGTTACAAAATAAAGGTAGCTTAATGATTTCAGCCGAATTTCTTGCAACCATTACAAACAAAGATATGTCGTTTTATTCGCATCTAATTATTAGGGAAGGTGGATTTTAATGTATTTTCCATCAAAAAAGATTTATGGATATATCCTATCAATTGGGGTTGTATAATTGCTTGTTTAACTCCCATTTTTATAGGAAGAGACTATGAAGCACTTTTTTTCACGATTCCTTTAGCAATCCTGTTAGCTTGGAGTTGGTTTACTACAGGATACACCGTAAATAGC
Organism: Rummeliibacillus sp. POC4; assembly: GCF_003576525.1. GTDB lineage: Bacteria > Bacillota > Bacilli > Bacillales_A > Planococcaceae > Rummeliibacillus. The sequence goes on along the minus strand of NZ_QWUA01000010.1, from coordinate 50,786 downwards.
GAATTACTAATCATCCGAAATGGTCCTATAAAAAAGAAAGTGCCAATAAAAGATATTAAAAAAATAACAAAAACAAAAAATCCGTTAGCATCTTCCGCACTTTCGATGGATAGGCTTGAAATCATTTATAGCTCTGAATTCGGAATGGCACTTGTTTCTCCTAAGGATAAACAAAAATTCGTATCTTTTCTAAAAAGTAAAAATCCACAAATTGAGGTTGATAACAGTATAAAGTAATGAGTGTTAGTGCTTTCGAAACATTATTTAGCAGCATAAGGTTTACAAACCACTAATTAAAAATATGGAGGAAATAGTAGATGTCTCTACATATTCTATACAATATTGTTCCTTGGGGATTTATATTATTACTACTTTATATATTTATAGATATATTTTTGGATTTCTTTAGGAAACCGAAGATGACTAATACGAAACGAATAATATTCTATAGTTTTTTATTTTATGTATTGAGCTTGATTCAAATAAAATTTGGAGGGATCACACTCCCGATACTAACCCAACCATATAATTTTCGCGTTACTGTTCCAGATGGATTGTTTGACGAGTATTATTTTATATATAAGAAGACAACAATGAATGTTCCTTCTGCTATTTTTTATAATTTACTTTTATTTATTCCTTTAGGTATTTATCTTTCAATTCTGTTCAAGTTAAATGGCTTAAAGCAAGTTGTACCTACTGTTATTCTAAGCTGTATTGCAATCGAAATTCTTCGTTTTGCTTTTGAATCGTTTGGATTAGTCTTGGCTTTAAATAATAACATGTTTATAAAAATCTTATTATTCAACATATTGGGCGGAATACTTGGATATTTATTGATGAGGGCTATATTTGACATGAAAAATCGTATATTTGCTATCGGACGTTTAAATAAAAGTGGGATATTGAGTATGAACTCGCCTGATTTATTTTGAGTGGTATGGAGCAGCAAGGGTATAATGGAGAATAATTATAATTAAAAGAGGGAAAAGAAAGCCATGAATATCCAAAATGTTTTACCACCTGTCATTGATGAATCTACAAAAGTTTTGATATTAGGTTCTATGCCAAGTCAATTATCGCTGCAAAAACAACAATATTACGGGAATCCGCGAAATCACTTTTGGCCCATTATCGGGAAAATCCTAAATTGTGAAATTCCATCAGATTATGATGAACGAATAAAACTTTTAAAAAAACACCATATCGGTCTTTGGGATACCATTCAATCTTGTGAAAGAGAAGGTAGCTCAGATGCTAGTATTCGAAATGTCATCCCGAATGACTTTAAGAATCTATTGTTAACATACTCGAATATTCGAATTATCCTATTTAATGGTGGCAAAGCCTATTCCGTTTTCAAGAAGTATATGGGACTCGAACTCTTACAGCAAATTGACAATGCAAAAATGCCTTCAACAAGTCCGATTCCCGGCAAAAACATTAAATCTTTTGATGAGAAAGTTGAAGAATGGCGGGTTATTGAAGAGTATTTATAAAGTAGTTCCAGCATTTGATGTTATTGATGTGACCGAAGGGTGAAGTATATGTAATACGGAGGATTTTCTTATAAAATAAATAAGATATTTAACCATTCCAAATTAAACTACGTGAATAATTTGTAGTACAAGGACTTTTTACATCTTCTAAAGACTATGAGTATTAAATCGACTATTCATATTTTGTATTAGATGTAACAAAAGAAGTCCTAGTTATTTGGAAAGGGGTGACTATTCATGGCTATCGTTAAACCGTTCATAGCGTCAAGAAAATTTATAAGTACAATTGGAGCAGGTACAGTTGCAACTAATGATGTAACATTTGCTAATACAGATTTTACTGATGATACTGGTGGTACTTCAACATTTCCCTCTTCACCGCCAATTGTAAATTTATATGTTAATGGTGTACTACAAACAAATGATACGTTAACAGGCATTTCAACTACTGCAGTAACAATTGTAGGCGGTGCTGTTCTTGACCCTGCCACTCCAATTACGCTAGAATTTGTTATTAATTAGTTTTTGAATCAAGTAAAAAAGACAAAAGGCTATTTTTAGTAGCTTTTTGTCTTTTTCAAATTCACTATAAAACTAAGTATAAAAAACGCCATTCTTTATGATGTACCACCAATTAGGATAAACTGAAGTGTTATCGGTACTCCTTCTTCGGGAGGTGTTGGGGTTAACAACGTTAATGATCCTTCTTGCACGAGATAAGCAGTTTGAGGTTGAATTATACCGTTAATAAACAAATTGATATAGGAAACTTCGAGAGGTGACAAAATTTGTGTTGTTCCGTAATCTGGCAAACCGTCACTGTTTGTATAGACAAGTTTCTGTCCATCAGAAAAAGTAAAGTATAATAAATTAGTTGTTTGTATTGGTACTGGAATTGATGGTCCTGGTGGGCCTTGAGGACCTCGTAATCCTTGAGGTCCACGAGGTCCAGGTGGTCCAGGTTTGCAAGAGTGAGAACGTTTTTTCTTTCTTGTCATTTTTTCCCTCCATTATTTCTTGTTTTTTTATAATACGTTTGTAAAAAAACAAGTGTGAGTTATTTTTTAGTACCATCCATTAAAATAATTAAGAATGGCGGGTTATTGAAGAATACATATCCTAAAGGTTACTTTGAAGACCTTTAGGGTATTTTTTTGCTCCTTTTGTATAAACAAAGTATTCTATTTCATCTGTTTTATAAGCTAATTTCTGTAGTTATACAGGTGTATTATTTGGATATTCTTGGTTTGATTTATTTAAATGGGATTGATCAATCATCATCTAATAAACATAATTAAATAAAATTTTCAGAAAAGTTATTGAATTTAAAAATTAAAAGTGCTATTGTTATATACAACAAATTGAAGTTAAAACTTCAAAAATATATAGAAATAAAGTATAAACTTCATTTTGGGGGTTATAAATATGTATCAACAATTGATACAAGAACATTTTGAACAGCTGTCAAAAGGGCAGAAAAAAGTAGCAAGTTATATTTTAGAATCACCACATGATGTCGCTTTAAAATCCGCTCAAGAAATTGGAGAAGCTGTTGGAGTTAGTGAAACAACTGTTATACGCTTTTGCTACGCGATTAAGTTGTCAGGTTATAGTGAATTGCAATCCATTATTCGAAGTTCATTTATGAAAAGCAAAAGTTCACTTGGTACCTACTTAGCAACAAAAAATAAAATTGAAGCAAATGGTAGCTTTCATGAAAAAGTCATGCAAAATGATGCGATGAAAATACAAGAAGTATCTGAATTGATCAATAAAGAATATTTTCAAGAGAGTTGTCAATCTTTACATAGTGCAAAAAAGATTTATGTACTTGGGCTTCGTTCATCTTATGCAGCTGCTCAATGGTTAGGTTTTACATTAAACCTTTTGCGACCAGATATTTATATGATTGAACCGCAGTCACAAGATATTATCCAACTACTCAGCCATATGAAAAAAGGCGAGGTATTGATTGTGTTATCTTTTCATCGTTACTACAAAGAGACAATCGATTTAACACGGATGATAAAGAACAAGGGCGTTACAATTATTGGTATATCTGATGCAATGACAGCACCACTTTATCGGTATGCTGATTACTACTTTCCTCTTGGATCAGCAGAAACGTCAACAATTGATATCATGCCAATCGTCATTTCTTTTTTGAATACATTAGTTTCAGGCATGACGATTCAAGCGCCAGAGCAATATGAGATGTATAAAGCGCAATATGATAGTGTTGATAGTAGCTTTTTATTTTTAGATGGAGATGATTTTAAATGAAACAATTACTAGAGGAAATAACTCCAACACTAAAAGATGTCTTTACATATCTACATAGCCATCCAGAAATAAGTTGGAAAGAACAAAATACAACGAATTATATTAAACAACTATTAGAGTCATATGGTTTTTCACCACATTTAATAGATGGATCAACTGGATTGTACGTAGAAATTGGGCATGGTAAACCGGTTATCGGACTTAGAACAGATATTGATGCACTTTGGCAAGAAGTAGATGGTGTCTTTAAGGCAAATCACTCTTGTGGGCATGATGGACATATGACCATGGCGATTGGGACATTGTTATTGCTTCAAAAATTACACAACCCAGAAAATGGAACAATCCGGGTCTTATTCCAACCTGCAGAAGAAAAAGGACAAGGTGCGCTACATCTAATCGACAAAGGTTTGGTTGATGACCTCGATTTCTTATTTGGTGTTCATGTCAGACCGATTGAGGAATTACAAGATGGCACATTTAGTCCAGCAATCTATCATGGTGCTGCAAGATTAATAACAGGTACGATTTACGGTAGAGAAGCACATGGTGCACGACCTCATCTTGGGAAAAATGCCATTGAGATTGGTGCATCTTTAGTAAATGCCTTGCAAAGTATTCACATCAATCCAATGATTCCATCATCAATAAAATTGACTAAATTCCATGCAGGTTCAGCAGCAAATATTATTCCTGGAAAAGCGGAATTTTCAATCGATGCTCGCTCTCAAAAAAACGATGGTATAACTGCATTGATGAAGGAATTTGAACATGCAATTGCCGGTGTCGAAAAACAATATGATATTAAAATTGACTATCAGATTGACGCTAATATAGCAGCCGCAGAAGTAGATAAGGATGCGATGCAACTAATGCGTAAAGCGATAGTTGAAACAGTTGGTGAAGCCAATACGAAACCACCCGTAGTAACAACAGGCGGTGAGGATTTCCACTTTTACACCTTGAAATGTACGAATATTAAAGCAACTATGCTTGGGCTAGGTTGCGGTTTACAACCAGGTTTACATCACCCGAATATGACATTTAATAGAGATGCACTATTTACGGGAGTTGAAATTTTAACACGTACTGTATTGAATGCAGTCACATATGCACAGGAAGAAGTGACACCAAAATGATTACGTATAAAGTATTAACAACAAATGAGGAAATGGAACTTGTACAACAACTAGAACATGCCGTTTGGGGTACATCTCCCATCCCAACACATCAAACACTTACAGCTGTAAAGCATGGAGGAACAGTAATTGGTGCATTTGATGGAGATAAAATTGTGGGTTTTAGCTATGGCTTTGCAGGTTTTGAAAATGGAAAAGTTTCGCTTTGTTCACATATGCTCGGTATTCTCCCAGAGTATCGAGAACTTGGAATAGGGGCAGAGCTAAAACAACAACAAAAACAACTCGCTGTGAAAATTGGGTATGAAAGAATGACATGGACGTATGATCCATTACAAACAAGGAATGCCTATTTAAACTTAACGAAATTACACGGCGTATGCGATACATACATTGAAGATTGCTATGGAAAGATGGATGATGGTTTGAACAAAGGTTTACCTTCAGACCGATTCCAAATCGATTGGTGGATCACAAGCGATTACGTCAATCAGTTTGTGAAAAAAGAATACGATAAACCGACTGTACTTGCGTCATGGGCATATAACGATCAGAATGTACCGTATTGTGATGATGAATATTTTCGGAAAATAACGAATTTTGATAAAGAGGCCTATCTAATACCTGTTCCTGCTGATATCAATCACTTAAAAGAACAAGATTTAAATGTCGCGATTGATTGGCGTATGAAAACTCGTAACATTTTTAAAACGTTATTCCGAAATGGATATACAGCGATTGAATTAGTAAAAACACAAGATAAACCAATTCACTATTATCTTCTTGTTCCAAAAACTAAATTAAATATCCCACAATAGAAAGGATTTTATAGATGAAAATTCAAAATATCACAATTCGACATTTAAAAATGAAAATGAAAGCACCTTTTACAACGAGCTTTGGAACATTTGTTAATAAGGAGTTTCTACTATTAGAAGCAACAGATGAATTAGGCAACAAAGGATGGGGAGAGTCGGTTGCATTTGATTCCCCTTGGTACAATGAAGAAACTTACAAAACAAATTGGATCATTCTAGAAGACTTTTTAATTCCACTAGTCAAAGGAAAAGAAATCGAACATCCAGATGAAATCAACGAATTATTTGCTTTCATTCGCAAAAATAATATGGCAAAAGCAGCTCTTGAGGGTGCTGTATGGGACTTATATGCAAAACGGACAGATCAAACATTAGCTTCAGCACTTGGAGGAGACAAGAAAGAAATCGAAGTCGGTATTAGTATCGGTATTCAAAAATCAGTTGAAAAATTACTTTCATTAATAGATGGATATGTAAAAGAAGGCTATAAACGTATCAAAGTGAAGATCAAACCAGGTTGGGATGTCGATGTCATTCGTGCGATTCGAGAAAGATTCCCGGATGTTCCATTAATGGCGGATGCGAATTCAGCATATAGCTTAGAAGATGCAGCGTTATTAAAGCAACTCGATGAATTTAATCTAACAATGATCGAACAGCCCCTTGCTTCTGACGATATTATCGATCATGCCACATTGCAAAAACAATTGAAAACACCTATTTGTTTAGACGAAAGTATCCATTCTTTAGAAGATGCACGCAAAGCTGTTGAACTAGGAAGTTGCGGCATTATTAATATTAAAATTGGTCGTGTCGGTGGATTAACAGAATCCAAAAAAATCCACGATTATTGTGAATCAAAAGGGATTCCTGTATGGTGTGGTGGAATGTTAGAGTCTGGTATTGGACGAGCTCATAATGTAGCGATTACAACACTTTCTAACTTTATCATGCCAGGCGATACGGCAGGTTCTGAACGTTATTGGGAACGTGACATTATCGATCCTGAAGTAATCGTTGAAAATGGTTATATTACAGTACCAGACGAACCTGGAATTGGATACGAGCCAAACCTTGAACGAATTGAAAAATTCACCGTCAACAAAAAAGTATATAACTTAGTAGACAAAGAGGTGGTTCGATGAAAAAGAGTTTTGAAATGGCCGGAGCATTTATCGGTGTCATTGTCGGTGCCGGCTTTGCTTCTGGACAAGAAATCTTGCAATTTTTCACTAGTTTCGGATGGTGGGGAGTTATAGGAACTGCAATTGCAACGGTATTGTTTGCGTTCTTAGGCATGAATTTAACTACATTAGGAAGTCGCTTACATGCGACTTCTCATAAAGAAGTTGTCTATCAAATTTGTGGGAAGTATTTAGGTGCAGCAGTTGATTTTGTCATCACGTTCTTCTTATTTGGAGTATCTGTTGTTATGTTTGCGGGAGCGGGTTCGATTTTTGAAAACCAATTCGGCATTCCGGCCATGTATGGTAGTTTAGCGATGTTAGTCGTAACAATATTAACACTGATGTTCAATGTTCAGAAGATTATCGCGATGATCAGTGCAATTACACCTTTCTTAATGGTATTGGTAGTCATTATTGCTGGTTATTCCATCTTTACAACGGATTTAACAGCTGGACAAATGGATCAGTTAGCAAAACAACAAAATTCAGGGTCGTCTAATTGGATTTTAGGGGCACTATTGTATGTATCCTACAATCTTGCAGCAGGTGCATCAATGCTTACTGTAATGGGGGGACTTGAAAAGGATGAGAAAATCGCAAAAAAAGGCGGAGTTTACGGTGGTATTGGATTAGGTATTCTTATTTTGCTTATAAATGTCGCAATATTCACAAAAATAAATCAAGTTGGTAGTTCGGATATGCCAATGCTTACACTTGCAACGAACATTTCACCGATTCTTGGTGTTCTCATGTCAATTGCTTTACTGGGAATGATTTATAACACAGCTGTAGGTATGCTTTATGCTTTTACTGTTCGTATCGTTCCAGCAGAAAGTAAACATTTCAATTGGGTAGTTTGGGTAATTGGTGTTGGTGGATTTGGTCTAAGTTTTGTAGGCTTTATCACTTTGGTGAGCACGGTATATCCAGCAATGGGGTACTTAGGTTTTGTTTTAATGATTGCCATTGTGATTGCATGGTTTGTGAATGTCAAACGTTCAAAAGCGAAATCATTAGTTGTAAAAGAAGCTTGATATTGAAAGAAATATTGTAGTGAAGCCTTCCAAATGGATAACTGGAAGGCTTTTTCTATAAAAAGAAAGCACTAAACAGCATATATAAGAATTTCTATTAACATCTTTTGTATTTGAAATGATAGACACATATGACAGTTTACGACTGTCAAAATTTATTGTGTAATCTTTATTCAACGAGGCAGGTTATATGAACAATGTTGCCTCTAAATGTTATTGAAACTTATTTCAATTGAAACCGTACAAATAATTATATTCAAAAGGAGGATAATAAAATGTTTGAATACAAGTTCGTCAAAATAGAGTTTAAAAAAATATCTGGTAATCCTAAAGAGGACTATCAAGAAGTAATTAAAAGTCACGCAGAACAGGGATGGCGTTTTGTTCAAATTTTCTCTCCTGACAGTGTAACTTCAGGAGTTGCAGTAGGTTCTTATTATGATTTAATCTTTGAAAGACCTGTACAAAAGTAAACTGAACAGAAAGATTGAAGGAAACTTACTAAATTTGGTTTCCTTTAATTTTTATGCGATTATCAACATTAAAATTTAACAGAGCCTAAATAAGATTTATAGACCTCCTGACTTCTGTTTTTACCTTGAAAAGATTATGATAACATTAGGTATTTATAGGGTTATAAAGAAAGGAAGTTTTCAAATGGTCCCAGCATTATTTATAGGACATGGTTCACCATACTTAGCAGTAACACAAAATGACTACTCAGCGTTTCTAAAGGATTTAGGAAAACACATTAAACCGAAAGCGATTGTCATCTTTAGTGCTCATTGGGAAAGTGAAACATTAGCAATCACCTATACAGATGATATTTTAGATACAGTGTATGATTACTACGGTTTTCCTGAAGAAATGTATCAGATTAAATACCCTGCGAAAGGCTCAAAAATAGTTGCAGAAATAGTGGAAGATCGTTTTGAAAAAGCTGGTATTGCAACTCGTCGTGAAGTAGAACGCGGTCTAGACCACGGTGTTTGGGTAGCGTTAAAACATATGTATCCAGAAGCAGATATTCCAGTCGTTGCGATTTCAGTTAACGCATTTTTATCACCAAAAGAGCAATACAAAATTGGAGAAGCATTAAAGGGACTTGACGAAGAAGACATTTTAGTAATTGGTAGTGGTACAACCGTTCATAATTTCCAATGGATGAACCCTCGTGCAACAAGTCCAGTAAAAGAAGCAGTCGATTTTGATAACTGGATTTTTGAACATGTAGAAAAAGGCGATATCGATACATTAGATCAGTATCGTTCACTTGCACCAAATGCTGCACTTGCCGTTCCGAGAGCAGAACATTTTGTGCCACTATTCATCGCAATGGGAAGCGCAAGCAACAAAACAACAAAACCAAATAAAATCAATCAATCCTATGAATTTGGTACAATGAGTAATATGTGTATAGAATTTTAGATATATTTTAAGAAGAGAGGGAATTGCCCTCTCTTTTTTTGACTTTTTAACCATAGCAGAAGGGAAATCCATAGTAAAAGCAGGAATGTTGATGATTGATAAAGAATATTTTATAGATTAGGTAGTACGACTGCCAAGATATAAGTTGGTAGGGAATTGTACTTAATGTTGTACATTTTTCACACACTCTTAATTGATTAATAATTGGTTATATTTGTGGGAAAGCGTGGTGAAGCAGAGCTGTTTATAAATAAATAGAATACATAAGTAGTAGTTCTATCTTGAAAGGAGGTTAATTTTTGTATAACTTTTTAGGTGATTTACTTCTTTTTGTTGGATTATATTTAATGCCAGTTCTATGTGTTGTCTTCTGTTTAAATCTAGTGAAAATACTAAAAAAGGTTAAGAACGATGAAAAAACTACTATTAATACTTTTTGGTTAACCGTATCTTTTCTTTTGATAATGTGGAGCATTACTAGAGTAGCGTATTAATTTCATTAAGGTATTCTAAGGTAGCTATCCCTAGTTCCACTAGCATTTACTCAATACTAAATACTTTTAGCAAAATATACTATATATGGTAGTTCCATTATGTTATAATAATTGGAAAAGATAGTAAAATAACAATGGCATTATAAAGATGGGAGAGTTAACTTGAAACAAGAAAACCTTTTAATGGTAGAGCATAGTCGAATGGAAAGTGAGCGTCTTATATTACGTCCGGTAGCGTTTGAAGATGCTGAAGATATGTATGAATATACATCTGATGAAGAAACAACACGTTACCTTTATGACCAACATAAAGATCTAAACCAAACAAAAAGTTTTATAGCAAACTATTTTATAAAAGAGCCAATCGGTAAATATGCAGTTTTGTTAAAAGAAGAAAACAATAAAATGATTGGTGCAATTGAGTTTAGAGTCCACGATTATAATAAGAGTGGAGAACTAGGTTATACATTAAATAGGCATTATTGGGGAAAAGGTTACATGACAGAAGCAGGAAAGTTAATACTCGATTTAGCGTTCAACATACTAGAGTTAGAAAGAGTATTTGCAGAATGTGATGTTAAAAATGAAGCTTCAGGAAAGCTGTTGCGTCGTTTAGGTATGACACATGAAGCTACTCTTCGTAAAAATCATATGATTAAAGGTGTCCTTACGGATAGTGAATATTATTCTATGTTAAAAGAAGAGTATATCAATTTACAAACAGGAAAAGATGAGGCATCGGTTATCAATTAAACATAATAAAATGCCAATCATACAAAAAATCCACTCCTACAGTCAGGAGTGGATTTTTCTATACCTCTATTTCTTGGAAGCCGTATTTAGCTGTTGTAGAAGTTGCTTTATTGTTACGTTTATTTCATTTAACTCTTCTTGCTTCATGCCAGAAGCTTCTAGCAAGGATTGAGGAATGCATGAGGCTTTTTCCTGTAGTGCTTGACCTGCATTCGTAATGTGGATGTTCATAATGCGTTCATCTTTTTTGTCACGATGACGCTCGACAAGACCAGCAGCTTCCATACGTTTAAGTAGAGGAGTCAGAGTACCGGTATCTAAACTTAGTACCTCTCCAAGTTCTTTAATCGTACTTTTCTGCTTCATCCATAAAGTGACCAAGACTAGATATTGAGGGTAAGTGAGTTGAAGTTCGTCTAAGTATGGACGGTAAAGTCGCAAAATTGCCCTTGAACAGGCATACAATGAGAAGCACAAGTGATCTTCTAATTTAAGATTATCCGCGTTTGTTTCCATAGTTATACCTCGTATACTTAATATTTTTTCATCTTTATTTTAACATACCTCTACAATAATAAAAAACATTTTGCAAAATTTAATTGTTGACAATACTTTATGGATAATATAAGATTAATTTACAAAATACATTTTGCACAATATAATTTTACGAAATACAATTATGCAAAATGAAATTTGTCAAATAATATATTGGAGGGATTTATAATGAGTAAAGTTACAGTTGGAATCGAAAATGGAGCACCTATCGAGCTACACTATGAGGATGTTGGCGCAGGAAAGCCAGTGGTATTAATTCATGGTTGGCCGCTTAGCGGAAGATCATGGGAAAAACAAATTCCCGCATTAGTTGAAGCTGGTTATCGTGTTATTACGTATGATCGTCGTGGATTTGGTCAGTCATCACAACCGTGGAATGGTTACGAGTACAATACATTTGCAAACGATTTGAATAAACTTCTCGTTCATTTAGACCTACAAGATGTTACACTAGTTGGATTTTCTATGGGTGGAGGCGAAGTCGCACGTTACATCGGCACTTACGGAACAGAGCGAATTGCAAAAGCAGTGTTAGCAGGGGCTGTTCCTCCATACCTTTACAAATCAGAAGATAATCCGGATGGTGGATTTGACGATGAAGTGATTAATGGGTTACAAGAAGGAGTTAAGACAGATCGCCTTGCGTTCTTAGAGACGTTTACAACTAACTTCTTCGCATCTGGAGACAGAACAGATTTAGTAAGCGAAGAATTCCGATTACACAATCGTGATATTGCAGCATTTGCTTCACCAAAAGGTACGCTCGACTGTATCGCGGCTTTCAGTAAAACAGATTTCCGAGACGACCTAGATAAATTTGATGTACCGACTTTGATTATTCATGGTGATTCCGATGCAATTGTTCCGCTAGAATTCAGTGGTCAAAAGGCACATGAAAGAATCCCTAATAGCCAACTTGTTGTCATAAAAGGTGGACCACATGGCTTGAACGCAACACATGCTGAACAATTTAACACAGCACTTGTACGGTTCTTAAAAACAGATTTATAATAGTTTCTATTCGTAAAGTAGATTAATATTTTATTAACTACTAGAATCCATTAAACATTTAAATAATTTAATGAGTGCACTTCACTTTATAAGCGTTTTATCATCAATTCTTTTCAGCCAATTCATAATAAGAATCTTATTCTGTTTAATTACAAAACCAGAATGAGATTCTTTTTTTTAGAAAATAAATGACTAAAAGAATAATTTGAAATTTAGAATAATTTATGACAGATACATATATTATATTGACAATATACCTAGTGGGGTATAAATTGAAGCAGAACTCGAAGTTTCAAAATGGGGGGTAAGTATAGTGAAAAAGATTTTAATCGTAGGTGGCGTAGCAGGCGGAGCTTCTACTGCTGCAAGAATTCGCCGTTTAGATGAACAAGCAGAAATTATTATGTTTGAAAGAGGACCACATGTTTCATTTTCAAATTGTTCGTTACCATTCCATTTGAGCGGAATTGTTGAAGATAGCAAAAGATTGATCTTAACGAATCCAACCGCTTTTAAAACAAAATATAATATTGAAGCACGTGTACAACAAGAAGTTGTTAATATTAATCGTGAAGTTAAAACAATTACAGTCAAAAATTTACTAACAGATGAACAATATGACGAAAGCTATGATTATTTAGTTTTATCACCGGGCGCGAGTCCAATCGTTCCAAATATTGAAGGAGTACATGCTCCTCATGTTTTTACTGTAAGAAACGTCAATGATATTGAACGTTTAAACCAATTTGTAAAAAATGATAATGTCAAAGATATTACAGTTGTTGGCGGAGGATTTATCGGAGTAGAAGTAGCGGAAAATCTACGCTTGGCAGGGAAGAATATAACTTTAGTACAATCAAATAATCAAATTATGACACCATTTGATTATGATATGGCACAAATTTTGCATAAAGAAATGATTGATAAAGGTGTTCAACTATTTGTTAATGATGCTCTCGCAAAAATCTCAGATGATTCTGTTGTATTAAATTCTGGCAGACAAGTGAAAGCCCAAGCAGTCGTTCTAGCGATTGGCGTTCGACCGGAAATTTCTTTAGCAAAAGATGCTGGACTAGAAATCGGTGAACTCGGGGGGATAAAAGTTAACCCTAATTATGTTACATCGGATCCATCCATCTATGCTGTAGGTGATGCAATTGAAGTTTATAATCGCTTGCTGCACAAGCAAACAAGACTTGCACTTGCAGGTCCAGCACAACGACAAGCACGTGCAGCTGCAAATCATATATACAATATACCAAATCAAAACACAGGTGTAATCGGTTCATCTAGTATTCAAATATTTGACTTGAACTGTGCCGTAACAGGTCTAAATGAAAAAACAGCAAAAGACGCTGGTTTTAACGTAAATAATGTGTACTTAATCGCACCAGATAAAGTTGGACTTATGCCAAATAGTAATCCATTACACTTCAAACTAGTATACGAAGTACCAACTGGAAGAATTTTAGGTGCACAAGCTATTGGTAAGGGGAATGCAGACAAGCGTATTGATGTCATTGCTACTTTAATAACAATGAATGGTACACTAGAAGATCTGAAAGAATTAGAATTATCTTACTCACCAATGTATAGCACAGCAAGAGATATCGTAAATCTTGCAGCGTTAGTTGGCTTAAACTTATTATATGGTCGATATAATCAAGTTGCGGTTTCACAAGTTCGCGAACTAATGGAGAAAAATGCATATTTTGTAGATGTTCGTGAAAAAAATGAATATGAAAATGGACATTTAAAAGGTTCAGTGAATATTCCATTAAGTGAACTTCGCGATCGTATGGATGAAATCCCAAAAGATGTTCCAGTTTATGTTCATTGTCGTTCAGGGCAACGTAGCTATAACGCTGTAATGGCATTGAAAAATTCTGGATTTAATAATATTTGGAATGTGTCAGGATCATTCCTAGGTATTTGTCTGTATGAATACTTCAATGATATTGCAACAGGACGTGAAAAAATCGTAACTGAATATAATTTTAAATAAAGGTATCTCTAGAGGAAGGATGATTTTTAGACTTCACTAAATTACCTTTTTGCTAGAAATAATTATTAGGCGACTTTTTGTTCAATTTTGAACGGAAAGCCGCCTTTTTTCTTTTCTCTTTTTCCTTTGGGAGTGTATCGTCTAGTGAAATAGACATTATCAGATATATTCTAAAAAAACTATTAGTTTATTCATAAAATTAGTAAATGGAACATAAATACTGATATATTGATATTTTATAAACTACTAGATTCATTTTATTTATAAATATCAAATAATTCTCTTTAAATCAATTAATATCTTAATTATGTACAAAAATATCTTAATAATGTAAAATTAATTTAATTCATTTTTACTAAGGGGTGTATAGGGATGAATGTACAAATGGTGCTAACAGATTTCTTAGACAGAGCAGTAGAATTATACGGGGATAAAGAAGCTATTTTTGATGAAAAGAGAGCTTTTACTTACGCTCAAATAAACGGACGAGTTAATCAGTTATCTCGCGGTCTACAGTCCCTTGGGGTGAAAAAGGCGGATAAGGTAGCCTATTTAGCTTCCAATACGATTGAAATGTATGAAGGTTTTTATGGAATCTATCAATTAGGGGCTATTATGGTTCCACTGAATATCCGTTTAAAGCCTGAAGATTACTTATTTATATTAAATCATAGTGAATCTAAGATTTTACTAGTGGATCAAGATTTGTATCATTTAATTGTTCCTATAAAAGATAAGTTAGAAACAGTCCAACAAATTATCGTTCACTATAAGGATGAAGAAACGCCTGAACTAGGGTATGATGAATGGCTTGGGAATTTTGATGATAGCCAGTTTAATCGTGTAGAACTAGATGAGGATGACGTTGCTAGTTTACTATATACAAGTGGAACAACAGGAGATCCTAAAGGGGTTATGTTGACACACCGTAACAACTACTTACATGCACTAACAGCTATGCATCATTTACGTGTTACAGATGAAGATGCCCTGTTACATGTGTTACCGATGTTCCATGTAAACGGTTGGGGATCGCCGTTTTACTACACAGCAAATGGTTCAACACAAGTGTTTTTAAGAAAAGCAACACCTGAGGCAATCTTTAATGTCATTGCAAAACATAATATTTCAATTATTCATATGGCTCCAACTGTATTGAATTCTCTAATTCAATACTATGATGAATATACACCACCACTTTCAGAGAAATTACGCATTATTGTTGCGGGCTCAGCTCCTCCAATGGCGTTTATTGAAAGAGTGGAAAAAGAGATTGGTTGGGAATTTATCCAAGTATATGGCATGACAGAGTCTTCACCTTTAAGTACCATTTCTCGTATTCTTCCACAATATAAAGACTTACCAGACCAAGAAAAATATCAGCTGAAAGCAAAAGGTGGCACTCAATTGATTGGTACGAAAGTGAAAGTTGTGGACGAGTATGGAGATGAGCTTCCGCATGATGGTGTATCTGTTGGTGAAATTGTTATAAGAGGACATGGCGTAATGAAGGGCTACTGGAAAAATGAGCAAGCGACCATCAACACACTTAAAGATGGATGGTTACACACAGGTGATGTCGGACATATCGATGAAAAAGGATATGTAGCGATTACAGATCGTAAAAAAGATATCATTATTAGTGGGGGTGAGAATATTTCTTCAATTGAGGTAGAAGGTGTGCTATATGACCATCCAGATATTTTAGAAGCAGCTGTCATTGCGATACCGCACGAAAAATGGGGTGAAACACCTCATGCATATGTTGTCTTAAAAGAAAACGCTACAGTAACAGAGCAAGATATTATCGATTTCTCTCGCTCTAAACTTGCACATTTCAAAGCAGTTACGGGTGTAACTTTTGTGGATGAGTTACCAAAAACAGCATCAGGAAAAATTCAAAAAGTGCATTTGAGAAAAACTCATCTAGAAAAATCGGAAGTGTAATATATAACGGGGGTGTCCTTAAAGGGAACCCCCTTTTTTAATGGCACGGTTAAAATTAGTTGATGATAGATAAAATAGCAGGTACAAATCAAAATCACATCATCTCTTCGCACATTTCAGAAAAATTATTTTTTATGATTCATTCTCCACTCGTCTTCTAAAATCCCCATTTCAATCAAGTTCCAATATTCATCTCCATTTTTTCTTGCATCTCTTAATAACCCTTCTTGAACAAATCCTACTTTTTCGTAACATCGAATGGCAGAGGCATTAAAGTCAAATACACCTAAAGTCACTTTGTGCAATTGCATTTCTTCAAAAGCAATTGCTAAGACAGCTTTCACCATTTCAGCACCAATGCCTTTTCCACGATACTGCGAAGAACCTACCAATACTTTGCCAATCCTAGCAGATTTATTCACTCTATCAACTCTCCCTAAAGAGATATGCCCAATCACTTGTTTTGTATCTTGGTCAATGACCTTAAAAATATATGTATCCGAATCCTCTTTGTTTGCATTTTGTAGATACTTTTCGAATTGTGAAACCGTTAAAGGATATTGGAAAGCAGGACCAGCCCATTGTAATGTAAATGAGGCCGATGGAATCCAGCTTATTAGTTGTTCTATATCAGAACGTTCAAAATATGCCAACTCAATCATTTGAAAACCTTCCTTCACTTTTATGATAAACTATCAGAATTTTATAAATGTAGTATATCATAGTAATTAAATAAAGATTTTTTTACAACTAAGTGATTCCTTTTCAAAGGTCACTCGTCTATAGCTGTGAAAGGGGGATTCAGATGCAGCAAAAACACTTTGAACATTTTTACGAACAATATAGTGATGCCATTTTTAAATACATATTTATGCTTGTTGGTAATAAAGAAACAGCTGAGGACTTTACACAAGAAACGTTTTATCGAGCGTATAAGCAATTCGAGACGTTTAAAGAGCAGGCATCTATTCAAACGTGGCTACGAAAAATTGCAAGAAATTTAGTTTATGATCATTACCGAAGAAAAAGAATTATTCAATTCATTCCGTTTCTCTCACAACATGAACAACAAGACACAAATTTGCTCCCAAGTGAAATCGTCGAGAAAGGGGAAGCAATCGTTGCAGTTTATCGTGCCCTCTCAAAACTTAAATTAGAATACAAGGAAGTTATCATCCTTAGAAAAATAGAGGGCCTTTCGATTAAAGAAACAGGGAATCTATTGGGATGGACAGAAGTAAAAGTAAAAAACGCAACAGCTCGTGCAATGCAAGCATTAAAAAAAGAATTGGAAGAGGGAGGGGAATTACATGGCGAAGGATTTAGATCAATTATTAAATGAGCTCTCCACAATTGAGCGAGATCCGAAACAAAAACAACAAAGTTTCCAAAAATTATCAAAGAGAATTCAACATCCTACACATAAACAATTTAACAAATGGAAACCTGCATTTGCACTTGTCATGCTAGTTTTTGTGTGCAGTATGTATTTTCTAACCTTACGATCAGAACCATCTACGCAAAATTCAGTAAGAGCAGAAAGTATGATGGAACTTTTAAAAAGTGATGCTATTCATTTCGGATCAATGGATATTTCAACCTCCCATTCATTAAAGTACACACCAACTGGAAATCCATTCCGTTATTTTGGTTTTGAAAAGGGAGTTGAACCATTTAGTAGAATTTATAATACAGAATATTTCCTTAAAACAGCAAAACCAATCAATAATATAGATTTAAAAATTCATGAAATTTCGATTAGAGATGTACGTGTTGAATATAATAACTGGAATAGCGGTAGTGAGGAAATATTATTTCTTAAATTTGCTTTTTTAGATAATACCGACAAACTTCTTTATGTAAAAGATATGAATCATAACCAATGGTATAAAATTGAAGGAGAACCTGCAGAGAAACTACAAAAACTAAAATATACATCGAATTATTTGGATTCTTGCGCTAGTATCATTTATTTTTATGCTGGAATTTACGTTTTATCTTTTTTGATCGGAGCCATTATCAAAGATAAATTTCCCATTATTAAACGGACACCTATCTATATAGATAAGAAACATAAGTATATCGATTGGTCTATTCGTTTTGGTTTTATCCTGATCATAGCAGGCTCTTTGTATTACTTCGGAGTGATTCCTATTGCCATGGTAGTAGTTTTGAGCTTTATCTATTGGGGAATCCAACTTTATATGGAGTTAAAACATCGGCCAGAGGCTAAACGACATTACCTCATTATCAATTTAATGATCCAAGCGACTGTAATTTTAATCGGAGCTATATGGTATGGCCTTTTTAGGTGACATTTTATGTGAATAATATGCTAAAAAGGCGATTCTTCTTTAAAAATTCTTCCATGGGTATGTTAAGTTAACTCTCTATGCCTATGTATTACTTTTTGTTCATACTAGGAAATTTGTGGTATAAATGTAGAAAGCAATATTTAGGTATAGGGGGTAATTGTATGAATGATGAGTTAATGAGAAAAAAAGAAAGAATATTAAGTTCCCAAAATAGCAAAAAAGCGGATTTCATCTTACGAAATGCAAAAGTTGCAGATGTCTTTAATCTTCAATGGCGAAAAGCGGATATAGTGGTGACGGATGGAATGATTGTTGCCATTGATGAAGATGGAATGTTCGAATCATATGACGAAGAAGATGCAAATGAGCATTACGTGATTCCAGGTCTGATTGATGGTCATATTCATATCGAATCCTCAATGTTACCACCGTCTGAATTTAGCAAAATTTTATTGCCTCATGGGATTACGACTGTAATAACAGATCCACATGAAATAGCGAATGTTGCAGGTGCTGAAGGGATTCAATATATGTTAGATGATGCCGAAAATGCAGAGATGGATATCAACGTAATGCTACCATCAAGCGTACCGGCTACTTCTTTTGAACATGCAGGGTCAACATTAAATGCACAAGATTTACAACCGTTTTTAGCGCATCCAAATGTGTTAGGGTTAGCTGAAGTGATGGATTTTCCTGCTGTATTACAAGGTCAAGAAGACATGCTTCAAAAAATTGCGCAAACAGAAGCTACAAGAAATATTGTCGATGGGCATGGATCAGGACTAAATGCAGGTCAAATTCGCGGATACCGAGTTGCAGGAATTCAAACGGATCATGAATGTGTGAACGCAGAAGAAGCATCAATTAGAATACAACAGGGGATGAATGTATTAATACGTGAAGGCTCTGCAGCAAAGAACTTACGCGATGTATTACCTGCTGTCAATTCTGCCAATGCAAGAAGATTCTTATTTTGCACAGATGATAAGCATCTAGATGAATTGATCGAAGAGGGTAGTATTAATCATTCGATAGCGCTAGCAATAGAAGAAGGGATGAAGCCACTTCAAGCAGTTCAGCTAGCAACGTTGAATGCAGCGGAATGCTATCGATTGTATCAAAAAGGTGCACTAGCAGAAGGGTATGTAGCGGATTTTATCGTGCTTGACGATTTAACAACTTGTAAGCCAAAATCAGTTTGGAAATACGGCAAGAAAGTAGCTGAGAATGGGAAACTTCTAGCTAGTCAAAATAAAACAAAAGATGTGCCACCATCTATTTTACAATCCGTTCATATTCCAAAGCTAACAGCGCAAGATTTGGCCATATCTTTTAAACATAGTAAACTCGCAAATATAATTGAAATTGAACCAAACCAAATCATCACCCATAAAAAAGTCGCTGAAGTGAAAGTAGAAAATGGGGAATTTGTTCCTTCAGTAGAAGATGATTATTTAAAACTTGCAGTGATTGAGCGTCATCATAATCTAGGAAATATTGGGCTTGGCATAGTTCATGGTTTTGGATTGGAAAAAGGCGCAGTTGCTACAACCGTTTCGCACGATTCCCACAATGCACTTGTATGCGGAACAAATGATGCAGATATGTTATTAGCATTAAACGAACTACAAAAAATGCAAGGGGGCTACATCGTTGTAGCAGATGGAAAAGTACTAAGTGCTTTACCGCTGCCAATTGCAGGACTTATGACAAACGAAAAGGCAAATGTAGCAGCTAAACACCTACATCATTTACATGAAGCGTTATTACAACTGAACCCTGATTTGAATTTCCATCTATTTTTAACATTATCATTTATCGCATTACCAGTCATACCATCATTAAAGCTGACAGATACGGGATTATTTGATGTAACCAGTTTTCAACATATCTCAATCGAAGCATAAACAACCAACATATAAAATAAAGAGCAGATTCCAAAAGAAATGGAATCTGCTTTTTTAATAAGGTAGTGCTATGCCTTTAAATCATTGAAAATGGTAAATATGAATAGTACACCTGATAAAGCAACTGCAACTGCGCCAGTGTAAACCCAATTTAAGGCAGGAGCAGGGCTAATCAGCAACACGCCCATTAAGAAAATGACTAGACCTATATTGAATAGCCAAAATTGAGCTTTAGCTAAATCTGTATTATCAGGGAAATTAAAATTGTTATAAATAAGCCCAATCACAGCACTCGACAACCATCCAAAAACGAGTATATGAAGATAAGCGACCCACTCATAGTTGGATGTAGCAATCATATAGATCCCTAAAGCAATTCCGAGTACAAAATATACAGATGAAACTCTAATCCAATTTAAAGACATAGGAAACACCTCCTTCTATCCTTATAAATATGCCAAGGAAAATGTAAGCGTTAGCATAAAAGCACAGGTATTGAGGGATTAACATCGAAATAAGAAAGGGATTTTATTTAATATATAGAATCATAATATTGAACAATAATTAAATTAAGATATAAGTTTTCAAATTCAAAGATATCTTGAAAGGGTGAAGTAAATAAAGTGTTCGAAATGCCAAAAAGAGAATGCAGATTATCTTACAAAATGTAAATATTGCGGTCATAGATTTATTTCATTAGATATTACAGAAAATGTATTATAATATTGTGAATGTGGTTGTCCTGTTCCAATAACAAATGGTAAAGGTTATTGTGTAAATTGTCAGGAAGAAGTAAATAGTTTTGAACTGTTTTAGAAATAAATTTATATAGGATAACTCTTAAAATCTGAGTGAATAATATCCATTGAGTAGAGTTTTTTGGTGAAGATGATAGAGATTAGAATGCTAGGATTAAAGTTTTACTTCCACTTCTCAACAGTTGGGAGCGAATGTTTGATTGACGATAATTTTCTGAAAGTTACGATACTCTAAGAGATTACCAATCTTTATTTTCCTAAGTGAGGGGTGAGATTGTGGTTCATAAGTTTTTTTATCCAATGTTGATTATTATAATCGGCGTTTTATGTGTTATTGTATTTTATTTAGGATTCGGAGGATCACGTGACGAAACTAGAAATGATTTTTATCATTTAAGATTATCAGGAGAAAGTCCGCATTGGGAGCTAAATGGTTACCAATTGGATTTGACTTCAGGGATTCTTAATTCAGGAAATGGTAAGCTTCGGTTTAAATCAAGTGGTAATGATTACACTACTAATTATTTTGCCTTTGAAATGAATGCTGTCATTAACAAAAAGGAAGAAACCCTGCAGAGCAAAGCAGTTACAGGAACCGAGAATTTTAAAAATGATATTGATACAGGAGCTGTCGAAGGATCACCACCAATAATGAAAGACGGAAAGTCCATAGAGTTTAAAGACATAGATAAACTATATGCAGTGATTTATTGGGAAGGAAAAAAGGATGGAAAAGTACACAAAGAAATTATAGATTTGTATGAGCGGGCCAAGTAAAACTTAGCAAACGGGCGTAATGTTGATGTAGAAAAAGAGAGTTTAATCCTTCAATTATTTTGGCTTTTACTCTATTTTTATTAACAGGTTCTTTGGGACCGCTAAACTTAACTAGCTCACAAGTATTGATTGTGCTTACTTGTACCATGATTACTACTATTCCATTAACAATGATTTATTTTGCACGAAGAATATAAAATATGAATTCTTAAAATGGACTGGGACAGATCAAAATTAGTACTTCCCAAATCCGAATAATTGAATTTATAGAATCGATTTCATAAAGCGTCTTTCTTTGAGAAAAACGATTCTTTGTTGATGACCATCATATAGAATGGTGTGTGTGGAGTGTAGGATGGCGATCCTCGAAAATGTATTCACATTTTCTTCGTGCGGTGTTAATTAGATGAAGCAAATTCAATGTCCTGCGGGAATAGCTTAAGCTGAAAGCCCCGACAGGAAAAATTCCTTTTGCCTATGCAAAAGGGATTTTCTGCGACGAGTAACCGCAGGAGCACACGATTTTTGACGAGGAGATTGAAGCCAAGCCCGCGGAAAGCGCCGTCCGGAACGGAACACAAAACTGAAATATACAAGAAATATATTTATTAAATGTTTGTCCTTTTGTACAAAATATTAAAAAAGAAAATCCGAACAATTGTGAAATACTAAATAGAATTTCATATAATTGTTTTAATTTTTCATTAGCTAAGGATCTTTTGTGTCAGACCCTTTTTATTTATTGATCAACTAAGTCATCTAATTCAAATGTCCTATTTACTAAATAATTGGAAATCTAACAATTTTTATATGATAAAATTTCCATAAAGATATTTTATAAAAAGCACCTATTGGAGGATTCTATGAAGCGAATTGTTAAGAGTCCATGGATTCTGTGTTTTCTTGTATTGATCATTGTTATTTTAGTAGCTTTCAATATTCCGATAGAAAAACGAAAATATGGACTTGCTCAAAGTGGAATGACGACAGATTATACAGGGCTTTTACCAGAACATGTCGACCGTGTTGTTAAAGCAACTAATCGTACGGATTTACAAAATATAGTGAAACAAGCCAATCTAGAGGGTAAACATATTTCAATCGCAGGTCTTCAACATTCACAAGGAGGACATACATATTATAAGGATGGCATTGTCATTGATATGCGAACCTTCAACAAAGTAATGGAGGTAAATAAACAAGAAAAAACGGTTCGAGTTGAAGCAGGGGCTAGTTGGGAAGATGTTCAAAAAGCGGTTCAACCATATGGCTTAGCACTTAAAGTAACTCAATCGCAATCGATTTTTACAATTGGTGGTTCTCTTTCGGTGAATGCACACGGCAGAGATATTCGTTTTGGCCCCATGGCAGATATGGTGAAAGAAATTACATTGTTGACGCCGAAAGGGGACATCAAGACTATTAGAAAAAATGATGCTTTAATGGGATATGTGCTAGGTGGCTACGGATTATTTGGCGTAATACTAGATGTCACACTCGATTTAACAGATAACGAACTGTATACCATTCATACAAACAAGATGAAAACGAGTGAATATGAATCGTATTTTAAGGATGTGCAAAGTAATGCTGAAATCGCCATGCATTATGCGAGAGTTAGTGTTGCACCAAGTTCATTTTTAGATGAAATGTATGCAATTGATTATTATAAAACGGGAAAATATGATCAAAAAACGAAGTTAAAAGAGGAAAGCTTTGTACATCTAACCAAGTATTCACTTGATATGGGGAGACAAGGTGGTTTTTTAGAGGACCTGTTTTGGAATACACAAAATCTTTATATGAAACAGATTGAAAACTCTCAAATAACCCGAAATAATGTAATGCGTTCTGAATCTACTTTTATGGAATTTACAAAGCCAGGAAAGGTAGAAGTATTACAAGAATTTTTTGTACCTGTTGGTGAATATGGTGAGTATATGAAAGATTTAAAACAATTTCTTCCTGCGAATGATGCGGATGATGATTTTAAAATTCATAATATAACCATTCGCTATGCGGCAAAAGATAAAACGACTTCTCTCAACTACGCAAAAGAGGATATGCTCGGTTTAGTGATTCTAATTCAGCATGGTCTTCAAGAAGATGATGTTCAAAATGCTAAAAAAATGATACAAAAATGGACCGATATCACTTTGACGCATGGAGGCACATATTATCTTCCGTATTATCCATATCAAACAAAGGAACAATTTAAAGAATCCTATACAAATTGGAAAGATTTTAAAGATGAAAAGCAAAAGCTCGATCCAAACGAAGTGTTCATAAACAATTTTTATCAAAATTATTTGAAGTAACGAGGTAAAGTATGAAAAGAAAATGGAATCGATTAATCCCATTAATCATTACAGTTGGCCAAGTAGTCGTTTTTCCATACTATGTGATTTGGCTCAAAGGAGTATCTCTTACATTTACGCTATTTGCATGGCTATTTGCGACGCATTCTTTTTCAGCTGCATGGGGCTATCGAACATTTCAAACCAAAAAGAACAAACAAAAATCACACATCTCATTCGTCTATTTTGGAATGGGATGTGCTTATTTGGTGGTAGGGCAGTTTAATATAGAAATGGATCTCTTACCTTACATAGCACTAATTTTACAAGTCTTATTAGGCTTTCTTCAAGGCTATTTCCGTGCTTGGCATGTTGAACAAGATAGCTATCATCTACATGCAGTAAACCACTATATATTAGTAGGATGGATCATGATTTCTTTATCCTTTATCAAAATTATCTCACCTGTTGTAATTATCTCCATGTTTGGATGGCTATTATGTGGGTGCGGATTGTTGAAGATGCTAGGCAAGAATGTTAGTAATTAGATTTAATCTATTTTTATACAAAAAAGGATTTTGCGGAAAAATGTGTAATAGTGATTAAAATACGTTCTAAAAGCTGGAGGCTGATAAAGTGGAGAAGAACAAGTTGAAAATCAATAGTCCAAAAATTGGAATCTATTTTAATATCGTCGCTATTCTATCATTTATAATCGCTTTAAGCTTCATTTTGATCAATTGGTCAACGTTACCAGACAAAGTACCGAGTCACTATAATCTTGCAGGGGAGCCTGATAAATGGAGCGATAGATGGTTTGTATTTGTTCCGTTAATGATAGGGATTTTCTTATGGTTTAGTCTACAAATAGTTGAGACGAGACCGCATCTTCATAATTACTCCGGTCTAACTGAAAAGAATAGGGAAGTACTTTTCAAAAATTCGATGTTATTAATGAATTTCATCAAAAATGAAATGTTAATCTATTTTTCTTTCTCTGCTATAAATGATATTTATGTCGCAAAAGGTAAAGGAAGTATAGTAGGGCCTTGGGACTTACTTATTTTTGGTGTAATGATTATTGGAACAATTATTATCTTCGTCGTACGTTCAGTACGTTTAAAGAAAGAAGTGTCTTAACATAAAAGCCCTGCTTTTCTTCCGGGCTTAGTACATCATTTTAATACATTAAAAAATAGCAATAAAATGCGAAATAAATATTGAAATGCAATATGCGTGAAGGGAATAGTGATTTTGAATAAAGGTAAACTGGCAACAATTTTAGGTATTTTATCTATATTGTCTGTGATAGTAAGTTTTATTTTATTAAATGCACTGAATACAGATATTTTCTTTAAAATGATTACTTTCAACATTTTATCAACTATAGGTTTTATACTTGCTGTAACCTCTTTAATTATGTCGATTTCGTCTAGATGTATAAGACTATTACTAATAGGGTTTGTCGGAATAACAGTAAATGCATTGGCTTTACTTTTTGGTTTTCTGTTATTTGTTATGGTAACAGGAATTTAAAGATGTTAAATATTTTAGATAGATAAATTACTGACTAAATAATATCAAATATAAGAAGATTTGATTGTCTTAGCACAGATAAGTTTATAAATATAGGGGCTGTTGTTGAAAAATAAGCTTCAACAAAGACCTAAAAGAAAAAGGTCAACCAGAAAAATCTGGCTAACCTTATATTACGATTGGGCGCTTTTATGGAGTAACGCTGTAGTAATTGATCAAAATTTTTAATAAAAAACAATATTAAAAAAGCTAAAGAAGCATCCATTTTGATTATCTTTTTTCAAAATGGATGCTTCTTATTAATCTTAAAGTAAGGATTTGCGAGGTGTTTTTTGTTCAAACTTTATTTTAAAGCTACACCATTATCTCAAAAAAGATTGATTTAATGGATGTATAGGGGGGAATCAAACATATTTAGTTATCAATTTTTGCAAAGTACCACGAAGAGTAGGTACATCTGATTTTCGAATGGTAAAACGTACAAATGATTCGTCCATCTCAAGTGCTTCGGATAGTAAACTACCTAACCCGCGTACTTTTCGATCAATTTGCATGATGCCCTCTCATCAATTTGTTGGTCTACATTTCCTCCACGAATTTGAACCTCACCATGAATAACCTCTCCACCTGTATAGTCGGCCTTCTCTAACTTTGTATCAACTGTTGCTGCACCAATACCTAAACTAGCTAATGCTTTATGTAACAAGGACATTTTAACTCCTCCTTCGTATGAATATACATAATTTACGAAAAATCCATAGAAAAGTTTCAGAATGGCATTGTTTTTTTAAATTATTTTATCTTCGCTTAGCTCGGTATATCATTTTTGTTCAGAAATACTCATAGCATAGATACATGTTCAGTTCTCGAGGAGGCTACTATGTTTTTATTTAAGAAAGGATTAATGGTTATAATAGGGAGTATATTCCTATCTCTAGGTATAAATTTATTTTTGGCTCCAAATAAAATATTAGATGGTGGATTTATCGGTTTATCTTTAATCTTGAACTATTTATTTAACTTAAAAATAGGATTAATGATTGTTATTCTGAGTTTACCAATGTTCATAGTGGCCTGGTTTAAAGAGAAAAAATATTTTTACAACAGCTTGCATGGGCTATTTATTTCATCCTTTTTCATCGATTATTTAAGGCCATTAAGATATCTATTACATTTGGACATACTGTACAGCTCCATTATTGGTGGTATATTTGTTGGTTTAGGTACTGGCTTAATGTTACGATTTGATATTAGTACATGCGGGACAGATCTATTAGCATTATTTTTAAGTAAACGATTTGGGATTAATGTTGGGATGATTATTCTATTTATAGATTCTTTTGTTATTTCATTAGGCGGATTACTAATATCAGGAGGTACTTTTTTATTTTCGATTTTTACCATTGCAGCTGGTGGGATTACAATTTCCCTTGTAAATAGACATGCAGCACATGCATAATTAGAAGCAATCTGCATGGCTGCATTGTTGACAAATTCCAAAAAGCATCAGTTCATGCGTATATACTTGATGTTTTGTAATTTGACTAGCAATACTTTCGATATCGATAAAGCTTGGGTAATTGAAATCTGTAGCTTTATGACAATGTGTACAGATGACATGATAATGCGATTGTAAATTTCCATCATACCTTGTGAGATTAGGGGTGATGGATATTTTTCGTATTAATTGTTTTTCTACAAACAATTCCAGATTTTCATTAATTTCTTTCAACGTTAAAGACGGAAAGTAAGTCTGCAAAGCAATTAAAATATCATTCGCAGTAGGATGACTCGTGTTATCTTGAAGAAAATTTAATATAGCTAACCGTTGTTCGGTAATTTTTAAATGTGACGCTTTTAAAATCTGTTCAACCTTACTTATTTTCGAAACGGACATTAAAATCCCCCCTAATTTTCTCTTCTTCAAAATCCATATTTCGTACTGTTTTTAACAGTATTAACAATATATTCGAGAGTGCTTCTAATTATTTCAGCGCATTGCTCTAATTCGTAAGAAGTTTATGCTAAACAATTTATCCATTAAAGATTAATTTACAGAAATTATAGAATATTTTTAAAAATAAAACCGATAATCCTTATAAAAATGGTTGACATTATAATTAACCTAAATTATTATAATAACAATAATTGAATATTAAAGCTCACAGCTCACTAGTCAACTAGAGGCTCCTTTATCTAATTTTGATAAAGGTGCCTTTTATTTTATGTTAGAGGATGTGAAAAGTGTGGCAAGAAAAATATTCGATTAGGAATTACAACGTCGAGGATTATTTAAAACCGAATATAAAGGCACGACATTACGTGAAAATCTTGGCTTGAAACGTCCAGTAAATCCATATACTCGACAAAAAATCACACAATAATTTTAATTTAATCCCTAGTTATTTTAGCGGAATTGTATGTGAAAGTGGTATATAGTGGAAATGTATAGTTTTGGATTTGAAATGTATAGCAATTTACGGGAGAACAGAAACATAGAGGAGGATTTTATCATGACAAAAACGGTTATTATTAATGGAGCGAATGCACGTACATCACGTGTAAATGCGATTCAACATTACATTCAAGAAAGTTTGGAAGAAGTAGAAGCGATTGAGGTGTTTGCATTACCAACAGAAGATTTAATCTCTGCAAATTTTGCAAGCGAAGCAATTAGAGAAGCAAATGCCAAAGTAGAACAGGCATATGTAGTCGTCGTATTAACACCCGTCTATAAAGCAGCCTATTCAGGAATTTTAAAAACATATTTAGACCTTATTCCGCAAAAGGGATTCGAAGAAAAGCATATTATCCCAATCGCGGTAGGGGGGACACCGCATCATTTATTAGCAATTGATTATGCAATAAAGCCAGTATTAACAGCATTAGGCGCTACAAGTATTTCACATGGTGTGTTTATTATAGATAAGCAAATCGAGCGAACAAAGCAAGGCTTTACAATTGAAGAAGATATTCAAACAAGAATTGAACAACAACTAATACGAAATAAAGTAACAGTTTAACAATCATGTTTTTACTATAGAAGCTCCGTCTCCTTATATAGGGAGGTGGAGTTTTTATTATTTATTGGTCCCAAGAGTCGAGTAATTCATAATTCCTTGCAAAAGGTACAGCATCCTAGTTAAAATGAAATAATCTAGTAGAACAAAAAATTATAAATAAGAGCATGTTTTGATTTTTTTCAAAGCATGCTCTTAGATTTGTCCTTATGTTAAACGTTAAAAGTAATTATAATAGTAATATAATATGAATTGACTTTTTTAACAGCATAAAAGAATACGATCCAATAATATAAGGAACAAAGGAGTGACTCTAATTTGACTAAGATATGTATACTTGCCGAAAAACCATCTCAGGCAAAGGCATATGCGGACGCATTTAAAGTAGCGAAGAAAACAAAAAACTACATAGAATTACAACCATCAGCTATATTTCCTCAAGGTGCAACGATTACTTGGGGGATTGGTCATTTAGTTGAATTAAAACAACCTGCGGATTATAAACCGGAATGGAAAAGATGGTCACTTAACCAATTACCGATGATTCCTGAAAAATACGAATTTCGTGTAGCAAAAGGGAAATGGGACCAATTTCAAGAAGTGAAAAGACTATTTAAAGAAGCCGACTTACTTATAAACGCATGCGATGTCGATCGGGAAGGTTCGAATATCTTTTATTCCATTTTACGTCAGACCGGTGTTCGAAATAAGCCAATTCAACGATTATGGATTAACTCCTTAGAAGTAGAAGAAATCCGAAAAGGCTTTACCAATTTAAGAGATAATCAGAAGGACTTGTTACTATATAGAGAAGCACAAACTAGACAGATTAGTGACTGGTTGGTAGGGATGAATGCAAGTCGTCTCTATACCATGTTACTGAAAGAAAAAGGTTTAAATGAAACAATGTCTATCGGAAGAGTGCAATCTCCCACAGTTTATATGATTTATAAACGACATATGGAAATTGAAAACTTTAAGCCAACGAATTTCTATGAGTTAACAGGCGATTTTTTAGCTGAAAAAGGACCTTATAAAGGGAAAGCTTCTGTGAAAAAAGATAAAAGAGAGGAAGCAGAAGCGATTCTAATGCAGGCAGGTATCAGAGAAGATGAGCCTCTACCTGGAACAATCAAAGATGTAAAAAAAGTTCGCAAAGCTATCAAACCACCAAAATTACATTCACTATCAACGTTACAAGCAAAGGCTAATAAAATTTGGAAATACAGTCCGGCGAAAGTATTAGAGATTGTACAATCATTGTATGAAAAGAAATTAGTATCTTATCCTCGTTCTGATTGTCAATTTATCACCGATGCTGAATTTGGCTATTTAGTCGAACGAATTCCTGCCTATCAAAAAATAATTGGACAACCATTTGAGGTTGCAAATGCTCGACCACAAAAACGATATGTAGATTCTTCAAAAGTAGAAGAGCACTATGCCATCATCCCAACAAAAACGATTCCGTCTGAGCAAAAAATAGCGGGATTACCACCAATGGAGCGGAACATCTATATCGAGATTGTCCGAAATACAATGGCCATGTTCCATCGAGATTATTTATATGAAGAAACAACGATTTTGACAGATGTTAAAAGTATTGAGTTTAAAACGACAGGTAAAGTGGAATTAGATAAAGGGTTCCAAGGTCTTTGGCCGGTTGCTACAAAAAAGAAAGAAGAACCTTTGTTACCGCCAGTTCAAATTCAAGATATTGTCGAATCTCATATTCATATTCATGAAGGAACTACACAACCTCCTAAACCTTATACCGAAGGGCAACTCGTGCAAATGATGAAAACATGCGGAAAACTCATCGAGGACGAGGGAGAAAGCGATATTTTAAAAGAAGTAGAAGGTCTTGGAACAGAAGCAACACGATCTGGCATTATTGAAACGATTAAAAGACATGGCTATATCGAAGTCGTGAAAAATATCGTCAACATTACAGATAAAGGAAGAGTGCTCTGTGAAACGATTGAAGGTTCACTACTATCAAGCCCTTCAATGACAGCAAAATGGGAAACATATTTGCGTAAAATCGGCAATGGCAATGGCTCTCAAGAAGCATTTTTAGGTAGCGTTTCGAAATTTCTACATCATTTAATCCAAGTTACACCAGAAAAAGTTGCAGGAACAAACATTCAAGCTGCAATCGAATCTGCACCATCTAACGAACCGATTGTTGAATGTCCGATTTGCCACCAAGGCAAAATAGTTGCAAGAAAATCCTTCTACGGTTGCTCAAATTACCGAGCTGGTTGTAAATTTACTGTATCAAAAACAATCGCAAGTAAAAAACTATCGCCAAATCAGGTAAAAGATCTTTGTCAAAATGGCGTGACAAAAGAGATGAAAGGATTTAAATCTAAAAAAGGCACAAGCTTTTCCGCAAAACTAAAATTAGACCAGGGGAAAGTGGTTTTTGATTTTAATTAGGACATGAAAATGTGGAACTAAGCTATAGGAATAATAATCTCTATTCAAGCCAAACTTTTAGTAATGGTCGATACATTGCAGAAAGTTGTCTACAGGATTAGAATTATTATTCCTTTATTTTTGTCTTACTATTCTTGGCTGATATTAAAGCCGTTGAAAAAACCTTGAAGGAGATGCTTGCTCATGAATAATTGTAATTGCGATTTTACACCGATGGAAAAATTGTTAAGGGACGATATTCAACAAGTCATTGCGGTGCTACAGAATAGTTTAAAAGAAATGGACAATGGAGATGAATTTTGTCTTCTCGGAAATTTTGAAAGTGTAAAAGATAAATTTAGTGAGATTGAAGTGAAAGCAGGTACCTTCTATTTAAACTGCTATTTAGCACCATTTACAGAAAAGTATACTGAAATATCTAGATGTGCACAAAATTTATCGAAAAAAAGACAAGGTGGATTAATCGTTATCCAACGGGAAGACTCACTCTCTTCACTTATACAACCGGGCATTCCAATAAACGCGGAACTAACACATTCCTTGTTGGAATCAATCTTTTATCCAGGAAACCCTTTACATGATGGTGCTGTATTAGTGAAACAAAATATAATAAAATCAGCAGCAAATGTACTTCCACTTACAAACCTATTTGTAGGTGATCAAAAACTAGGAACACGACATCGTGCAGCTATTGGTTTATCGGAAAAAAGTGATGCAATGGTCATCGTTATTTCTGAAGAAACTGGTAAGGTTTCTTTTGCATTGAAAGGTGAACTTTATCCGATTTCAATCTGATGGAGAAGCAGGTCTTTATTGATTTGCATCTCCAAGCAGAATGTACATCACTCAGGCCAAGATTCGCATCACTCAGAAAAAAATTTCAACTCAACTAAAATAAGCATGAACTAAGGAACTATGTATACTCAATCATCTTACTAGACAAAACCCTTAGAATATGCGATAATAATACATATGCTGATTAGCTAGTTTAGAAGGTATTGGCATTCTACTATTTGTTTTTAATCATACTTATTCACACTGGCGTGACTTTGGGGTCACAAGGACGTAAAAGAAGGTAGGGTTTACGTTGCTTAAGTTAGAAAGCTTTCCAGTGGAATTTTACCGCGGCAAGAAAGAAATTTTCTCGTAATATTCCCCGGATGATCGGGTTGAAATTAGATTTGATAAATTAGCTAACAATAATCCAAGGGGTAAGTTCTTTATAGAACTTACCCCTTGTCCAATTTTCTAATGATTTCCTCTAAGTATAGAAAAGAAAATAGAAGGCATTCTATATTTGGAGGTGAGCATTATGGCTAAGAAAAACAAAAAGAAAAATAAAGTAAACCGTGAAGAATATGGTGCTGGTTACGACCTGAGTCCAGATGATTTAGATGTAATTGGGCAGAATGATCAAGCTAAAGCAAAAAATGATAACGAAAATAAAGGCAAGCCAACTAATAAAGAAAACCCGTCAAAACTCAATCAATAAAACTACTAAGTCTTTAAGGGTATTTATTCATAAGAATTAAAAAGGGCTATCCCTCTAGTGGATTGTCCTTTTTTTATTCGAAAAAGCCTTTAGTAGGTTCTATCTGGCATGTACTGTTGATCAACCTATGCGTAGCTTTAGTAGCACTGTCACTTGGGATTTTACTTTCTAGTTTTGCATCCTCTGAATTTCAAATGGTCCAATTTATACCATTAGTAATTGTGCCACAAATCTTTTTTACAGGATTATTTCCAATGGATGGAATGGCTGATTGGTTGATCAATATTGGACGAATCATGCCATTGTATTATGCTTCGGATGCAATAACAGGAGTTATGTATAAAGGGTATGACCTACAAGATACTTGGATTGATTTGTCTGTGTTAATAGCTTTTGCATTTATATTTATTCTGTTAAACATTTGGTCATTGAAAAAATATCGAACACTTTAAGAAAATTAGTTAAATTTATTGACTTTCAAGATAATCTGATGCATCCTTATATGTAAATATAAAGCGAATTGAAGACTAGTATGTATGTCACTTTTGTAATAGAGAGCAGTGTTCACCGGCTGAAAGACATTGTAACAAAACCATACAGAACCTACTTCATAGCTCCTAGCAAAACTAGGCGCAGTCTCAAGCGTTATGAGGAATGAGTGGAATATCGATTTAGATATTCAACTAAGGTGGTACCACGAAGAGTTCCCTTTTCGTCCTTATTTTAAGGATGGAAAGGGTTTTTTTATTAGGAGGATTATACGATGGAAAAGAAACGAATCGTCGTAAAAATAGGAAGTAGCTCTCTGACAAATGCAAAAGGAGAGATTGATCAAGTAAAATTTCATGATCATATAAAAGCCATTGCAAAATTGAAAAAAGCAGGACACGAAGTCATCCTTGTTTCTTCAGGGGCAGTTGCTTGCGGATTTCGAAAACTAGGTTATTCTTCAAGACCCGTTACACTTAAAGGTAAGCAAGCTGCAGCAGCTGTTGGACAAAGTCTGCTTGTCCAATCTTATACTGAACAATTGAGTGATTATAACATTGTCACTGCTCAAATTTTATTGACAAGAACAGACTTTTCGAAAAAAGATCGTTACAAAAACGCATATGCAACACTTTCAGAATTGCTTGAACGTTCTGTATTACCAATTATCAACGAAAATGACACAGTCTCTATTAAAGAATTAACATTTGGTGACAATGACATGTTATCAGCTTTAGTAAGTGGGTTAGTACATGCAGATCAATTAATCATTTTAACGGATATTAACGGACTTTATAATGCAAATCCGAAAAAACATCCAGATGCAATTCGTATTAATCGATTAACCGAAATTACAGATGAACAGTTAGGCTTTGCGACTGCTGAGGGTTCAAAAGTTGGTACAGGTGGCATGCAATCGAAAATATTAGCGGCCAAAACAGCATATGATTTAGGCGTTAAAGTTTTTATAGGTAAAGGTACAGGGGAAGATAAACTATTGACCATTTTAAATGGCGATGGAGATGGCACATATATCGAAAAAGAAGAATTGCCTATTCTCAATAGTCAAAAACAATGGATTTCTAAATTTTCTGCAGTTGCTGGAAGAATTACGATTGATCAAGGCGCTGAAATAGCATTATTACAACATGGAAAAAGTCTGTTACCAGCAGGTGTTATTGATATGGATGGCGAATTTTCTACAGGGGATGTTGTTGAAGTCTATGGAATCAGTGGGTTACTCGGAAGAGGCGAAGTCCTATATTCCTCAGAACAACTAGAACATTCGATGGGGAAAAAGACTAGTGAAATAGATGGACCATCAATCGAAGTCATACATCGAGATCGATGGGTACGAAGTTAAGGAGGAATCTACATGTCAGAAGTCTTTGAAAAAGGTCAGTTAGCAAAACAAGCAAGTTTTGAAATGAACCAAAAATCAACAGAAGAAAAAAACCAAGCGCTACAGTTAATCGCAAAACAACTACAAAAAGATCAACAATTTATCATAAAAGAGAACGAAAAAGACATAGTATTCGGAAGGGGAAAAGGTCTTTCAAATTCTGTTTTAGATCGTATTTTATTGACAGAAGATCGTATCAAAGGAATGATTGACGGTATCCAATTAGTCGTTGGATTAGCTGATCCTGTTGGTGAAGTGTTGGAAGAAATCGAAAAAGAAAATGGTTTACATATCGAAAAAAGACGCGTTCCCCTTGGTGTCATCGGCATGATTTATGAAGCTCGACCTAACGTAACTATTGATGCAGCAACTTTAGCATTAAAAACAGGAAATGCGGTGATTTTACGCGGAAGCTCATCTGCCATTCATTCTAATCGTGCATTGATAGCCTCTATCCATAAAGCGTTAAGTGAATCTAATTTACCAATCAATGCAGTTCAATTAATCGAAAATACGAGTCATGAAGCGGCGGAGGAACTTTTCCATTTAAAACAATATATCGATGTACTAATCCCTCGAGGAGGAAAGAATTTAATCGATCTAGTAGTTTCAAGAGCTACCGTACCTGTCCTTGAAACAGGAGCAGGGAACTGTCACATCTTTATCGATGAAACAGCAGACCTTCAAATGGTTAAAGACATTGTCATCAATGCAAAAACACAAAGACCTTCCGTTTGTAACGCAGCTGAAAGCCTATTAATCCATAAAAACTGGTTTGCCCAAAATGGAGAAGAGCTAATAGATACTTTACTAAATGCCGAAATTACCATTTACGGTGATGAAACCATTCAACAAGTAAATCGTTCTATTAAACAAGCAACAGAAAGTGATTGGGGAACAGAATATCTAGCATTAGCACTTAGTGCGAAAATAGTACAGAATGTTGACGAAGCTATTAATCATATCAATAAATACGGAACGAAACATTCAGAAGCCATCATTACGGAGAATAACGACAATGCTGGTAAGTTCCAAACGGCAGTAGATGCAGCAGCTGTCTATCATAATGCATCCACTCGTTTTACAGATGGTTTTGAATTTGGTTATGGGGCTGAAATAGGTATTAGTACTCA
Organism: Rummeliibacillus sp. POC4; assembly: GCF_003576525.1. Taxonomy (GTDB): domain Bacteria; phylum Bacillota; class Bacilli; order Bacillales_A; family Planococcaceae; genus Rummeliibacillus. Next base: position 15,062 of record NZ_QWUA01000010.1, on the reverse strand, counting down.
AAAGCTCCATGCTAGAGGCCCAATGGGATTGCCAGCACTAACTTCTAGTAAGTATTTTATCTCAGGTAATGGGCAAATTCGCAATTAATTTGAGTATTTAGTCTGTTTATTAATACTATTTAAAAATAGTATGATAGTATAATGAATAGAACATCAATCTAAAGAGAAAGTAGTGAATAATAATGGCAACTGCATCACATTCGGTAGAAGTGAAAGTACCACAAAAAGAAGTATGGGATTTCGTAAGTAACATGGAAAAATGGGCGACTTTAGTACCTGGTTATCGCGAACATCAAATTATCAATGATCAACAATCTACATGGACATTTTCAGGAAATGTTGGTGTACTTAAAAAAGAAGTTAAAGTACAAATTGATATTACAGGCTGGGAAGAACCAAACAAAATCAGCTTTAATTTAACAGGTCTAACTGACAAATTTTCAGGAAATGGCTATTTTGAAGATAAAGCAATCGATGAAAATAAAACGGAAATGACAGGTCATTTAGAAGTGAAAGCAGGAGGACTTGCTGGCCCAGTTCTAAATCCTATTTTTTCTGCCGTTCTTCCAAAAGCAACAAGCATTCTTACAAATCGTGTTGCCAACAAAATTCAACTAGTTCACGCTTAAGCGAGATTATATAAGAGGATAGGACAAAATAATTTAGACCTTACTAGATAAGAACAATTGTATTTAATAAAATTGATTTTATTTAGAGTCTCTCTTTGAAAGAATAAGATTTTGCATTGACGATTATCATATAGAATAGTATGTGTGAAGTGGAGGATGGCGATCCTCGAAAATGTTTTCACATTTTCTTCGTGCGGTGTAATTTCGAGGAAGCCAATTCAATGTCCTGCGACGAAGCTAGCGAAGCGATGCAGGAGCACACGGTTTTTGACGAGGAGATTGAAGCCAAGCCCGCGGAAAGCGCCGTCCGGAACGGAACACAAAACTAAATATTACAACGGTATATTAATTAAAAGTTAAACCCCTTAAAAAGAAAATCCGAACAAATGTGAAACTGTAAATAGAATTTCACATTTTGATTCGGATTTTTTATTATCTAAAATTTTTTGTTCTATATTCTTTTGTTGTTAAAAAAATGGACTTGTCCTTCTATAATGTATATAGTTTTTAATAGAAAAGATTTCAGTGATAGGAGTTCCTTATGAAACGCTATTTATATACACATCCAAATACGATCAACGATACGCAAGCATTCACAGTTCGTAATGAGCAAGAACAAGCACTTTTTACTTGTCAAAGAGATTATGGTAATCGTGTGAAACAAGCATTAGATCGTCTTTTAGAAAATAAATACTTCTTGACTTATAAAGCATACGACAAGGATCAACAGCCTCTTTTTACATGTAAAAAGATTTCTAGGAAGGGCAAGATCCACTTCGAAGCTATAGATGAAAAAACGAAAGAAAAATATACAATTGGATATGATGGGTGGCAACGTTTAATACCTGATTTAGTGATTACTAACAATGACTTTGTGATGAAAATACATAAAGAAATGGAAGATTGGTCCACTTTTGAAGAAGATGACAGAGTGATTGCAAAATGGAAAGCATCTTTAGTAGATGACGTTTTTCAAATGGAACTTCAAATTAGTGAAGAAGCGAGAATCCAAAATCCAGCCTTTTATACTGTTATTTCTCAATGCGTTTTATACATTGGTGGATAAAATATTTCGAATAATCCATTTTAAAGAATAGAGAATCGTGAAAAAGACAACACTATATTTGTTAGATATTCTAGTGATAATTATGCTAAAATAATTCGATTTGCATCCTTTAAATGAATTATAACAATAGAGAATCAGAAATATTAGGTGTGCAAATGATATGCTCAGTGAATCGGTGAAACTAGTATTTACAGGCTTTCGGTGATTGAAGAATTACTTCAGAATCTTTAAGTCTAGTAAATCATTTTCCACATAAATACTATTAAATAATTTATTTTTTTGATATGATATTTATTGAAAATTTATAGTTTATTTTAATGTGATCACTGACGGAATCGAACAAATATTCGAATGACTATGTTTGAAAACTAATCTATTCAGATGTTTGTGTATTTTTTCACAAGAAACAATGGATTCTCTCAAAAGAAAGGTGTATTATTCATTTGTAGACTATAAAAGTGTTTTTAACCCACTGATTATAGGATAGAAGTAAAAGTTTTATCGTCGAAGGGGCAATGGTTTTGTCGAAAAACACTATAAAAAAGTGCAATATCGTATAAATTTAGTCTAACAAGATTAAAATTTCAAACTATTGTATTTCTGATGACGGTTAAAGATCGCTTCTTGTGATTATGTGTATTTGAAAAGAAGTAAGTAAAAAGTTATTGCAAAGGAGAATTGGATATGTCAGAAGTGACTAATCAATTACAAGCTGAAAAACCAGCTGTAAGCCAAGAAAAACTTGATGTATTGGATCAATTATTAAAACCTGAGGTACAAGAATCTATTACAGCTCTAGTTAACGAACTACCTAAGTTAACTGAAATGATGACAACTTTAACTAAAATTTATGATTTAGCACAATCATTATCAACTGATGAAGTGTTAAAAAATGATATCGTCGGTGCTGTAGGAGAAATTGCAACTCCAGTTGTAAATTCAGCTAAAAACTTAGCTGCTACTGCAATTGAAGCAAAAGATCGCGCTGAAGAAAGTACTGAAACAATTGGTCTGTTTGGTATGCTTCGATTACTAAAAGAACCACAAGTACAACAATTATTCCGTTTTGCGAATGCTTTTCTTCAAGTGAACGAAGAACATAAAAATTTAAAATAGTCATTACATCATTACTGATTATGGAGGCTTAACTATGTCAAAAAAAATCATCATTTTAGGCGCTGGTTACGGTGGTGTATTAACTGCTTTAACTTTCCGCAAGTATGCAACAAAAGAAGATGCAGAAGTTACTGTTGTCAACCAATTCCCAACTCACCAAATTATTACTGAGTTACACCGTTTAGCTGGTGGAACTATTAAAGAACAAGCTGTAGCATTCCCTCTAGAAAAAATCTTCAAAGGGAAAGAAATTGATCTTAAAATTGCAAAAGTTACAGAAATCTCACCAGATAACAAATTTGTTAAATTAGATGATGGATCATCTCTATCTTATGATGTCCTTGTAGTAGCTCTAGGAAGCCAAACTGGATACTTTGGTATCCCAGGACTAGAAGAAAACAGTATGGTACTTAAATCTGTTAACGATGCTAATCATATCAATGCACATATTGAGTCAAAAATTAAAGCATATGCTGAAACAAAAGACCCTGTAGACGGTACAATTGTAATCGGCGGTGGCGGTTTAACAGGTATTGAACTTGTTGGTGAAATCATCGACAACATGCCAAAAGTTGCAGCAAAATACGGCGTAGATTTCAACGAATTTAACGTTAAATTAGTAGAAGCTGGTCCAAAAATTCTACCAGTTCTACCAGATACACTTATCGAACGTGCAACTGAATCACTTTCAAAACGTGGTGTAGAATTCTTAACAGGTCTACCTGTAACAGCTGTAGATGGTAACAAAATCTCTCTTAAAGACGGCCAAGTAATCGAAGCAAATACATTTGTTTGGACTGGTGGCGTCGCTGCACTTCCTGTAGTTGCTGAATCTGGTTTAGAAGTAAACCGTGGTAAAGCTACAATCAACGAATACTTACAATCTACATCTCACGCTGACGTATTTGTAGTTGGGGATTCTTCAGTATTAATTCCTGAAGAAGGTGCTCGTCCATTATATGCACCAACAGCTCAAGTTGCATGGCAAATGGGTGAAACTGCAGGTTATAACCTATTCGCTCAACTTAAAGGTCAACCTATGAAAGTATTTAGTGCAGTAAACTCTGGTACTCTAGCTTCACTAGGACGTAAAGACGGTGTCGCAACAGTAGGTGCAAATAACACTGAACTTAAAGGTTTACCAGCATCATTGATGAAAGAAGCAAGTAACATCCGTTACTTATCACACATCAAAGCATTATACGGTTTAGCATACTAAGCCGCAACATATCAAAAACCGATTTCCATTAGGAAATCGGTTTTTTTTTAGAGTTAATCCATCATTCCCTAACTAATTTGTCGTTGAATATCCTTCAAAATCGTATCTAAAGATATAATAACACCCCTATCATCCTTGAACATGATATGTTCAGGCTTGAAGTGAACGGGGGAATCCAAGCCAGCAGCAGCTCCTAATCGGAATAGGCCTTTTCGAAGTGTTATTAAGTAATTGACAACTCTATATTTCTTTTCATCAATGACAAGGGCTTTTTGTAAGTCAGGATCAGTAGTAGTAACACCAACTGGACATGCATTAGAATTACATTTCATCGCTTGAATACATCCGATAGTAATCATGAAGCCTCTTGCTACATTGACGAGATCTGCACCCATTGCAATGGCAATAGCGATTCGGTCTGGTGTAAATAATTTACCGGAAGCAATAATCTTTACGCGATCTCTAACGCCATATTTCGTTAAAGTGGTATGGAGAATAGGCAAAGCAGACTTAATCGGTAATCCAACACTATCGATTAGTTCTTGATAGGAAGCACCTGTACCACCTTCACCACCATCAACTGTTATAAAATCAGGACCTTTTCCAGATTCCTTCATGTACTTCGCTAATTCTTTAATGCTGTCATTTCCACCTACAACAAGCTTCATACCAACTGGTTTGCCAGTAACTTTTCGAATCTTTTCGATAAATAATACCATGCTTTTAACATCATGAAATTGGTGGAAACGATTTGGACTGTCTACGGATTTATAAGGCTCTACTTTTCTTATTTCCGCAATTTCAGGTGAAACTTTTTCACCGTCAATATGTCCACCGCGGGTTTTTGCACCTTGAGCGAGTTTTATTTCAAATGCTTTGACTTGTGGGATCTCGCTTTTCCTTTTTAGCTCTTCCCAATCGACATCACCATCTTTGTCACGAATGCCGAATAAGCCAGGGCCAATTTGCATAATGATATCCACCCCACCTTTTAAATGATAGGGAGATAATCCACCTTCACCAGTATTCATCCAAGTCCCTTTTGCTAAAGCTAGTCCTTCTGATAATGTAGTCACAGCCCGATCCCCGAGAGAACCGTAACTCATTGCGGACATACCGACAAGGCTTTTGACGACAAATGGATGTTCAGTATTTGGTCCAATTGTAATAGCATCATCATCATGCAACAAATAAGCAGATGTTTCTTCTACTGACCATTTCTCATCTCTTTGAGTAAATAGGGGGTCTTTTAAGAGTAAATATCTTTTCGTTTTAACGCTAACATCTGGATCGTATTTCAGTTCTTCTGATAACTTCGGAAACATAGCATTACGAACATAGAATCCTTCTTCTTCATAATCACGTTTCGAACCAAAAGCGACTACTTCTCGCATATATTTTGCACCTTTTACGATATGCTCATAGTCTACTCTAGAAAAAGGTTTTCCTTCTAAATCTCCATTAAACCAATACTGCCGCATTTCTGGACCAATCTTTTCAAAAAAATAACGAATCCGACCTAGCATTGGATAATTTCTTAAAATCGCATGTCTTTTTTGATTGCGATCAAATATAAGTGTGTACAAAATAAGAAATATAATTGCTAATATAACAATTACAATACATGCAAATCCAATTATAATTAGACGATCTGCAATATTCATGCTATGAAAATCCTCCTTTTATCTTGCATTAACTGGCAGTGGCAGTAAGAGCACCCAGCGTTGCGAATCACTGCCTGTAAAGGTCTCACTAGTGAAACAAAAACATCAGTAGGGAAAAATACTTCAATGACAAAGCTTACAAACCCTCAGATGGAAGCTCTACTATAGTGATCGTCTTCTGTAGTGATATCTCTAATGTTGTCGAATATTAGATTGTTTATACAGTAGGAAGAATTTGATTCATGCTCTATATTTAAAGAAGTTATGTATGTCAAAATAGGCACACCATATTTAGAAATAAAAGTAACTATAACTAATGTACGATAAGTGCTCCTATGCTAAACTTATAGCAAAGGAGTGTTATGGATTGAATGCTATCAAGTTATTGAGTGGGATTTTAGGTGCCACTTTATTAATGTGTTTTGATTTCTTTAAAGTGTGGGAAATTTGGGGGTTCCTGCCGAATTGGGTTTGGATTGTAGTAGGCATTGGACTGTTAATGTTTAGTGTTTTCTCACCAGCTAGTAATGGTAAAATGGTGCATTTTTATATAGAAGTAGTCGTCATGACATACTTAGTCGCCTTAATCTTAGTTTTACCACTATTTGGTGGTGTATCTTCAGTAGGCTTTAATGCAAATGAGCCTTTTTTATGGATTGCTGTTTTATTGACGATATGGCAACTTAATTCTTATCGAAAACGAATAGTAAAACAACAAAAGGATGGGCAAAAGGCATGAGCCATCAAGTGATAATTGTAGATTATTCATTTCATGGAACAATTACTTGTTTTATCAAAATACAAGGTTTTGATGCAGAAAATAATATTCCTTTTGAAGGGGTAATACGCATGGTCGATGGGGTGCCTTATGGAGATTTAATCCGAGAAGGGACAAGTAATCTTTCTAAAGAAAGTATTCGCTATGTAAAGTTATATCTTGAAAAGAAATATATTGAGGGTTATTTTTCTTGAGAAAGTTAAAAAATGGAATTTCAAGTAGATGAAAGATAATTTTTATAAAATATCAAAAAATTAAAACAGTGACTACCTAGTATATATCAATTATACTAGGTAGTTTCGTCTATTAATGGAAAATAATCGATAATAACAAGTTATTTAGTAATATAATCTCATTACATTTTCTGGTATAATAATGCTATTATAGAAGTGTGTCATTAGATTCCCGAAATATTTTTCTAATATTATAACTCGAAGGAATTTTTTGATTTTTTAATCTATATTGGGGAGAGGGTATTCAATTATGTCTGTGCAAAAGAAAATTAGTATGGGTTTTATCATATTATTTGTGTACATAATGATTCTAGAATGTGTCAACTATAATCGAATGAGTAGTGTTTTAGAATCATTTAACGGGGTTATAAATGAAAATGTACAAAGTATTAAAGATGTTAGTGAGATTAAAGCGAATCTCTCAAGTGAAGGTTTGTATTTAAGAGGATTTATCATCGAGAATAGTGCATCGAATTCTCAAAAACTAGTTGGTTATCAAGATAAAATTACAAAACTCATTGATCAACTTCAAAAAAGTGAAAATTCAAAAACCCTAAAAGATTATACAAAATCAATGAGTGCAACAATGGCAAGTTATAATGAAACAGTAGATAAAATAATAGAATATAAAAATTCGGGAAATGATGAAGATGCAATACTAGAATTAAATAATGCTGAATCAGCTTATCAAAGCTTAATGATTAACATTAATGCAATTGAAAAATTCCAACAAAAAGAATTGGATGCTGCCAAAGCAGATGCTAGTCATGATGTATTAGTTGCAAATGTTATTTCGTTTATCATTTCTATTTTCGGAATGTTAACGGCACTTCTATTTATTAAACGTGTTAAAAGAATTGTTGTAAAACCATTATTGAAAGTTGTAGAAAGTGCGAAACAAATTGCATCCGGAGATTTAACGCATCCAGATATTCATATTAAGTCAAAAGATGAGTTGGGCACATTAGCAACATCATTTAATGAAATGAAAAAGAACTTACAAACGATTATTAATCGCATAGGGGAAAGTTCACAACAATTATCAGCTTCAATCGAAGAATTGTCAGCTTCTACTGAAGAAATCTCAAACGCTGCAGATGAAGTATCAAATAGTGTTGAACTAACTTCTAAAGGAGCAACGGATTCTGCAGAGATTGCTCAAGATGCAGCGAAAGCTATGCATGAAACTTCTGCTGGTGTTCAATTGATAGCTGAAAGTTCACAATCTATTTTCCAAGAAGCAAAGCAAGCTTCTGAACTTGCTGAAAATGGCGGTAAAATTTTAAATGTTGCTAAAGAACAAATTCAAGTTATTTCGGATACAACAAATCAAACAAATGAATTAATCACACGGTTAAAAAATCAAGCTAGTGAAATTCAAAAAATGACAAAAGCAATCACAGATATTTCGGAACAAACGAATCTTTTGGCATTAAATGCAGCCATTGAAGCCGCAAGAGCAGGAGAGCACGGTAAAGGATTTGCTGTCGTTGCGGATGAAGTACGAAAATTAGCTGAAGGATCAAAAAATTCAGCAGAACAAATTGTCAAACTGATTAGTACTATTCAAGAAGATACAGAAATTGTTGCAAAATCGGTATCAAGTAACTTAACGAATGTTCAAGAAGGCGTTTATATTATCACAAATGCAACAGATGCGTTTGGTCATATCTATGATTCAGTGGATAAAATGACAAATCGTTTAGAAGAAGTGACTTCAACTTCTGTACAACTGTCAGCAGCATCAGAAGAAGTTACAGCATCTGTTGAGGATATATCTAACCAATCTGTTCAATCAGCTGAATCTACAAATGCTATATCTGGATCAATCGAAGAACAAAATGCAACTCTACAAGAAATGTCTAGTGTTGTTCAAGAAATAAGTAAGAAAGCAGTCGATTTACAAGAACTTACGCAACAATTCAAAGTATAAATAAAGACTGCTTTAAATTGAAATAACGAAAATAACCGAAACGTTGGTATAACAGCGTTTCGGTTTTTTTTTTAGTTTTCATAGGGGGAGTTACTAAAATACTTTTATGTCTAATAAGATATCCTTATTTTGATACCACTACTATTGGATTTTTTCTTTGTAGACTGGTAGGTCGCTTATTTGAGTATAGGCATCTTCAGTTGTGTAATACAAAGTTAGTAACTGATTAAAATCGTATTCAGAGACATATTTTAGCTCTTCAGTTAGTTCACTTTCTCCTTCTTTTGCTTTATATCCATCGGCTAGTAAAGTTATCGTTTTATCTATCATTTTTTTCGTTTCTTTATCGACTGTTACGCCATTATCTATAAGATGTTCAATCAAGTTCTTATAGAAAGTTTGGAATCCTTGTTGTTCTATATCATTATTTATTAATGTTGCAATTTTTAATAAATCTAAATAAGAATCATCAAGAGTTGTTTGATGTGTCATTAAAAATGCTAAGTTATTCGGAACATAATTTTCATCTTCATCTTGAGGTTCAGTTAGAAAAAACATATCTCCTATCCCTTTCATATCTAAAAGTGCATCTAAATCTTCAGGAAAACGCTCAATTGACTCTAAATAAGCTACATTCATCGTAATAGCATTGTATTCCTCAACATTGATATCATCTGCATATGGACTCTTTTTAACTGCTTTTATGTTTTCCTCAAGTGTTTTGCCTTTCATTAGTAACAATTGACTCGCTTTATGTGCTGTCTTTTCGTTTAAAACATCCTCACTTCCACTTAGCGTTAAACCATAGATATTGGTCTTATTGACTTTAACGTTGTCAAACTTCTCTCCGTAATATTCTTTAAAGAATGGTACAGTACCAGATTTTAATTGAAGTAGCTTTTTCACGGATGCATAGATGTCTTTATCAGATAAATCTTGAGTACCTTCCGTTTTTTCTAATATCTTTGCAAAAGCTTTAATTTCTGCGTCAGTAGGTTCCGTACCCCAATTCAAAGCGATCGACTCTTTCAAGATGAATGTAATAGGATCAGAAGCATATTTAAAGTTTACTAGTTTAAATGCTTCTCTCATATCTTCAACGGAGTCAAAAGACTCTTTATTGAAAATGTTGATTTTGCTTTCTGTTTTTGATACCTCTGCTGTTTTATTTGTTTTTGTTTCTTCTTGAGTACAACCTGACAAGAGTATCGCCCCTGATGCTACAGGTATTAAGATAAGAGCTAAACCTTTACGCAAATTTTTACTATTCATTTGTGAAACCTCCTAAGTTCTTTTCCTGTAGATTTATCTATTATGTATCTAACAAACCTATATATAAATTATATACTTAAATTTAATAATCTCTACTTTTTCTGTAATTATTACCCATTCATTTTTGATGATAGGTTGTTGAGGTATGAGTTGAGCTATGTTGAGAATGAGAACTTTAAAACACTATAATTTGCAACAAAAATAAGAACCGTATAGACTGATAGAAAGACAGTGATTTTAATCAGAAATTTTTTACATACATAAGGGTAGGTGATTACACCTTGGAAATATACTCGTTAAGTGGTCCAAGTGGAACAGGAAAGAGTACAGCTGCGTTGTCGTTTGCGCATGATCATGACATAGCTGGCATTATTGATGATGGACTTTTTATCGTAAATGGTAAGAAGATAGCAGGTATATCAGCTAAATTTGAAAAAAGTTCACTTAGAGCAGTGAAGAGGGCTATTTTTTCAGATGATGATCATCTGAAAGAGGTACAAGATGCTATTAAAAACGAGCAACTTGATAAACTTTTACTATTAGGTACATCTGATAGAATGACTCATAAAATTGCACAGAGATTGGCTTTTGGGGAAATCCAGCATTATTATCATATTGAAGATTTAAAATCTACTGGCGAGATGAAATTAGCAAAGTTTATTCGTAAAACGGAAGGTAAGCATATTATGCCTATACCCGTTATAGAGGTTGAACAAAACCTAGTAAAACGAATTATTCAAAGGGGTTTTGAAATCTTTTCGCAAAAACGAGTCAAAATTGGTGAAACGACTATTGTTCAACCAGACTTTCATCAAGCCACCGGTCATGTAGATAAAGAAACTTTTGTACGAGCTATACAAGAGTCTTGTGAAATGGAAGAAATCGTTCATAAAGTTTTAAAAGTACAGTTTGAATTATTACCTGTACCCACTACATCCATTAGCATAGCTCTACAAGGCCCTATACATTTAAATCGAGCGCTTCAATTGAAAGAATTGCAACAAAAAGTGTTTCAAGCCTTTGATCAGGCGTTTGAATTAGAACTACAAACCATTAACTTAACCATTATTTCAGTCCATTATGGATAAAATAAAGAACCGACATAAAGAGTAAAAGGTGTGAACTATACTCTTTGCCGGTTCTTTTTTTAGCATAGAAGAATGATGATTTTATAAATATGCGAATTGAATTTAAGACAATCGTTTAAATTGTGGTGTTCTTTTTTCAACAAAAGCACGAACGCCTTCAGGAAAATCATTTCCATCTACAAACGGTGTAGATTTTTTCCAAAGTACAGGTGCAGAATCAATACATTCTTGAACGGACTTTTTCACTGCTAAAACAGAAGCAGGGGACATCGAAGCCACTAATTTACCAAGTCTAATTGCATAACGATCCAAGTCCTTTTCTAAAGTAACATAATTCAACATACCAACGCGATATGCTTCTTCTGTTTTCAATGTCTTTCCTGTAAATACTAAATCCTTTGTCATACTTGGACCAATAAGATTGACTAAACGTGCAGCAAACTTATTGTTTAAAGTAATGCCTAATTTTCCAACAGGTATCCCTAGTTTTGCTTTATCAGAACCGATGCGAATATCACAAGCAAGTGCTAATTCAAGGCCAGCTCCCATTGCAGGTCCATTGATCACTGCGATTGTTGGAAGTGGTAATCGTTCAATCGTAGAAATCGTTTTTTCCATATGAACAAATGCTTCTTCAGCTTTCTCTAAAGAAATCGAGTTAAATTCTTTAATATCAGAACCGGCAGTAAATTGTTGTCCATATCCTCTGATGATTAACACTTTATTTTTGGGATTTTCTAATGCCTTTAAAGCGATTCTTCGTAATTCATCCCACATTTTTGCCGTTAATGCATTTTTAGCTTGAGGACGTCGAATAGTTATAATCGCTAAGCCAGCAGTTTCTTGATAAACAATTTTCGCTTCTTCTTTTACTAATCTTGTTGTTAAAACTTTCATGCGTATCCTCCTATATAATTACTTATACCTATTATATAACAGAAAGTGCTGTTATAGTGAAAATTATTGACTTTAAAAATAAAATATTCAGATATAGTTTACGTAGAAGTATGTTAGAATCATGAAACTATTGACAAGGGATAATCAAAAATATGAACATTAGAAATCCTTTTAATATTTCTACTATATTATTGAAATGCTCCTATCTATTTGTATATAAGCCTTGTAGAAGCAGCATGCTTAAAATAAGTGCAATGATATAACGAATTATTTACTCGTACAATTCAAAAATTATTCGTATTTTTTAATGTGAATAATCTTATGAAAAATGACTCATTATTAATATGAATAATCACAAACTAACGATACGAAATTGAAATCATTTACTTTTAAAAATAAAAAATGGGTTTTAGTCCAAAATTTCTAAAAGCCCAGTATAACAACGTTTTAGTCATTATAATCATTACAAAAATGCATAATAGTTTATTAGATAATATAGTGTACATTATAAGTAAAAGGTGTTAGTCTGTATGTAATATAAAATGTGAACAAAAATTGAGCACCTGCAAATAAAATTTCAAATTTCTGAATTTTTTATTTGACAAATTATATTATCTATCTAGAGGGAAATGCTAAATTGGGTACTCAAAATAAAAAGGAGTTCAAAAAATGAAGCTATTACCACCGCAACCTTTTACATTAGAGGGAGATCACCGAGCTATTTTACTACTACATGGTTTTACAGGCAGTACAAAAGACGTCAAGAAATTAGGGCAATATTTAAATAAGCAAGGTTATACATGCCATGCGCCAATGTACCGTGGACATGGTGTAAGTCCAGAAGAAATATTAAAATATGGTGCAAAATATTGGTGGGAAGATGTTACTAGAGGATACCATCATTTAAAAGATTTAGGTTATGAAGAAATAGCGGTAGTTGGAATTTCATTAGGTGGTGTTTTTACATTAAAAGTAGGTGCAGAGTTCCCTGTAAAAGGGGTTGTCGCGATGTGCGCACCTATTAAAAGAAGAACAAAAGAAGGATTATTCGAACGTTTATATAATTATGCTAAAGTCTATAAACAGTTTGAAGGAAAAGATGAACAACAAATTGCTGAAGAATTAGAAGCATTAAAAGAATTACCACGTGAAGCAATTGTAGAAGTTCAAAAAATGATACAACATACTTCTGAAGAAATCGAAGAAATTCATGCACCAACACTTGTTTTACAAGGAGAACTCGATGATTCTATCTATCGAGAAAGTGCTCCATATATATATGAAACTGTTGAAACAGACGCCAAAGAGCTTATTTGGTATCATAATTCTGGCCACATTATTACTCTTGGCAAAGAACGTGAAAAAGTATTTGCAGATACATTACATTTCTTAGATGAGTTAGATTGGTCTGAAAATGTAAAAAAAAATAAACTCCATGCATAAAATTTGATTTATTTAAAAGAATAGGTATTCAATCCATAAAATTATGGTTTTCCAAGATTTTTCTAAAATCGCTCGTTATGAATATTCATAACGAGTTTTTTTAGATTATTCAAGTTAAATGAAAATTAAACCTATTAATTAACTAACTCATTTGATCTACTCTAAATCCTATTAAATGACTTAAATTTTTATGCAAAATAAGTATAAATTCATGTTAAAATATATATCGTAAAAGAACTCTTCAATCGTTTGGAATTGATGAGATGAGCTGAGTAGAGAATCGGAGGAATTTTTTTTGAACAAGAATAATAATCAGTGGTCAACAAAATTAGGTTTTATTTTGTCGTCCGCGGGAGCAGCGATTGGACTAGGAGCCATCTGGAAATTGCCTTATGTAACAGGGCAAAGTGGTGGCGGTGCGTTTTTCTTATTATTTGTATGTTTTACGATATTAATCGGTTTACCGATGTTAATCTCGGAATTTATCATAGGCCGTGGTACGAATCGGGAAGCTGTTAGTGCATATAAAGCCTTAGCGCCGAAATCGTTATGGACATGGATCGGTAAATTAGGTGTTATAGGTTGTTTTTTATTACTATCATTTTATAGCGTTGTAGGTGGTTGGATCTCTGTTTATACTGGTAAGGCATTACTGGGGAATGTTATTCAATCAGGACATGATCCAGCTGAATTGTTTGGAATGGTTACAGGAAATCCATGGATTACAATTGTAGGATTGTTATTCTTTACACTTTTCAACGTATTAGTTATTAGTTTAGGTGTTCAAAATGGTATCGAAAAAGCAAATAAAGTAATGATGCCACTATTATTTATCTTCTTTATCATTTTAGTAGTTCGTTCCTTAACGTTAGATGGGGCAATGGAAGGTGTTAAATTTTTCTTGTCACCAGACTTTTCTAAAATTACAGGTGAATCCATTTTATATGCATTAGGACAATCGTTCTTTGCATTAGCTGTTGGTTTTTCTTGTATGGTTACGTATAGTTCTTATTTAAAAAAAGATGAAAGTTTACCGTATTCAGCGGGTTCTGTTGTGATTATGAATATTTTCGTATCATTACTTGCAGGATTAGCTATATTCCCAGCAGTTTTTGCGTTTGACTTTAAACCGGAAGCAGGACCACCATTATTGTTTATGATTTTACCTGCTGTATTTGGAAAGTTACCGTTCGGTGAGTTATTCTTTGCAATCTTTTTATTGCTTTTCCTTTTCGCAACATTAACTTCATCTTTTAGTTTATATGAAATTATTGTAGCGGCATTGGTAGAAAAATGGCCAAATGCTAGACGGAAAATCGCATGGAGTATTGGTGTAATTGTTTTTCTTGCATCAATTCCAGCAGCATTATCTTCAAGTTCTTTGAGTGATATGACGATATTCGGAAAGAGTATTTTTGATGCGACAGATTATTTAGTAAGTAATATTCTGTTACCATTGGGGAATTTATTAATCGCTATTTTTATCATCCATAAGGTGGATAAAAATTTAGTGAAAAATGAGTTTCTACAAGGAAGCAATCTTTCAGGATTGTATTATAAAATATGGAGATTGTTGATGCTTATTGTCGTACCAATAGTTATCGCTGTGGTATTAATATATACAGCATCTCAATTTAACAGTTAACATAACAATAACAGGGCTTGTAGGATCAATTTGACCTATAGGCCTTTTTAAATGGATTTTAGCATTAGGTGCAAGAACT
>NZ_QWUA01000009.1 GCF_003576525.1 Rummeliibacillus sp. POC4 | reverse complement strand
AAAAAGACCTTTAATCATGATGATTAAAGGTCCTTTTTGTCACTTTATTTACTTATTTTAAACCAAGTGCTTTTGAAGTTTCGGCATGTAGTTTGTTGAATAATTCTGGGTTTTCAACAAGTTTTGTACCATATGATGGAATCATTTCTTTAATCTTTGGTTCCCATTCTTTCATATATTGAGGGAAACATTTAGTGATTACGTCAAGCATTACTTTAACAGCTGTAGAAGCACCTGGAGATGCGCCTAGTAATGCAGCAACTGAACCATCAGCACCAGTGATTACTTCAGTACCAAATTGTAGAGTACCTTTACCACCAGCTTCAGTATCTTTGATAACTTGTACACGTTGACCAGCTACAACGATATCCCAATCTTCGCCTTTAGCGTTTGGAATGAAGTCGCGTAGTTCTTCAATACGTTGATCTTTAGATAGCATCAATTGTTGAACTAAGTATTTTGTTAAATCTAAGTTTTTAGCACCTGCTGCTAGCATAGTGAAAACATTGTTTGGTTTTACAGAACCTAATAAGTCCATGTTAGAACCTGTTTTTAAGAACTTAGGAGAGAAACCAGCGAATGGTCCGAATAATAATGATTTTTTACCATCAATGTAACGAGTATCAAGGTGAGGTACAGACATTGGTGGTGCACCAACTGCTGCTTTACCATATACTTTTGCATGGTGTTGATCAATAACTTCTTGGTTGTTACATACTAAGAATAGACCACTTACAGGGAATCCACCGACATGTTTGCTTTCTGGAATACCTGTTTTTTGAAGTAATGGTAGACTTCCGCCGCCAGCACCGATAAATAGGAATTTCGCTGTATTATATTGTAATTTACCATCAGCACTTTTAACTTTTACTTCCCATGAACCATCGCTTGTACGTTTGATGTTTTCAACAGTATGATTGTAGTTAACTTCTACACCTTGTCTTTGTAGGTGGTCAAATAACATACGTGTTAAATTACCAAAGTTAACATCTGAACCAGATTCAATTTTAGTAGCTGCAATCGGAGTATCTGATGTACGTCCATCCATAATAAGTGGAATCCATTTTTTCAATGTTTCTTTATCATCAGAGAATTCCATTCCTTGGAACAAAGGAATTTTTGAAAGCGCTTCAAAACGTTTTTTTAAGAATTCGACATTTTTTTCACCTTGCACCAAACTCATATGAGGAATAGGCATGATAAATTTTTGTGGATCTTTGATTAATTTTTTGTTTACTAAATGAGACCAAAATTGTCTTGAAACTTGGAATTGTTCATTGACATTAATCGCTTTTTTAGTATCGATTGTGCCATCTGGTCTTTCAGGAGTATAGTTAAGTTCGCAAAGTGCAGAGTGTCCAGTTCCCGCATTGTTCCATTCGTTAGAACTTTCTTCACCTGGTTTGTCAAGTTTTTCAAACACTTTAATGTTCCATTCTGGTACTAATTCTTTTAGGAGTGTTCCCAAAGTCGCACTCATGATTCCGGCACCAATTAAGATAACGTCTGTTTTAGTTTGACTGCTCATGTTTACCTTCCTTATTCTGTATATTTGCAGAAAAGTGGGGGGGGGGAAGCGCTAATACATGAAAATAAGCAAAGCGCACCTTGTCATACACCTTTTCTGTATCATTTACAACCTGTCCATAGTGTATCACAATTATTTATAAAATAAAATATCTTATATATATATCATACTTATAAGATATCCTAGTTTCTTCTATTGTATAAAAATTTCATATTAGATGGATATAATGTAATTTTCCGTAATTCTATATATCTTTAGAAGAACTGTTTAGATAGTATTTAAGGCCTGCTAACTGTTTTATAAACTTGCATCATATTTATTATAATTACGACCTTCTACAAAATTCTTTTTTAAGTATCGTTTTATGCATAATAAGCACTTCTGTAATCATTTTACATAGACTAAATTACAACTATAGATTTAAACTCTTTTACAGAAAGGAATGGCTATGGTAAATTTCAAAAATTTTCGTGGGACAGTCTCGCAGATAAATGATTTTGCAAGTGGTCAAAATGGAGAAGGTTGTTTTAAGATAATGTCCGTTCAGGATGAGTTAGGTAACATTGTAAATTTCATCGTGTCACCTACTACTTATTTTTCGAATTATGAAATTGTAAATGTTGGAGATGTGATTACTGGATATTATGATGGAGATGCGCCAGCACCATTGATATTTCCTCCGCAGTATCAAGCGCTTATTATTGTAAAAGAACACAGTTATCAAAATGTCAAAGTTGATTTTTTCAACGGTCAATTGGTCAGCAGTGACGGTCAATTAAAACTGAATCTTACAGCTAATACACCCATTATGTTAACAAATGGGCAAACATTTTCGAGTTTTCCAGGAAATCGAAATCTTATTGTGACATACGGACCTACTACGAGAAGTATTCCTGCACAAACTACTCCATATAAAATAATCGTTTGGTGTTAAATAATTTTTTCAGAACATTTAGCATGAAAAGATAACGCTTGGTTATTGTTAAAAATACCCCCGTAAGTTTTTAACCAACGGGGGGAAATCTTATTCTTTTTGAAATTCACTTAATTGTTGCTTTACTTGTTTAAGTTGTTTTTTATTTTGCTCAACTATATCTAAATGCTCTCCAAATTCTTCTGCAGTTTGAATAGCCTTTTCTGCATGTGATATTTGATCGAAAATATGTTCAACTGCAATTTCTTCATAGTGTGACCTCGCTGATTGCACCATACGCAGCGCCTTTTCAACTGAGTTACTTGATAAAGTGCAAGGATGATCTTTTTTCCAACTTATATCTGAATGCTTCGCCAAATTTGTCACTTTCCCTTCTGACAATTAAATAAATAATTTAGGGATAGTATTACAAATTTTTCAGATAATATGCGTGGAATTCCGTTTTTGATAACGAACGAGTTAAGTTTTCGAGCTTTAACAGGGGCCCATTTCAAGAAACTTTAAAGAATGGATCTTGTTCTTGTTTTAATCCATATTCATAAAAAATTTGTGTTAATGTTTCTTTAGATTCTTCAGAAGTTACAATACAACTTACGGTAAAAAGACTTTCCTTTAAAATCAATTCATAACCATTATTTACTTCTTTAGAAAATCCATAATACTTATGATTAATATCGATTGGGACAAAATGAAATGAATTTATATTTTTCCATGCTATAAAACGACTTCCACTCAACACGCCGTCTTCAACAATCGCAAATAAGTTAAATAAATTATGTGAATTTGCTAAAGGAAGTAATAATAAAAGATAAAGCGCTCCATCTAATTCTACATAAAAGACTACCCAAATAAGGATGCTAATCACCGCCAAAAGCACTAAAGAATAAATGATAATCTCTAATTTTTGTTTTGAGTAGGATGGTAGATTTATTGGTTTTTGGGGATATTTTTGAATAGTTGTAGACTCTTCATCTATTTTAGGAAACAAAACCTCTTTCTTCATCTTGAACAAAAGTTGGATAAATTTATAGACATGGTATCCTATAAATATAGAAACAAATAAATCTAATATAAGCTTCAAGTTGATAATTCTCCTTTATTTTTGAAAAGTACTAATATTTTATATACTTTAGCCAACAATTTTTAGTTTTATTCTTTAAATGATGAAAAATATTTTTTGTTTATCGTATAAAGTGCAGATTGAAGAGTTAAAGGAGCTAATGCATGAGTAAGATAAAAAGTAAAAAGCACTTAGATGTTAATATCCATCTAAGTGCTTTAGTGATTATGATTTATTCATTAGAATGGGTTTGTTGCTAAAAGACTTGCAGTTTTTACATAGATACGTTGGTTAAGTTTTAATTGAGAAACAATAACTTCTGCGATATCTTCAGGTTGGATATATTTTTGATCATTATTTTCTGCAATTAAGTTTGTATTTAGTGCAAGATCTGTTGCTACTGTACTTGGAGTTAGAGAAGTAACACGGATGTTGTTTCTGCGTACTTCTTGTGCTAATGATTCAGTTAAACCAATAACACCGAATTTAGATGCACTATATGCACTTGAAGTTGCTGCACCGTTTAGACCGTTTGTTGAAGAAATATTGATAATATCTCCACCATTTTTTTCGATTAATTGTGGAAGAACTGTACGAGTTACATAATATGTTCCCATAAGATTTACATCGATAGTTTTTTTCCATTGTACTGGATCCATATCTAAAAGAGTAGCAAATCCACCGATACCCGCATTGTTGATAAGAATATCAGCTTTACCTAATTCTTTTGTTACTTTTTCAATTGCTTGTTGTACTTCTTCAAGTGATGAAACATCTACTGTTGCGTAAGCAGCTTTAACACCTAGTGCTTCAATTTCTGCTTTTACACTTTTTAATGATTCTTCAGTTCTTGCAAATAGACCTACATTTACGCCCTCTTTTGCTAAAGCTACTGCAACTGCTTTACCGATTCCTCGTCCAGCTCCAGTTACATAAGCTATTTTACCTTTTAGTGATTGTGCCAAAATAAGCATCTCCTTTTACAATTACTGACGTACTAACATTTATAATTTAGCTACCTCTCAACTATTATTATCACAATAAAGCTTTTTGTTCAAAAAATACGCTCTCTTTCTAAGTAATAATTGATTTAAAATTAGTATCAGTAAATGTATTACCCTTTTCCTTCTGTTGGAGCATTATTGTAAGATATTTTTGCATATTAAGACATCGGTCGGAAGCTTGAGCGAGAATGGTCTAGTAGTACATTATTAAGGTCTTGAATAGAAAGGTATGAACTCTTTATCACGACTCACGCTTCTTTTATCATCTCAAGTAAAACAACCCACCGTTGATGATTTCAATTTTGATTTTGGCGTTGTATCTTTCTTCGAGGGCTTTTGCCTCGATTTCGTAGCATTCTGGTTTTTCATCTATATCCTTATAGAAATAGTCTAATACTCTTTGATCCCTTTTCCATCTTTTGTCTGCTTCCTCTACCCATGTGTGGTCATCTAATTGGATAATATTGTTGATGACAAGATCCAATCGTTCAATTCCACGTAAAGGTTTGATAATAAATTGCAGAGGAAATGCATTATCTGGTAAGTCCGAGACAAGATCGATTTGCGTTACTATATCTTGAAAATCATCAATGATTTTGCCTGTCATTAAGTTAACCCCTAGAGAATAGAGATGTTCTCTTGTTTTATCACACAAATAGGAAACTTTATAATTGACGCCTAAATATGGCGTTAAGATTGTTTGTCCTTCAAAAGAATCCGTATTTTCAAACATTTGAACATATTTGCCTAACTCTTTGGTTGCTTTAAATAGTTGGTTTAAACGATAAGAGCCAAAATGGACAATTTCTCCTCTAAGTTCGCTACTTACATGATTTTGATCTGTTATTAAAGTAAGCTGGCTTGGTGCGGGAACGCCATTCGTACTTTCAACGTACTTCCAGTAATAAGGTCGATTCATAATTCTTTTATCCATATCTATCGTCAGTTGAACGGTTAAATAATGTTCGTCTTCTTCGATGATTTGACAGTTAGTTTCTTGAAAAAATGTTTTCATATACTCGTGAACTTGTTGTGGAAACATATCTGACCTCCATCTGAAGTTTCCTATATCGACTTCTTGAATGCTAATATTTCATCTAATTCCCCTACCACTTTTTCAAAGACATCGATTTTAGTTTGCAATAAATCTAAAATATTTTGTTCGATTGTATTAGCAATAGCAAGGTTATAAATCTGTACATCATGTTCTTGACCAAGCCTATGAACGCGTCCTATTCGTTGTTCTAATTTCATCGGATTCCAAGGTAAATCATAGTTAATCACATGATGACAGAATTGAAGATTGATCCCTTCCCCACCCGCTTCGGTAGCGATTAAGACTTGTGCTTGTTCTTTAAAAAGATGCTTCATATAATCTCTTTTACTTTTATTGAATTTTCCGTTAAAGAGCACGCTTTTAATACCTTTTGTGTGCAAAAACCATTGTAGATAAATTTGACTTGCACGATATTCAGTAAATATAATAACTTTATCATTTGCTTCTGAAATAATTTCGTACGTTTTTTCCGCTTTCGAATTAATCTCTAAAGACATTAATTTTTCCATTAGTTTATGGACAAATTCAAGTCCTTCTTCATCATTACTGTTTTGAATCATATTCTCTAACGTCAAACAAGTCGCTTCTTTACTACTGCACATTTCTTTTTGTAAAGTAATCATTGAAAACGAACCAGAAAATACAGGAGATACATCCTTCAGTTGCAGGATCATATCGTATACTTCTCTTTCCTTTTCTGTAAACTGGATGGAGATGTTTTGAACCTTCCTATTTGACCACTCTATCCCTGTATCCTGTCTTCTATTTCTCACCATTACTTGATTGACCAGTTCCTTTAAAAACTCGTCATTATCAAGATCATGTTTACTCGCTGAAAAGGCTTCCTGGAACACTTCAAAATTCCCTAAATGACCCGGTTTAAGTAAAGAAATAAGATAAAATAATTCAAACACATCATTCTGAATGGGTGTTGCCGTTAATAACAAGCAAAACTTTTTCTTTAAACTTTGAACAAACTCATAAATCTTGGTTTTGTGGTTTTTTAGTTTGTGGGCCTCATCTATGATAATCATGTCATAATTTTGTTCATAGATTTGTTCTTTGTGGGGACTCTTCTTTGCGGTATCCATACTCATCACTACAATATCAATATATTCGATTGAAGATTTCTTTTTATACGGAATGGCTGGAATATTAAATTTGTTGTTCAGTTCATCTGCCCATTGGTTGATAAGAGAAGCAGGTGCCAAGATCAATGCTTTTTTCACCTGACCTCTAATTAGATACTCTTTCAAGATTAAACCAGCCTCAATGGTTTTCCCTAATCCCACTTCATCAGCTAAAATAGCTTTGCCATTCATCTTTTCTATAACTGTTTGTGCTACATCAAGTTGATGAGCAAGTGGTGTTAAGTTCGGTAAATATTTTGGTGATTGAAGTCCTGTAAATTCCGTGATTAAATTGGCTTTCTCTACTTCGTAAGTCATCTTATATAGCGCCCAGTTATCCCAATTATCTTGTTGTTCTAATCTTTCTTTAAAACTTTCTTCCCACTCAGGCGACCTTTCAATAATCATGATCATCACCTCAATAATTTTTCTTGCACTTAACTTGTCCAAAAAAACTATAACTATGAATATTTCATGAAAATCAAACTACATAATACGTCAGAAATCTAACCAAAAGTAATGCACATGAATATTATAGTATCAGCTATTATTTTGCGTTGTATTGATGCTCTTATTTATAAAGTTAAAGTTCCAACTTACAAGACATTATGATGAAAGCATATAGAGCTTTCCTTGGTCAATTAATCGATTAAGGAAAGCTTTTGTTAAATTTACTTATTTACATTTGAAAAGGGAGGTGAATATATATGTCTAAAAGTGTACCTTCATATATATTAACGATTGACGAAGATGAGTTGAATATTTTAAGAGAAAACTTGATAAATGATTATGCGGCTCCTTCCAAATTAAACATTGACGGGATCGACTACAAAATTCGACTTGGCTATCGAGGTGCATATACTAGAAAATTCCGAAAAAGATCTTATATTGTTCACTTCCAAAATTCAAATAATATTTTGGAAGCACATGCTATTCATCTTAATGCAGAGTACAAGGATCCTTCCATTATTCGAAACAAGCTCTCCCTTGACTTTTTTCAAGATTTAGGAGTGCTCGCTCCTGATACCAAGCATATTAATTTTTTTAGAAATGAAACATTTAGAGGGATCTATTTACAACTTGAATCTGTTGATGATCTTTTTTTGAAAAAGAGAGGTCTGCCCTCTGGACCTATCTATTATGCGACCAATAATGATGCAAATTTTGCTTTTGATCGAGAAGGTAGACGAAAAAGATCCCTCCTCTCTGGCCTACAGCGTGTACATGGATTATTATCCGACGATCAAAATCTGATTGACTTTATAACGGTGATCAATAAATCCGATTCCATAGACTTTTCTTATCGTATTGGAAATTATTTAGATTTAGATAAATACTTCAGTTGGCTTGTGGGTGCCGTTTGTACAATGAATAACGATGGTTTTAATCATAATTATTCAATTTACCGCAATAGTGAAACTGGATTGTTTGAAATTATGCCATGGGATTATGATGCAACATGGGGAAGGAAAATTAGTGGCGGAATTATGGATCATAAATATGTACCAATCGACGGAAGACCCGGTAATTTACTAAAAGATCGGCTATTAGATAGCCACAAATTCAGAAAAATGTATAAAGAAAAATTAGAAGAAGTCCTCGAAACGAAATATACTGTCAACTATTTAGAGGATAAAATCATGTCACTTCATCAACTTGTTCGTCCTCATTATCTTCGTGACCCTTATATCAATAATAATATTGAAATCTTCGACTATGAACCAGAGATGATCACACAATTTATCCGAAATAGAAATCATTATTTAAAAACGCAATTAAAATATTTTAATTAAAAGAATCTACCTCGATACCAATAGACCCAATCACATGACACTGTAATATGCATAAATTAGTTTGAGGAGGTGTTTTCTTGAATGTATGATAACTCTAACAATTATCGTAACCACAAAAATCAATCGGACTATTATTCAAAAAATGATGCCTCTCAAAAATTCAAAAAACACCGATCGATTTCTGATTACACATTGAAAGATTTAACAAAAGGAAAACACTTAGATATCGTCGCAGCTGCACTTTTATTATCAGGAAAAATAAAAGTAGATGCTGTGCAATTATTTCGAGATTCTCCCATTATTACCGTTACTTTAATTGGTAAATTTCAATCCAATAAAAAGAAAAAGTCAAATGCATTGAGTGATTTTCTTGATGAAAATGGTGATTTAACTATCCAAGAAGTGTTTGAAGCAATCCAAGATAAAATGAGAAAAGGTGATAATTATGAGTAAATCAAAAGAAAAAAAATATGGGAATGGCTCAACATTTAACGGAACGGGTTTTACAAATGCAATTATTTTAATTGTTTTATTGTTCATGCTCATCTTTGGGTCAACTGATATTGCTACCTTATCTGAAGTTGAAATTGAAGTTTAGCTCTATTTTTTTGATTAGCTATTTGTTCATTTTTTATTTTAACACCTAATAAATTCAGGGGTTTTTATGGGGGAAGCCCATCATAAAATCCCTTTTTCTTCTACTTCATACACATATTATTCTTTATTTTACTTTTTTGTTTTTAAAACATAGTTATTCTATAGGTTTAATTAATTTTATGGTATAATGGCTTTAATAGTTAATTTGAAGGGACGTGTTCTTATGCCATTAAAAGAAGGATCATTAGCTTATATTGAAGCTCATAAAGGTATTCAATATTACGAACAGACACCAGAAGAGGCTCGAGCTGAAAGAGCAGCTTCTCCTATTCATCAAGTATCGGTTGAGGGGATTGCATCCGTTGAAGATCGACTTATTAAAGTTTCCGATGGCGCAGAAATTTTAGTTAGAGTTTATACACCTATAGGAGTTGGTCCATTTCCAATTATTATCTACTACCATGGTGGAGGCTGGGTTTTCGGTAGCCCCGATTATGCTGATGGAGGTTGTCGCTACCTAACAAGTTCAACAAAGTCAATTGTCGTATCTGTAGACTATCGTCTTGCTCCTGAGCATCCATTCCCTATTCCTGTTCAAGATAGCTATGATGCTCTTCTTTGGGTTGCAGAGAATGCTGCTTCTTTACAAGGTGATCCTACAAAACTCTTTGTTGCTGGTGATAGTGCAGGTGGGAATATTGCTGCTGTTATTTCTCAATGGTCAGTTGATAAAAATGGCCCTGAAATTTTGGGACAGGCGCTTATTTATCCCGTTACAAATACATGTTTTAATACTTCATCCTATGAAAAATATGGAGAAGGATATGGTCTAGATCGTGAAGGCATGATTTGGTTTACCAAACAATATATTGGTGATGCAAATATTCAAAGTAATTCATCTGTTTCACCATTGCTAGCAAACGATTTGTCACATATCCCACAAACAATTTTGGTTGCTGCCGAATATGACGTTTTGTTAGATGAAGGAATTGCTTATGTAACTCGTCTTCGTGAAGCTGGGGTTGAAGCAAAACATATTGTATTGCCAGGACTTATCCATAGTTATTTTAGTAAGATGGAATTTTTTGAAGAAGAAACGAAAGAGACATGTGAATTGATTGCTGAATTTTTCAAAAAGGCAATTGACATTGATACCGTTAAGACTTCTTGTGTTAAATAAGTTGTCATCTCTAGGCTGAGTAAGATGACTTAATTCCCATTTAAATCGGCTTTGACTTTTTCAAGGCTTTCACACAATTATTGCGTATTATTGAGCATATGATACAATCCAAGCTATAATTGCTATGATATGGTGCAATCAAAGCATTATTAGCTTGTGGTTGAATCCTCCTTTTTTTCAGACTGATGTGTTGCGTAACTTTGCATGGTTCTTTCCTTCCGTTTAACGCTTGCATCAGTCTGATTTTTTCCGAAAAAATGAATACCCCCTAATATTTTAAATGGACCAGGAAAAAATTCTCCTAGTCCATTTTTTTAGATTCTTTCCAGTTTTTCGTGTATCCACTTAAACTCATCAAAGTCTGTTACCATAAACGTATTTGGCATTATTTTTTTTGCCTCTTTTAACATCATCTCAATATCCTGAGGAAAGAAGCGAGCACTTAAATGGTTTAACAATAAGTTTTTAGCTCCTGCATTGAGTGCAACATTTGCTGCATCCATGTTGGTAGAATGTCCATAACTTGCTGCCAAATTACTAGTCGAGTGATCAAATGTAGATTCGTGTACTACAATATCTGCATTCTCACTAAGTTTAATGGCGTTTTCACAATAACGAGTGTCGCCAAGAATAGCCACTGTAAATCCTTTTTTAGGTTCATCTGTAACATCTACGCTTCGAACAATCGTGCCATCTTCCAAAGTGACATTATGTCCATTTTTCAATTGACCTAGTAACGGACCTTTTGGCACCCCTAAAGCGATTGCTTTTTCAACTTGCAAAGTGCCTAGTAATGGCTTTTGTTCTATTCGGTAGCCAAAGCACGGAACAACATGTTCAAGTGGCATTGCAGTTACGATGAAATTTTCATCTTCTAAGACAATTCCTTCCCCTACTTCTACATATTCAATTGCATAATTTAGATGCGTTTGAGATGTCTGTAACGTTAATTCTATCCACTCTTTAAGTCCTTTTGGACCGTATATAGTTAACGGCTGATCTCCACCTAAAAATGAACGAGAACCTAACAAACCAGGTAATCCATAAATATGGTCACCGTGTAAATGAGTGATAAAAATTTTATCTATTTTACGTGGTTTAACAGTTGTATGTAATATTTGATGTTGTGTTGCCTCTCCACAATCGAACAACCAAATGGAGCCGATTTCTTCTAGTAATTTTAACGCTAAAGAGCTTACGTTACGTGTTTTAGAGGGCATCCCTGCACCTGTTCCTAAAAATTGTATATGCAATGATTTTCCTCCTATAGTTTATGGTCATCTAAAAAGTCTTTACTAAAACTAGTCTGTGACTCATATGTTGTTTTTTTAATATTTTTAATACCTTTTGTAATGATATCTTTGCCAAATTTATGTTGCAACTCTTCAACAATTTTCAATACAGGTTCTTCTTTTACGTATTTTTGGAAAGAAAAGATAGATAGCTGCTCTACGGTTTCTTTTTTATCAATAACATTGCTGACTGTAACACCAAGTAGGCGGACAGGCGAACCGTTCCAATGCTTTCTGGTGAGCTCAATAGCAATTGTTTCGATATCCTGTTGTTTCCATAAAGCATTTGATACTGTTTTACTTCTATTACTATTATGCCAATCTGTATCTCGAATCATAACTGATACCGTATGTCCTGCTAAATTTTTTGCATCTAATCGTTTGGCTACCTTCTCACAGAGCTTGCCGATTGCTTCAGTTAGTTCCGACATTTCCATTAAATCTATTGGAAAAGTCGTGGAATTGCCGATAGATTTCGTATCATAAATAGAGTTTGGATCAACTTCCCGCTGGTCTATCCCGTTCGCACGTTCTTTTAGTCGAAGTCCATTTTTCCCTAGATTCGATTTAATCGTATACTCCTCTATATTCGCAAGATCGCCTATAGTGTGAATCCCAATACTTTCAAGCTTTTTAGCGGTACTCTCCCCTACTCCATGCATATCAATAACAGGTAAATGCCATAGCATTTGAGGCACATCTCGTTTTCTCAGAATAGTGATACCCATTGGTTTTTTCATATCTGATGCTGTTTTGGCTAGAAATTTGTTTGGTGAGATTCCAATTGAACATGGTAAATCCAGTTCATGTAATATTCTTATTTGAATAGACTCTGCCAGTTCAATCGCATCTTGTCCATGAACAATATTCGTCACATCCATATATCCTTCATCAATTGAAACCGGTTCTACTAAATCTGTGTATGAACGTAATATGGCAAACATTGCTTGAGACGCTTGACGATAACGTTCGAAATTAGGAGCCATCAATATTAACTCTGGGCATTTTCTCTTTGCTTCCCATACAGCCATTGTTGTATAGACGCCCTTAGCCCTCGCTTCATAAGAACAAGTGACTAAGATTCCTCTTCTTTCTTTTGGATTACCTGCAATAGCAAGCGCCTTTCCTTTAAGTTCGGGGTTATATGATTGTTCAACGGAAGCATAAAAACAGTTCATATCAATATGAAAGATAATTCTCCCGTGAGTAGCCATACTTCTCCCTCCTTAATCG
Source organism: Rummeliibacillus sp. POC4 (assembly GCF_003576525.1). Classification (GTDB taxonomy): domain Bacteria; phylum Bacillota; class Bacilli; order Bacillales_A; family Planococcaceae; genus Rummeliibacillus. The sequence continues at coordinate 76,373 of NZ_QWUA01000009.1, read as the reverse complement.
ACCAAATGTTCTCGTTCTAGTATAACAAAATAACAACATTTGGGACATCTTTTTACTATTTGAAGCCACCAAAAAACGTGTCTGTTAAGGCAATTTGAGACAAGCCCTTTGCAAAGATGATGGTGAAATCTTATTTCGAGCACTCTGCCAAAACTTCTTTGTTATAAAAAAAGTGACTGCACCATAAGTTTCCTACTTAGGCACAGCCACTATGAAAATACATCTATTCTTTTATTTAAAACTTTTAAGCTTTCTATTTGTTAATATGAGTTTTCAGTAATCCAATTTTCAATATATGGATGGATTTCTTTTATAGCTTTACGTCCAACTACAACAGAAATATGCCCTGTCTCAACGCTATGATAGGTTTTGTTTTCACTTGATACTTTATCATTTAAAGGTGCAACTTGGTTTGGAAGCGCAATGTTGTCACGTGTTGCAGAAATGTTAAGGAGATTTGCCTTAATATTGGATAACTTCACTTTTTCTCCACGAATCACCAGCTCATCTTTAATCAGTTTGTTTTCCTGATAAAATTCCCGTATCCATTGTCTATAAGCCTCTCCTGGGAAAGGAACTCCATCATTCAACCACTTCTGCATTAGTTTCCAATTTAACACGAAGTTATCATCTTCTACTCGATCTACAATCGACACATATGGTCCATATGTCGTTGAAATAGGACTTAGTAATTTATTTCCAAAGTCAATCATTTCAAACGGAATATTCCCTAAAGTGTCGACCAATTTATCAAGTTGGAAGTAGCGTTTATCCAACCACTTCGTAAAGAGACCAGCATCTGTAAAATCTATCGGACTAGTCAACAATAGAAGATTACGAATAGGAAGTTGTGGATTCAAAGCCGTAAAAATAGCTGACATTGTACCACCAATGCAATAACCTAGTAGCGTTATTTCCTTTGCTTGTGACTTTCTTAATACCTTTTTAATAGCCTGCGGGATGTAATCGACGATATAATCATCGAACTTCATATGACGGTCTTCATAGCCAGGCACTCCCCAGTCTAATAGATAAACATCATGTCCTTTATTGGTTAAATGTTCGATTAAACTGTTTCCAGGATATAAGTCTAAAATATATGGCTTGTTAATGAGCGCGTAAATCATGAGGATAGGTACTTTATTGGTCTTTTTTACAGCTGGCTGATAGCGATATAATTTAGCCTTATTTTTTGTCCAAACTACTTCTTTCGGCGTCTGGCCTACTTGAGGCTCTGGTTCCATAACAAATACCTCTGTTAGTCTTTTGACTTTTTTTAATCCTTCATCAGAGGGAGTTTTGAATTCTTTTGTAAGCATATATTACCTCCTTTATTTTTCTTTTTTTACATATACAATCCACCATTTACGTTTATCTCTTGACCAGTCACAAAACTTGCTTGGATGAGATAAAGAACAGCTTCAGCGATTTCAGAAGTTGTACCTAATCGTTGCATAGGTACTTTTGCAATAATGTTATTTTTCACTTTTTCAGGCATAGCTGCTACCATCTCTGTCTCGATAAATCCTGGGCAAACAGCATTGACAGTAATGCCGCTCTTCGCTGTTTCTAGTGCAAGTGATTTAGTGAACCCTAAAATACCAGCTTTGGAGGCTGCGTAATTCGTCTGACCGAATCCACCAGCTTGACCGATAATAGAGCTGATATTAATGATGCGTCCATACTTTCGATCAATCATGTGATTAATCACTGCTGATGTGGTATGGAAAATACCATTTAGATTGACGTTAATCACTTGATCCCATTCGTCTTTTGACATTTTACGGAATGAGCGATCTTTTGTAATTCCAGCATTGTTAATAAGAATATCAACTTTTGTAAATTGTTTTAATACTTCGTCTATAAGGCGTCTTGAATCTTCTAATTCACTAACATTTGCTTTCACCGCAATTGCCTGACCGCCTTGTTCTTCGATTTCTTGTATAATTTTTTGCATTTCTACTTCAGATGAACTGTAAGTAGCTACAACTGTTGCACCATTCTTCGCTAAAACTTTTGCTATTTCTGCACCAATCCCACGTGATGCACCTGTTACGATTGCTACTTTATTTGCTAATGGCTTCAAATAGTTTACTTGTCCTAATTCTTTTAATTCGATTGCTGACATACAAAATCACTCCTCAAATTTTTTAGTATTGTAAGATTTTTCATTTAATCTTTATTTTTTAGTATTTCTATTAGCTGATCTAATTTTTGCTCAACATTGGTAATATCTTGTTTCAATTGAGCAATTTCTAAAGAGGTCGTCTCTTGTTGTTCATAGATGAAATCATCTAAATTATCAATTTTGGTATCTACGTTTACAATCATAGATGCCACTTTCGCAAGCTCTTCAATACTAGGAATATTCGCTTGCTTCAAATAAGATTCAGTTAACGTTTTGACTAGTTCTTGATATTGAACGTATTGGTTTTGAACTTGTCCTAACCCTTGTGCAAATTGTTCGGTTCCAAGTGAATTTTCAATTGTACCTCTCCATGTACTTTCTGTTTTTTCGTACACTTCCTTCCAAATCTTAAAAGGATCTAGTGTTGTATTTTGACCCACTGGAAATCATCTCCTTTTCAAACACCTATGAAGACACCTTATGGTTTGTTTTTTAATAATATGACTAAAAAAGAATAGGAATTTATTTTATCGAAAGAACATAAGTATAAATATAGGTGTAAATTACACTTATATGTAGTACTGAAGTGAGGAGGTGAATGTGATGGATACAAGAGAAGGGAAAAATCAAAAAAGCGATTCAATTTTTGGTACACCTCAAAAACTTTTAATACCACTTATGCTATTACACTTACGAGAATGGAATTCACACGGTTATGAATTAATGGAGAAAATTACTCAATTTGGCTTTACTCCTATTAATCAGGGGAATTTTTATCGTCTTCTTCGTAAACTTGAAAAAGACAATTTAGTATCATCGGAATGGGATACTCCGGAAAAAGGACCTGCTAAACGAGTTTATTCTTTAACTGATGCTGGGGAAAAGTATTTGGATATGTGGGCAGGTTCACTAAGTCAATATCAAACATTGTTAAATAACTTTTTAGATTTATACAATCCTTTCTTCCCCATCAATCAGTCTTCACCGAAAAAAGAAAGGCCAATGGATGATATGCAATGAAATGCAATCATTATAAATGCACGAAGAAAAGGGAGGAAACGTAAATGGTGAAAGAACAAACAGAAAAAAGCGTAGATTTAGTATGGGATGGATTGTTAAATGGGTTAAAAACTTGGCAACAATTTCAAACTGAAGTGGGTGAAAAAGCTTTACAATCATTCACTTATCAAAAAGACTTTATCGAATCAACTGTATCTACGATTAACACAATCGAGGAAGAATCCAAAAAAGCAACAAAAGAAATTCTAGAAAATGTGCAAACTAGCGTAAAAGAAGTATTTAGCAACGAGCAATACGAGCAATTTTCTAAATGGTTAACAAGTGTGCAAGAAATTACTGACAAATCACAAGAATTAGTCAGCAATCCGAGTCATTCCATCTTAGATACTGTAGTACAAACAAATAACCTTTTAGAATCTACAGTAAAAGATGCTCTTGAAGAACAAAAACAACAACGCTTAGAAGTCATTGAGAAAATTGAAGAATTAGCTGAACAATTAAAACAAACTCAAAAAGGGTTGTTTAGTGTTTAGAAGAAACGATCTTAACGAAAGAAGTGTTGATGGGGAACTTTTAAACACTTCCAGACTCACAAATAATTATGTATACAAGAAAAAATGCTTTTCTTCATTTAAATGAGGAAAAGCATTTTTTACTGTCTATTCTGCTATAAGATGAACACATAATAGACAGTTTCTTTTTAAGAATAAGACATCTTAAATAGAAAATAACTATTGCTTTCTTACAGTATCATCCATTACAATAATAGGAATATTCCAAAAGGTGGTATTCACATATGATACAAATTTCTGAAGATCTATTATTACTACCAGTTCAGCCTGAGGATGCAGAAGCGATATTTACATTAACAGATCAAGATCGTCCATATTTGAGAGAATGGTTGCCTTGGGTTGATGGTACAAAATCTGTAGAAGATTCTTTGGAGTATATTAAATTTAGCCAAATCGGTGGAAAAGCCGGTACATTATTAAATTTAGCAATTATTTGGAAGGGTGATATCGTCGGCATCACTGGCTTCAACAAAATTGATCGCACACATCGTATTGCATACATTGGGTATTGGTTAGGTAGAGATTATCAAGGTCACGGTATTATGACTCAAGCTGCAAAAGCTTTAACTACCTATGCTTTTAATGAATTGCAATCAAACAAAGTTGAAATACGAGCAGCAGTTGGAAATAAAAAAAGTAGAAGTATTCCTGAACGACTAGGGTTTGTACAAGAAGGAATCCTTCGTAGTAATGAATGGCTTTACGATCACTTTGTCGATCATGTTGTTTATGGAATGTTAGCCGATGAGTGGGAAGACAAGTAAATTAAGGCTAAATTCATAGCCAAATGGTTAAAGGCCTAACCGCCAACCACTTGGCTATTTTTAGATTGAAAAACTTCTTTCCCTCTTGAATATGTGCTGATAATTTGATAGTCAAAATTGAAATCTTTATAGATTGTGCCTTTATGCTTTGCATAAATCATCTTTTCATCTACTTTAAACGGATTTTTTTCAAAAATAACAAAATCAGCATCCATCCCCACTGCGATTTCTCCCTTTCCACCTAATTCAAAGCGCTGTGCAGGTGCTTGTGCTGTCCATCGAGCCACATCCGTTAGTGGTAATTGATATTCCTCTGCAATTTGTAAAATTGAAAGAAGTGTAAATTGTCCACCATTAATACCACCCCAAGATTTGAAATAATTCGGAGGTGTTAGTTCCTTCAATTCTTTTGGGCATGGTGAGTGATCGGATGCAATATAATCGATTTTCCCTTCCAACAATTTCACAATCAGTTCTTTACGAATAGATTCTGAGCGTAATGGAGGTGCACATTTCGCATAAACTTGATGAGAATCGAAAGCTGTGTCGTTAAAAAGTAAATAATGAGGACATGTTTCTAGCGTTACATCTAAACCTTTTTGTTTGTATTCATGAATAATCTCCACGGCCTGAGGTGTACTAATATGAACAAAATGAAGGGCACATCCAGTAATTTCAGCATAATGTAATGCCCGTTGCACTGCATCTACTTCTGCTACAATTGGACGTGATTCACAATAATCTTTGGCAGTAACAGTACCTTTTTCAAGCTTTTGCTCTGCCAAACATGAAGTAATGGTATCACTTTCTGCATGGAGGGCTAATATTTTTCCTAACTTTGCTATTTCAAACATTCCTTGTAGTAATGCCTGATCATCTACTGATGAAAATGGCTGAAAACCGGAATTAGACAAGAATGCTTTGAAACCAATTACACCATTATCAGCTAATGATTGTAATAGAGGAATATTCGTTGGTACTAATCCTCCCCAAAATCGATAATCGATATTAGACTTTTGTTCTGCCAATTGTTTTTTGAGTTCTAATGCTGACACATTAATCGTTGGTGGATTACTATTTAATGGCATATCAAAGAAAGTAGTTACACCTCCTGCTGCAAGCATAGTAGAACCTCTTTTAAAGCCTTCCCATTCTTCATTTCCTGGTTCGTTTAGATGAACATGTGCATCTACTACACCTGGTAAAATGATTTTTCCCGATACATCTATTCGCGTAGCATTCACATCTTCAATATGTGGCGCAATTGCGATAATTTTTTGACCATCAATAGCAACATCACACTTTGTTACTTGATGAGGCTCAACTACTTCTGCTCCAGAAAAAATAATCATTGTGTAACACCTGATTTCTTTGCAAATTTTGGAGCTTCGTAAAAGTCCAATGAGGCTTCTACTGCTTGCCCACGATTTGGCTCGTAGCCATGACGGATTAAAGCTGCTTCAAGTGCTTGTAATACTTTTAAGATATTTTCTTTTCGACAACTATACCCCATCGTTCCAATTCTCCAAATTTCCCCTTGAAGAGGACCAAATGATGATGCGATTTCAACACCAAATTGCTCTAACATAAATTGGCGAACTGAATCCCCATCTACTCCATCTGGTATCTTTACACAAGTGACTGTTGGAAGTTTACATTCCGGATCACCATACAGTTCTAACCCCATCCCTTTAATACCTTCTATTAAAGCTTTTTCGTGATATTGATGACGACCAAATCGTTCATATATTCCTTCTTCTAATACTAGCCGCAACCCTTCTCGTAACGCATAAATCATAGAGGTAGCTTCTGTATGATGATTTAATCGCCGTGGACTCCAGTAATCTTGTAGCATCGCCAAATCTAAATAATTACTTTGAATCGTTTTGGTATCATTTTGTTTACTGTCTTCTTCAGTTGCAATTCCATACTCTACCTTTTTTCTACGTTGAATGATTTCTTCTATTCTTTCATTATAGGTGATTAATGACATACCTGAAGGAATCGATAGACACTTTTGGGTACCGGCAATAATCCCATCAATAAGCCAATCATCCACCGGAATATTAACCCCACCCATTGAAGCCACTGCATCTACGATCAATAGACGATCTTGCCCGCGACAGATTTTACCGACTTCAATTAATGGCTGCATAGACCCTGTACTTGTTTCACCATGGACAATTGCGACAACTTTTGGTTGGACTTCATTTATCTTTTCGATAATATCTTTTTCTTCAAATACTGTTCCCCAAGCTGTTTCCATCGTATATACGTCAGCACCACATCGTTCACAAATTTCAACTAACAAATGCCCAAAGCGCCCGAAAATGGGGACAAGCACTCGATCTCCAGGCTCTATCACACTACATAATAATGCTTCTGTACCAGCTCGAGATGTACCATCAATTGGAAATGCCCATTTATTTTTTGTCTGGAATATCATACGTAACATATCCATTACTTCGTTCATAATCTCTGTAAAAGCCGGATCAAATTGACCGAGAATTGGTGTTGACATTGCTTGCAGAACTCTAGGGTCCACTTCTACTGGACCAGGGGTCATAATGGTACGGATAGGTGTTTGTAATTGGCGATAATTCATATCATTGCACTCCTTCATAAGCTAATTTATAAAGCACTTCTTTTAAGAGTAATATGCCATGCTCTAAATCTTGAACTTTGGTAAATTCTAGTGGCGAATGACTAATTCCTTTTTGACTAGGGACAAAAAATAACGTAGTTGGATAGTGGGCTCCTAAAATTTGCGAATCATGTCCTGCTCCACTGACCATTTGTACACTTTTAAGTCCATTGTTTTTCGCTATTTTTTCCATCGTACTGTGTAGTGATGTATCTAAAGCTACAGGCAGACTGTCCGCCCATTTTTCGGCCTTACAGATAATTCCACTTTCATTCGCCTTTTCTGTAATCATTTGTAAGATTTCATCGCTATATTTTTTTAAAATACCTTCTTGATGATGACGAATATCTAAAGTAATAGATACCGTCTTAGCGACAACATTTGAAACATTTTGCTCAGCATTTATGCTACCAACTGTTGCCCTAAGCCCTGGGTATTCCTCTTTTGCTATTTTGGTTAGGGCATCAATGCAATTAGCTGCAAAAACCATCGGATCTTTTCTTTCTTCCATAGGGGTAGTTCCTGCATGGTTACTTTCACCCATAAATTGAATCGTATAACGATGTTGTCCAACAATATGTGTAACGAAACCGATATCAATATTATTCTTTTCTAAAATAGCACCTTGTTCAATATGAACCTCTATAAAGTGTTCAATATCACTCCTCTTATCACCTTTATAAGCTGCAATCGGAAAACCTGCTTTTCCCATGGCATCTTGAAATAATATTCCATTTTGATCTTCTAGTTGTTTTATATCTTCTAAAGAATATTCACCCGTAATATTCTTTGATCCCCAATATGTAAGTGGAAATCTACTTCCTTCTTCTTCACATAAAGATACAACTTCTATTGTTTTTCGTGGGCGACCATATTGCTCGAACAACATTTTCGCAGCTAAAAGACTCGCTATAACACCATAAGCACCATCATACTTTCCACCATTTACAACCGTATCAATATGCGAGCCTGTTAAAATGACTTGCTTTTCTTCTTGGAATCCTTCTATACGACCATACAAATTGCCTACTTTATCAAAATAAGGATCCATACCTATTTCTCGCATTTCCTCTTTAAGCGCATGCTGTGCTGCCTGCCATTCCTCTGTGTATAGTAGCCTTGTCACACCACCATCTGCTGTCTCGCCAAAAGTAGCTAACCAATCTAGGTAATGTTGGACATTTTTATATTTCTCTGATGAACAAAGATTAAGCATTTATGTCCCACCTTTCTTTCTGCTATATCCTTATTTTAAAAAAAGAAGTGGTATAGTTCATTGACGTATTTGTAGAAAGATGTATGAATTTTTAGATAAATTAACCAAAATATGTTTGAAAAGTTAACTTATTTATGTTAGATTTTATAACATAGCATACATTTAACAAGAGGAGGAGTCTAGTGTGAATGTAGTGGAATTATTAAATTTAAAAGAATTATCATCGATTACACTTATCGCCGGAGAAAACGGTATAAGCCGTCGGATAAAAACTGTTACGATGATGGACGCACCCGACATAATGCAATACTTACTCCCTAACCAATTGATCATCACAACAGCTTATCATCTAAAAAACAATGAAACGTATTTTCATAATTTACTAGAAAGTATGCATCGAGCTGGTTGCGCAGGAATCGCTATTAAAAAGAACCGCTTTCTTCACACCATACCTGAAGACATATTAGAACTTGCGAACCAGTTAAACTTAGCTTTCATCCAATTACCTGAACATTTATCACTTGGAGAGATCAACTTCCTGATTACAGAAAAAATTTTACAAAATGAAGCTTCATTACTAACTGAAGCAATGGACATTCATCATGAATTCACAGACTTGATATTAAGCGGCCGAGGAATCCTACCATTACTCCAAAAATTATCAGCCATCATCGAACAAAAAGTAAGCTTAATCAACTACTTTTTTCATCCTGTATATACAACAAAGCATAACTTTTATTTACCCCCTTCCCTACATGAAGTCATTAAAAAAGGAGGGCAATATCCCACTTTACCCGAACAAAATTGGAGTATATCCATATTAGACAATCATTGCAGCTATACTTTTTATCCTGTACATACAAACTTGAACAAAAACTATTATTTAGTTATCGAGGGTTTTATAAAAGAAGAACAGTTCCAAAAGCATTTGTTTATAAAACAAGCTATTAATGTCCTATCTTTTGCGATTATGCAGGAACAAGCATTGGAGCAACAAGCACGTTCGATTCGCAATCAAACATTGCAAGAATTTATAGATAGCAACATACAAACAACTTCTTATGTTAACGCATGCTCTGAGGAATTATCTTTACGCAACGATCAATCCTATTTGTGTATCGTTGGACGCACGAAACAAACGATTTCCACTTTTAATTCGTTTACTCTTTCTAAGCTCATTCAGCAGTTTTGCGAAGAAAGTATAAAGGAAATCCAATTACCTATTTACCCATTTATCATTCACAATCACTTAGTCTTACTGGTTGAAATCCAGGATCATTCCGTCAATTCATCTTTATTTTTAACTGAATTTTTAGAAGAATTAGAATTATATATTCATTACTTTTTAGATATTCATTTAAGTTTCGGTATTAGCAATCCAACGAGATCTTTTATAGATTTACAACATGCATATAAAGAAGCTTTTAGCGCTATCCCCGCAAATCATCAAAGCACAAAAACTTGTGTTCATTTTTATAGAAAAAAAGGGATCAACGAGTTATTACAAATCATCCCACAAAATGAATTAATCGACTTCTACCAAACATTATTTGAACCTTTACTTAATCTCGACTCTGAAGAACAAACGCTTCTTCTCGAAACACTTTATGCATATTTGGAATGCCATTGCCAAATATCCGAAACAGCTAAAAAACTGTTCGTTCATCGAAATACTGTTATTTATCGACTTGATAAATGCAGCCAGCTATTACAAAAGGATTTAAAAGATTCCGAAGTCACCATTCAACTAAGACTCGCCTTACGAATACGAAAAGATTTAAAGCTTCAACCCTTCATCTAGTTTCAACTTCAGTTACTTTATCTAAAATAATTGCTAATATTTAGCTATTGTATCTAATGACATTTCAGCCTTTTATTTTTAACATGTAAAGAAAGCTAACGTTTTAAGTTAGAGAATTTAACATTTAAAGTGGAGGGATTTTTATGAAGAACCAACTCAGTCATTCGAAAGCTGTCTCACTAGGATTACAGCATGTTTTAGCAATGTACGCAGGTGCAATGCTAGTACCTATTATTGTAGGAGGCGCACTCGGTTTATCTCCCACACAACTTGCTTATTTAATTGCCATCGACTTATCTACTTGTGGTTTAGCTACCTTACTGCAAATGTGGCGCAATAAATACTTTGGTATTGGATTACCTGTTGTTTTAGGGACTTCATTTGTCTCAGTTACACCGATGATCACACTTGGCAAAGAGTATGGCATAACATCTATTTATGGAGCTATTATTGTTACCGGCTTAGTCATCGTGCTATTCGCAAAATACTTTAGCCATATCATCAAGTTGTTTCCCCCAGTTGTAACAGGAACAGTAGTTATGATCATTGGACTTTCTCTAATTCCAACAGGCGTTAAGAATATGGCTGGAGGTGCGAGTAGCCCTCATTTCGGCTCTGCCCAAAACCTAATCTTATCAATCGCTACTTTAGGAATCATATTAATCATTCAGTACTTTGGTAAAGGTTTTTGGCGTTCTATAGCTGTTCTTGTTGGTATTTTCGTCGGTACCGTTATCTCTAGTTTTATGAATCCATTAAATTTTACTACTGTAAAAGAAGCTTCTTGGGCTCATTTCCCAACACCATTTTTCTTTGGAATTCCACAATTTGATATCGTTCCAATTATAACAATGCTTATTGTAGGTATTGTCATTATGATTGAGTCAACAGGCGCCTTTTTAGCTCTTGGTGATATTACAAATAAAAAACTGACACCACAAGATTTCGAAAAAGGTTATCGTGCAGAAGGGCTTGCCTTTATGCTTGGTGGAATTTTCAATGCTTTCCCTTATAGTACATTTGCACAAAACGTCGGTCTTGTCCAAATGTCTGGTGTAAGAAACCGCAAAGTTACAATTGCAGCTGGTTTAATATTAGTTCTACTTGGACTTGTCCCTAAAATTGCTGCACTTGCTACATTAATACCTACTGCTGTTTTAGGTGGAGCAACAGTTGTCATGTTCGGAATGATTGTATCATCTGGTATTAAAATGCTAACCACTGTAGATTTTACAAACCAAAACAATTTATTAATCATTGCTATTTCCATCTCTTTAGGACTAGGTACCACTGTTGTTCCTGAATTATTCTCAAGCTTACCATCCTTTATCAAAACTCTATTTGGTGATGGAATCATCACAGGTAGTTTAGCAGCTATGCTATTAAATCTCCTTTTATCTCATAAAGAAAAATCAGTTGAAACCAGTAAAGATATTTCACTTGCATCACAAGGAGGAAACTAAATGAAGCAACCTTTAGAGATGATTAATCATTCTTCAGAAGAGAAGTTTATAGAACTCTTTCAAGACATTTACGAATCGTCGCCCTGGATTCCTCAAGAAGCAGTAGTAAGTAGACCATTTGACCAAATAAGTGACATTTTAGAAACAATGCAGCAAGTTTTAGACCATGCTCCTTTCGAAAAAAAATTAGCTTTAATCCGAGCACATCCAGAGCTTGGGAAAAAAATAAAAATGAGTAGTACCTCTACTGAAGAGCAACAAAAAGCAGGATTAAATGCACTTAATAGTGATGAGTATCATGAATTCTTAACTTGTAATAACAGTTATCAAGAAAAGTTTCACTTTCCATTTATCATTGCAGTTGCAGATCACACGAAATCAGAAATTTTACAAATGATGAAATTACGACTAGCAAACAGCTACGATGAAGAATTTAAAACTGCTTTAAAAGAAATTAATCGAATCGCTGAATTGAGATTCGTTCAATTAATCGAAAAAATGAATCCAATCAAAATTACTGAATAAGGAGAAAACCAATGACTTCACTTTCAACACATGTTCTAGATTTATATCATGGGAAACCCGCCCAAAATGTGCAAGTAGATGTATATTTCAATCATCAATTCCTTTTAACAGTCGAAACAGACGAATCCGGGAGATGTACCCCCACTATCAACAAACCTTTCGAGCGAGGTACATATGAATTCGTCTTTCATATCGATACTTATTTTCAGTCAAAAGGGGTTCCTCTACCGGTTTCTCCTTTCTTATCTACAATACCAGTACGATTTACGATTGAAAAGGACAGTCATTATCACGTGCCGTTACTAGTAACGCCTTGGAGCTATCAAGTATACAGGGGAAGTTAAATAAGAACTTTGATATTTTAACTAGATTTCTATTTTAAAATGGAAAGGATTGGTTTAGATGAGCCTAGAAGCTTTAAATAAACAAGTATTAGTAGATCTTTCGTACATTGGATACGCTCAACCTACTTGGGTGAAACCACGATCTTATAACGGTGACCATGTATATGATGTTGTTATTATCGGTGGTGGTCAAAGTGGTTTAAGTGCAGCATTCGGACTTCTAAAGGAAGGCATTACAAATATTCTTATTTTAGATGAAAATAAGAAAGGGTTTGAAGGCCCATGGATAACATATGCTCGCATGAGGACATTGCGTACACCAAAAGACCTCCCTTCTATCGAGCTTGGCGTTCCATCACTATCCTTTCAATCATGGTGGACAGCACAATACGGTATAGAAGGTTTTGACAAGATTGATAAAATACCAAGAACTGACTGGATGAATTATTTGAAATGGTATCGTGAAATCCTCTCATTACCCGTCGAAAATAATGTACGTGTCACTTTAATCGAACCGATTGATAAAGAGCTTAATCGAATTTCAGTTAAAAAAGCGAGTACCTATTCTTCCATTCTCGCAAGAAAAGTGGTGCATGCAACAGGCATTCAAGGAGGCGGTGAATGGCATACCCCTGCATTAATCAAAGATAATTTACCAAAGTCTCGTTATGCCCATACTTCTGAAACTATTGATTTTTCTTCTTTAAAAGGTAAAAAAGTCGGCATATTAGGCGGAGGAGCTTCTGCTTTTGATAATGCCAATTTTGCCTTAGCATCAGGAATTCGTGAAGCTCATGTCTTTGCCCGTAGAAAAGAACTCCCACGTATAAACCCTATGCGGAAATTAGAAAGCTCTGGCATTATTAGTCGCTTTCATACACTATCCGATCACGACAAATATGCTGTCATGTCTCATTTTTTCAAATTCAATCAACCACCTACAAACGATACTTTTACACGAGCAAGTTCAAAGGAAGGATTTCATCTGCATTTAGGCTCGCCGTGGCTAGAAGTCCAAGATTCAAAAGAAGGAATCATCGTAAAAACACCCCATCAAGAATTTATATTCGACTATTTAATAATTAGTACTGGACTTGTAACAGATCCTGCTTTACGGCCAGAACTTAAAATAGTAGAACCTTATATCACACGTTGGGGCGATATCTATAAAGCACATCCGGATATTGCAAATAAACTTATTGATCTGCATCCTTATTTAACACCTGAATTTTCTTTTGTGGCTAATTGTCCTGAAGGTGTATCTGCTTTATATGGGATATTTGCATTTAATTATTCTGCACTTATCAGTAATGGCGTGTCCGCTTCAGCATTATCAGGATTGCGATTCGCAGTTCCAAAGCTTGTAAAAGGGATTGCTGATGAGTTATTTAAAGATGATCAGAAAAAAATTCTTCAAGAATATTTTGATTACGACCAAGTGGAATTTGTTGCTGATTTACAAATCACCAAAGAGATTGTTTAGTTCTGAATCTCTTTCTAGATTTATAAAGTTATTTAGTATATTTAATACTGGGGGACAAACTCGATTAATATTTAGTTTGTCCCCCTTTTCTGATGCTTTAACTGCAAATATGACCTTTTTATCCGAACTAGTATTAGAATTTCCAATTCGTCATTTACCAATATCGTCCAATAAGTTATACTATTTTTATTCGTTAATGTCATTTTTTTACTTATAAGTGGGGTGATTTATTGAATCGACAGCATATGGGTGTAATTATTGGGGCGATTTTATTTTTGGCTGTTGCAATGGGAATTGGGCGATTTTCGTTTACTCCTATTTTACCTTTTATGCGAGAAGCTGAAGGAATGTCGGTTGAAAAGGGTAGTTGGTTGGCTTCGGCAAATTATATTGGCTATTTTATCGGTGCTTTATGGGCAGGGTTTATTAAAAACAGAAAAGGCAAACTTGTGATGAACGCTTGGTTATGTGTACTTTCAATCATCGCTATGGGCGTTATTGATCATTTCTTTGTTTGGCTGTTTTTACGTTTAATCAATGGTATTACCGGGGGCCTCATCTTCGTTTTAACATCTAGTATACTTCTCGATTATTTAGCGCAACATTTTTTAACAAAATGGTCTGGTTATGTGTTTAGTGGAATTGGTATTGGCATCGCTCTTTCAGGCATTTTAGTACCCTACCTACAACAATTCTTCGCTTGGCAAGGTGCTTTTATAGGACTCGGTATATTATCTGGTTTGTTTATATGTATCAATCATTTTTTATGGAGAAAATTAGAAAATCCTACATTACCACAAAGCAATACAGTGAAGTCTGAAAAAATTTGGTCTGGCTTTATGCCATGGATGATCTTTGCGTACGGACTAGAGGGACTTGGCTATATTATTACAGGGACCTTTTTAGTCGATATGATCAACGAAATACCAAGTTTGCACAAGTATGCAAGTTACGCTTGGGTATTTGTTGGGATAGGTGCTATTCCTTCCGCACCTATATGGGGGATTTTAATGACTAAGTTCAAACCAATACTCATTCTAGCGATTGCTTATATTCTTCAAGTCATTGGAATGCTGTTGCCCGTTCTTTCACAATCGGTCATCGGTGTAATGTGCTCAGCTCTCCTTTTTGGTGTTACTTTTGTTGGTATTGTTGTTTTAACAACTTCCTATTGCAGAGAGCTATTTCCAACAAAAAGTGCAACCGTCGTTTCCACCTTAACTACCTATTATGCTTTCGGTCAAATCATTGGCCCACTTATTGCTGGGAAACTAACTACATATTATGGAACCTATAATAGTGCACTCATTTTTGCTAGTAGCGTTGTTTTTTTCTCTCTCTGCTTACTGTTATTTGGAAAAAAATTCACTCAATTAAAGTTGGATGCCAAAACATCTACCATATAGCAAATTGACTTACAATTGCTCAAAAAACAAGCGTATTAGAGATGTTCTCTAATACGCTCTATTTTTGATTTGAATTTTATACCATTGCTTGCAGTTCTTCTTCAGTTAGAGAATTCATGTATTCTTTCAATTCCTTAATACCATCTAATGTATTCACTAATACATCAGGTGATACAATTGTAATCATTCGATTCTCTAAATTAGC
Organism: Rummeliibacillus sp. POC4; assembly: GCF_003576525.1. GTDB lineage: Bacteria > Bacillota > Bacilli > Bacillales_A > Planococcaceae > Rummeliibacillus. The sequence goes on along the minus strand of NZ_QWUA01000009.1, from coordinate 60,802 downwards.
CACTGCACTAAAATATTGTGTTTTTGCATAATTTACAAGTCCAATTTGTTTAAGCTTATCTTCTTCTATATCTAAAATCTCTTTTGCTTCCAAGACTAAAAGTCCATATACAAAGTCTTCAGTTTGAAGAATAATGATTTTAGCATCCGATGAATTGGCTTTGCGATTATATAAAATTTGTTCAAAATCAAGAATTGGTAGTAGTTCGTTACGAACTTTAATTAAACCTAATACATAATCAGGCATATGTGGAATTCGGTTTACTTTTTCAAATTTTTCAATTGATACTACTTTTTCAACAGGAACTGCATATTCCTCTTGTCCGCTTCTAAAAACAACAACTTTCGTACTTGGCATAAATTCACACTCTCTTCATAGATAAAATTATTTTACTTTAGCTGAGCATTTTACAATCTCAACTAATAAATCGGCTAATTTTTCTAATTCTTCAACAGGAATTCGTTCTTCTGTTGTGTGGATTTTTTCATAACCTACTGCCAAGTTAACTGTTGGGATACCATATCCAGCGATTACGTTTGCATCACTACCGCCACCAGATTGTACTAATTTTGGTTCACGGCTGATATTTTTTGCTGCTTCTTGTGCAACTTTAACGACTAAATCATCTGGGCCAAAGTGGAAACCAGGATACATACGTTTTACTTCAACTTCTGCTTCTCCGCCCATTTCTTTCGCTGCAGATTCAAAAGCTTCTTTCATATGTTTTTCTTGAGCAACAAGTTTTGCTTCGTTCAATGAGCGACATTCAGATAAAACAGAAACTTCATCACATACGATATTTGTTGCTTTACCGCCTTCAAAACGACCAATATTGGCAGTTGTTTCAGAGTCAATGCGTCCCAATTTCATGCGTGCTACTGCTTTTGCAGCGATTGTGATTGCTGAAATTCCTTTTTCAGGTTCTACTCCTGCATGTGCAGTTTTACCTTTGATTGTTGTGAAAATTTTTGTTTGGAAAGGTGCAGCTGTTACGATTTCGCCGACTTTACCATCTGAATCGACAGCAAATCCATATTTTGCATATACTTTTTCATGGTCTAATTCTTTTGCACCTTCAAGACCTGATTCTTCACCAGCAGTAATCACATATTGAATATCGCCATGTTCGATTTTTTCTTCTTTTAATCGTTTAGCTAGTTCTAATAATCCTGCAAGTCCTGCTTTGTCATCAGAGCCAAGGATTGTTGTGCCATCTGAGTAAATATATCCGTCTTCTTTAATAATCGGTTTAATACCTACACCTGGTACTACTGTATCCATATGAGATGTAAAGTAAATTGGTTGAACATCTTTTAATGTACCTTTAAGTGTGGCGATTAAGTTACCAGATGCATGACCGTTACGGCTAGCTGCATCATCTTCATAAACGTCGAAACCTAATGCTTCTAATTTACTTTTTAATACAGGTGAAATTTTTTCTTCATGATAAGTTTCTGAATCAATTTGTACTAATTCTAAAAACTCTTCTACGATACGACTTGGCATCATTCAAGACTCCTTTATATATGGTAGTATTGCTACCTTATTCCTTCACAATTTTATCACAAAAAGCTAAGAAATCATCTATCTGTTGCTTTATATATTGAAGTTTGTAATTTTTTCACACTTTTAAGGATATCTTAGAGTCTTAAATGGTCCGAACGAGTTGACTTTTGGGGGCTTATTTATTGAGGATTGAGTTGTTTTTGAAGTTGCTTTTAAGTGACTTAAATTGTCAGGAAAAATTGAATTTTGGGTACTTATTTATTGAGTTTATTTTTGGGAGTATCTTTTTAAGACTTGAATTGTCCGGAACGTGGATTCAGTTTGTTTTTGCGTGGATTGAGTCCGAAACTACGTGGATTACTCTTAATTTCCCGTGGATTGGATCCTATTTCCCGTGGATTGGACCAAAATATTCGTGAATATGACCTATATGATTCCAAAAGAAAAACGCCTCATGACCTGAGGCGTTTTGTACTTTTACCTTACAAAGGAATATTCCCGTGTTTTTTATAAGGTCTTGATTCTTTTTTCGTACGTAGCATTTCAAGTGATTGCATTAGTTTGATACGAGTTTCTCGAGGATCGATGACATCGTCTACTAAGCCGTGAGATGCTGCAACATATGGATTTGCAAATTTTTCTTTATATTCTTCAATTTTTTGAGCACGTGTAGCCTCAGGATCTGCTGATTTTGCAATTTCACCTGCATGGATGATATTTGCTGCACCAGATGCACCCATTACTGCGATTTCAGCGTTTGGCCATGCATATACCATATCTGCCCCAATAGATTTAGAGTTAAGAGCAACATACGCACCGCCATAAGCTTTACGAAGAATAACTGTAATTTTCGGAACAGTTGCTTCTGAATAAGCAAATAGGATTTTTGCACCGTGACGGATGATTCCGCCGTGTTCTTGTTTAACACCTGGGAAGAAGCCTGAAACGTCTTCGAAAGTAATAATCGGTACGTTGAAAGAATCACAAGTACGAACAAAGCGAGCAAGTTTATCAGAAGAATTGATATCTAAACCGCCAGCAAGTACTTTTGGTTGGTTACAAACTAGACCAACTGATTCTCCGTCAATTCGTGCAAAACCAACGACAATATTTTTTGCAAAGTCTTTTTGAACTTCCATAAAGGAATCTTTATCTACTACTTGTTCAATAACTTTACGTACGTCATATGCTTTTGTTTGGTCGACAGGTACAAGATCCAATAATTCAGAACGGAAGTTGTCATCTTCTTCTTTTTCAACTTTCACAACTGGAGCTTTTTCCGTATTGTTTTGTGGTAAGTAGCTAAGCAATTGTTTGATTTGTTCAATTGCTGTTTCTTCATCTGCTGCACGGAAATGTGCATTACCACTTACAGAGTTGTGAACTTTTGCACCACCAAGACCTTCAGATGAAATTTTTTCACCTGTAACTGTTTCGATAACTTTTGGTCCAGTGATGAACATTTGTGATGTTTTATCAACCATTAGGATAAAGTCAGTGATTGCTGGAGAATAAACAGCACCACCTGCACATGGTCCCATGATTACAGAGATTTGTGGAATTACACCCGAATAGATGGAGTTTCTATAGAAAATGTGACCGTAGCCGTCAAGAGATAATACGCCTTCTTGAATACGAGCGCCACCTGAATCATTAATACCAATAAATGGAGCTCCGTTTTTAGCTGCTAAATCCATAACATTCGCAATTTTCTGAGCGTGCATTTCCCCAAGTGCACCACCGAACACTGTAAAGTCTTGTGAGAATAGGTAGACAGGACGACCATTTACTTTACCATAACCAGTAACAACCCCATCACCAGGTCCCTCTTTCTTATCCATACCAAAATCTACTGTACGGTGTTTTACGAAAGGATTGATCTCAACGAAAGTTCCTTCGTCTAGTAATAAGTCGATACGTTCACGAGCTGTCAATTTACCTTTGTTATGTTGCTTTTCGATTCTGGCTTCACCACCGCCAAGTTCGATTTCACTTTTACGATCATACAATTCATTGATTTTATCGTACATATCCATTTAACTGATTACTCCTTTGTTTGACTTCTATCTACTAATTCGTAAAGTACTCCATATGATGATTTAGGGTGAATGAAAACAACCTTTGCTCCACCCGCTCCAATTTTAGGTTCTTCAGATAACAGGCGAGCTCCTTCTTCACGCATTCTAGCCATTTCTTGTTCTATATCAGTAACGGCTAGTGCTATATGATGGATGCCTTCACCACGCTTTTCCAAATATTTATAGATAGCGCTTTCTTTTGTGAGTGGTTCTAACAGTTCAATATGTGTGTTTCCCGCATCGATAAATGCAACTTTTACTTTCTCAGACTCTACTTCTTCTACATTGATTAGCTTCATACCTAACACATTTGTATAATATGTAACGCGTTCATCTAAGTCCTTGACCGCTATACCAATATGATCAACATTCTCCATTAGTCCCCCAACTCCTTCTATGTTGTATAACACAATTGTACATAAATTTTTCAGAAAACTCTAGTACTTGTTAAATAAAATATATTTGATAAAATATTTTTAAAGAAAAAAAGGAGAGAACGAGAATGAGCAATAAGAAAATCCAGAAAATTGTTGTAATATTGATGGCAGCCATTATGGTCCTTTCAATGTTAACTTTCGGTTTAGCAATGATTAATTAGTAAATTCAGCAGATCTATCTAACCTATAATGGGTCTGCTGTAATATTTCTGTCATTGCTAAATCTAAAAACAATGTTTAAAATCCCGTACTATTTTCGTATAAACTACTTCTAGAAAGGAAATAAATTGTTTTAACAACTTTTTTCTGATAGGAGCTAGTTCTTATGAAAGTATTACTTATTATTTCCAGCATTGTCTTACCACTTGTTATGTTCTTCCTACAATTAAAAATAAAAACTTTCCGTTTCATTTTTAATATACTTGCTTTAATAGCTATTGTTATTTTTGGTGATATTGCTTCGACTTCTATTTATCAAATTATTAAAGAAAATGCCGTATTTATGACTACCATCCATGCTATTTTCTTAAATCCATTTTTCTTAGCCACTGGTGGATATCTAGGTATATATTTCATATACAGATTAATCTTACTTACAATTGAAGAAACAAAAGATTGAAGCCATTTAAGTATTTTTTTCTTGTTTAAGCTTTACGTAATAGAACAACCAAACCATCCAGACAATAATATATATACTAATAGCCACTATTTCTACAATTAGTACTAACCACCAAGACCAATTGAGAACACCTACTAATTTCAGTACGATTAAAATAATAGTCAAAAATTCCGTAAATCCCAATTGCCTCACCTTTCGTTTATAATCTTCGTATTACTTTTTCCTTTATGTTGCCTTTTTATGTATTTTTATAATTTAAAAATGAAATTACTGCGATATAGAGCAGACATTTATTATAGAAAGAAAGGGCTATCCCTGAAGTTTTTTTCTTATGGGATAACCCTAACATAATTATTTCACTAATTTTAACTCTTCAACCGATTCTCTCACAACTCTCAAAATTTCGATATAATAGTCTTTGTGTTGATTACATAAACGAGTATTTTCATCGAGGTGAGCAATTTCTTGATCGATTTCATTGATCATATCATTCATAATCAGTTGAGTCATGCCACTACTCGTTTTGCCATAAGCATTCACTAGTATTTGTCTTTTTTGAGCCAAAAATCTTTGGCGGTCGAATGATTGAATAGAGTCTTCATCAAATTGTTGAATTTTACTTACAATTTCATCCATAACTACTGTAGCTGTATCTTTTGTTTGTCGTTCTTCTACCAATTTACTCCCCTCCTACTAAATTTAAATCTAGTATTAGATTATTTAATTGATAGAAGATTTATGATAAAAAATTTTCAGAAGGATAAAAATTAACACTAGCTTCTAATTGCAATATAGAAGTACGTCTTAAAGGTTTTCAATTACTTCTCTTAACTTTTTAGCCGAATCAATTTTATAGATAGTATTAGTATCTTTTATATTCATAATCGTTGCCGTATCATCACTATTCATCCACAAGAAATATTCCGTATCCTTTAACTTAATCTTATATTGTGGAGAACCAATATCTACGATTCCTTCTATTTTTTTAGCTCTGTTCAATGCATTTTGAATAATGTGGATTTGTTCATCATTTGAAATAGTCTTTAGAGAATTAGGTTTTACTTTCGAAAAATCAATTGTTTCCTGAATTTCAACGCTCTTTACAACTTCTGATGAATTTTTTTCAGTATTACAAGCAACTAAACTTAAACAGCAAATAAGAATGAATAGGTACCCTTTTACATTCATCCTTTACACCTCCTCTTTATTAAGACGGATAATAATTAAATTAGTTACATTTTATTACATATTATATATTTATTTTTTTGCAACACAAAATTCTTAAAATAGAATTTTGTATGATTAAAGGTATTTGAAATATCATTAGAGAAATTTACACATAGCGACTATTAAAAAGGAGTGTTGAAACATGGAACTATCACTTTGCATGATTTCTATCAAAGTAAATGATGTAGAAAAGGCAGTTAAATTTTATTGTGATGGATTAGGCTTTAACTTAGAAAAAAATTATGGTGAGAATATTGTAGAATTGAGTTTTGATGGTCACTCCATCATTCTAGAAAAAGCAGAAAAAGAAAATACACTCAATTATTTTGAAAATGCCCAAACGGTTTTAGGAATCCGCTCAAACGATTTACCCGCTGATATGAAGGAATTGCAAGAAAGAGGCATTGAATTATTGTTTAAAGAACCACAAAAATGTCCTCCAGGTATTTTCAATGTAATTCAAGATCCTTTTGGAAATCATATTGAAATTTTAGAATTCCAATAGATTTTCATCCTAAACTCATTCATACATTCAAGCATAATTTTAAGTGATTATGCTTTTTATTATTTCAAAAATTCACTTTCTATATAAACAATTCTAATTTATATTAGTTTGAGCAACTTACTTGGATTTTAAAAGGGAATGTCGTATAGTAGAATCTCAACATGATAGATTAAGGAGCGTAAAAAATGACACTAACACAAAGTACTTTAAATAAAGTAATGCACGAAAGAAAATCCGTACGTAAATATGATCCTCAATTCAAAATTCCACAATCTCAATTAGAGGAACTTTTAACAGAAGCCGCAACTGCACCATCATCAAGTAACCTACAACCTTGGCGTTTTTTAGTCATTCAAGATGACCAAGTAAAAAAAGAATTACGACAAATTTCAAATAACCAAGAACAAGTAGAAACTGCCTCAGCTATTATTGCTGTTTTGGGCGACATCGAAATGTTTAAAAATACAGAGGAAATTTATAACCAAAATTTCGAATCAGGTTATATGGATGAAACTGTAAAAAATAAAATGATTGAAAGCAATTTGAAGCTATATTCAAACCTTCCAGAAGAAATATTAACAAACATCGCTACTTTTGATGCTGGCTTAATTTCTATGCAAATTATGCTTCTTGCAAAAGATATGGGATACGATACAGTTCCAATGGGTGGATTTAATAAAAATGCCTTTGCTGAAAAATTCGAATTACCAAATCATATTAAACCAATCTTACTTATTGCGATCGGTAAAGCAGCTTCACCTGCTCATGGTACTTCCCGTCTACCATTAGATAAAATTGCTAAATTCATCTAACATTCACTAACAAAAGGAGCACTCCATTATTGGAGTGCTCCTTTTTCATTTCAATTATTCTGTAACTGCTGAAGAACTTTATTTAGCGATTGCTCATTTTCTACAACTACGTCTCTAAATGGAAGGAATGGATTCCCCTGTTCCTTAATACGTGCTAGAACATTTGGGATTGAAAATATTTGAGGTTTTAGCGAACGGTTCACTTCATCCCAATGTAAAGGTGTTGCAATTAGTCCCTGAGCATTTCCCCTCGGTGAGTAGGGTGCAACGATTGTCTTTCCTTCACGATGTTGAACATAGTCTAAGTAAAGCTTGTTATGACGATTCTTTTTTAAGCGCTCGATAGTAAACCATTTTGGATTTTGTTCGACCAAAAAATCACATACAAATTTTGTGAATAATCCTGTCTGTTCATATGAAAAGGTATCTTTTGGTATTGGAATATAAATTTGCATACCTTTACCGCCTGATGTTTTGATAAACGACTTTAACTCAAACTGATCAAAAATAGCTTTTAGTTGAAGAGCTGCTTCAACTGCTAAAGAAAATTCATCAACTGAAGGTGGATCTAGATCAAACACAATTTCCGTAGGATAAACCGTCTGAATAGGTTGGAACGGGATATGAAACTCGATAGCCAACTGATTGCCCAACCATAAAAGTGTTTCAATATTGTTGCAAAGGATAAAGTGCGTATCATCTACCAATGCTGTAGAAACAAAATCAGGCACTTTTTCCGGACTACTCTTTTGGTAAAAGCTCTCACCGGGTACACCATGCGGATAACGAATAAGTGTTAATGGTCTATTACGAAGAAAGGATAACATTAATGGCGCTACACTTTGTAAATAATAAAGATAATCTTCTTTAACTATCCCTATAGATTGGAAAATGGGCTTATCAGGATGCGTAATTTGAACAGATTCAGGTATCGGTTTAAGTTGATGTAGCATCTTTTCCCAAGTACATTCTTCTGGTTCAACATTAAGTTTAAATGTATGAAATCTTGGTTCCCTCAACATTCCCCCAAGAAAATCAATACAAGCAATTTCTACACAAAAAGATGGCGCTAACTCCCATACTTCGTTCTTTAACTTAGTCCCACTGTCTTCAAATAACTTCTTTAATACATTGAACTCTTCTTCTTTTAAACCATGACGAAATAAAACAACTTCAACAAGAGCATCATCCTGATATACGGCTCCAGTAAAGTAGCCATTCTTCTTATCAAATTTGGTTACTATAACTGTTACGTAAAACCAATTTTTTATTTTTAACCAATTGGTCGTTCTAGTACCACTCATCCAAGTACTTTTTCTTTTTTTCGCTATAAGACCTTCTCCGTTATGAATCTTTATAATTGTCCACAACTTACTGGCATCCAAAAAATCATCAATCAGTTGAACTCGTCTTTTGTCTTCATAATTAATAGAAGTTGGGATGTTCACACTCCCACATAATTCCTTTAATAATTCCTTTCTTTCTATCAATTCTAAATTTGTTACATCCTCCCCTTTTCGTTCTAGAAGATCAAACACGACGTAATGACACGGAAATTGATGAGCGTTTTTATTAATGGAATTTTGACTTTTCAATCTCCCACGAAGTTGCACGACTGAAAATTGACTTTTGAAATTATTGGATAAGGATACTAATTCTCCGTCTACTTTTAGTGGCAAATAAGAACTTATTTGATCTTTTATTTCTTGTAAATAATCTAGTATTTCTGGAAAGTGAGGATTTAAATTTTTTCCATTTCGACTGATTAAAACAGGTTCATCTACCCATTCTAATATACAGCGAAATCCATCATATTTTGTTTCATAGATCCAATCCTCTCCACTAGGTATTTCATCTGATTGAGTTAATAACATCGGTTTCAACATCCATCCAACCTTCACGCTTTTTTAATAGCTTTTGAACAATTCGAATATCTAATACATAAAAACAACTAATGTCTTCAATAATAAGGAAAAGAAGGTGAGTGAAAATATGCATACAGTTTGGAAAGGTAGTATCAGCTTTGGTTTAGTCAACATTCCGATTAAATTACATGCTGCTACTGAAAATAAGGATGTAAAGTTACGTCAACTGCATAAAGAATGCCATACACCTATTAGTTATAAAAAGGTATGTGAAAGTTGCGGCAAAGAAGTGGAAGAAGCGGATATCGTTAAAGCTTACGAGTATACAAAAAACAAATTTGTCGTATTAGATGCAGAGGACTTAGAAAATTTGAGGAAAGAAAATGAAGATAAAGCTGTTGAAATTATCGATTTTGTTAAACTAGAAGAAATCGATCCCATCTATTTTGAAAGAAGCTATTATATCTCTCCAGATGCAACAGGTTCAAAAGCCTATACGCTTCTACGTAAGACACTAGAGGATTCCGGGAAAATTGGCGTAGCTAAGATTATTATTCGCTCAAAAGAACAATTAGCTGCCCTACGTGTTTATAAAAATACTTTAGTAATGGAAACCATCCATTATCCAGATGAAGTCCGAAGCATTAGCGATGTACCAAATATACCTTCCGAACAAATAGTTGTGGAAAAAGAACTTGAAACGGCATTGATGCTCGTTGATCAACTAACCACAACATTTGATCCGGATAAATATACAGATGATTATAGAACTGCTCTCTTAGACTTAATCGAAGAGAAAAAAGCCGAAAACACAGTTACAGCTAATAATGTAGAAAAAGAACTCCCTGATAACGTGACAGATCTAATGAGCGCACTCCAAGCATCATTGAAAAAGACAAAGAAAAAAACGCCAAGAAAACGGACAAAGACTTTAAAAGAAAAGACATCTTAAAGATAATTTGAAACTTCAATCAGTTTTTGAATCACCGTATAGAAAAAGCCAACGTTGAAGTGAAGTGCACCCAAAACGTTGGCTTTCCATCTATTCAAGAACTGTTAGTTAGCATATTGACCACTCTTTCTACATTTCTACTATCGATTTTTTCAACTCTTCAGGAACTAACTCTATATGTTGAATTTCAGAAATAGGAACCCATGTTGGTTGATAAATATTATTTTCTGAACTTCTCTCTTTTTCTTCTCCATGAATTTCAAATTCACTTTTCTCAAACAGCTCTGTTAGAAAGTAAACTTCTTTCTTCGTCGTTTGAAATTCAACAAATGTTGTAAGATCTTGAGGTGATAATTTTAAATTAATTTCTTCATGAGTTTCACGAATAGCTGCTTCTAATGCACTTTCGTTCTCTTCAACCGTTCCACCAGGATTAACCCAATACTCACGTCCGTTTTTTAGTCTATGAATAAGTAGTACTTCTTTTTCCTTTGGGTTATAAATAACTGTTCCTGCTCGCATGGATTTAATCTTGTCCTTTCGTGTTAACTTGCTATTGTTATATTTTTAGAGTTTGTAAGACGAATTTGACGATTTCCTTATAAAAATCATTATTCATATATTGCTTCCTTAGCACTCAATTCACTATAAAATTTGTTGAACTCCTCAGAATAGTGTAATGATGCTAATGGTCTTCCTGTGATTCTCGCACTTGAGGCAGGCGTTTTAAATATACACTCTTGAACATACAATCCCTTATTAATAATTTTATCTCCAAAAGCAATAACATAGGAAGTTATAATTGTCCCTGTTCCAGTCTTATTTTCGCCGATTAGATTAGTGTAATGTTCAATAATTTCCTCATCTGTTGCATATGGTCCGATTATTCTTCTTATATATGCACCAGGCTATTCTGACTTTGGAAGAAAATCTAAAAATAATCCTTCATCAGTTGCGATTACTGGATATGTCACCTCCATACTACCAGTCAGGGCTTTCGTTTGAGCATTTTTTTCAATATTTGATCCTTCATTACTATTCGATATGTTGTCTATCAAAATCAGTTCAAGGTTTTCGATTTTCTTTAATGTCCTTTTGAATTCTTCATATTTTCCAATGTTTGAAGTGACTAACCCTAATTTCATCATTTGCTCCTCTGCTGTTCTCTCTCTCTCTATTTTATATTCTTTCACCTTTAAACCTTACGATACCATCGCTTGTAACCTCTTTATAGTTTACTCTGATAGTATTCCCTGCAATTGTAACGTATTCTGACTGCATCATCAGTTGGACTGTTTCAAAATCGATCATTTCATCAAACGTTCCTTCCCCTATAACAATTAGTTCGACTTTAAAATTACGCATATGTATCACTACTCCTCGTTAACTATTAATATAATCTATAACTTCGTTAATATATGTATCTAATGATTTCCCACTATTTACCGAAAAGCATTTACAATTTAATGGTCTTTTACTACTTTTAAGCGTCCGATTAAATGTTTCTAGTGATTTCACCTCTGAAATTTGACTAACCATTTTATTCCTTGTTTTTAAACGCCTGTTTATTTCAACAAAATCATCGAGATAGCATTCAATATATTTATAATTAGCATTATATTTTTGAGTGATTATAGTCCCCTTATCGATCAATTCATCATACAAACAAGGACTATCGAGGATAACATTTCTTCCTTGTGATAAATAAAAATCTACTAACGCAAAATCAATATTATACGCGATTCCGCCTAGCGGTTTTCCATTAATCTCATCTTCGTTAATTGAATGTAATAATGCTGATTTCGTTACATCATGATCAATAATAATACAGTTAGTTCTATTAGCTATTTCTAAGGCTAATGTAGATTTACCCGATCCAGGAAACCCAGACATTTGAATAAAAAACATGTATAAATTCCTTTCTATCCCACACTTATTACTTCAAAAATTTAGTAATATTTCTTTCCTAGCTTACTAATTCAGCAAATGTATGTAAAAGAGCACCCATAAGGATGCTCTTAAACGAGTTAAAACTAATTATTAATGAATAAGCCTTTGACTGCATTTTAGTGGTATAGAGCCCTCGCATTGCTCATAAACCATATTCTTATAACAATCCCCATTATTTTATATTCTACATTTTGCGTGTAATTCCTCTTAAATATCTAAAAAGCCTAGTAGTAGTATAAATATTACAGTAAGTGGATTCATAAAGCTAAATGCCTGAAAGAATAAAAAGTTATTTAATAGCCATCCAAATCGTCCATCTATCCTTTTCGACAATGTTGGTCTCTATTGAGATTGACTGATTAATATGATTGGTCAACTTGTCTAATTCATTATTGTCTAATTCATGTAAAATACTTCTACCTGTTCTTTCTTTTAAATCATTTAGCAATTGCTCTTTGTTTTCGTAAACTTTTCGTGTTTCCCATAATTTAAGTTCCGTAACTTCTTTAAATCCAACTTCTTTTAGTTTTTCGATTACCAAATGACTATCATGTCTGCGTTTCGTTTCTTTTTCAACTAATTTTGGAAAGAGCTCAAAGAAATATCCTCTAATATTGCTATTAGTGCCTTCCAACAAACAATCTTCAGGGGTTCGATCTTGGATAATATAAAATCCGTTATCCTCCAACACTCTATACGCTTCTTTAAAACATGCATGTAAATCTTCAATATGATGAATCAATGCTCTTTCAAGTAGTAGATCAAAACTATTGTTATCTAAACCTGTCTCATAAGCATTGCCTTTCTTAAAAAATACGTTTTTATATTCTTTGCAATTTTCTCTTGCCCCTTCAAGTATGGGTTCAGAGAAATCTATGCCAGTGACAGAATCGACTCCCCTATCCGAAAGTGCCTTGCAGTAGATTCCTCCTCCACATCCAATATCTAAAGCTTTAGAAATATCCTTGATAGGAACAAGTTTACTTATTGCTTCAATCCATGAGTTGTGAGCATTTCTAGATGTATAAGAATCTCGAATTTCTTTATTATGAAAATCAATACCCATTCTTTAACATCACCCATCTCTTCTTTTGATTCATTACATTTCCATTTTACCCCATAATTATATATAAGTATAAGTTATGTTTTTTATATAAAGTAATAATTATTTCTTATTGCAATTCGATCAGTCATTATTTGTTCATCCCAAAGTTGTATGTTAACTGATTGAACTTACCTTTATACTCAAAATATACAAAATAATTTGAAAGAAGGTTGTGTTCCAATGATTAAAGGTTTATACGAAGCTCATTTACCAGTTAGTAATCTTCAAAAATCAATTGAGTTTTACCAAAATTTAGATTTAGAGATCGCATATCAATCAAAAAAGGTTGTATTTTTTTGGATTGAAAAGGGAAAGAGTTGGTTAGGTTTATGGGAAACTGATAAAGTGAACACCCCTTATCACCCATCGCTAAGACATGTTGCTTTTCAAATTGATAGAGACGATATGAATAACATTAAAAATTGGTTAGAGGAAAAAGGAATAGCAATAAGACCTGCTTTCGGGTTTTCCGGTGAAGAACAGCCGCTTGTATTAAATAATAATCCTCAAGCCCACGCAGCTATCTATTTTGAAGATCTAGATGGTAATAGTCTTGAATTTATATCTCCTTTAAGATTAGACTTTGAAGAAGCATTTGAAAAAATGACTTTAGAAGAATGGAATCGTACGCAGGAATAAAACAGTATGCATTTACTTTGTTTTATACAATGTTCATAATAGCAATCTTTATAATACAGCGTTCAGTCGGGAAATTTATAACAGCTTAGAATTCGATATAACATATTAGAAACTAATCCTTATAGATTCATAAACTAAATAGCTTGTAAAAATCCTCCATTTAAATATTTGGTTTAATATAATATAATAAAATTTTGTGTAAAGAATAATTTATTTATTAAGGTTGGCTGAAAATGATTAATGAAATTCAAAAAGACTTAAAAAAAGTAATTAGTTTATATCAAGAGAAACCATATCTTCCGTTCTGGGGAGAGCTATTCAAGATCACACAAGACTTAAAGAAAGTTACTCATTTAAAGAAACAGAAAATACTTTTATATGAAACCAACGAGTCAGTTCCAGTTTTTTATCAACCAGATGGCCGATTTTGCATTGCTGCACCTGGTCTCACTATTTTTTTAACACAAGAAGAATTCATCGATTCTTTGTTAAGAGGAATGTTTTGGCCTAAATAAAGGAAAAGCTTCTATATTATTTAAAGCTATTTCTCCATTAAGTATTTCAATATTTTCTTCTACATACTTCCTCGATACTATTATCATTCCCTACACTTTTATTCGTTTTATTATATTCATCTTATATTCATCTAAAAAATGAATGACATAGTGACATTTAATGAACAGCGTTTGATAAGATTGTCACCCACCAGATGATTATATCGATTTAATAAGTTATATAGCCTAGTACATTGGCGAATGCTGTCAAAATCGCAATACTCCTACGAACAGATTGCTTTGATCAGAGTAAGGGCATAGTCATCTGCTTCCAAAGTTAATAAAAATGTACCACTTGAAGTGTTTAAAAATGTGCTTCAAAATGTGATACATTTTTTATTTTGTTTTAATTTTAAAGTACATACAGTCTGTTTCTTTGTATGGAATTGTCGAACATATTCTTCCTTAGTCACAAAGCCTCCATCGGAATACAGGGTGCTTCACAATAATAGAAACCCAACTTAATATTCATTTTTACACATTTGGGAATATCAACTGTTTTCATCACGTAATTGTAGTAAAGTTCAAAAAAGAATTTGTAATGGAGGCGTTTAATGAGTCGATTGATGAAAAGGTTTTTAGTCTTTTTCTTATGTTTAATGGTTTTTACGCCATATGTTCTTTCTTTAGAAGTATCAGCCGGAAAGCTGAAGCCACCTGGTGAAACCTTCACCCCTGGAGAATGGTTCCTTGGTGACCGTCCACCGAATTACACTTCATCAAAACCACCGATTGTCTTTGTCCAAGGGAAGAATGGCAGCTCAACAAGCTGGTATGGGGAAACAACTTATCACGGAGTTAATGACATATATACGAAAGCTTACGAAGCTGGATATCAGACTGTTTTCGTCCAGTTATATGACGCGGCAGGCAATGGTTCTGAAAATCAATACACAAATGGACGCCTACTAGCCTCCATGCTCGGAGAAATATCTCGACACTTTAATGGGCAGAAAGTGAATATCATCGCTCATAGTAAGGGTGGCCCTGATACTCAAGCAGCCCTTATACATTACGGAGCTCATTCATATGTCGGCAGGGTTATCACATTAGGATCACCTCATTATGGATCCGAATTAGCAGACCTTTCATATAGCTGGTATGCAGGATGGCTTGGGGAACTGCTCGGGCAAAATGATGCAGGTACCTATTCATTACAGGTTGGGGAAATGGCAAAATTCCGCTCCGTAACTGACAGCAATTCTAACCGCAGTAAAAATAAATACTATACGGTAGCTGGAACAAACAAAGGACCGGCCCTTTCTGCACTATCCCTCGGTGGAGCCTATTTATCTATCTATGGGGCAAATGACGGACTCGTTACAGAGACCAGCGCAAAGCTGCCTTATGGCACACACTTATTCACCGATAGCACAATTGATCATGATAATATCCGTCAAGGTTCCAAAGTTTTTTCTAGGATTGAACCTTATTTACGCAGTGCTACCGTCAGCCAATTGTCCACTAATAACGAAACATCGAGTCAAACAGACGCGGCTATCCACAGTGAATCCTCCAACTATATCACGGGAGGCAAGCTATCAGATAACCAAATCACCAAAAAAGAAATCTATGTTCCTGCCAAAACAAATGGCACTATCTCCGTCTATACAGCCAGCAATGATACGACTGTTGAGTTAGTTGCACCAGACGGAACAATTATGAAAGCTACAGGCCCAGTAAAAGATGAAATGATTCTCTCTGGCGCAAACGTTTATACATTCCAACCAGATGAACTCGTCGAAGGTTCCTGGACAGTACAAATGAAGGCAGCGAATGACAAGGATGCCTACTTACTAGTCTCCTCCTTTGATGAACCTGGGAAGCTGGAACTCGACATGGCTGGCAAAGGTAAGGCAGATCAAACATCATTCACCTTAAAAACGCCAAAGCAAGCAGGAACAACAAAACTTTCCTTCAAATTCAAAGATCCGAATGGAAAGGAACTAAAGCAAACGATTAATCCTAAGAGCACAAACGGAACCAAGTTCACCTCCAAGCTACCGAAAGTTTCAAAACCCGGCGTATATAACATGACTGTTGACATGAAAACAAAACACCCGAATGGCAAAGAATCAATCTGGACTTTGGTTCGCTCAGTTTATATTGAATAGATAGGCAAAAAGAGCCCTCTTATGAATATAAGAGGGCTTGTTTATGGTGTTAAAAAGGACTAGCGATAAATATAGAAGCGTAAGATTAAGCATTTTTGGAATCACTATGCCGAGGAAAATGTGAATATATGGAATATCTAAATTCAAAAGGTATTATAAGAGATATTACCATCAAAATGACAGCGGTGTTAGAAAGAAATTAGGGCTATACCCGATGGAACATATACTTTATTAAATAATAAATTAGTTAAATTCCCCAATTAGATAAATGGTCTAAAAAAGTAGCTTCTAATATTCGCGCTGATTGGCAAAAAGGAGCAAATTACAATCGAGCTCCAGTAAAAAAATTAGAAATGAATACGAAAAGAAGTATAACGTGCAACCAGATTTGGCCAGGAGATAAAATTGACTTACATCATATAAAAACTGTAGCATATGGAGGAAGATCAAAATTAAATAATTGTATAGGAATTACTAGAAAAACATCAAAAAATCACCTCGAGGTTTGCTAATTATTAAATAGTCGGGAGGTAACAACATATGCCAGAAATCAAAAAAGTTTTAGACAATTTAAAAAGTAAATTAGATGAAAACTTTTCTCGATTAGATCCAGATGGCTTAATCGAACGTGATGGTACTGTTTTACGTGAAAAGTGTATTTTTAATCCCCCAGCAAAAGAAGAAGATATTCGTTCACTTGAGAAAGAATTAGGGATAAAAGCCCCGCAAGATTATAGGGAATTTCTATTGCTACATAATGGTATGACACTTTTCAAAAGTTATCTTATGGAATTTAAATTTTTTAGTCTAGACGAAATTCGTGAAGGATTTAAAGATGTTCAAGAATTTAAGAAAGAAGAAGATCTAAAGACTACAAAAGATTATCCTATTGGAGAATTTCCAGATGTAGGATATATAATGGTGGACGCGCATAAGCTTAAAAAGCATTCTTCGCAAGGTGCAATTTATGTAGGACATATAATGCCTGAGGCAACAGAAGAATCGTTTGTAACTTTTGTTGAGAATGTTATAGAAAACACTGGAGAATTTTTTTGGGAAGATTCTAACCTTCCAGAATATTAATTATTTCATAATGATATAAAACACCAGGACTCTTATTTAGTGAGTATCTGGTGTTTGTTTAGCAGAGATAAGCTACAAGCATACTTTAATTATTAATAACGGTCTTGCAGTGGTACATGTGACTTATAGGGCGTGTGAAGTTATATGATGAATGAAGAACAAAAGAACAAATCCGTTAATCTATTTTAGTCTGCTTTAGAATTTTATTGTGGTGTAAGAGGAATAAGCCTGCCAAATCGTTAATTTTTTATCATATTCGATAGCTTAGGTGACTCATCTGAAATGGTGTTAAAAGCATATATTTACGCTTGTGCACCACCCGAAATGTTAATAACACACTTCAAAGTGATACATTTTTCAACTCAATTTTGGGAACTTCCCTGTTTTCTATCTTTTAATTTTCTTGCCAAACGCCGATATGATGGTCTTATTCCTTTAAAATCTTTCTTAATGACAAGGTATCGATCCATTTCTTCGATGAATTGGTATAGTGACGCCATGGCTAAGAACTTTTCGTGAGTTGTCGGCAATGGGAGCTTTGCAAATTCTATCCTTACATCTTCTAATTTACTACGGTATTTTTGAGTTGTATTACCTGAATGGACGTTTTCAGACAGCTCTTCCATAAAATCTGCTACAAGTTCCGCCTGTTCTACGATGACCGGTAAGTTTGTGATTTTCGGTAAAACTCTCTCAATTATTTCTAGTTGTCGTTCACGTATATCAAAATATTGATAATAGAGATTTTCATGTCTCGTCAGGTGATTTTCTACATCTTGATAAGCAAGTGCCTTACCTTTGTTGATGATTGTATCCGCTTCAACAAGTTCTTTACCATCCCAACTAGTGTCTCCATTACGCAAGTATTTTGTAATTTCCTTAAATATTTTGCTATATAATTCTTCTATTTTCAAACGGTATTCATCTAACTTAATTTGTATATCTGGCATATACATATTCACCGCTAAGGCCGTTCCGAAACCGATCAACATTAATAATAATTCATTTATCAACAAGCCCCATGTGAAATGGGCTGTAGAGAAAATATGTAAAATAATAACGACGGAGGATACAAAACCAGGTGTAACCTTTATCATAACGAGTATAGGCAAGAAGAATAGCACCATCAACCCTAGTATCCACGGGTGATAGCCTAATAATTCAAAGAAAGCAACGGACATGACAATACCTATTAATGTTGCCATAACCCTCGTATAAACTGCATGAATAGATTTACGCTTTGTTGGTTGAATACAAAGGATTGTTAAAATACCTGCTGATGAGAAAAAATCTAAATGACAATATTGTGCAATACCGATTGACAATCCTGCACCTAGTGCCGTTTTTAATATTCGATAGCCAATATGAAATTTTTTCACAGAAACCACCTCCTAAAAAAAGAGCACTATAGAAAATAGCGCTCTTCTCTTTAAAAAAGATTAAATTTCTTCACAGAATTCTTCGAAATAACCTTGAATATTTGTAATAACAGACATTGGGTCATGTCCTTCGATTTCGTGACGACCAATTTCAGCTACTGGTTTACCATCTTTTAATAGTACGAATGATGGAGATGAAGGAATATGATCTTCACCAAAGTGCATACGTGCTTGTGCAGTAGCCTCTTTATCTTGACCTGCAAATACTGTAACTAAATGATCTGGACGTTTATCATAATTTAATGCATGAACAGCTGCTGGGCGAGCAATACCGCCTGCACAACCACATACTGAGTTCACCATTACAAAAGTTGTACCTTCACGTTTAAATGCTTCGTCTACTTCTTCAGCTGTTTTTAGTTCTTCATAACCATTATCAGTCATTTCACTGCGTGCTTGACGTAGCATATCTTGCATAAATAAATCATAATCCATATTCATAGAATAATCGCTCCTTTCAATATCAATTATTACTATAACAGTTGTGGCAATGGTTTTCAAAGTAGTTGTTTCAAAAACGTATCAATTTAATAGGAATATCCAAGTTTTAAACGATTGCATGGTGTAACATAAGAAATTACTTCTCTATCAAATCCCATCATAATTCCTCCGCCATTACTTCTACAATCTCATCAATCACTGGAACCGTTCCTTTTTGGTTCTGTACTAAAATACTGAAAATATACTTTTTCCCACTTTTCCCTATGAAATAGCCACTTAATGTATTGACGCCTTCGATTGCACCTGTTTTCGCAAATACCTTTTCTCTAGTTAACGGCGTAGTAAATCGATTTCTAAGTGATCCTCCGATAATTCGATCTGCATGTGCAGCAACTGGTAAACTATCAAAGAATGTACCATACCATCTCTTTTCTTTCTGAACGACAAACAAGAGATGTGTTAAATCTACGCTTGATACACGATTATTATGTGACATACCAGAGCCATCTTCAAAGGTCCAATCATCAATACGTAAATGTCTCGAAAAAGCATATTGTTTTAGGACACTTAAACCTGCTTTTGTACTTCCTTGTCCTATTCTTACCTTTCCCATTGTTTTGACCAAAATATCTGCAATACTATTGTTACTTAACTTCATATAAGGAATCATAATCTCTGCAAGTGGAATGGATTGTTTTTGAACGATTAACCTTGCTTTTGCTGGCACTTTTTCACGATAGAATTTTTCTTTTGAAAATTGTATTCCATTTTTCTCTAATACGTGTTTAAACAAAGTAATGGTATGTTCAGTTGGATTTTGTACTGTAATCCACTCTTTCGCATCTTTCCCTAGTGGTAAATAGCCACTAATCGTAATTTTATTTGTTCGATATTCTCTTTTTATCTTAAGGGTGCTATATTGATTGGCATAAACGGTTTTAGCATTATTTTCAATCTTTAGGTCGCCTAATTCAGGGGTTATTTTAATCTTTGGTTTCTGCCCGACTTTTTTGCCTATTGCTTCTACAATGATTGAACCAGAATCGTAATCACTGTCAGGGGACATCGTTAGAGCAGTGACAGGTGCTGCGTAATAATAGGACTCGTCCTCTTTTTGAATATCTGGTGTCAATAAGTCTTGATCAAACCAAAAATCATCTGCTACGATACGTCCATCTATTTTCTTTAATCCTGAATATGCAAAAAAACGTGCAAATTCTTCAAGATCCTCGATTGTTAAAGTCGGATCGCCTTTCCCCTGTATATATAAATCCCCATGAAGTACACCATTTTTTACTTTTCCGGTTGTATATATATTCGTAAGAAAACGATAATCCAATCCCAATTCTGTTAAAGCAGCAGCACCGGTTAATAATTTCATATTCGATGCAGGTTTTTGTTGCCGATTTCCATTTAAATCGTAGATGACTTTTCCTTTTTCATCACGAACTGCAATACTTACCTCAGCATTTGCCATTTTACTTTTCACAATTTTCTCAATGGATTTATTTAGTTTTGGAGTAGCAGCTTCTGTAGGAATTTGTAAGCCCAATAAACTGAAGATCATCATACAAGTAACGAGAAGTATACGGATCCTTTTTGACATTTTTCGGCTCCTTGCTCTTAAACAATGGTATTTGTTATTGAAATCGAATTGCAAATTTCATTTGATTTAATAAGCTAAAACTATCATAATTCTTTCCATTTTTAGTTTTGTCGATACTGTTATATATATTCATCTTGAAAGGAATTTAGTAATTTTGTTTCCGATAAATTAATATGGTACTTCTATGTCAATAAAGGTTATCATCTACAGCATTTAAAATAATTTGACATCCTCATTATGTTAAAAAGTATTTTATGTAATATAGTTTGGGGCTTTTCAATATTCACATAATCATTTTCCAAGAAAAATTTACGTATACTGCTATTCAAGGAGGTATTAACATAAGAAAGGTTATTTTCATCCTGTTTTCATTATTCATCGTAGGGAGTATTTTTGTTTTCACTAATCAACTTAATGCTAAAGAAAACACTAGACCTTCAGATAAAGAAATAGTTAATATCTTAGAAAAGCTAAAAGAAAAAACATCAAAAAAATACAAAATAGGTACATATAAAATTAGTTTAAATGAGATAAAAATCGAAGTAGTTGGAAGTCAAGAGTACTATGACTCAGTAAAAGATGAAGTGAAAGAGTTTGTAGAAAATACCATTAAATCAACACCATTTGAAAAGTATGTTGTCAAAGTGACCAAAAGTGAAATAAGTAAACTAGTTAGCAAAGAAGTTATAGAAGAACACCATCTAATGCAAGAAATAAGCACAACAATAGAGGATGCGTTATCAAAGTTTTATCCAAAACAAATGGACCAAATAAATTTAGAGAATACACCCACAGAGTTAAATATTGGAATAAAGACTTTGTTAAGTAGAAAACAAAAAAAGTCTACTATGGGTAAAGAAATGGAAAAGAAAATATTTCTAGAATTAGATAAGTTACATTCAAATAAACTTATAAAAGAAAGAAACATTCAAATAACCATTTATAACAAAAGTGGTGAAAAAATAAATTAAAACAAAAAAAGTTTAAGAGAGTAACAATCGCTACTTTCTTAAACTTTTTTCACTTTATCATCTATCTATTTGATTAAACTTTTAACAGCTTTTGCAATCATTGAACCTTCTGCTTTGCCAGCAAGCAAAGGTTTTGCAATTTTCATCGCTTCACCCATATTCATCCCTGAAGTGATGCCAGCTTCTTTTAAAGTTTCGATTACTTTTTCTTCGGATAATTGCTCAGGTAAAAATGATTTTAAAATTTCAAGCTTTCTATTTTCTTTTTCGATTAAATCAGCACGATTGGCCTTTTCAGCACCTTCTAAAGCTTGATGTGTTTGTTTTACTTCACGGTTTAGAATGGCAATTTCTTCTTCGTGCGTTAATTCAGAACCTTTTTCTTTTTGTGCCAAGTCAAGAGATGATTTTACAATAGTTAAAACGCCTTTTGCTACTACATCTTTTTCTTTCATGGCTTTTTTTAATTGATCAAAAACAACTGTTTTTAACATATTACTCATTCCTTCTTTATTCAATTATATCTATTATAACACTTTTGTTGGTTATCCAATCTTAGTGTTAAATAAATATATTGAATCTAATTCTCGGTAATCTTTACAGTTGCCCCATTTTCAATGGTATTTCCAATAGTACAACCCCTTTTCACACTTTTGAGTAATTTTCTTTTATAGGACTCATCTAAAGTGTCAGGTAACTGAACTTGAATATCAAAAGCTGTTAAACGATTTACACCAGATCCTTTAGTAGATTGTACTGTAACTGTTAGATCATCCAAGTTATAGTTAATCTCATCACGTTTTAAAATTTGACGAGTTGTTAATGCAATGCATAAACCAACAGATGCTTCGATTAACTCTTTAGGATTTAATCCTTCTAGATTACTTTTAGTGGAACCTTTCGCTTGTATACCCGCTCCATTTACAATTTCAATTTGTCGATTTGTATGTTTGATAATCGTCATGTCTCATTCTCCTTTTAACCTATACTTTACTCTTTAGGATTTATAAATTCTCAGCCATTACTTCCACAATTTCATCAATAACTGAGATTGTACCGGATTTGTTCTGTACTAAAATACTAAATGTAAAGCTTTTACCACTACTTCCTATTATATATCCACTTAGTGTATTAACACCTGTCAATGACCCTGTTTTTGCGAAAATTTTTTCCGCTGTAAGTGGTGATTTTAGACGATTACGAAGTGTACCTCCTACCATTCTTTCCGAGTTTGCAGCAACTGGCAGACTATTAAAATAGGTACTAAACCATTTTTCTTTTTGAACAGTATACAAAAGTTTCGTTAAATCATTACTGGATACTCGATTGCTATGTGACATACCTGAGCCATCTTCAAAAATCCATTGATTTATATTTAAATGGCGTGACTCTCCATATTGTCTTAATATTTTCAGACCAGCTTCTGTACTACCTTTTTGCATTTTTACTTTCCCCATTGTTTTCACTAAAATATCCGCAATTCCATTATTGCTTAACTTCATATAAGGAATCATCAATTGTGAAAGCGTCACTGACTGCTTTTGAGTAATTAGTTTGGCACTTTTAGGTGTTTTTGCACGATAAAGCTTGTCCTTTGAGTATTGAATATGGTTTTGTTTTAGTAAATTTTTAAACATTGTTAGTGTATGAGTTGTTGGATTTTGTACAGTTACCCATTCTTTTAAACTCTTATTAATAGGCAAATTTCCACTTACAACAATTTTATTTGTTCTAAATTGACGCTCTATCGTTAACGTATTTGGCTCGTTAGCCTCTACTGTTTTCCCCTTATTCTCAATAACTAAATCCCCTAATTCTGGCGTTATTGTAAGAGATGGTTTCTTTCCTACTTTTTCACCTTTTGCTTCAACAATGATCGTCCCAGAATCATAGTCGTTATTTGGAGAAGTTGTTAATGCTGTGATTGGCGCTGCATAATAATAAGACTCATCCTCTTTAGCAATCCCTGGCGTTAACAAATCTTGGTCAAACCAAAAATCATCTGCTACAATTCTTCCTTCAATACGTTTAATTCCTTGAGCTGCGATACTATTAACAAACTGTTCAAGATCTTCCTTATTTAAAGTTGGATCACCTTTTCCCTGAAGATAAAGATCTCCTTTTAAAACACCATTTTTTACTTTTCCAGTAGAATAAATACTAGTTTTAAATCGATACTTTTCCCCTAATATCTCTAAAGCTGCGGCACTTGTTAATAACTTCATATTCGATGCAGGTTTTTGTTTTTGATTGCCATTCAAGCCATAAATAATTTTCCCCTTATCATCCCTAATCGCAACACTGACATCGGCTCCAGCCATTTTATCGTTGACAATTTGTTTAATAGATTGGTCAAGAGTTTGGGTTTGAGTTGTACTAGCCTCTGCTGACATGTTCGCACCAAACAAACCAAACGTGATAATACAAGAAGTTAGAAAAATACGTAATCTTTTTTTCATATGATTTCCCCTTTGCGAAAGAATATTCTTACTCTTTATAAGAATTCAATATTCTTCTAACCTTTTCCTATTAAGATTAGAAAATCCGTTCTATCGATAGAGTTTTTCGCATTTTATAGGGTATTTCTAATTATTCAATTTAAGATTTTTAAATTTGTTCACTATAATTACATAATAAAAAAACCCCTAACCTCACAAAATAGAGATTAGGAGTATGTAGAGAACTTAAAAATACTATTGAATTCACAAACATGAAACTAGTTATTTTAAAGAACATTACTTGATAGTAGATAGACTTTCTAACCACCACTAATCGGTGGGATTAACGCTACTGTATCACCAGATTTTACAATTGTATCATCGGTTGCAAATTCCTCGTTTACGGCAGTCATCGTTTGGTGTAAAGATGTTAAAGTATACTGCTTCTCTAACCACTCTTTTACTTGTTGAACGGTTACTTCTGAGGCATCCATTGTAACTTGTGAGTGACCAGCTGCCTCTTGTAGTTGTGCAAAAAGTAAGATGTTAATCATGCTTATCTCCTTCCTCAAAAGGTGTTTCTGACGGATAAGGTACATTCTCGAGCTGATCGCCTATCCAAGCTGTACCATCTTCCCAAAATTCCTTTTTCCAAATCGGTACAATTTGCTTTATACGATCAATAGCGTATTCATTTGCCTCATAGGCTATTTTTCGGTGTGGTGAGGACACAGCAATAACAACTGCAATATCTGAAATTTCTAGACGTCCTATACGATGCGTAATAGCAATCTGTACTTCTGGCCATTTTTCTTTTATTTCTTTTTCTATTTGTTGAAACATTTTAATCGCCATTGGTGGATACGCTTGATACTCTAAATGCAAAGTTTTTTTACCCTTTGTCAATTCTCTAACCGTTCCAATAAAAACAGTAATAGCACCTGCATTGCGACTCTCAACCTTTTTTGTAACTTCCTCTACGCGAATAGGCTGATCTGTGATAATAAATAAATTTTCTTCCATTCTAATTCCTCACTTTTTCCAGTAAAAGATTCAAATAAAGATCTTCTTGCTTTATCGGATAGACAGGGCATGTAAAAGTTGATGGGTCTACATCTTGCCAATAAAGCACGCAAATGATATTTGTCAGTTTCTTCAAACTAGCGACATCTTCCTGATGACGGATTAATACGACCTTTGGATAATCTTCATTCTTATAGCCCTCTACTAAAATCAAATCAGGCTGAAATTGTTGATATAATTCAACAAGCTCCTTTAGTTTCCAAGATGCTTGCTGAATAGTCAAAAACAATGTACCTGCTCCTTCGACACCAGCAACAATCGCTCCCGCTTGTTCATGGCGTTGACTGTCTTTTCGATTTACAGCTGTTGGAGCTCCACCATGACCATGATGCTTAATCGTTGCAACACGTGCCCCTTCTGCTGTTGCCGCAATAATTAGTTTCTCCATTAATGTTGTCTTGCCACTATTTTGGTAGCCTACTATCTGTAGGACGGCACAATGTTGTCCCAAGGCCACTCACTCCCTAGTCCATCCTCTAGTAATAATACGTCTACACGCATGCCCTTTTCATAACCGCGCGTACCACCTGGTAGTACGATGAAAGCTTGAGCTTTTGCTAAAGAGGAAACAGCACTCGATTTATTAAAGCCTGATGGTGCTGCAATAAGCTGTCCATTTTCAAAGGATACACTTGCACGGATAAAGCGTGTAAATGGATTTGCCTTTTTGAAATCCTCTCCTAATATTGCCTGTTCTCTGTGTAAATGTGGTGTTGGATTTGAAAATGCTGTCCGTACAACTGGACGAACAAATAGCTCAAAACCAACATAGCAAGCAGAAGGATTTCCTGAAAGTCCATATAATAGCTGTCCATCACGCTGTGCAACAGTTGTCACACTACCGGGACGCATTGCTACTTTATTAAATAACACTTCTGCACCAAGTGCCTTATAAATTGCAGGCAAGTAGTCATAGTCCCCTACTGAAACACCACCAGTTGTTATGAGTATGTCCACTTCCGATAAAGCAGATTTCACTGCTTCAATACAAATATCAAGATTATCACTAAATTTACCAAAGTAACGTGCTTCTGCTCCAACACGTTCGATCTGAGCCAATATCATATAAGCATTACTATTACGAATTTTACCAGGTTGAAGTGCCTCATCTGGTTCTAACAATTCGCTTCCAGTTGCAATCACTCCAATGACTGGTTTACGTGTTACAGGTACTTCACGATAACCAAAAGTAGCTAATAATGCAGAAACACCTGGATTAATATACGTTCCTTTTTGAACAAGTGTTTCTCCTCTTTTCATATCTTCTCCTTGATATGAAATGTTGTCGCCCTCTTTATAAGCACGTTTAATCTCCATATAAGACTTACCGTCTTTTTCATATGTCTTTGATAATTCCAGCATAACAACTGCATTACAGCCTTCTGGAATTGGAGCTCCTGTCATAATACGGACAGCTTGTCCCTCTTGTACTTGTTCTGGAAAAACAAAGCCAGCTCCAATTTCTCCTACCACTTCAAAAGAGACAGGATGATCAGCTGAAGCACATTCGCTGTCCTCAGCACGTATTGCAAAACCGTCATAAGGTGAGCGATCAAAGGCTGGTACGTCATGATCTGCTTTTAAATCTTCTGCTAAAAAACGACCAAACGACTTAGTTAACGGTACCATTTCTTTTGTTCCTGTAAAAGCAAATTGCATTATGCGACGAACAGCCTCACCGACTGCAATTGGTGTTCTTTTTTCTAACATTTTCATACGCTCCTTAACCTAATAAACTGTAATATAAATTTTTTGCTTGCTTTGCATCATTTGTACCATGTACAAGTACTCGACCATCCTTAAAAATCACCAGGCGATAATCCTTTAATTGACATGATATTAAATATGGATTTTGTTGAATAGTGCCATGCTTTTGAAGTTGCTGTGCTAAGTAATTTAAATTATACCCATCTGGTCGAACTGGGCGAATTTGTACAGCATTCCGTCCACATAATACATCCACTTTTGTTTGATTTTCATAAGATAGATATGGGTAAATTGCGCTTTCACCGCATGACAGACAATCATCTTTTTTCGCATTTTGTACACGCATATCATAATGCTGATTATTCCAAACATCAAAGGTTCGATACGTCTTACATACAGCGTTCCAATCTCCCACTAAAATTTTCAAAGCCTCTGCTACTTGATAAGCTGCTACTATTTGAACAGTTGGACTAATTATACCTGCTGTATCGCAAGTAATCGTCATATTCGGCACTGACTGCATTAAACAGTGAAGGCATGGAGTTTTTCCAGGAATGATCGTATAAGTTGTACCGTAACTTCCAACGCACGAGCCATATATCCAAGGAATTTGGTATTTTTGTGCTAGATCATTCATAACAAAACGAATATCAAAATTGTCAGTACCATCAATCATAATATCTACATCATGTACGATACTCTCTAGTGACTCTGCTCTTGCATCCATGACGATTCCATGAATCTCCACGTTCGAATTAATACGTTTTAATCTATCCTGTGCTGCAACTGCCTTAGGTATTTTTTGCTCAGCTTCTTCTTCACTATACAATTGTTGACGTTGTAAATTACTCCATTCAACATAATCTCGGTCCACAATTGTCACTTTACCTACACCGGCTCGTACAATAGCCTCTGCACTAGCACTACCTAATGCTCCAGCTCCTACAATAAGTACATGTTTTTGTTGCAATAGTTCCTGCCCTTTTTCACCAATCGGCTGAAACAATTGTTGTCTAGAATATCGATCATTCATTTAAAACTCTGCCTTTCTCTTATTAAATTTTATTTGACCTTTCATTTTATATCGTTATAATTAATCATTGATTCTATCAATAGGAGGATTCACAATGCATCCAACCCATAAAGATCGTGACATACATGCTGCAGTTTTAACTGTTAGTGATACCCGCACAATAGAGACAGATAAGGGTGGCCAACAAATTAAAGCACTTCTTGAAGAAGTTGGATTTCACACTGCTGATTATTGTATTGTAAAAGATGATGCTGCCACAATTGATCAACAAGTACAAGCTTGGTGTGATGATGATGCTATTAATGCAATCATTGTAACAGGTGGTACAGGATTTACGTTACGAGATGTCACATATGAAGCATTAACACCGCTTTTTGAAAAAGAAATGCATGGGTTTGGTGAACTATTTCGCTCATTGAGCTATGAAGAAATAGGTCCGCGTGCCATGTTTAGTCGCGCTGTTGCCGGTTGCTTAAAACAAACTGCTATTTATGCACTACCTGGTTCAACAAATGCAGTTAAACTTGGGATGAGTAAACTCATCATTCCTACAGTGCAACATTTTATAGGTGAGTTACATCGATGACAAAAATTGCAGGTGTCGTATTAGCTGGTGGTCAATCCTCTAGATATGGAAAGCCAAAAATGTTTGAAAATTTCAATGGGCAACTCTTATATCAATATAGCTTACAAGCATTAAAAAAAACTGGACTTAAACCACTTATTATTTCAACAAACGCATCATTATCCACGAAATTCAAAGACAAGGATGTTCGCTTGAGTATCGAGAAAACAGTACATCAAGGACCGCTTTTTGCGATACATCATATTATATCCAATACACCAGATGCCGATTGGTTTTTCGTACTTGCATGTGATATGCCCTATATAACAACATCTTTTGTTAACAAGATGTTATCCGTTGTAGACGATACATATGACGCTATCGTACCTATGCAATCGGATAAAATACAGCCACTAGCTGCACTCTACCATCGTCGTGTATTGCAAAAAACAGAAAAATTATTGCAGCAAAATAAAAGAAGTATGCAATCATTACTCAACCAACTGAATGTTTGCTATGTATCTATCCCAGATGATGAGCAAGTATTCATCAATATTAACGCCATAACTGATTGGCCCAATTACTCAATACAGCACAAAAAAGGAGTTTATCATGACTGAATTTACGCATTGGAATGAAGAAGGTCGTCCTAAAATGGTCGATATATCCGAAAAAAAAGAAACGAAACGAACAGCTATTGCACGAAGTACTGTTCTATTATCAACTAAATTATACGAAGCCATTCAACAAGGGAATATTAAAAAGGGAGATCCCACACAAGTTGCACAAATTGCAGGAATTATGGGCGCAAAGAAAACCTCTGATCTTATTCCGATGTGTCACACTATCATGTTACAGGGGACGGATTTTACATTTAACTACGAAAAAACAGATTCAGGGTACGCACTTCATATAGAAGTACTTGTAAAATGTAAAGGAAATACAGGGGTTGAGATGGAAGCATTAACAGCTGTCTCCATTGCTGCTCTAACCTTCTACGATATGTGCAAGGCTGTCGATAAATCGATGGTGATTCAAGACACTTATCTTGTACAAAAAACTGGTGGTAAAAGCGGTACCTTTTTAAATGAACGTTTTTAAAAAACCGGCATAAGCCGGTTTTTTTGTGTTCTTTATTTTGTTTTATTTTGTTGTAGTTTTTGATTTTGCATATGAAATATAGTAGAATAAGCCAAAAAAAATGGCACCACCAACAACATTTCCTAAGAAAGCTGGGATAACATTTCCTACGAATGCTCGCCAAGTAACTTGTCCTGCAAAAATTGCAGCTGGAATAACGAACATATTGGCAACAACGTGTTGGAAACCAATTGCAACAAACGCTGTAACAGGGAACCAAATACCTGCAACTTTACCACCAAAATCAGTCGCACCGAAAGATAACCAAACAGCTAAACATACAAGCCAGTTACAACCAGCAGCAGAAATAAATGTTTGTAAGAAAGAATCAGCAGTTTTTGCTTTTGCGATAGCTACTGTTTTATCTAAAAATGGTCCTGTTTCTGTTAAGCCAACAACATGTCCAAAGAAGTAAGCTACAAATAAAGCACCAACTAAGTTGGCAAGTGTTACCCAAAACCAGTTTTTTAATAATGCTGGAATTGAAATTTTCTTAGCATATAAAGCCATTGCTACAGACATCATATTTCCTGTGATTAATTCAGCACCTGCTAATAATACTAAAATAAGGCCTAATGGGAATACTGTTGCACCTACAAATGTTGAGAAGCTTCCCCATGCTTCTGGCATACTACCACTAACTCGAATATCGAGTAAAAAACCTAAGGCGATAAATGCGCCCCCTAAAAATCCTAAGATTAACATCTTTAAAATTGAACTATTTACTTTAGTTACACCTGCATTAATGGCGATTTGTGTAATTTCTTCTGGTTTATTAACTGCCATTCTATAAATCCTCTTTTCTATCAATTTATCATCCACCAATATGAGACATTTCTATCTTTCTCTTAGGGGATGAAGTGTGCTCTTTTCGCTCATCAGAATAGCGATCTGTCCTATTCTGCCAGACGTCGGCAATGCATTTTGCAATTGTCTCATCAGTTTCTCCAGAGCGTAAAAGCTTAAGTAAATCTGTACCTTCTGTTGCAAATAAGCAAGTATAAAGCTTTCCTTCAGCTGAAATACGTGCTCGTGAACAAGTAGAACAAAATGAATCGGTCACAGAAGAAATAATACCTATTTCTTGATCACTATCTTTGTACTGATAACGAGTAGCCACTTCTCCTTTATAATTAGGACTTAATGGCTCTATCGGTGAAAATTGCTGAATCGCATGAAGAATTTCTTTTTTCGATACAACATCATCTAGGCGCCAGCCATTGGAATTTCCTACATCCATATATTCTATAAATCTTAATGTATGTTTTTTGTCTTTAAAGAATTGAGCCATAGGAATGATATCTTGTTCATTTTTTCCCTTTTGTACAACCATATTGACTTTGACCTGGATTCCTGCTTGAGCTGCTTTTTCAATTCCAGCAAGAACATTTTTCACTTTACCACGTTGACCATTCATGGATAAAAAGCGTTCTTCATTTAAAGAATCTAGACTAACAGATACACGTGACAATCCTGCTTTTGCTAAATCCTCTGCAAAACTTTTTAATAGTGAACCATTTGTCGTCATCGCAATATCTTCTACGCCAGGCAAAAGATGAAGTCGCTCAATAAGTTCTACAATATTTTTTCGCAATAAAGGCTCACCGCCTGTAATACGAATCTTTTTTACACCAAAAGAAACAAAGATTTTAACAAGTCGCTCAATTTCATCAAATGACAATATTTGTTGAGATGGTAAAAAGGCATAGTCCGGTCCAAAAATTTCCTCTGGCATGCAATAGCGGCAACGAAAATTGCAACGATCCGTTACGGAAATACGTAAATCTCTCAATGGGCGCTTATATTGATCTTGTATCAAATTCATGCTTTTCATCTCCTTGTTCAGATACTGCTAAACTTATACATCTAATAGAATTCGTTCTGGATGTGTATATACATTTAACGAATTTTGACGAATAAATCCTACAGTTGTTATTCCTAATTGTTCTGCTAATTGTAAAGCTAATTCAGTTGGAGCTGACTTAGAAAGAATGATTTCACATCCGATTTTAGACACCTTAACTAAAATTTCCGATGAAATACGGCCACTAAATACAATAACCTTATCGTGAATCGAAATATCATTTTGTAAGCAATAGCCATAAATTTTATCAAGCGCATTGTGGCGGCCAATATCCTTACGACTCAAAATAATGTCTTTAGCATCACATAAGGCTGCATTGTGAACCCCACCTGTTTTTTGAAAGGTCACTGCATTGTCCTGCATATTTTGCATAAGGTCAAAACAATTTTGTGGAGTCAATTGAATATGAATATCTTCCATTGTCTTAGCAGTTAGTGCATCACTCGCAAATACAAACCCCTGTCTGCTCATTCCACAGCAGGATGTAATATAGCGCTTATTTTGTAACTTATTCGCAAATGGGTTTACCTTTTTGGTTTGGACGTGTACAACGCCCTCTTTTTCTTGAAACCAAATATTTTCAATGTCGTCAAAGTGAGTAATCACTTTTTCTGAGGCTAAATAGCCAATAACCATATCTTTGACATATTCTGGCGTGCAAACCATCGTAACAAATTCTTGTTGATTAACTTTAACGGTTACAGCATATTCTGTTACGATTGTATCTTCAACTTTTTGCACTTGCCCATTTTCTACTCGAAGAATTTCTTTTTTAATTTCAGTATCCATAGATCCTCCTAGTGTTCGTCAATATTTCGGTCAAAGATAAAAACAGAAACAGCCATATCGAGATCAACCTTGATATCTGAAAATAGATGCAATAATTTTGCTTGCATCAATTCTTCCATACCTTCAGGTGTTGCTTTCGCATACAAATCTTGAATTAGTTTTGTACGTGCAGCATGTACCATTTCCAATCCATCTTTTGTACTTGCGATAAATTTTTCTGTAGGTGTTATATTACCATAAAGTGTTGAAACTGCCATATTTTCCACAAATATAGTATTAATACGTTCAGGACCTTTACCAAATAAATCTTTGCGAAGCTTTCGGATAATGTCATTAAATTCATGCACTTTTTTTGACATAATGCGTATCCTCCTATCGAAAAAAAACGGAATATTTTTGGGAACTTAAGCTTATCCATCTCTACAATTCGTTAATCATATAGCAATTACAATAAAATTTAAAGGTCTAATTTTTGGAAATTTATTTTGACAAAATAGTTTTATCTTATATATAACTTACCCAAAAAAATTTTTTGTAATAAAAAAATATAAGATTTGCTTTTCCAATCATTATAGCAATTTAATTAACATATCTTGAATTCAGTATAAACTAATTAAACATTAAATCATTTATAATAATTCAAAAAATTTTTTATATACGTATTCATATTGTTATATTTTTTTCTAAAGCTTATAATGGTATGCATGACCAAAATGAAGCCAAAATATTGAATTACTAATGTTTTGATTTTATTTTATCATCTCAAAAAAATCTTGGATTGGTCTTTTAGCAAGATCTGTTAAAACTCTTATCCACCATGAATTTTTATATACTCTTTTAGTTCGAAGTGTATATGTTCATGGTGGATTTTTTTATTTTGAGAAAATAGGAGGCAATAATATGACGAAGATGAAGATTAACGGCACGCCTTATGAAGTAAGTCCTGGCGAGTCGATTTTAGACGTCATTAACAAAAATGAAATTCCACATCCACAAATTTGTCATGTACCAGAAGTGGACCCTATTCAAACTTGCGATACATGTATCGTTGAAGTAGATGGTCAACTTGTTCGTTCATGTTCAACAAAAGCAATGGATGGAATGAATGTAGAACTTACATCACAAAAAGCCGTAGAAGCTCGTACTGAAGCTATGGACCGTTTACTAGAAAACCATATGTTATATTGTACAGTTTGTGATAATAACAATGGTAACTGTAAACTACACAATACGGTAGAAATGATGGAAGTTGAACATCAAAAATATGAATACAAACCAAAAGTGGACCCTTCAGAAGTAGATATGTCACATCCATTTTATCGCTATGATCCAAACCAATGTATCGCTTGTGGTCAATGCGTTGAAGTGTGCCAAAACCTTCAAGTAAATGAAACTATTTCGATTGATTGGGAAGCTGAACGTCCTCGTGTTATTTGGGATGAAGGCGTTGATATCAATGATTCTTCATGCGTTAGCTGTGGTCAATGTGTATCTATTTGTCCATGTAACGCGTTGATGGAAAAATCAATGCTTGGCGAAGCTGGTTTTATGACTGGACTAGAACAAGATATGCTAGATCCAATGATTGATGTAATCAAAGAAGTAGAACCTGGATATAGCGGTATCTTCGCTATCTCTGAAATTGAAGCTGCTATGCGAAGCAAACGTACTAAGAAAACAAAAACTGTATGTACTTTCTGTGGTGTCGGTTGTACATTCGAAGTTTGGACAAAAGGTCGTCATCTCTTAAAAGTACAACCATCTGATGGTCCTGTTAATGCTATTTCTACATGTGTTAAAGGTAAATTTGGTTGGGACTTCGTAAATTCAGAAGACCGTATTACAAAACCATTAATCCGTAAAGGCGATGAGTTTGTAGAAGCTTCTTGGGATGAAGCATTAGATTTAGTTGCTTCTAAATTAGGCGGTATTCAAAAAGAACACGGTCCTGGTTCAGTCGGCTTTATCTCATCTTCTAAAATTACAAATGAAGAAAACTACCTTATTCAAAAAATGGCACGTCAATTATTCAACACAAATGACGTTGACAACTGTTCACGTTATTGCCAATCTCCAGCAACAGACGGCTTAAGCCGCACAGTTGGTATCGGTGGTGACGCAGGTACAATTAAAGATATTGCTAAAGCAGGTCTTGTTATCATCATTGGTGCAAACCCAGCTGAAGGTCACCCAGTACTTGCAACACGTGTAAAACGTGCACACAAATTACATGGTCAAAAATTAATCGTTGCCGATATCCGTAAAAATGAAATGGCTGAACGCTCAGACATTCACATTCGTCCTCAACAAGGTACGGACCAAGTGTGGTTAATGGCTGTTACAAAATACATGATTGACCAAGGCTGGCACGATCAAAAATTCATTGACGAAAACGTAAATGATTATGAAGCATTCAAAAAAGTATTAGAAAAATACACACTTGAATATGCTGAAAAAGAAACAAAAATCCCACAAGCTACATTGATTAACATTGCTGAAATGATTCGCGATGCTGATGGTACATGTGTACTTTGGGGTATGGGTGTTACACAAAATACTGGTGGTTCTTACACTTCTGCTGCTATCTCAAACCTATTATTAGCAACAGGTAACTACCGTCGCCCAGGTGCAGGTGCTTATCCATTACGCGGTCACAACAACGTACAAGGTGCTTGTGACATGGGTACATTACCAAACCTTTTCCCAGGCTATCAAAAAGTAACGGATGATGCAGCTCGTGCGAAATTCGAAGAAGCTTACGGTGCGAAAATCCCAGCAACACCGGGTCGTACAAACATGGCTATGCTTGATGCCGTTATGGAAAACAAAATGAAAGCTATGTACATCGTCGGTGAAGATATGGCATTAGTTGATTCGAACGCTAACCACATTGACGAAGTATTATCTCACTTAGAATTCTGTGTTGTAGAAGATGTATTCTTATCTCGTACTGCTCAATATGCAGACGTTATCTTACCAGCTTCTCCTTCATTAGAAAAAGAAGGTACTTTCACAAATACTGAACGTCGTGTTCAACGTTTATATGAAGTATTACCTCCACTTGGTGAATCTCGTCCAGACTGGCGCATCGTACAAGACGTTGCAAATCGTCTAGGTGCTAACTGGAACTACGAACACCCAAGTGACATTTACGCTGAAATGGCAAGCTTAACACCAATCTTTGCACAAAACAGCTACGATTATATGGAAGGCTGGAATAGCTTCGTTTGGGGTGACCCAATTAACGGTGCAGATACACCATTACTATTCTTAGACGGCTTCAACTTCCCAGACAAAAAAGCGCGCTTCGCACTAAATGACTGGGCACCAGTAGTTGAATATGCTTGCGAATATGACTGTCATATCAACAATGGTCGTATGTTAGAACACTTCCACGAAGGTAACATGACAAATAAATCAACTGGTATCCAATTAAAAGTACCTGAGATTTTCGTTGAAGTATCACCAGAATTTGCAAAAGAACGTAATATTGAAACAGGTGCACTACTTCGCCTCGTATCTCCATACGGTGCATTAAAAGTACCAGCACTTATTACAGACCGTGTTCAAGGTAACGAATTATTCTTACCAATGAACTCAACAGATAAAGATTCTTCTATTAACTTCTTAACAGGTCCACAAGGTGATGCAAATACATCTACACCAGCTTACAAACAAACGAAGATTCGTGTAGAAGTATTAAAACGCAAAGGTAAAAATCCATTACCAGCGGCAAACCCTCGTAATAAAAAACGTCATCCGCAAAATGGTGTGGAAGTACAACGCAAATGGGCTCGCCCAGGCTATGTTCACTTAACAACGAATAACGAAGAGGTGTAGAAAATGGCAGCACCAATTACAAATATTAAAAAGCAACAAGTTTCAGAAGAACAAATTGCAGAGCAAAAAATAAATGATTTAAAAGAATTGCTTACAGAAAATGATGAAGCACTTCAACAAATTTTTTCTATCGTTTCTGATTTAAATGATATTGGCGTATTAGATGCAGTCAATAAAATGCTTGCAGCCAAAGAAGAAATTGCCCATATTGCACTTGGACAAATTTCTCGTAAGCCTGTAACTAACGTCATCAATCAACTATTAGCAGTTGCTGGTCTATTGTCAGCAATAGATCCAGAGAATACGAAGAAATTAATGGGTAGTTTAAATACCGGACTTGATGATGCAAACAACGCATTAGCTAGCGATGAAAAAGTAACAATCTTTAGCTTGATGAAAGTCATCAAAGATCCTGATGTTAACCGTGCATTAAACTTCGGTATTCACTTCTTAAAAGGTCTTGGAAAAGGATTGAAAGAAGAACGTTAACAAATAAAGCCGTATTAGAGGCACTTAAAAAAATCAATGACCCTGAAATTCATAAAAGCATTGTGGAATTGAATATGGTGCGCAATATTAAAATTGACGGCACGAATATTCAACTAGAAGTAGTACTTACTATTCGAGGCTGTCCTTTAAAAGCCCAAATTAAAAGGGAAATTGAAGAAGCACTAAAAGAAATCGGCGCAACACATGTTGAACTTACTTTTGGTTCTATGACAGCTCAAGAACGACAAGTATTAACTGCTTCTTTGAAAAAACAAGCAACAACAGAAACTGGAATGCCAAAAATATTAAAACCTGACTCCGGTGTACACTTTATCGCTATTACTAGCGGTAAAGGCGGCGTTGGTAAATCTACCGTCACTATTAACTTAGCCGTAGCCCTTGCAAGACAAGGAAAACGTGTTGGTATTATAGATGCCGATATTTATGGTTTTAGTATTCCAACTATGATGAAAATTGATGAGAAACCAACGATGATTGAGCAAACAGCGATACCTGTTGTGAGCCATGGTGTAAAAGTTATGTCAATGGGCTTTTATGCAAAAAACAACCAACCTGTCATGTGGAGAGGACCTATGTTAAACAAATGGATTCGCAACTTTATAGCGAATACCCATTGGAGCGACCTAGATTACTTACTATTAGATCTACCTCCAGGTACTGGTGATGTGGCAATTGATGTTGCTGCAATGATCCCTCATGCACAGGAAATCATCGTTACGACACCACATAATGCTGCTTCATATGTTGCTTCAAGAGCAGGTGTGATGGCACAACATACTAAGCACAAAATTATCGGTGTAGTTGAAAATATGGCTTACTTTGAAAATCACGAAGGTGATCGTAATTATCTATTTGGCCAAGGTGGCGGCGAAGCATTAGCTAAGCAACTACAAACTGAGGTCATAGCCCAAGTTCCTTTCGTACAACCGGAAGAAAATACTGGTTCTTCTGTTTATGATGAAGATTCAGTTGTTGGAGAAGCCTTCACTCATTTAGCTGAAGATCTTATCTTTACCTACAATAAATAATTTTTAAAAAAACAAGCCAACGTAAAATAACGTTTGGCTTGTTTTTTACATAGATTTATTTTTCTTGAACATACGTAAATACCATCTTACTTACGTGCGTACCTTTATCAAATGGACTCCGAGTAGCATAATAAAGGATAAACTAACCATCACAATCACCCATGCCCAAGCTAATGTCATGTTGCCAGAATCAATTGCAACATAAATAGCCAGAGGTGTAGTTTGCGTTTTCCCTGGTAAGTTTCCTGCAAACATAAGTGTAGCACCAAACTCGCCTAACGCTCGAGTAAAACTTAAAATACTACCTGAAACAATGGACTTCATCGCTAAAGGAATAGAAACGAAAAGAAAAACTTGCCATTCCTTTGCACCATCAATGCGTGCTGCATTTTCAAGCTTTTCATCTACAGCTTCAAATCCGGTTTTTACAGATTGATACATTAAGGGAAAAGCGACAACTGTTGAAGCAATAACAGCAGCCCACCAGGTAAACATGATTGGTTGATGAAAAAACCATTCAATTGCTTGTCCTAGCCAGCTACTTTTACCAAATACCATGATAAGTAAAAAACCAACAACTGTTGGAGGCAATACTAAAGGAAGCAACAAAATAGTTTCCAAAATAGTTTTGCCCTTAAATGTTTTTTTAGCCATCCACTTTCCAATAAAAATGCCAAATACAATAACAATAAATGCCGAAACAAATGCGATTTCAATTGATAGACGAATCGGCGTCCAAAAATCCATCGCCATTTACTATTTTACTCCTTTAAAGCCACAGCTTTTAAAAACATCCATTGCCTTTTTACTTTGAAGGAAATCATAGAAAGCTTTTGTTTCTTTTGTATGTTGACTATCTTTAATCATGCCTAGTGGATAAATAATCGGTGTATGTGACTTATCATCAGCTACAGCGACAATTTTTGCTTTTTTTGAAACTATTGCATCTGTTCGATAAACGATTCCTGCATCAACATTACCAGTTTCAACATATGTTAGTACTTGTCTTACGTCTTTTGCGTACACAACTTTAGGTTTTACTGTATTCCAAACCTTAATATTTTTTAATGTTTCTGTCGCATATTGACCAGCTGGTACTGCTTCAGGTGTGCCAAGTGCCACTTTTTTTGCCTTTGTTAAATCTTGAAAGTTTTGAATTCCTGTCTCATTCTTTTTAGGAACGACTAAAACTAAATCATTTGATAATAAATCTACACCTTGTGATTTTTCAATAAGACCTTCTTTAACAAGTTGATCAAATTTATCTTCTGCTGCCGAGAAGAACAAATCTACAGGTGCACCTTGTGAAATTTGCTGTTGTAATGCACCAGAACCACCAAAGTTATAGGTGATTTTCACATTAGAATGTTCCTTCTCATACGTTGTTTTAAGTGAATTGAGTGCATCTTGCAGACTTGCTGCTGCTGACACAGTTATTTCAACTTGGCTTTCCTTTGATGTATCCTTGCTTTTTTGCTGTTCTTGACTACCGCAGCCAGATAATATGCCAAGTACAAGCATTATCGAAAATAATAAATAACTAAACTTTTTCATTGTTTTGTCCTTCCTTATTGCAAATAAGAACTAGATATAATAAGTTATAATTAGATATAACTATTTATAACCTATTATATCTTATTATAATTAATTATAAAATAAAAAATCATCTTTTTTTACAAAAGCAAAATATATACGTTACTATAAGAGTATTGGAGGGATTGCTATGTTACAGGAACGTTCCTACACTATTGAAGAAGTAGCACAACTATTAAAAGTATCCAAACTCACTACATATGACCTTGTGAAAAAAGGAGATCTTCCTGTCTTTCGAGTTGGTCGTCAAATGCGAATTGATGCTCTTGATTTAGAAGCTTATATTGGAAAACAAAAAATTATTAATACGGATGCTACGTTAAAACCGATGACAAGAGATCATCAAACAATTATTATTAGTGGCCAGGACTTAGTACTTGATTTATTAGGAAAATATATTACTAAAAACAATTATTTTACAACACTCCGTTCACACGAGGGAAGCTTGAATGGATTAATAGCTCTATATAAAGGAGATATAGATATTGCCAGCTTACATTTATATGATGGCGATACA
Source organism: Rummeliibacillus sp. POC4 (assembly GCF_003576525.1). Classification (GTDB taxonomy): domain Bacteria; phylum Bacillota; class Bacilli; order Bacillales_A; family Planococcaceae; genus Rummeliibacillus. Next base: position 20,792 of record NZ_QWUA01000009.1, on the reverse strand, counting down.
GGCGAATATAATGTACCGTATGTGAAGAAGTTTTTCGTTAGCCAACCTTATATTTTATTTAACGTTGTATCGCGCAAAGCTGGATTTTACGTTCAAAAGGACAATCCCCTAAACATTCGTTCCTTTAAAGATTTAGCAAATCCAAATGTTTTCATCATGAACCGTGAAAAAGGTTCTGGTGCACGCACACTTCTAGATGAACAGCTCCGCATCAATCATATTATACCTTCGACAATAAATGGCTATAACAGAGAAGAAGCGAATCATTTGGGTGTTGCAACTGCAGTAGCAAATGGTGAAGCAAATGTTGGGATTGGTATAGAAAAAACAGCTAAATTGGTGGATGTAGATTTTGTGCCGTTTATTGATGAAAGTTATGATATTGTTCTATTAAAAACTAAAAAAAATAACCTGCTTATTGAAGAAGTAAAGAATATATTAACTTCTGAAGCATTCCACTCTGAATTGAGTTCAATTGGAGGTTATGACTTTTCTAAAACAGGAACAATTATTCACGAAACGTTTTGAGTATCTTCTATTATATATCAATTTAGTGGAGGCAAGATGTATGGCTTTTATAGAGCTCAAGCATTTACAGAAAACCTATAATCAGCAGCAATTCGTTCTAAAGGATATTCATGTTGATATTCAAAAGGGAGAATTTTTTGTGCTCGTTGGTCCATCAGGTTCTGGTAAAAGTACATTATTAAATATGATTGCTGGATTAGAAAGTATTTCAGACGGTGAGCTTATCATCAATGATCAGAGAATGAACGAAATACCACCCCGTAACCGCCATATTTCGATGGTTTTTCAACAATATGCGCTTTACCCACACCTAACAGTAAAGCAAAATATTCTATTTAATTTAAAAATGAGGAAGAAAGCAAAGAAAGAACAAGAAGAACGACTTAAAGATGCTGTAGTATTAACTGGATTAGAAAGCTTTTTATCCCGTAAACCACATAAATTATCAGGTGGCCAGCAACAGCGCGTTGCATTAGCACGTGCAATCGTCAACGATGCACCTATTTGCTTAATGGATGAACCTTTATCAAATTTGGATGCTCAGCTTCGAACACAAATGAGGACTGAAATTCGCCGTATTCAACAAAAGCTCGGACTAACGATTCTTTACGTCACCCATGACCAAACGGAAGCTATGACCATGGGTGATCGCATTATGGTCCTTCACGAAGGCATCGTTCAACAAATCGGAAAGCCGCTTGATTTATACAATCATCCTCAGAATGTATTTGTCGCCCGTTTTATCGGCTCACCAAAAATGAATATCGCGAAAGCCATCTGTAATAAGCAACACTTAGTTATTGAAGAGAAATGGGAAATTGAATTACCACAGTCAATCTCCTCTTCCCTTCCTCAACTAAAGGAATTTCTTGTAGGTATACGTCCTGAGCATATCCAACTAGGTGGGAACTTACAAATGCAAGTTCGAAGTATTGAACAACTCGGACATGAAACGCACGTTACCTTTGACATGCCCGGCGAATCATGGAATGCCAAATGGAGTGGGCAGCATCCAATAGACATTGGAACACCCCTCTCCATCAGCATCGATCCTCAAAATATCTATTTTTTTGATAGAGAAACTCAAAAAGTTTTACTATAGTTTTTGTAAAAAGGGTAATATAACGGCATAAGTGCTAGATAGTATTTATGTCGTTCATATTAATAAATGCAAATTGTTCGATTTAATGGTTATTAAATTTTTGTAATTTTTAAAATTCATTATTTTAGGAGGCTTTTATGAAATTCCATCGATTACAAATAATATCTTGTTTGTTATTATCTATGATATTAATTGCCTGTGGAAAGGATGATGCCATGGAAACTTCAGAAAAAGTAAAATTCACCATTGAACTTAAGGATTCTACAAATAACGAACAAAGTTATTTGATTCGGATACTGTCAGACGGCAAACAAACTGATAAAGTAGCAATCACTCCACAAGATATGTCACTTATTTCAGGTGATCAAAAAAAAGTAACTGCAAACTTATATATCAATGTACCTTATACGATTAAAATTTATAAAACAGACAAGAAATCAATGGATGAATATTTTAGTAAACCAAAGTCTGGTAGCACTGACACCACCGAACAACAGGAGGAGCACCCAATAGCTACAAAAACGATTACACCAACCCGCAATACAAATACAATTACCATCTCTATTCCTGAATAACTTAATTTATATTAAAAGATTTCCAGATAACTTCTTGTTCAATTATTAGAAAAATATTAATTACAGAAGGAGATTCTCTCAAATATGATAAATATGTTATTTAACTATAATTGGAAAGTTCGCGAAGAATGGTTTGAATGGTGTGAGAAGATTCCACATGAAGAGTTAACAAAAGAACGAATCGGTGGGATGAAAAGCTTTTTACATACACTATTTCATGTAATCGATTGTGAACAAATTTGGGTTCATCAAATGCTTGGAAAGCCAGTTATTAAAAAAGACATACAGACAATTCAATCGTTGCAAGAAGTAAAGGAATATGCAAGAACGATAATTGGTAGACTTTACTGATATATATATTTTTATTTAACAAATGTATCAACCATCCATTTATCAAACTTTTTCTTCTCTTCAAATTGTGGATAATGCGCTGATTTCTCAAAAGTGATAAATTCTTTTTGACTGGCGTCAATCCGGTCAAAATAGTTTTTTGCTTCGTTATATGTCGTCATATAATCATATTTTCCCATAACAAAATAACAAGGTATTTCAAGTTTCTTTACTTTAGTGGGTAATGGATTTTTTAATACTTCTTTTAACAAAGCATTTTGCGAGTAAGATACTCCAAAGTTATAGCGAATAACATCTAATAAGTTATATTCACTACTTAATAGCATATCCAGATTATTTCCATCGGGATTATCAATCAGTCTTACACTGCCCCCGTATTTTGCAACATAATTTCTTGGGGTAAATGTATCACCATTTTTAATATTTTCCGTTGACCTTTGTAAATCTGTAACATCATCCTTATTTCCCTCTTTTTGAGCCTGATTTATAGAGTAGTTCAAAGTTTCTATCTCACTTTTTACTGTATCACTCATCTGACCAATCCCAATATAGGCTTCATATTTTTTTGGAGCTTTAGAGGCAGCTTGTGTTGCAATATATGTACCATACGAATGACCAATCAGAATTACTTTTTCTTTGCCAAGACGTTCGGATATGTAATCTGTTAAAGCTAATAAATCATCCACTAATAACTCCGATGAAAGATTCGAATAGTCCTCAAAAAAATGATATGATTTTCCACTTGCCCGTTGATCATAATTTACAACCGTAAAATTTTCTTCTAGTAAGTCTTGATATTTTTTAGCATAGGGTATCTCTGAACATCCTGGTCCCCCATGGACAAAAATAATAACCGGATTATGCCGGTCTTTACCGCGAATCATTATTTCATGACCACTTCCATTAATCTCTACTTGTTCTAATGTACTAATACTCTTCTCGCCATTTTTATGCGGAGTCCATGTAGGGAAAAAAAGTGCTATGATTAATAATAAAACTATAATTACTCCGAAAAATTTAATTGATTGTAATATTTTTTTCATAAGACTCCCTTTAACAATAAATTTTACTTGAAGAGCGTTAACCTATTCTTAGATCAACGCTCGTCAAAGTTTTAAATAATTTATTTTTCGCCAATTCCCATCGCTAATAATAATAAAGATGCAACCCCTAGAACAAGTACGTTTCCTAATAAACCGGTCATTAAAAGAATAAGTCGTCTCGACAAAAGCCAAGAACGTATTGCAAGGGCAATACCAATTATTGATAATACGCTATAGATGGCGATTATCACAGATATATCAGCATCAGGCCCTCTTAGTAAAAAGAAAATTACAATATTTATGATGATGGGTAATAATGCTACAAGCCCTAAAATATTTCCTTTTTCTCTCTTATCCAAAACTTCTAAGCCTCCTTTTATTTACAAAATGTTTTAATTTTAACCATTAACAAATTATACCAAATATTAGTTTTTCAGTAAATGCATATCTTCAATATCTTGTAAAAAAAGTATTCAAAAATTTTTCTAGCGACCCCGTTATTTGTTCCGCTAGTTTATCCGCGATATTTGATGTAACTTCCGCGGTTTTCGGTTGTCGTTCCGCGATTTTCACTGGTTGTTCCGCGGTTTTGAAAATTGTTCCGCGTTCAGCACAATTTATATCTTCATCTGCGAACAATTATTACCTTATTATCCTAAATATCACTTTATACTCAAACAAAAAAAACTGAGTAAAAATTACTCAGCCTCTTTTGGAAATAACTGCTCGACACCTTGTGCGACAGTGATTTGTCCATTTAGTATTTGTTGTTCTAAGGTTTGTACCTGATTCTTTCTATCGGGATTTCCGTAGAAGGAATCGATTAAGTGATCGTGAATCATGGATTGGAACCAATCGGTCGTTTGTTTACTTCGACGACTATCCCAAACCCCATTTTCTAATCCTTGTTTTTGGAATTCTAAGATAGTTTCAAGTACTTTGTCTAATCCCTTATTTTCATAAGAGGATGCTGTCAAAGAGCGAGTTGTCCAGCCTGGCGTTGCGGGTTGTAACAGATGAAGAATTTGTTTGTATTCTGCAGCTGTTTTTTTGGCATTGCGGATATTATCACCATCTGCTTTATGCACTAGAATTGTATCTGCAAGTTCCATAATTCCCTTTTTCATGCCTTGTAGTTCGTCACCCGCACCAGTCAAGACTAGTAAAAGGAAGAAATCTACCATGCCACGGACAATGGTTTCACTTTGCCCAACGCCAACGGTTTCGATCAAAATAATGTCATAGCCAGCAGCTTCACATAAAAGCATGGTTTCACGCGTTTTTTTGTGTACGCCACCAAGTGTACCAGCAGAAGGAGACGGACGGATGAAAGCATTCTTCTCACGAGATAATTCTTCCATCCTTGTTTTATCTCCTAAAATACTACCACCGGTAACAGTTGAACTCGGGTCAATGGCTAGTACCGCTACTTTGTGACCTTGACTACAAAGCATTTTTCCAAAGGCTTCGATAAACGTACTCTTTCCTGCACCAGGTACACCGGTAATTCCAATTCGAATAGAATTTCCTGTATAAGGGAGGAGTTTTTTTAATAACTCCTGCCCCTCTACTTTATCATCAACATTCGAACTTTCTAAAAGTGTGATGGCTTTGGCTAAATGTAAGCGAGAACCTTCTCGAACCTCTGACGCTAACTCATCCAAATCTTGCTTTTCTTTCTTTTTCTTCACAAACTTTTTTCGCTTTGTTGGCTCCATACCATCGTGAATCGCTTTAACACCTGGTTGTACAAAAAGCGCGGATTCTTTATCAGGCATTAAGCTTCCTCATAGCCCAAGTTTTTGTATATGATTTCAAGCATTTTTTGTGATGCGATTGGCAATACAGTACCAGGTCAAAAGATTGCAGCTGCACCATGTTCATATAAGAAATCATAATCTTGTGCTGGAATAACTCCACCAACAATAACGATAATATCTTCACGACCTAATTTTTTCAATTCTGCAACAAGTTCAGGAACCAATGTTTTGTGACCCGCAGCAAGTGAAGAAACACCTACAACATGAACATCATTTTCTACTGCCATTTGAGCTGTTTCTTCTGGTGTCATAAATAATGGTGAAATATCAACGTCAAAACCGAAATCAGCGTAAGCAGTTGCAACTACTTTCGCACCACGGTCATGACCATCTTGACCCATTTTTGCTACTAGAATACGTGGACGACGACCTTCATTTTCTAGGAATTCGTCAGTCATTTGTTTTATTTCTTTAATCGCATCTTCATCTGAATAGTTCGTAGCGTACACCCCACTAATTGAGCGAATAACTGCTTTGTGACGTCCAGATACTTTTTCAATAGCATCTGAAATTTCGCCTAGTGTTGCACGTGCACGAGCTGCATCTACTGCAACAGCAAGTAAGTTTTCTTCGCCTGTTTCAGCAGCTTTTGTTAGGCGTGCTAAGTGGCGTTTCACTTCTGCATCGTCTCGCTCAGCTTTCATTTTGTTAATACGGTCAATTTGAGATTGACGTACTAATGTATTATCAATATCTAAAATTTCAATCGGTTCTTCTTCTGTAAGACGATATTTGTTCACACCTATAATCGTTTCTGCTTTTGAGTCAATTTTTGCTTGGCGTTTTGCTGCTGCTTCTTCGACCTTCATCTTTGGTAGACCTGTTTCGATCGCTTTTGCCATACCGCCAAGATCCTCAATTTCTTCGATCAATTTCCAAGCGGATTGAGTTAGTTCATCTGTAAGTTTTTCAACATAGTATGAACCGCCCCATGGATCGATTGTTTTCGTCATACCTGTTTCGTTTTGCAAGAACAATTGCGTATTACGCGCAATTCGAGCTGAGAAATCAGTCGGTAGAGCAATTGCTTCATCAAGTGCATTTGTATGAAGGGATTGCGTATGTCCCATTGTTGCTGCGTTTGCTTCGATTAGTGTACGTGTCACGTTGTTAAATGGATCTTGCTCTGTTAAAGACCAACCAGAAGTTTGTGAGTGAGTACGTAATGCTAATGTTTTTGGATTTTTCGGATTGAATGTAGACATCATTTGTGCCCAAATTCGACGAGCTGCACGCATTTTCGCAATTTCCATGTAATAGTTCATACCGATTGCCCAGAAGAAAGATAAACGTGGAGCAAATTTATCGATATCAATGCCTGCTTTTAATCCTGTACGAACATATTCAAGACCATCTGCTAGTGTGTATGCAAGTTCAATATCATTCGTAGCCCCAGCTTCTTGAATATGGTAACCAGAAATAGAGATTGAGTTAAATTTCGGCATGAATTTTGATGTATATTCAAAAATATCAGCGATAATCTTCATAGACATTTCTGGAGGATAAATATATGTGTTACGAACCATATATTCTTTTAAAATGTCATTTTGGATTGTACCTGATAATTTATCAGGTGTTACGCCTTGTTCTTCTGCTGTTACAATATAAAACGCAAGAACAGGTAGTACCGCACCATTCATCGTCATGGATACAGACATTTGATCAAGTGGAATACCATCAAATAGAATTTTTGTATCTTCTACTGAGTCGATTGCAACGCCGGCTTTACCAACATCACCTGTTACGCGAGGGTGATCTGAGTCATAGCCACGGTGTGTTGCAAGGTCAAATGCAACTGATAAACCTTTTTGACCCATCGCAAGGTTACGACGATAGAAAGCATTTGATTCTTCAGCTGTAGAGAAACCTGCGTATTGACGGATTGTCCAAGGACGTCCTACATACATTGTCGGATAAGGTCCACGTGTATTTGGAGCAATTCCAGCTACATCATTTAGATGTTTTAATCCTTTGTAATCTTCTTTCGTATATACATTTTTCACTTCAATATTTTCATTTGTATGAAATGTTTTATCTGAAACAGGAACTTCTTCTGTTTTTAAAACTTCTTCTATCGAAATATCAGCAAAATTTGGCTTGCTCATCGTTGAACCTCCTTCAAGGTATCTTGGATGCCTTGTAATTTCTCAATAATATTTTGACCAGCGAAGACAAAACCATTTAGTCCTTGTTCTTCCCAATCTTCATCAAATTTACCCGCAGCATCTAATAATATATGTCCTGGTTTTGAAGCTAATAATGCAGGAATGACTTCTTTTGTATCGTCATCAGTTGCACTAAATACTACATAGTCAGCTGTCGTATTTGATAACCACTCTTTTGCTTTTTCGATATCTGTAAATGGATCTGTTACTTCTGCAGTAATACCTGCAGTCGCGAATATACCTTTTACAAAGTCAGTACGTGGTTTAATATTTTTGAGAATTCCATATGTTAAAATCGCAACATGTACCGGTGATTGTTTGAATTGTTGTCGAAGTTCTTCGAATGGTTTTGCAATTCGATTTACTTCATAGAATGATTCTGATGGTACTTCTTCGTTCGCATTTGCGAAATTATTTGTACCAACTAAAACAGTTTTGCGACGTTCTACATCGTTGATACGTTTTGCCATCATTTCGTCAAGTTCTTTTTGAAGTTTTCCTGATTCAGCATATGCGCTATAGCCGCCAGCTTCCTCGATTTCGACAAATTTCGCCCAAGCCTTTTTCACTAACTCATGAGTCAATGATTCAACGTAATAAGAACCGCCAGCAGGATCTAGAACTTGCGTTATATGAGATTCTTCTTTAATCACTAAGGATACGTTACGTGCGATACGAATTGATTGGTTTGTTGGTTTAGTTAGTACATCATGAGGATGAACTGTCACCACGTCCGCTCCACCTAATACAGCAGAAAATGCTTCATTTCCGGCACGTAAAAGATTTACATAAACATCTAATTTTGAAAAGCTACGTAAAGATGTTTCTGCAAAAATTTTAACTGGTTGAGGATTTTCTACACCATAAGCTTTTGCAAAAGCCTTCCATAATACTCTAAATGCACGGATTTTTGCGATTTCCATAAAGAATTTTGTATCGATTGCGAAGGATACGAAAAATTGTTTTTCAAATTCAGCGAATTCCATGTTGTTAGCTAACTCACTTGCTTTAGCTAATGCAATCGCTAATTCTTGAACTGCATTTGCACCTTGATAATGCGCATCTTGAATGTAAGCGTTTAACTTTCGAACATTCGGAAAATCCAGAATAGTTTGTTCCTCTTTTGAAATGATAAAGCCTGAAATATCTTTATTCTCAACATATTTAAATACGTCAACAACTGCTGGATCAACAACATTGATAACAAATGGATGTTTTTCAAGTAATGCTGCTAATTGTTTTAATGCATTTTCATTCCATTCAAATTTCACTTTGCCAACTGTAACATATTGGTTACCTCGTTCAAACGAATCCTCTGTTTGAGCGATGAATTCTTCAATCGAATCTCCATATGCTGCTTGAGCTACAGTAAATGCACTATCCACTTGCATTGCTCGAATAGTTGATACTTGTTCCTCTAATTTCCCGTCAACTTTTGCCATTAGGCTTTCAGTTGTGTATAAAGGTTCAAGAGTAATCCCCTCAATTGTTTTTGTAAATAATGATTCAAAAGGTTTTCCTTTAAGAGCCTTAATCGATGCTTCTTGCCATTCATCGTAAGAAGGTTTTTTAAATTCTACTTCTTTCATGTTTGTCATACGGACGCGATGACGCTTCCCCCCTTCAGTGATTCTATTACTATTTTACACAACAATGTGACTTCATAAAAGAAAAAAAAGTCTGAAAACCGTAATATTACGGTCTTCAGACATCTATCAATAGATTGAAGTTGTGTCTTTTGATATATTTTCGAGAATTTCTTTTACACGAGCTAGAAATTTCCCGCTTACGAATCCATCTAAAATTCTATGATCAATGGATAAACAAATATTCACCATATCTCTTGCAGCAAACATTCCACCGTTCATAATTACAGGACGTTTTACAATAGATTCTATTTGTAATATCGCTGCCTGTGGATAATTGATAATACCCATCGATTGAACAGAGCCAAATGAACCTGTGTTATTTACAGTGAATGTTCCACCTTGCATATCTTCGGATTTCAACTTGCCGCTTCGTACTTTAATGGCAAGTTCATGGACCTCTTTTGCGATACCTTTAATCGACTTGTCATCTGCATGATGAATAACTGGAACATACAATGCATCTTCTGTTGTTACAGCAATAGAAAGGTTGATATCCTTTTTCTGAATAATTTTGTCACCTTGCCATTGTGAATTCATCATTGGAAACTCTTTTAAAGCTTGGGAAACTGCTTTTACAAAGAAAGCAAAGTACGTAAGATTATATCCTTCTTTCTTTTTAAAATCCTCTTTTATCGAATCGCGATAACTTACTAAATCAGTGACATCCACTTCCATCATCATCCAGGCATGCGGTATTTCTTGTGTACTCATCACCATGTTCTTGGCAATTGCACGTCGAACACCTGATACTGGGATTTCAATATCACCGATGCTTGATGGCTGCGTTTCTATGTGATTTGTTAACTTCACTTCAGGTATAACTTGTTGCGTGGCTATATTTGGTTGTTCCACCTTTTGTTTTGTCGCTTTAGGAATATTACCCGTTTCAATAATCTTTTGGATATCTTTTCGTGTTATTCGTCCAGAAGCGCCGCTACCTTCTACTTGCGTGAGGTCAATTTGATGTTCTGAAGCTAAGCGTACAACAGCTGGTGAATATCTTGTTTTCATTGATTTTTCGTTCGAAGTATTAGTATTTTGATCTTCGTTAGAACTTTCTTTTGAATGAGTAGTTACTGTTGGTGGGTTTACAACAGCATCTTCAATTTCGATGGTACAAACGATCTTACCCACTTCAATTGTATCGCCTTCATGCGCGATTAGTTCAGATATTGTCCCTGTGAATGATGATGGTAATTCTGCTGTCACCTTGTCTGTTTGAACTTCAGCTAAAGCATCGTATTTTTTTACTTGGTCACCAGGTTTGATCAGCCATTTTTCAATTGTACCTTCTGTAACACTTTCACCAAGTTGTGGCATTGTAATATTTTGTATGGTCATATTATTCCCCTCCTTAGCACTAAAATGCTGCCAATTCGCGCATGGCCTGTTCTACTTTTTCAGGACTAATCATAAAGAATTTTTCCATTGTTGGCGCGTAAGGCATAGCTGGTACATCTGGTCCTGCTAAGCGTTTAATCGGTGCATCCAAATCAAATAAAGCATATTCCGCGATAATTGCTGCTACTTCACTCATTACACTGCCTTCTTTAGTGTCTTCTGTAATTAGAAGAACTTTTCCCGTTTTCTTCGCAGCTTCAATAATAGCTTCTTGATCGAGTGGATAGATTGTTCGCAAATCTAATATATGTGCGCTAATTCCATCTTTTTCAATTCTTTCAGCTGCTTGCAATGCAAAATGCACACCTAAGCCATACGTAATAACCGTAATATCATCGCCTTCACGTTTTACGTCTGCTTTCCCAATTTCAATGGTATAGTCGTCATCAGGAACTTCGCCTTTGATCAAACGATATGCTCTTTTATGTTCGAAAAATAATACAGGATCATCATCACGAATTGCAGCTTTTAATAAGCCTTTTGCATCGTATGGAGTAGATGGAATGACAATTTTTAACCCTGGTTGGTTCGCAAATACTGCTTCAACAGATTGTGAATGATAAAGTGCTCCATGAACACCACCACCAAAAGGTGCACGAATGACCATTGGACAATTCCAATCATTATTTGAACGATAGCGAACTTTTGCTGCTTCAGAAACGATTTGGTTGACAGCTGGCATGATAAAATCAGCAAATTGCATTTCTGCAATTGGTCTTAAGCCATACATAGCAGCACCAATTCCGACACCTGCTATTGCAGATTCTGCTAATGGTGTATCGATTACTCTGTCTTCGCCAAATTGTTCATATAAGCCGTTTGTTGCTTTGAATACGCCACCTTTACGACCAACATCTTCACCAAGGATAAAAACTCGTTCATCTCTTTCCATTTCTTCTTTCATCGCAAGTGTAATTGCATCAATATAAGATAAAACGGCCATTTTTATACTTCCTCCTGTTCTGCATAAACGTATTTTAATGCATGCTCAGGTGCTGCATATGGGGCCTGTTCTGCATATTCAGTAGCTTCATCAATTTCAGCCATGATGTCATTTTGCATTTTCTCTTCAAGTTCTGATGTTAAAATGTTCAATTCTTTTAAGTAATTTGAGAATCTCATAATCGGATCATGTGCTTTTCCTTCTGCTAAATCTTCTTCTGTCCGATATTGACGTTGATCATCATCAGATGAATGCGCAGTCAAACGATAGCAAACTGTTTCGATAAGACTTGGTCCTTTCCCCTCTCTCGCTCGATCAGCTGCTTCTTTTACTACTTTATAAACTTCAATTGGATCATTACCATCTACCGTTACACCTGGCATTCCATACCCTTTGGCACGATCAGATACATTTTCACAAGCAAGTTGTTTTTTTAACGGAACAGATATAGCATAGCGATTATTTTCTACCATAATAATAACCGGTAGTTTATGAACGCCCGCAAAATTAGCCCCTTCGTGGAAATCACCTTGGTTAGAGGATCCTTCACCTAGAGTTACAAATGTCACAAAATCTTTCTTTTGCATTTTACTAGCCAAAGCTACCCCTACTGCATGGGGTACTTGTGTTGTTACGGGTGATGAGCCTGTTATAATACGATTTTTCTTTTGTCCAAAGTGTCCTGGCATTTGTCTACCACCGGAGTTTGGGTCTTCTGCTTTTGCGAAAGCAGATAGCATTAGTTCTTGTGTAGTCATTCCGAAACGAAGGACAACCCCCATATCTCGATAATAAGGCGCGATATAATCTTTTTCGTTGTCTAATGCATAAGCCGCCCCTACTTGTGCTGCTTCTTGGCCTTGACAAGAAATAACAAATGGGATTTTACCTGCGCGATTTAGAAGCCACATTCTTTCATCTATTCGTCGTGCTAATAGCATTGTTCTATACATTTCAAGTACTTTTTCATCTGATAAACCTAATGCAGCATGTCTGTTTTCAGTCATTTTCTCATCTCTCCTTTACTGATGAATCGCTTTTCCTTCAACAGCTAAAGCTGCTTCTCCAATTGCTTCTGAAAGCGACGGATGTGGGTGGATATGTGCTGACATTTCCCACGGAGTCGCATCTACTAACATCGCAAGACTTGCTTCGGATATAAGTTCTGTTGCATGAGCACCAATGATATGTATCCCGACAATATCATCCGACTTTTTGTCTGCGATTATTTTCACAAATCCTTCTGTTTCACCGTAAACAAGCGCTTTTCCAATAGCAGCAAATGGAAATTTACCTATGGCGATTTCTAAACCCTGTTCTTTTGCTTGTTTTTCTGTAAAACCAATGCTTGCAACTTCTGGACTACCATAAATACAACGTGCTATCTTATGAAGTTCAATTTTCTCAGGTTGATATCCAGCAATATGTTCCACTGCATGGATTCCTTCATGAGATGCAACATGAGCAAGTTGCAAACCACCAATAACATCACCAATTGCATAGATATGAGTTTCTTTTGTTTGATAATGTTCATTTACTTCTACAAATCCGCGGTGTACTTCAATATCTGTATTATCTAGACCGATATTTTCTACATTTGCTTGTCTGCCAACTGATAATAATAATTTTTCTGCGGATAATTTTTGCTGTGAACCATTCACTTCAGCTGATATCTCAATGTGATCAGCATTTGCTTGCAGTGTTTCCGGAAGTATATTGGCATTGGTTAAAACACGGATACCCCTTTTTTCAAACGAAGTTGTCATTAATTTTTGAACATCATAATCTTCTGTTGGCAAAATAGCATCGGAATATTCAACAATCGTTACTTCTACACCAAAATCATGTAACATTGATGCCCATTCAATCCCGATTACGCCACCACCCACAATGATTAATGATTGTGGTAACTGTTCCAATGACATTAAATCATCTGATGTTAATATTGTTTTGCTATCTGGTGTCAAACCTTTTAAGCCTCTTGGTCTGGATCCTGTTGCAATGATGACATTTTTCGGAATGAGCATTTCATTTTCACGGTCATCTTCAAATTCCACCGAAATAGTACCAGACATCGGTGAAAAAATAGATGGTCCTAATATTCTTCCATAGCCTTTATATACATCAATTTTTCCTTTTTTCATCAAGCCTTGAACGCCTTTATGTAATTGATCAACAATTCCATTTTTGCGTTTTTGAGCCTGTTCAAAGTTAAATTTTATATCATATGCTTCCACACCAAATGTATGAGCTTGCTCTTTTGTTGTCCGATAGACTTCCGCACTGCGTAGCAAAGCTTTACTTGGAATACATCCTTTATGTAAACAAGTACCCCCTAGTTTACTTTGTTCCACAATGGCAGTAGAAAGGCCGAGTTGTGCGGCACGAATAGCTGCAACATAACCTCCTGGTCCTCCTCCTAATATGACAAGGTCATAATTCTTAGCCATAAGAACACACTCCTATTTTTATATTTCCCTATTAGTTATATCATTAAATTTTATATATAAAACGTGATAACTGTCATATTCAAATAAATAATAGCACTATCAAACATGACAGTTATATTTTTATTACCTGGTACTAAATTATAGCATACTTATTTTAAAAGTCACCTGATTTATATCTTCTAATCTCTTTCTCTATTTGATAGAATATTCTTTTCATTACGCAAAAATGTGCTTCGTGATTTTGAAATTCGATTGATACGATCTTCTGCTAATTGGTTGGCAGCCAAATAGGTCGGTATATTATCTCTTTTTGATATTGCTATAATTTTAGCTATGCTATCATAAATACCTTCCACTCTTTTCATCGCACGTTCACGATTATAGCCATATAACTCATCTGCAACATTAATCACACCGCCAGCATTAATAACGTAATCTGGCGCGTAAACAATGCCTGTTTCATGTAATATCTGGCCATGTACTGAATGTTGAAGCTGATTGTTAGCAGATCCGGCAATCACTTTTGCTTTCAGTTGTGGGATGGTTTGATCATTAATAATTGCACCTAATGCACATGGTGAGAAAATATCCACTTCTTGTTTATATATTTCATGTGGTTCTACAGCTGTTGCACCAAATTCTTCTACAACTCGTGTTACAGCTAGTTCATTAATATCTGTTACAATCAATTCTGCCCCTTCTTCATATAAATACTGACACAATGTATAAGCAACATTACCAAGCCCTTGAACAGCAATTTTTTTACCTTTCAAATTATCGCTACCAAACGCCTCTTTTGCAGCCGCTTTCATCCCTACATATACACCATATGCCGTTACTGGTGATGGGTTACCTGATGACCCAAATGCAGGAGAAATACCAGTGACATAATCGGTCTCTTCATGAATCAAATCCATATCAGCAACTGTTGTACCAACATCCTCCGCTGTAATATAACGGCCATTCAATCCTTGTATAAATCTACCGAGCGCACGAAACATTTCATCATTTTTATCTTTGAATGGATCACCCATAATAACCGTTTTTCCACCACCTAGATTTAAACCAGCTGCTGCATTTTTATATGTCATACCACGAGCCAATCGTAGCGCATCTTCTATAGCATCCGCTTCTGATGCATAAGTCCACATTCTTGTACCACCAAGCGCAGGCCCTAGTGTTGTATCATGTATAGCAATAATTGCTTTTAACCCTGAAGATTGATCTTGACACATTACAATTTGTTCATAATCATATTTTTCCATATACTTGAAGATTTCCATTGATATGTCCCCCTTTGAAGTTGTGAACTATTTCTGGTTTTTATAAATCCCAGTTACCATTATTTAATGCAAGAAGCATGCCAAATGTAAAAAGCCTACCTTAAATGAATTTCATTTAAGGTAGGCTTTTAAATTCCGTGCAATATTTTGCGCAATGTGCAATTTGTTGCGCGCCATTTTATGCAAGACCATATTTTTCTAATTTATAATATAAACTTCTAATCGAAATATTGAGCATATGAGCCGTCTTTGTTTTATTGTATTGACAGGTTTCTAATGCTTGTTCAATAATTTGTTTTTCATGACGATGCATGATTTCTTCGAGTGAACCTTGAATGATCTTCAGAGCCTTATCGTTTTCAGCAAAATCATTCTGATTACTAGAAATTTGAACAAAACGTTCATGTATTTCTGTTTCAGAAATTGGCATGAAAATCATAGCCCGCCCAATGACATTTTCTAATTCACGGACATTACCAGGCCAATTGTAGGATTGTAGTTTTGGAATAACCGCTGGTGAAACCGTGGTCACATTTCTCCCATATTCACGATTTAGCTTTGTCAACAAACGCTCTACAAGTTGTGGTATATCCTGTAATCGATTTCGTAATGGCGGGATATAAATCGGCATTCGATTTAATCGATAATATAGATCTTCACGAAAAGTATGATCATGTAGCGCCTTTTCCATATTGACATTCGTTGCAGCAATAATACGAACATCAATCGGAATTGGTTTTACACCACCTACTCGCACAATTTCTCTTTCCTGTAGAACTCTTAATAATTTAGCTTGTGTATTTAACGATAATTCCCCAATCTCATCTAAGAAGATACTACCACCATTTGCTTCTTCAAAAAGGCCCCGCTTTCCTCCTTTTTTCGCACCCGTAAAGGCTCCGTCTTCATAACCAAATAGTTCACTTTCTAATAAGTTTTCTGCAATTGCTGCACAATTTACGCGGATAAACTTTTCATAATGCCGGTTACTTTCACTATGAATGGCATGAGCAAATAATTCCTTTCCAGTTCCTGATTCTCCTCTTAAAAACACCGTGACAGGCGTTTTAGCAGCCAATTTTGCTTGTTCTATAGCCAATGTCATTTCTTCCGAATTACCGATGATATCATCAAATACATATTTTGACTCTAAAGATCTAATAATTGTTTTTGCTTTGTTTAATTCCTGGGCAAGCGAACGCATTTCTGTGACATCATGAATAACACCTACACTACCTTTTAGTTCATTTTCTACGATAATAGGTGCCACATTCACGATAACTTCCCGCATACTCGGTCCTAGACGCATATTGACACCACGAATTGGCTTTTTCGTTTCAATTACTTTAAGATGCATACTTTCACCCTCGGAGATATCTGTTGTAGCTGGCTTTCCGATGATTTCCTCTGGAGGAAGCCCTGTAATTCTTGTATACGCAGGATTTACAAGAATACCTCGGCCTTGTTCATCCACTACAGAAATAGCATCGTCACTCGATTGGATAATTGCTTCTAGCATCGTTTTGATTTCTTTTAAATCTGTAATTTCTTCGGCTAAAGATACTACTTCGCTAATATCCTTGAAGATGGCAAATGCACCGATTTGCATCGAATGTTCATCCAACATTGGAAATCTGGAAGTGACAATTTTTTTGCCCGTTTTTAATAGTAGTTCCTGATTGGTTTCAGCTTGACCAGTTTCTATGACTCTATTTAATCCGCTATTTGGAATGACAACATCTATATGTTGACCTATTGCTTCATCCATTGAGATTCCTGTAATTCGTTGTGCACTTTGGTTAAAAAAAGTGACAATTCCTGAAGGATTAATACTTATCATACCCTCTTCAATCGAATTAAATATAATTTGTTGTCGCTTTGAGAAAGATTGCAGTTTCTGAATATAGTAATCTTTTTCTTGTAATAGTTGTACAATAATTTCAGCGAATCCACCCGGTATCAACATTGTTTCTTTTGGTAAAGTCGCCCTTAACTCTTCAAAAACTTTGTGATCACCAGTTACATCAATGACCATTTCAATTGAATCTTGTAAAAAACTTCGCCAGTCATTTCCCGTTTGAATGCCCATTTTCTTTGCCTCAATGATTCCACTGGCATCGTCCTTGATATCTATAACTGCTACGGTTTGCCATTTAGATGCGTGTCCCAATAACCGTAAGATAGCCGTTCCCCCATTGCCTGCACCTACTATCATTATTCTATGCAAATTTTTTCACTTCCTATCTATTTTAGTTCAAGTATTTTCCTATAATTATTGATATTATAGTATCGAATGTTGATACGCTTGACAATCTATACAATACACGTGAGAATATAAAAGATTAGAGGAGTTGAACGAAATGGGTCGTTTTATAGCTTTTATCATATTAGCCATTCCCGCCATTATGGCTGCAACCGGGATAAAATTAATGCGCGATACTTTTTTTGCAAAATTAGCTGATCCCATACCTTACCTATGGTTGCAATTTACAATTGGAATTATCTTATTTTTAATAGGATTTGGTTTTTTTGCAGGATACTTATTAAACAGAGATCGAAAAAATGGACGAGTAGCAACAAAATATTCTAAGAAGAAATAAAATTGAATGATAGAAAATGCGAAGCCTCTACGGAATTTCATATCCCATAGAGGCTTTTATACTTTTCTTTGTGCTGCTCGGACTATTTCAGGATAGTCAGTAATCCATCCAATCACGTTTTTATGTGGTGATGTAATGTATTTTTCATTACCGTGGATATTGTAAAATCTGCATTTTTTATGATGACGAAAACAGGCATCTAAATATCGTTCTTTGTAATACCAAGTTTTGTTGGCATGAATCGTATCGATATAAGGCAATTGATCTAACTCGTCCCAATTCAATAATTTTGTAGCGATAAAGGCTGTTTCTATGTTTGGTGCTAGCCTTTTGACATTTTTAAGAAGGTCTAGATGAAATGAGGAAAAATGAATATACGGGATT
The DNA here is from genome assembly GCF_003576525.1 of Rummeliibacillus sp. POC4. Lineage (GTDB taxonomy): Bacteria > Bacillota > Bacilli > Bacillales_A > Planococcaceae > Rummeliibacillus. The sequence goes on along the minus strand of NZ_QWUA01000009.1, from coordinate 2,498 downwards.
TCCATACATCTTTCTACTGTTGTTTTTAATGCATTGGAATTCTCTATAAAAGATTCTTTAAGCTCAATATTTAACGGTACTTTTGTCCTTGAATGCCAAGATAGAAATTCCTCAAATGTTAAAATCGCTGGTCCTCTAAATCTTCTTATAAAAAGCTTACCAACCTTCAAGGATTTGAGTTCTTTTAAAGTTAGATCGGATACTAATGCGTTTTTGCCCGTCAATCTTCTCAAATTGTAATCGTGTACTACGACCGGTATTTGATCCTTTGTCATTTGAATATCAAGTTCTAACCCATCTGCTTGCAATTCTAAGGCTAGTTGAAAAGCATCAAGGGAATTTTCAATCGCATAAGCTGAAGCACCACGATGTGCGAAGACTAATGGTCTAGACATTCAGCTCGCCATTTTCCAAGGTGAATTTTCCACAAGTCGAGCTATTCAATATAGTTGACTTCTTCCCAATTTGAATAACAGTACCAGGAAAAGCTTCTTTAGTAATATTAATGTTCTCATCTCCCGTGCTTTTTAGTTGTTGGAAAATACTGTTTATTTCTGTTTCTAATTGATTTAACTCAGATTCCTTTTTATGAATCGTTTCGATAGTATCATCATATGTTTTTCGTTGAATTTCGTTCATTTGTTCTAAAAATGGTTTAAGAGAAAATACTTTCTCATCTAAATGCGCAATTTCCTTTTCAATCTCCATAATTTTATCTTTTTTATCTTTGATAATTTTAGCACTTTCTTTTCGGTCTGGTAGAGTAAGGATTAGCTCTGTCTTTCTTTCTAACCTATTTCCTGAAATGGCAGCGTTGATAGAATTTGTAGCTTCCGCAGAACCGCCAATAATTTTGCCACTTTGTTCATTGACAAAAATATTTTGTGCCTTAAGATTGGAATCCATGGAATAAGAGCCTATAAAAATATCTTTTGAAGCTTGTAGCGTACTATCATTTGTATGTTTTACGTAAATATTGCCCCCTGCACGTACAACGGTCTCACCATTTCCAAAAATCCCACCACGAATATAGATATCACCATATTTAGATTCAATCAGTTTAGCTCCAGTTACTCCTTCAATTCCTTCAATTGAAATATCTCCAGTAGCTTCTACAGAGAAACCTGCAACAACGGTTTCACTGATCGTAATCGATCCATCAAATTTTAAATTTCCTGTTTCTAAACCGACATCTTTTTTAATCTGAAGATGCTTATTAATCGCTAATTTTTCGTTTGTGTTATCAATTACCCCATTATTCTTTGCTCTAATAATAATCTTACCATCGACTTCTTGTTCATAAATGGAACTAGCATCATATTTTAATGGAATGTCCTTACCATCAATTGCTGGAATTGTTTCGCCAAGTACATTCTTACCTGGTATTCCAGGCTTTGCTGGGATTTTTTCTCCTAACCATGCATCTTGTTCGATTTCAAAGATAAAATTCATATCATAGTAATCTGCACGGCCACTCTCCAAAATTTGAGGCTTTCTCTCTGGAATTTCTAAGTACGTTATTTTAGCATCCGGTCCCTTTTGTGGCGGTAATCCTGCAGCCACTGTTACAGGTTTTCCAGATTTCACATCATTTAATGATAAGGTATGAAGACCAAATGTAACCCCGACATTTTCCGCAACTTCTCTGATTTGCTTATTCAAATTGTCATCATCTTGGAAGATGGTCGTTGGATCCTCATTAATATACATAGTGGCAAGCATTCGATCTCTTGATACAACAATTTCTAATGGTAGTAGCCAAGCACCAATTTCGACTTGTTCACTCCCCACAGTATTTAAAGCCTTTCTTAAATTCGCAAAACTTGTTAATTTTATGCGCGGATTCTTTTTTAAAATCATATCAAAATCTTTTAAAGAAAAGCCTTCTTTATTCACTTGGATATAAACTTTTGTTTGTTCCTCTAATAATTGTATGTAATCGTTCTCATAAATTAGCAAGACTATTCACCCTTCCAAGCACATATTCCCGTAAACTCTAGTTACTATATTATCGTAATATTTTTGGATTTTTTTAGTGTATTTGTTCCGAAAGTAAATATGATTAATAAAACCTTAGCTACAGAAAATAGAAAATTCTAATAATACTGTTTATAGGCAATGAATTATTATTTTATTTCACTAAAACTATTTATATAGGTGTTGTCTATATATTCATTTCCTTTATTTTAGTTTAGAAGTAAAACTTAAAAATTCCAACAATATGGAAATAATATATTCTATAATTATTTTACCTGAAAATGGATTAAGTTTAAATCAATCGATTAAATTTTTGTAAAAAAATTCATATTAGCCTTATATAATTAATAGCAGAATTTCACTCACTTATAACTATTTTAATATAGTTTTATACCTGCAATGAATTATTATATAAAATCAATTATTATAAAAATCTATTTTAAGCTCTTTGGTTGTTTAACTATTGATATAATAGTGTTATACCATTGTTACATTTTCTGTTTATAAAGGAAAAATTATAA
>NZ_QWUA01000008.1 GCF_003576525.1 Rummeliibacillus sp. POC4 | reverse complement strand
AATTTTCAATCAACTGTTTATATTGTTCTGTATATAAGATTAAATTCAATTTATAACTACCTCCTAAAATACGCATCTACTAATTCTTTTGACTAAATACAACTTTACCAGCTACGACAGTCTTTACTACTTTTGCTTCTAGCATCTCTTCTGATGTTCCTTTAAATAAATCTCGATCAAAAATTGAAAAATCTGCAACGTAACCTGGTTTTATAAGCCCACGTTCATGTTCCTTACAAATTGCTTCTGCGCTACCTACTGTGTACATTCGAACAGCTTCATAACGTGTCAATTTTTGTTCTGGTAAATAACCCTCTCCCTCTGTATATGGCTTTTTACGCTCTACTGCTGCATAAATGGTAAGTAACGGATTAATGTCTTCAATCGGTGCATCTGTTCCAGCAGCGCACATAATTCCGCCATTCAATAATGTTTTCCAAGAGTAAACATAGTTTAGGCGTTCTTCCCCTAAACGATCTATAATCCAAGGAAAATCAGATGTAACGAATGCCGGTTGAGCATCTATCACTATAGGTAACTTAGCAATTCTTTCTATTAAATCTCCACGTAATAAGGAAGCATGGATTAGACGATCTCTTTTTCCTTTTGGTGCAGGGTATTTTTCGATGACATTTAGTATTTGTTCCGCCCCTGCATCACCAATCATATGTACAGCAATTGCCTCACCATATTTCCGCGCCATTTTTACTAGCTCATCTAGTTCTTGATTTGTATGAATAAGTAGTCCCTTAGTTTCTGGATTATCCGTATACGGTTTGGAAAGTGCTGCTGTAAAACCACCTAAAGATCCATCCGTAAAGATTTTCATTGCACCCGGTTCGATAAAAGGTTCATCAAATTCAACGTTCGCCGCCATCATTTCTTTAAACACAGCATTATGTCGCAGCAGATTTACTCTAAAATGATGTTTTTCACCAATGACACGACGAAAAGCAGTTAGTGGATTGATAAAATCCCCAAAATAATGCATATCCTCCGTATGACCACCTGTTAAGCCAAGGGACAACATTTGGTTGACCGCAAGATTGAGTTCATCTGATAACATATCAATATATGCTTCACCTTCTCTTGGAATAGCGGAAGTAACAAGATCACCCGCGGTATCATATAACAAACCATTTAGTTTGCCCTCCGTATCCCTTCCAATCTCTCCGCCTAATGGTGATTGGCTTTTTTCATATATCCCACCTGCTTCAAGTGCCTGAGTATTGCATAGGATCACATGATGACAAACTCTTTTCAAAAGAATCGGTTCTTTACGAATTGAATCTAGTTCATCCTTTGTTGGGATACGTTTAATTGCAAAACTATTTTCATTCCACCCATCGGCAAATAACCATTTGTCACTAGGTGTATTTTTTGATGTCTCTTTCACCATCTCAAGCATTTCTTCAGCAGAGGTGGCTTTTGATAAATCCAACCAGACCATCTTTTCACCTTGAAAAATCATATGGAGATGACTATCTACAAAGCCTGGATACATTGTTGCACCCTTTAAATCGATTTGTTCATCTGAATGATTAACCAAATCCTTGAATAATCCAACAGCTATAATTTTATCCTCTTCTACTAAAACAGCTTCAACTGTTTCCTCTTCTTTTTCCATCGTATAAATTGTTCCACCATACCAAAGTTGTTTCATATTATAAATGCTCCATTCTTAAAATTCTCTGATCTTATTTAGAAGTTATTTCGACAAAAGCGTTATTTTGTCCTTCATATGAAGCATTCTTCTTTTTCATCTATAAATTAACCTGCAGTAAGCCCCCTCAATACAAAATAAAAATGCCCTAAAAGATATTTATACCTTTTAAGACATTTTCGTCCCGCCATCATGCCCGAAATAGAGGTGTTTAAAATTTTAGCTATATAGTAACCAAGTATAGCAATTATTTGAATTGTCAATTACCTTTTTACATAAAAAAACATCACTCAAATAAAAATAATTAGAGTGATGTTTTTAGCTTGCTATTCTCCGCGTAATGCATCGATCTTTTCTGGCATAAATTTTTCTGAACGGAACATTTCGATTTCATAAGCATATGGAGCTTTTTTATTTTTTGAATCAGTACCAACCCATGGAGTTTCAAGAATCTTAGGGATTCCTGTGAAAGCTTCATGATGTGCGATACGATTAAGTGCATCAAAGCCAATATGACCAAAACCGATGTTCTCATGACGGTCTTTCGCAGCACCACATACATTTTTACTATCATTGATATGTAGTACTTTGATGCGATCTACACCAATGACTTTGTCGAAATTGTCTAGGACACCATCAAAATCATTTATAATGTCGTAGCCTGCATCATGCGTATGGCATGTGTCATAACATACAGAGAGGCGCTCATTATTAGTAACGCCATCAATGATTTTTGCTAGTTCTTCAAAAGTACGGCCACATTCTGAACCTTTACCTGCCATTGTTTCTAATGCAATTTGTACAGGATAATCTGTTGAAAGAACTTCATTTAAACCTTCGATGATTTTTGCTATACCTACATCAGCACCTGCGCCAACATGAGCACCTGGGTGCAATACAATTTGTGTAGCACCAATTGCGGCTGTTCGTTCAATTTCTTTTTGTAAAAATTCAACACCAAGAGCAAAAACTTCTGGCTTTGTCGTATTTGCAATATTGATAATATAAGGTGCATGAACAACGATATTCGACAGACCGTGTTCTTTCATATGTGCTAAACCGGCTTCGATATTTAAATCTTCAATCGGTTTTCTGCGCGTATTTTGCGGTGCACCTGTATAAATCATGAAAGTAGATGCTCCATATGAAGCAGCTTCTTCGCTAGATGCGAGTAGCATTTTTTTGCCACTCATTGATACATGTGAACCAATTAACATAGAAATGTCCTCCTTTTAGCGTTGGCGGCGACGTTTTTTACGTTCTTTCTTCTTAATCTCTTCCATTTCCCAACGCATATTGCGTTTATAACCAGGTTTTACCTTTTTAGGTTTACGTACTTTAGATTTTGCAATACGATCGATTTCATCTGATTTTTTCTCACGTTTTTCACGTGCATGACGGGTTTTCATTTCAATAATCTCGCCATTTTTAATGTCTTTTGCTTGGAATGGAATACCCATATTTTCTACTCGAGCAATAGCATCTTCATCAGATGGTTCAAAAATTGTAATAGCTAGTCCTTTGTTACCTGCACGGGCTGTACGTCCAACACGATGGATAAAGAATTCTAAATCTGTTGGTAATTCGTAATTGATGACATGACTAACACCTGGAATATCAATACCACGAGCAGCTAAATCTGTTGCAACGATATATTGGAATTCAAGATCGCGGATTTGTTTCATCATCTTTTTACGGTCGCGAGGAGTAAGGTCTCCATGAATACGCCCTACACGATAGCCGTTATTTGAAAGAAAATCAGCAACATGTTCAGCTTGTTTACGTGTATTAGTAAAGATAATCGCCAAATACGGATTAATCGCACCCATTACCTCTAATAGCTTGCTGTTCTTCGATTTACTACGTGTCGGAATAAGGTAGAAATCTAAATTTTCTGCTACAGGTTTTTTGTCATCCATTTGAACATAGATTGGCGATGCCATATATTTTTTCAAAAATGGTTGTAAACTTTCTGGAACTGTTGCTGAGAAAACATACATTTCTAGGTTATCTGGCATTTGTGATGCAAAAATATCAATGTCTTCGATAAAGCCCAAATCAAAGGCAAGGTCCGCTTCATCAATCACAAGAATTGAAGCAGTATGAACTAACAACGCTTTTTCGTTCACTAAATCACGAATTCTTCCTGGTGTACCTACAACAATTTGTGGTTGCGTTTTTAGCTTGTCAATTGATCGTTGTTTATCAGTACCACCGATAAATAATTTTGCTTGAATATCAGTCTCATCAATAAGTTTGTGAAGTTCTACATTTATTTGAGTAGCTAATTCACGAGTTGGAGCTGCAATTACAGCTTGTACTTCTTGTTTATCTTGACGGATACGTTCTACTATGGGGATTAAAAAGCTGTGCGTCTTCCCTGTTCCTGTATGCGCTTGTCCGATTGCACTTTTACCTTTTAAGATAAGTGGAATCATTTCTTTTTGAATCGGGGTTGGCTCTGTAAAGCCTAATTTTTGGATAGCATTTCTTAAAAATGGTTGGAAATTATAATCTGTATATTTGGACATTAAATTGTCACTCCTAACTTTCTATAAATATTGTAACATGATTCGCATTCATTAGACCATCTGCATATCATATCTATTAATAAAGCATTAGTCAATTCTCTTGTTGATTTTTCCTATGTGCTTTTTATTGTCTTATTTTACAAGTAAACAAATTCATAATTCACGTTTGAGTGAACTTTGATTTTACTTTGAAAAATTGAAAGGAGATTCTTATGGTTTACCGATCCTTTAACCCTTATGGTAACCCAATTCAGGGAGGGTTTAATCCATATGGAATGCAACAAATGATGAGGCCAATGCCTTTTCCACCTCCTGGTCCAGGCAACTTTAATGGACCTGCACAAGCTTTCGCAAGAGGAGCCGGTAATTTTATAGGTGCACCAGGTTTTGGTGGCCCTGGTCCAGGTGGTCCTGCTCCTGCTGGTCCAATTCGGAATTTTACAGGTGGCGCAGCTAGAGCTGTAAATTCTATAGGTAATTTTGCTGGCGGCACCGCTAGAACAGCGAATACTGTAGGTAATTTTGCCGATGGTGCTGCTAGAATGGCAAATTCTTTAAGTAGTTTTGCTGGTGGTGGAGCAAGAGCTGCAAATACTGCTGGAAATATTGCCGGGGCTGCCGGAGCTGCTGGAGCCGCGGAAGCTGCTGGGGCTGCTGCAAATGTAGCTGAAGGTGCAAGTTCCCTTGGAGGATTCGCAAAATTAGAACAATACTTAAATACAGCCGATCAATTGTTTAATACTGCTCAAAAATTTACGCCTATGGTTAAACAGATTTCACCGATGTTCCAAAACCTACCTGCTTTATACAGACTTTATAAAGGGTTCCAAGGACTTCCTAATGCAAATAGCCCTACCACCGCAACTGATCCACAAAATAATAACCTTGCGCAAGAAAGAAGACCAATGAGATTTAGATTTGGTAGAAATAGTTCACAACCTGAGCCTGCACAACCAGAAGTTCAAGCATACACACCACCAAGAACACGCCCATCAACCCCAAGAATATTCCAACCACCCTTTAATGGGTAAAGTGATACTTCCTTCAGAGGGGTTCTTTCCCCCTCTGAAGGTTAGTTGAACCAATCGGGCTTTTTACGGGCAGTTCCATCATCTCTCCTTTTGAGGTGATGGAACTGCATATTGCTGAAGAATAGATTATTTTGTATTCAAATCAGGACTCCGGTATAATATACATAGCGAGCGTTGAAAGGAGTTCGAAGCATGCAAGTCATTAAAATCACACCACGAGGATACTGTTATGGCGTTGTCGATGCAATGGTGATCGCACGTAATGCAGCCTTAGATAAAACATTACCAAGACCTATTTATATACTCGGTATGATTGTTCACAACAAGCACGTTACCGATGCATTCGAACAGGATGGAATTATTACTTTAGATGGTCCAAATCGTCTTGAAATTTTGAAACAAGTTGATAAAGGAACCGTTATTTATACTGCACATGGTGTCTCACCTGAAGTACGAGAATTAGCAAGAAAAAAAGGATTAGTTGCAATTGATGCAACATGCCCTGATGTTACAGTCACACATGATTTGATAGAAGAAAAATCTGCTGAAGGCTATGATATTATTTATATCGGTAAAAAAGGACACCCAGAGCCAGAAGGTGCTATCGGTGTATCACCTAACCATGTACATCTTGTGCAAAACTTGGAGGATATTGACCAACTAAATCTTACTCGTGATAAAATCCTTGTGACAAACCAAACAACCATGAGTCAATGGGATGTAGCAGATTTAATGGACCGATTGAAAGAAAAATATCCAAATATCGAAATTCATAAAGAAATTTGTCTAGCTACACAAGTTCGTCAAGAAGCAGTTGCAAAACAAGCAGGTGAAGCTGATCTATTATTAGTTGTTGGTGATCCTAGAAGTAATAACTCTAATCGTTTAACACAAGTTTCTGAAGAAATTGCTCATACAAATTCTTATCGTATTGCAGATTTATCAGAACTTAAATTAGAGTGGCTTGAAGGTATCGAAAAAGTTGGAGTTACGGCTGGTGCTTCCACACCTACTCCAATTGTTAAAGAAGTGATTAGATTCTTAGAAAAATATGATCCCAATGACCCTTCTACTCATTCTTTAGCGAGAACCGTAACATTAGATAAAATTTTACCTAAGATTAAACAACCTTCACCAGTTGAAAAAATCATGCCGTATAACCTATCTGAAAAATAATAATGGCTAGTGTTAGTAAGAGCGTCTTACTGTCTTTATAGACAGATTAGACGCTCTTTTCTATTCTTGTTCAGTTATTATATATCTCATTTATATAAATTGGAAAGGTTCTGTCGATATTTTTGAAGGAATAAAAGTACAGTCGACTTTATGCTGTTCGCAAAGAAGTGTCATTTTTTTCGCAACTCCTGCTTTCATAACACTCTCAACATGATGACCAGGATCAACAATATGTAATCCCATACTTTCCGCATCTTGTGCAACATGGAAATACATATCTCCAGTCACAAAAACGTCCGCTCCTGCACGTTTAGCTGCATAGATATACTTATTCCCGTCGCCACCTAAGACAGCAATCTTACGTACTTGTGCTGACAAATCCCCCACAACTCGTACAGCAGGAACATTTAAAGTATTCTTTACATGTTCAGCAAATTGATGAAGTGTCATTGGATTTATCGTTCCAATTCTGCCTAATCCCATTTCATTTGCAGGTGTTTCTAAGGCAAATAAATCATAAGCAGGTTCTTCGTAAGGATGATGATTGAACATTGCACGCAAGGCTTTGTTTTTATTTGATTCTGACACAACAACTTCTATTTTCACTTCTGGTTCTGTGTGCAATTTTCCAACTTCGCCAGTGAAAGGAGTGGCTCCATCTAAGGCTCTAAATCTACCTTCACCAGAAATTGTATAGCTACAAGAATCATAATCCCCTATACGCCCTGCACCAGCACCTGCTAATGCTTGTCGTAATGGTTCTGCATGATTTTCTGGAACAAATACAGCAAGCTTATACATCTTTTCAGTAAATGTTGGTACTAACACTTCACAATTCTGTAATTGTAATGCTTCTGCTAATAAATCATTCACTCCGCCTTCAGCAACATCTAAATTTGTATGTGCTGCATATACTGCGATGTCATTTTTAATACATTTTTCTAATAATTGACCTTTTGGATTATCAGTTCGTAGATTTGCTAATTTCCGGAAGATTGGTGGATGGTGAGCAATTATTAATTGGCATTGATTGGCGATGGCTTCATCAACTACATTTTCGTTAACATCTAATGTAACTAACACTTTGGATACAGGTTTGTTTAAAGTACCAATGGCTAGTCCAATTGGGTCGCCTTCCATTGCCGCAATTTTTTTCGGAGACCATGATTCAAAAATTTGAATAATTTCTTGACCATTCGTTTTTTTCATCATCGCAAAACCTCCTCTACCATTCGAATTCGTTGCTGTAATTCTTTCTTTTTAGCTAAAATTTCTTTGGTTTGCTCTGCTTTTTCAAGAGCTTTTAAAACATTTTGCCATTGTTCGATTTCATGATTCCATTTTTCTTTAAAGACTTCATTTTGTTGTTGCATTAGTACTGGTCCTAATAGTAAGGCTTCATTTGTTAAAGTTTCTTTACCTGGTTCAAGTACTAATACTTCATAAATCTTGTCATCTTCTTTTAAGATTTCCTCGTTTATAATCTTCCAATTATTTTTAGAGGCCCATTCACGGATTGCAATTGCATGTATATTTGGTTGAAGAATTAGTCTCTTCACTCCTGCTAATCGACCTACTTCTTTTTCCAAAATAGATGCTATTAGCGGACCACCCATACCTGCAATAGTAATGACTGTTACACAGTCTTCTGGATATATAGCTTTAAGCCCATCAGCTAGACGTACTGTAATTTGTGATTGTAAGCCTTCTGATTGTACTTCATGACATGCTGATTCATATGGTCCCTTCACTACTTCTCCTGCTATTGCACCTTTTGCAATCTTATTTAAAACTAAATAGCAAGGTAAGTATGCGTGATCACTACCAATATCAGCTACAATTGAATTTTCCGGCACAAAAGAGGCAACTTTTTCGAGGCGCTTTGATAATTTTTGAGCATTCATTTTTAAACCCTCCTCCCTTGTCTTATTGTATCGAAATTCGTCATATATTGTATAGATAAGTCTTATTTCGAATTAGATTTAAGTAAAAAACCCTTATCCCAAGTAGGATAAGGGTTTGGAAAATATATAGGAATTAATTATTTTAATTCAGAAATATATTTAGCCATAGCATCAAGTTCTGCACCTGAAACTAAACCAGCAGGCATACCGCTGCCTTTACCGTTAGTAAGAATATCTTTTACTTCAGCTTCTTTTAAACCTGTACCATGTAAGTTTGGACCTACTTGGCCTTTAAGGTCTCCACCGTGACAAGATATACATTTTTCTTTAGCGATTGCTTCGGGATCAACATCACCAGATGCCGATTCTTTATCACCAGCTGCTTGTTCAGTTTTTGCTTTGTCTCCGCCTTTAGCGATATCGGCTTTATTTCCTGCTCCTTCTACAGACAAGAAGAAGATTAAACCTAAACCGAACGCCATGATTAAGATATACGGAATAATAGGATTCTTTTTCATAAATTTACCCTCCCTTATAAGTTCAATCTATTTCTATAAATAGAATCAGTCAACACTTTATATTGTACTTCATAACTGATGAAACGAAAAGGCTTTCTGTACAAGTTTTCGTTTGTTTGTGACAAATTTGACACAATAGTCATATTAACAACCAATTTGTCTTGCAATAACCATTCTTTGTACTTCAGAGGTTCCTTCACCAATTTCTAACAGCTTTGCATCTCTTAAATACCTTTCGACTTCAAATTCCTTCATATACCCATATCCGCCATGAATTTGTATAGCTTCTCTTGCGATTTCCATCGCTATTTCTGTTGCATATAATTTAGCCATTGCTGCCTCTTTTGTAAATGCTTTTTGTTGATCTTTTAACCAAGCTGCTTTATAAACCATATTTCGTGCTAATTCGATTTTTAAAGCCATATCTGCGAGCTTAAATTGTGTTACTTGGAATGTACTAATCGCTTGTCCAAACTGCTTTCTTTCCTTTGCATAATTTAGTGCTTTTGTATAGGCTGCCTGAGCAATTCCTACAGCCATTGCTGCAATCCCTATCCTTCCTCCATCTAATGTAACGAGAAATTGTTTAAACCCTTCTCCTTCAACACCCAATAAATACTCTTTTGGAACTTGCACATCCTGTAATATAAGTTCTGTCGTATTTGACGAATTTAACCCCATTTTTTCATATGGCTCAGAGATAGTAAATCCATTAGAATCTGTTGGTACAATAATGGAACTTATTTGTTTTTTACCTTTTTTGATACCAGTAACAGCAGTTAAAGCTAAATGATTTGCGTAACTTGCATTTGTGATAAACATTTTACTTCCGTTTATCGTATAAACACCATCATCAAGTTTTGCAGTTGTTTCAGTTCCACCAGCATCGGAACCTGCATTAGGCTCTGTTAAACCAAATGCCCCCAACGATTCACCTGTGCAAATTGGTGTTAGGAATTTTTCTTTTTGTTCTTTTGTTCCAAATAAATGGAGTGGAGCACCTCCTAAGGAAATATGAGCAGAATACGTTATTCCAGTGGATGCACACGCTTTACTAAGCTCTTCTGTTACGATTGCAAAACTAATGGTATCAGAACCTGCCCCACCATAAGTTTCTTCAAAAGGCAGTCCCATTATTCCCATTTCGCCTAATTGTTTAAAAATTTCTTTTGGAAACTCTTTCGTACGGTCTCTTTCTATTGCTCCTGGCGCTACTACTTCTTCCGCAAACTCTCTTATCATTTTCTGTAACATTTTTTGTTCATCGGTTAGTTCAAAGTTCATCTACTATCACTCCTCATCGAATTTTACAAAACACTTTATATAAAATCATATTTTTTAAGACTAAAAAAAAGAAGCTATTTTTAAAATAGCTTCATACTTAATTGATTGAGTTGTGAATTCCAAATCTCTAAAGTAATCGTTTTGATATCAATTTATTTAAACAACATATAAAAAATGACGATGATTAATCCAATAATACCTGAGATTTTAAAATAGATTAAGTTTAATAATCTACCAGTTAACAACCATAAAATACAATTCCCAAGTAGAACACCATAAAGAAGTGAAGGGTGTCCACCAAAATAGAGGTTTACGATTTTGATAGAGACTCCAAAAATTAGTAGAGCTATTGTAGCGTATGTTAAGGTTTTTCTCACTGTTTTATTGGGCTTGAATTTAAAAAGAAATACTAACAGACCAACTATTATGCTCACACTTAAAATAATTGGAATAAGAACGAATGGGGCTTTCAAGACAAATAATGCAACGAAAATTAGGATAATAGCTATGGAAGCTAAAATCGTTTTCAAATTATTTTTTGAATAATTTTCTGCCAGTAAAGAATTGGCCGCATTGATTCTTATTTTAGTCGTATTATTTTCTTCTACTTCTTGACCTTCTGAATATAAAGTTGTTAAAAAATCGCAATAATGTTCAGGTAATAATTTATTTTTCTTCCAGAATGAGATTTCGTTTAGGATTACTTCTTTCTTTTGACTGTTCATGTAATTGCCCCCAGCTATTGAAACCATTTTCATCCCCAATTTTACCTTAATTCAACGAAAAAAGGCACCCTTTTAAAGGGTGCCTTTTTGACTATTCTAGAAAATCTTTTAGACGTTTACTTCTTGAAGGATGGCGCAATTTTCTTAGTGCTTTTGCTTCTATTTGTCGAATACGTTCTCTTGTAACACCAAAGACTTTACCTACTTCTTCAAGTGTACGAGTACGGCCATCATCTAAACCAAAGCGTAAACGTAGTACATTTTCTTCTCGGTCAGTTAATGTATCTAATACATCTTCTAATTGTTCTTTTAAAAGCTCATATGCAGCATGTTCAGAAGGTGATTGAGCTTCTGAATCCTCTATGAAATCACCTAAATGTGAATCATCTTCTTCACCAATTGGTGTTTCCAATGAAACTGGTTCTTGAGCGATTTTAAGAATTTCGCGAACTTTTTCTGGTGTAAGATCCATTTCTTCACCGATTTCTTCAGGTGTTGGTTCACGTCCTAAGTCTTGAAGTAATTGACGTTGAACTCGGATCAACTTGTTAATGGTTTCAACCATATGCACGGGAATACGAATTGTACGTGCTTGGTCAGCTATCGCACGAGTAATTGCTTGACGAATCCACCAAGTTGCATATGTTGAGAATTTGAATCCTTTTCGATAATCGAATTTTTCAACTGCTTTAATAAGCCCCATATTTCCTTCTTGAATAAGGTCAAGGAAAAGCATGCCACGTCCTACATATCGTTTTGCAATACTTACAACAAGTCGTAAGTTTGCTTCTGCTAATCGTTTACGTGCTTCATCATCACCTTGTTCGATACGTTCAGCAAGTGCGATTTCTTCTTCTGCACTTAGTAAGTCAACCCGACCAATTTCTTTCAAATACATACGAACTGGGTCATTTATCTTAACGCCTGGTGGAACACTTAAATCATTCAAGTCAAACGTTTCTTCATGGTCCTTACCTTTAAGTAGTCGATCTAAGTTTTCTTCATCACCATCTTTACCACCTAATTCAATACCATTAGATTCAAGTTTTTCGATGAATTCTTCAACTTGATCGGCTTCCATTTCATATGTTTGCAATTTATCTGCAATTTCTGCATATGTTAATTCGCCATTTTTCTTACCAATAGCCAATAAGAATTTTTTTGTTTCTTCTAAAGTATGCTCATGTTCTACTTCTTTTACTTTTTTATCATCGGTTGAACGTTTAGACTTGTCCGCCACAGGTGTTTCCTCCTTCTAACCATCACTATCCCATTACACTTTTGATAGTGAATTCTTTAAATCAATAACTTCTTTTAAAAGCTGCATTGCACTATTCAAATCGTGCATCTTTTCTGCTTCTTGAATAGCATGTTTTTTATCTTGTATAATTTGCTTAATCCTGAACTTTCTTATTTGTTTTAAACAATCAGAAATTTCTTCCTCAGCATGATCAGGATCTCTCTCTACAAGTGCAGCTTCCATTATGATTTTACGTAGCTCTCTATCACCAATGACTTCAGCAAAACGCTGGTAATCTGCTTTTTGATGTTCTTCATAAAAACCAATTAGGTGAATATAGATTGCCATATAATCTTCCCGTACAAAGGGATTTTCATCCTCTTCTTGGCGAATTCGATCGACAACGTCAATGTTGTGTAACATATGTGCTAAGAGTAGTCTTTCTGCACGGTCAGTCGCTGTGATTTTATCTTTTTGAAGAGTAATTTGTTCAGTTATTGGTTGCACTTGTTGCTCAAATCGTTTAGAATTCTTTGCAAGCTGTGCTTCCTTTTGACGTAATTGCATTTGTAATGTTTCTTCGGAAATATTCGTATCCATTGAAATCTGTTTAATATATAATTCTTTTTCAATAGGTGAAATTCCTTCAACTAAAAAGCCTAAAGCCTCATCCACATATTGCAATATGTCATTTTGATATTGAAAATTCTTGTTGCGCCTTGAATACATCAACATAAATGCAACATAACTTTGAGGTTCACTGATTACTTTTTCTTTAAAAGCTTCTGGACCAAATTGCTGTATATATTCATCTGGGTCTAAACCTGTAGGAAGTACTGCAACTTCAATATTTAATCTTTCGGAATGTAACATTTCCGCAGCTTTTCTTGCAGCTTCCCAACCAGCTTTGTCACCATCGTAGCAAACAATTATATGATCGGTCAGACGTTTCAACTTATTCATATGTTGCATCGTTAAGGCAGTTCCCATAGACGCAACACCATTAAAAACATCTGCTCTTTTTGCCGAGAGCACATCCATAAAACCTTCAAATAACACAACTTTACGTTCTTTTCGTATGATTGGTCTTGCTTGATCCAAGTTATATAATACTTGCCCCTTATGAAAAATAGGCGATTCGGGACTATTTAAATACTTGGCATCTTCTCCACCACTATCAAGAATACGACCAGAGAACGCAATAATTTTACCTTGCTCATCACGAATTGGAAACATGACACGGCCTCTGAAACGGTCGAAGTAACCAGAACCGTCCTCTCGTTTAATAATTAATCCGCTCTGTTCCATTTCATCTAAGTCAAAGCCTTTTCGCGTTAAAAGTTGAGTTAAAGAATCCCAATGGGGTAAGGAATAGCCTATCCCATTTATTTCGATTTCTTCTTTGGTAAAACCTCTTTGTTGCAAATACTCAAGCCCTTTTTCGCCTTCTTCAGTATTTAAAAGTAAGTGCTGATAATAATCTGCTGCAAAAGAATGGGCATCTTTCATACGTCCTTCTTCTGGAGAAATAGGATGGGTATGAATATTAGGTGATGATGAAACATCGACATGAATGCCGACACGTTCACCAAGCTTAGCCGTAGCCTCTTGGAAGGATATATTATCAATGTCCATTAAAAATGTAATGGCACTTCCTCCAGCACCGCAACCAAAGCAATGGAAAATTTGCTTATCTGTGGATACAGAAAAAGAAGGGGTTTGTTCGCCATGAAAAGGACATAAGCCGAAATAATTCCTTCCTCTTTTTGTCAACTGGACATATTCACCAATTACATCCACAATATCTGTTTTTGAACGTATTTGTTCAATAATCTCTTCAGGTATTTTTTGCGCCATTCCATCACCATCTTTTTTCGCTCATAACTGAATTCGAGATAATTATCAAAAAGTCCTTCATTTTTCGACAAAAAATTTTAAATTTAAGTTAGTATGGGCTAAATACTTGTAATTATTTTTACCACAATTTTTTATTATAAAACATTACACCTGAAAATTCTATTTCTTTTTTAACATTTTTATACCGAAACATAAAAAAACCCCCTAGAAAGGAGGATTACATAGTTAGTTTATTGTTTAGATAATTGAATACGATGAATAATATCATTAGCTGTTTCTTCAACAGCTTTATTGGTCACATCAATTACCTGACAACCGATTCGATCAACTACTTTTTTAAAATGCAAAATTTCTTCGTTTATCCGTTCCAGTTTTGCATAATTCGCTCCATCATTTAATCCCAAAGCTAGTAAACGTTCTTTTCGTATGCTATTCAATTTTTCTGGAGAAATTACAAGACCAAAGCATTTTGCTGGATCCACTAAAAACAATTCCTCTGGCGGCTCTACCTCAGGAACTAAAGGGACATTAGCTACTTTGAATCGTTTGTGTGCTAAAAATTGTGATAATGGGGTTTTGGAAGTTCGTGAAACGCCTATTAAAACAATATCTGCCTTTAGTAAGCCTCTTGGATCACGTCCATCATCGTATTTTACTGCAAACTCGATAGCCTCGATTTTTTGGAAATAATCATCATCTAATTTTCGAACCAATCCAGGTTCTTCTAATGGTTCTACTTGTAAGGTATCTCCTAAGATGCCTAAAATAGGTCCCATTAAATCTACACATGGAATATTATGCTCTTGGCAAATTCCACTTAAAAATAAGCGCATTGTTTCCTTTACTAAAGTGTAAACAATCATAGCATTCTGCTCTACTGCTAGATGAACAATCTCTGTTAGCTGTTCTTTACTCTCTATATGGGGAAAACGTTGAATTTTAGTATCCTGCATTCCTGGTCTAAATTGACTAATAGCTGCCTTTGTAACTAAATCACCAGTTTCTCCAACAGAGTCTGAAATGATAAAAACAGTTAAATTATTCATGGAAGCATCACCTCACAAATCATGATTTTCAGCAAGCGATAAGAACGCTCGTGTAATATTTGTTTTTGTCAAACGACCTATGACCTCTAAGCCATCTGGATGTTCGATAACGACAGGTAATGCATCTATTTGCCTTTCAATAAGCTTATGTGCTGCCTGTATTAAACCATCCGATTTAAAACAGTATGCAATATTTGGCATCCTCGTCATGATAATATGTACGGGAATATGATTTAAATCCTGACTTCCTATACTTGTTCGAAGTAAATCCTTTCTTGAAAGCACACCTGTCAAATATGAGTTGTGGTCTACTACAAATAATGTGCCCACATCTTCTAAGAACATTTGGCAAATGGCATCATATACAGAAACATCCTCAGAAACTACCACTGGAATCGATTGAAAGTCCTTCACCTTCATATTCGTCATGCTATCGATAACAGCTTGGTTTGTCTTTTTACCAGAGTAAAAATAACCGACACGCGGTCTAGCATCCAAAAAACCTGCCATTGTTAATATGGCTAAATCCGGTCTAAGTGTCGCCCTAGTCAGAGAAAGACGCTCAGCTATTTGTTCCCCGGTAATGGGACCATTTCCTTTGACAATTTCTAAGATCTCTTCCTGACGTTTGTTGAGTTCTATTGGACTCACCGCCTCAAAAAATGTTATACTCAATACTCAATTATTATATACTATTTTTGAATTTATTGCGAAGAAAAGAATCACATGATACAATAAGCATCAATACAAATAAGCAATGAACGGTCTAATAAGTATGATTTCATCTTATAAAGCGAGTAGAGATGGTGAAAGTCTACACGAAATCAGAAAAAGGCAACCGGGAGCTGAATTTTTGAAAGAGGGTTACTATTATTTAGTAACCAATCGGGGTGGAACCGCGGGTCTATATGCACTCGTCCCCGGGTACAAAATTGTGCCCGGAGACGGGTGCTTTAATATTTGGAGGGATTTTCTAATGGCAAAAACAATGGAAAGCATCGTAAGCTTAGCCAAACATCGTGGCTTTGTCTTCCCTGGTTCTGATATCTACGGAGGCTTAGCAAATACATGGGATTACGGCCCACTCGGTGTTGAATTGAAAAACAACGTAAAAAAAGCATGGTGGCAAAAATTCGTTCAAGAGTCACAATACAATGTTGGTCTTGATGCAGCTATTTTGATGAACCCAAAAACTTGGGTTGCTTCTGGTCATGTTGGTAACTTTAACGACCCTATGATTGACTGTAAACAATGTAAAGCTCGTCATCGTGCCGACAAACTAATTGAAGAAGCAGCGCTTGAAAAAGGCGAAGAAATCATCGTCGATGGCATGCCTTTTGATAAAATGGCTGATGTTATGAAAGAATATGACGTGCATTGTCCAGATTGTGGCGCTCAAGATTTCACTGAAATCCGTCAGTTCAATTTAATGTTCAAAACATTCCAAGGTGTTACAGAAGATTCAACAAACGAAATTTTCCTTCGTCCAGAAACTGCACAAGGTATTTTCGTTAACTTCAAAAATGTTCAACGCTCTATGCGTAAACGTACACCATTTGGTATTGCACAAATCGGTAAATCATTCCGTAACGAAATTACACCAGGTAACTTCACTTTCCGTACTCGTGAATTTGAACAAATGGAACTTGAATTCTTCTGTAAGCCAGGAACTGAACTTGAATGGCATGCATACTGGAAAGAATTCTGCAAAAACTTCTTATTAAACTTGAACATGAACGAAGAATCTATGCGTCTTCGTGACCATGAAGAAGAAGAACTTTCTCATTATTCAAATGCAACAACAGATATTGAATTTAAATTCCCATTTGGTTGGGGCGAATTATGGGGTGTTGCATCTCGTACAGATTTCGATTTAAAACGACATATGGAACACTCTGGTGAAGATTTCACTTATATTGATCCAATTTCAAACGAACGTTATGTACCATATTGTATCGAACCATCACTTGGTGCCGATCGTGTGACACTAGCATTCTTATGTGATGCATATGATGAGGAAGAATTAGAAGGTGGCGATACTCGTACAGTACTTCACCTACACCCTGCTCTAGCACCATTTAAAGCAGCAGTATTACCTCTATCTAAAAAATTATCTGATAAAGCTACTGAAGTATGGGCTGAATTACGTAAAGCTTTCCCAGTAGATTATGATGAATCACAATCTATTGGTAAACGTTACCGTCGTCAAGATGAAATTGGTACACCATTCTGTATCACTTACGACTTCGATTCAGTTGAAGACGGTCAAGTAACAGTACGTCACCGCGACTCTATGAACCAAGAACGTATGCCTATCGCTGAAGTTAAAGAATATATCGAAAAGCATCTAGCTTTTTAGTATCAATACTCTAACCTAATTTTCGCTATATCTAGATAAATCAAAACCAACATTTAAGATGGCGTTAACCGACAATGGTTGCGCCATCTTTTTTCGCATTCATGTGGAATAATCCTGAAATAGTGAAAAGTTTTCGAACTATATCGACTTACCAATTGAGAAGTGTTATCATAAATGCGTGATTAGATGTGAAAAAAATTTGGAGTGAACAACATGTCATTAAATGAATTGAAACTTGGTGAAAGCGCGATTATCGTCAATTTATCAACATTAAATAAATATATTAAAAGAAGATTATTAGATTTTGGGATTTTAGAAGGCGAAGAAGTCTTGTTAAAAAATCGAATGCCATTTCATGGTCCTTTCATGATTGAACATAACGGTCAAATGTTAGGGATTCGATATAAAGAAGCTATGCAAATCGAGATTGAAAGACAATGGTAAATATAGCGCTAGTAGGGAACCCTAATACAGGAAAAACTTCATTATTCAATTATTTGACTGGCTCTTATGAATACGTCGGAAATTGGAGCGGCGTTACAGTTGAAAAGAAAGTTGGAACATTAAAGGATAAATTAGGTCATCTAATTGACCTACCCGGAATTTATTCATTAAGTCCATTATCAAAAGATGAGAGTGTTGTTTCTAAATTCTTTATCTCAGAGGAATTTAATAGCATTATCAATATCGTAGATGCTTCTCAATTGGAGCGGAATTTAGTCTTAACCATTCAACTTTTGGAATATGGAAAGCCTCTTATCATCGGGCTGAATATGTCTGATGTTGCCAAGCATCGAGGAATTTCTTTGAACGAAGAAAAACTATCTGAAGCCTTACATACACCGGTTGTTTCCATTGTTGCGAGAACTGGTGAAGGTTGTAACAATATGATGAATTATATGACTTCACTTAATACGAAGCCTGTCGAGCAGCTAACATTAAATTATGGAAAAGATATTGAAAATGGCATTGATCAATTATTATCAATTTTGCCACTAGAAGATATTCAACATCTTCCTCATCGATGGCTTGCGTTACAGTTTTTCGAAGGAAATGTAGTCATACGAAATTATTTAGAAACGCTTGTTTCAAAAGAACTGTTGGATAAACTGTACCAACAAACTGAAGCAGAACTAAAGAAAAGTAATCATATTAATAGTATAGCTCAAAGGATTTATCAGATAAGAAAGAATTACATTACAACTATTTTAGAACAATCTGTGAGTCATGAAAAACAACAACAAGTTCATTTGTCTGACAGAATTGATGCAATCGTTACAAATAAATATTTAGGAATGCCTATCTTTTTATTATGTATGTTATTCATGTTTAAACTAACATTCGATTGGCTTGGAACCCCTCTTTCAGATTTATTGGATCAATTTATTTCTGGTAGATTAACAGATTGGATAACTATTCTATTGAATGATCTTGGTACATCTCAGTTTATTCAATCGCTAGTTTTAGATGGTATAGTTGCTGGTGTTGGCGGTGTACTTGTTTTTGTACCACAAATCTTTATCTTATTTTTCTTTATTTCATTTTTGGAAGACTCAGGTTATATGGCACGTGCGGCACTTGTGATGGATAAGTTAATGGAAGCTGTTGGTCTAAACGGAAAGGCTTTTATACCGATGATTATTGGTTTCGGCTGTAATGTGCCTGGTGTAATGGCAGCGAGAACGATTGAACAGCCAAAAGAACGATTAATCACGATTTTGTTGACTCCATTAATGTCTTGTTCAGCAAGATTACCTGTCTACGCATTATTTGTCGGTGCATTTTTTGCTGGTCATCAAACAATTATTGTCTTTTCACTTTATTTGTTAGGGATTACTTTGGCATTACTGATGGCGAAAATCTTTTCAAAGCTTTTACTTAAGAGTGAAACTTCTATTTTTGTAGTGGAATTACCTCCTTATCGAATTCCTCAATCAAAAACATTATTAAGAAGTACTTGGGATAAAGGAAAGGGTTTTATTCGTAAAGCCGGTACATTCATATTCGGAGGTTCTGTTATTATTTGGCTATTATCATATGCTGGTCCAGGTGGATTAGGTGTAGAAATGGATGATAGTTTTCTAGCAGTAATTGGTGGATTATTTGCACCGATACTCGCTCCCCTTGGGTTTGGTACATGGCAAGCTGGAGCATCCCTTTTAACAGGATTTTTGGCAAAAGAGGTAGTTGTTTCAAGCATGAATATTATCTATCATGCTCCAAATATGGATAGTTTACAAGGATTGTTAACACAAGCTTACAATCCATTGTCATCATTTACATTCATTGTTTTCATCTTACTATATGTTCCTTGTCTAGCTACTGTTGGTACGATAAAAAAAGAAACTGGTTCAACAAAGTGGACATATTTTGCAGTCGTTTACGCGTTGATTTTAGCATACATCATTGCGTTGATTATTTACCAAGGTGGTAAACTATTAGGATTTTAAGGAAGGAAGCATCGAGATGATCGCTAATATTATTATAGGTCTACTTATTTTCGGATACGCAGGATGGACTATTTATCGCCATATTCAAAAAAGTAAGGAAGGTAAATGCGGTACATGTGAACTAAAAAGTAATTGCAAAAGCTGCGGCACACCGACTGCTATCAAATCAAATAATAATGACCATATAAGTACATTACACAAATAGGTACGGGGTTATCCGATTTTAGGATAACCTCTTTCTTATGGTGAAATATTAATACATCAATTGAATAGTGACCAACATTATTAGAGATTACCCTCACCTATCAATTTTCAGATGAGGGTATTACTCTTTAATGCAAGAAAAAGTTTTGACGTTTTTCTATCGTCAGTGAATTTCCTCTATTTTTCTTTTACCACAGAAATGCCGAAGCTAGACCGATTCCTACGATTGCCCCAAGAGCGATTCCTACGCCAAATCCTGGTCTATAATATCCGTATCCCGGTCCGTATCCATAACCACCCCAACCCCAGCCTAGGCCATATCCGCCCATTCCACTTTGTGGGTTAATCCATACCATTTTTTGATCTACTCTTGTAATTTGTCCTACATGTACTGTTCCATCATTACATCTAATTCTTACCATTTTCCCATGATATCTATTACATAAATTATACGCATCTGCCGGATTCATGTTCACCCTCCTTCCAAACTTATATTGCATATGAGTATGCATTGTATTATATGGTCAGTGAAATAGAATCTTATGGATAAAGGTCTAAGGAATAAAAATTCATATTCACTTAAATTTTCGAAAGCAATAACATTTTCAAAACATAACATAAATATAAAAGTAAAAGAGGATGAGGTAATTGTCAGTAATTCAAACAAAACAATGGCTTTATGAATTTATAAATAGATGTAAAGAGAAATCGATTCTTGACTATCCTACTATTCAACGTGAAACGCTCTGTGACCCATTAAAAAAGGTATTCCCTAATATTGCTCCTCAATCATTACATCACGAATTATTAAATCATGGATTATTTGATCCTTTTGAATGGTTTAAAATTGAAACAGTAGTTGAGAAAATGGAAGAATTAAATGTTTGGAAAATTGTGCAGAAGGAATATAAAAAATTAAAGAAATTGTGGAACGGACCAAATGTTCCAATATATATTTTTCCTATAAAAGGGATGGGATTCAAAAGAGATTTTCGGAAAAATGGTGTTGCTTATAAAGAAGGTGTCTTTTTATTTTTTTCGAATAGTCTCTCTGAAACGGAAATAAAAGCAATGTTTGCACATGAGTATAACCATGTATGCCGTATTCACCTTAATAATCTATCACTAGATCAAATTCCTTTAAAAGAGTCAATTATTATTGAAGGACTTGGAGAATATGCAATAAAAGATTTATACGGTGAAAAGTTCGTCGGTCCATGGACAAATCTCTATTCATATGAACAGTCTTTAGAAATATGGAAGAGATACTTTTTACCTTCATTGTATTTAAAAGGTTTAAAGAATCATTATCCTTTCTTATATGGTCAAAAAGGTAGTCCGTTACCTAAATGGATTGGATACCATATTGGTTATCAGATTATTAATAGCTATCAAGAAAAAAATGGTCCCTTCAAAAATGATGAGCTTTATCGAAAATCCTCAGATACAATAATTTCTGGTTCGAAATTCCCGAAAGAATAATTTTTTTATACAGGGTTAGTAATAGTCGAATAAATTATAAAAAAACTATGCAAGAGAACATTTAAATGCACGATAACCTACTAGATGATTATTTTTCTCTACAAAATCATTATGTTCATCCCACAGATTATAAAAATGTATCGGTATTTTTTCAGATTCATCGATATCATCAATCTCACTTGGAAGGAGGAATGGAGGCGTTAGGATTTCTTTTACATTTGTAAATCCTGCTTGCCGCAAACACGTGATCCATTCTTCTTCCGTTAAAACTTGATTGACCCCATATAATTCTAAAATTTTTTCTCTTACTTCGTTTGATAATGGTTGCTCGGCAGTCATTTCAATTATGATCATACTACCTTCTCTTTTTAAAACTCTTACTAACTCTTTTAAAGTCTCTGGTATATTTGTAAATGAAATAACCGATTCAGATAGTACAAAATCAAAGGTTTCATCAGCGAATTTCATTTTTTGTACATCACCTAAAACGGTTTTAATATTAAGCCCTTCGTTCACAAATCTTTTTTTGGCTTTCTCCACCATCATTGAATTTATGTCGATTGCTGTTACACTACATCCAAACTTTTTTGTTAAATAAGATGCGGTTTGTCCTGTACCGCAACCAATATCTAGTACACTAAAATGCGGTTCAATTTTTTCTTTTTCAAAAATAGATTGAGTTAGCGCAAAACCACCAGGATGTGCACCACCAATACCGAAATAGGCAAGTAAATCTAAATATTGATTCATCAAATAACCCCTCTACAATAAGATACTGTTATTGTATGCGAATGAGGGAAGCTTCAAAGTGTACGAAAACCTAGAAATATATGAAACTAGTCAATCAATGAAATACCTCTAAAAAATAAAAAATACTCCTCATTAGTTAACAAATAAAATTTGTTTAGACTATGAGGAGTATTTCATTTACCTTATCGATTTAAAGAAATTGATATGGTATGGGGAAATCATTGTAATCCCCCAAAAAGTTCATGCTATTAATCATTTTCAAATACTCTTTTTGAGTATAGTTGAATAATATATAACATTGTGGCGACAATCAGTAATTTTACAGAACTAGGATGGTATTTCGACTTTTACAGTCGTCATAAAGCGCATTGCCCTACTTATTGCAGTAGGTACAACAGATGCATGATTTTCATCTTCTGCTTTATAAAAAGAAATATTGTTCATAAATCTTGGTTGAAGTAATTCGTGCATCTTTTCCGAATCTTCAACCATAAATCCTTCTTCACTCCCAACAGCCACAAATAAGGGAGAAACTTTACAATCTTGATCATTTATAAATGATTGCGCTAAATTTTCTATTTCATATTGGTTCCACCAAATAGATGGACTAAATGCAATGTAACGGTCAAAATAATGCTTATTCATAAACAAAAGCCAGAGTACATAATACCCTGCAAGAGAGTGACCGAATATAATTTCATCACCATGGTTTGGAAATTTTTCATGTATTGCCGGTTTCAATTCTCTCATGAGAAATTGAGTAAATTTTGTTGCTCCTCCATTTTTACGAACCTTTCCCTTTTGCAATAAACGCTGGGGATATATATACACCTTCGCCGGTGCAGTAAAATCATAAAAGCGACGATCTCGCATATCCTCACCATGCTCAATACTTACGACAATTGCCGGACAAACCTTTGTCTTGGGTGAATTTAAACATTGCAATTTAATCGTTTGATTGGCAAATGTAAAATATGAACTACCATCTAAAATATAATAAATAGGCAACTGATCTGAATTTTTTACATTCTCAGGAATATAAATTTGAACAGTATACGTATAATCTGCACACGTAGAATGTATTTTAAAAGTCTCTATACTTGGGGCCATTTATAATCCTCCTAAGCCTTAGTCTTAATTAGTAAATAAAGAAAATACGGAATACCGATGATAGATACAACTATCCCAACTGATAATTCTAAAGGTGCAAATACCGTTTTGCCGATAAAATCTGCGAAAATTAAAAGAAAAGCTCCCATTAATGCACTAATAATGACAACAGAGCGGTGATGATTTCCAACAAGCTGTTTTGCGATATGAGGAGCCATTAGGCCGATAAACCCAATGCTTCCCGAAACAGATACACAAGCACTTACTAAACCAACACTTGCAATCATTAACTTTCTTTTTTCGCTCTCTGTTTTAATCCCTAAACTGATCATATTCTCTTCCCCTAGTTGGAAGTAATCTAAGAGATGCGCTTTATAAAAAATATAGATAGCCAAAATGACTACCCATGGTAAAATTGTCCAAATAAACATCCAATCAGCATTATAAATGGAACCATTCATCCAAACTGCTGCCGCTTCAAAATCAGATGCATTCATCTTTAAAGAAAAGAATAATGACAATGCACTAAAACCACTGTTAATCGCGATTCCTGTTAAAATGAGCCTTTGCATATCAAGTCGTTTTTGTTTATAAGCGAATGAGAATATAATAGCAGCTGCTAATCCTCCTCCAACAAAACCGAAAATAGGCATCATCATAACAGCTAGCCAGTTCTGAATATCTGCCTGAACTACTTGAATTTGAAAGAAAAACATAAACAATACAATAGCTGTCCCTGCTCCTGCATTTATGCCTAGAATCCCTGGATCTGCCAATGGGTTTCTCGTAATCCCTTGTAATACAACACCAGCAAGAGCTAATCCTACTCCTACGATGGCCGCAATAATAATGCGTGGTAACCTAAATTCAAAAATAACTAGTTTAAACCGTTCATCATCTTCAAATCCTAAAATTGTTTTTAAAACATCTTTTACACTAATATCAAAGACGCCATTTGTAATATGTATATAGCTTGCAAGAGCAATGCAACCTAGCAACAATACTGCTATTAGAGATGTTGTAAGTTTTTTATGCCGCATGTTTCCCACCTCCATGCGGACGAATTAAATATAAGAAAAATGGTACACCAATCAATGATGTAACTACTCCAATTGGCGTTTCAAACGGAAAGTTTATATAGCGACTAATTAAGTCACATAAAGATAAATACATCGCACCTAAAAGTGCTGAGAAAGGAATAATTCTACGATAATCTACTCCTACTAAAAAGCGAGTAATATGCGGAATTACTAATCCAACAAATCCAATTTTACCAACAAGAGCTACTGCTGTTCCCGTTAAACAAACCACAGCTATCATGCAAATGATTTTGATCCATTTCGTATTTTGCCCTAAACCTGTAGCTATATCTTCTCCTAATGATGTTATCGTAATAGATTTAGAACTAGCTATTGCAAGTATTAAGCCAAGAACGCCAAATGGAATGGAAATGATCAATAATTTAGGATCGACCATATGAATTTTAGTATTATACCAAGAACTAATAGATTGAGATGCTTGAAAATACATTGCAATCGCTGTCGCTATACTACTTAGAAAAGTACCTATAACTGTCCCTATAATCGCTAGTCTAACTGGTGACAATCCATTCCGAATAAGCGACCCAAATCCAAAAACAAGCCCTGCGCCTAAAGCAGAACCTAGCATTGAAAGTAAGATTAATTGGTAATTCGCAAGTCCAGGTAAAAAAATCATTGCTAATGTAATAACAAAAGCTGAGCCATCATTCACGCCCATTAATGATGGAGACGCAAGATAATTCCTTGTAATCCCTTGCATAATTGCACCAGCGACTGCTAAAAATGCTCCAACAATCGCTACTGCTACAGCTCTTGGAAGTCTACTCGTCCAAATTATTTGGTGATTTACATTTGTTGCATCATAGTTTATGATTGCCTGCCAAACCGTTGACAAAGGAATATCCTTTGTACCTAGTATGATAGAAACAATCATAACAGCTATGATTAAAACTGGTGATACAAAAGAAATAACAATTGCATTCCAGCGCTGTTTATTCATTGTGACACCTCATTTATATAAAAAGAATACACTTTCAAAAATATAGTGTTTTAATAATGAGAAAAAGAGCAGATGGACGAGAAAAATAGATTCTCTCCAACTGCTTTGTTGATAAAATGGACAAATCAAACTAAGCTTTTAAGATACGTTTGGGTCAATTGACTGAAAAGCATTAGGCTATTCGCTTTTTCAAACTTACTATTTTAGAAGGTCTTTAGAGATTGCATCTAAAAATCTTGTTTTAGACCAAGCTGTTCCTCCTTGTGCTGAAGGAGAAATACTATTGACAAATACTTTGTCATTTTTAGCAGCATTTACACTTTTGAAGATATCATTTTTTAATACTTCATCTAATGCTTTTGGTGTTTTAGTATTTTCCGATTCGTCAAATTGAAGGAAGATCACATCAGGATTGATTTTTGATAATGTTTCGTATGATAATTCCATTTGTGTTTTTGCATCTGCTATTTCTTTTGGTACCTCAAGTCCTAAATCATCATATAAAACAGGATTTAAATAAAGAGAAGGGCCATAAGCCATCATGGTACCACGAACACGGATAATCATTACTTTTTTATCTTTTAGTTCTTTAACCGCTTTATCTTTTAATTCAGCTACTTTTGTTTCATAATCACTAATTACTTTATCCGCTTGGTTTTCTTTACCTGTCAATTGACCTAATAATTGCAAGTTTTCACGCCATTTTTCTGCAACAAAAGTGTATGGGAAGGTTGTTGCCACTTTATCATATTTAGCTAATTTTTTTGCATCCATTTTATCAGAAGCTAAAATGACATCTGGTTCAAGCTTTAGCATAGCTTCTGCATTTGGTTCAAATTTATTTCCCACAACAGTCGCTCCATCAAAGTCATCTTTAAGATATTCTGGCATATCGTTTCCGGCTATTGAAACAACACCTGTTGGCTTGACACCAAGAACTGCAGCATCTTCCATAGATTCTAAACTTGCTGCGATAATATTATCTGTTTTAGCTGGCACTGTATATTCCTTACCAAGGTATGTAATTTGTTTTGTAGTAGATTCCTTGTCAGCACTTGCACTACTTTCCGATACTTTTGTATCATTTGATTTTTTTGTATCACTGTTTGAATTGCATCCTGTTGCAATTGCTAAAGAAAGTAAAGCAACCGCTCCTAATTTCCAATATTTCCCCATATTGATCCTCCTAGTAAATTATAAATTTTCATTTATTGATAATGATTATCATTGCCGATTATTAATTTACCAAAAAGATTAGAAAATGAGAATGGACAAAATGTTTTTTCGCATGGACTTTTGCCGATTTATGTAATCTCTCTGCGATATGCTGTCGGAGATACACCTACATATTTTTTAAATATTCTACTAAAGTAAAATGGATCATCATAGCTTAATTGAAAGGCAATTACTGCTATGGAAAGATCACTCTGACGAAGCATCTCTTTTGCCTCTTTCATCCTTAATTCGATGATATAATTTGATGGATTTAACCCAGTATGTCGTTCAAATAATTCTGTAAAACGACGTCTATTTATTTTAAAACGCTTTGAAATTTCTGCTACTGAAATTTTCTCTGTATAATGTTGATGCATAAAATCCACCGCTTGTTCAATTACTGTGTCCCTATCGGATTTACTGTTTCGTTTTGCACCCTGCACTAGTTCTTCAATAATTTGATGGAACAATGTTCTCGCCGTAATTTTAGAGATGGGACCTGGAACAGAATACGCCTTTATTAACTCTTTAATATATCGAGTAATTCTTGTTTGATTGTCCACTTTTAAAGAAAAATGTTGATGATAAAGCTGATATACTTCCTTCTCTTTAGCTGGGATTTCATAATGTAATACCACATACCTCCAAATTTTCTCGCTTGAATTATCTACTTTTATACTCATTTGGGGCCCTGCATGGACGATTGTACCTATCCCCATTGCAAAGGTTTGATTATTCAATGTAAAATTTGCACTTCCTTGCAAAGGGATAATAAGACCACACATTCCAGGTGCTGTCCTACGTCCTACATCACTCTTACCTGGATTTAAATTGGCAACAAATATATTGGAAAAAGATACAGATGCATTTGCATAATAATTTATAATCTCATTTAATGAAATGTCCATTTTTCTATTCTCACCCACAATTGAAAACGATTATCAATTAACATGGTAATATGTAGAAAGTGAATTGTAAAGATTTTTTAAAGGAAAACTGCTATTAATGCTACTATAAAAAAATGCACCACCGTTTGATTTTTTATCAATCGGGGTGCATTTCATGTTCATGAATTTTCTCTACTTATATTATTTTTAAATGTTTTTTAATGTTCATGATGATGACTATGTCTTTCTTCTAATTTACAAAGGATTGTATTATCATGTTTGTGTCGGTCATTTTCTAATTGAACTGTCATATGCCCTATCCCTAAGTGCAATAATTTATGTTCGAGTTCTTGTAAAATAATTTGGCTATCTTTTACTGTAAGCTTTCCATCTACAACTACATGGCAAGAAAGTGCATTTTGACCACTTGTAATACTCCATATGTGTAAATCATGAATAGCAAGTATGCCCTCCGTTGTTTGGAAAGTACTAATAATATCATCTGTCTCAACATTCGAAGGCGTCCCTTCCATCAACACATGTATAGAAGCTTTCGTAACACGCCATCCACTTGTTAAAACAAGTATTGCTACAATTATACTGGCAACCGGGTCTGCCCATTCCCAACCGAATAACATGATAAGAATAGCCGCGATAATTGCACCGACAGAGCCTAACATATCACTAATGACATGTAAAAAAGCGGCACGCATGTTCAAATTATCATGTGTATCACCACCACGCATTAAGATCCACGCAACAAGGATGTTTACCAATAAACCGATTATTGCAATGATAAGCATACCACTTGAAGCAATTTCCTGTGGTTTCGTAAAGCGTTGTATTGCTTCTACACATATAAAAATAGCTATTAAAATTAATGTCACACCATTGAAAACAGCTGCTAAAATTTCAAAGCGTTTATATCCATACGTATTTCTATTATTAGCCACCTTCTCACTTATCGTAAAGGCTAATACACCCACCCCAAGTGCAATGGCATCACTTAACATATGCCCCGCATCAGATAACAGTGCTAGGCTGTTTGTGTAAAGACCACCTACAACTTCAACTATCATATAAGATGTAATAATTATGAAAGCTATCATTAAGGTCTTTTTGTTTGCACCATGTGTATGATCATGACTGTGACCGTGCTCATGTGAATGTCCCATTATTCATTTCACCTCTAATTATGTTTCGCATGCTCAATCGTTTGTTGTAGAATGGCCATGACATGCGCATCATCTTGTGAATAAAAAACTGTCGTCCCTTCGCGACGGAATTTCACTAATCTTAAATTTTTCAAAAAACTTAATTGATGAGAAACAGTAGACTGTTTTAAATTTAACTTCTCACCAAGTTCACTAACAGAACATTCTTTTTTACTCAATAAGTTTAAAATACGAATTCGAGTTGGATCACTGATTGCTTTAAATGTTTGAGATACTAAAAATAAAATTTCTTCATCTAAATCTTCATTATTGAATGAAATTTGTTCCTCAATCACGTGAACGCCCCCTTTTTTAATGTTCTTAGATTCTTTATATGATTAGTTGTTCATATATACATATTATATGTACGATGAATTGAAAAAGTCAAAACAATTGAATAAAAAACAAAAAGCCACGATATAGCTTTTTATAGCTAGTATCGAAGCTTTTTATGATTGATGATCTTCCTCGTCCTTAGTAAAGTGTGCATCGAACAGTAATGGGGTGCGTTCTAATTGGTCTATAAATGAGCGACTTTTAAAGCGCATACCCGTTTGTTCTTCATATATAGTCGTAACAATTTTACGGATAAATTTCTTTGTTTCTTTTTTTAAAGTTAGCTTACCAATTTGGTCTATTGGTACACTATAGAACATCCTTATAAGCTTTAGCTGTGTTGGTGTTAAACGGATAAGATATGGATCTCGTTGGAAGCAACGGTGGCATAGGAAACCTCCCTGTGTAAACGAAAACGCAAATTCTCCTTCAACTGAACCACAACTTGCACATGCATGTAGAATAGGCTGTACGCCTGTGTAAGGTAACATTTTCCACTCTACGAACATGGCAATTGCTTCTGGATCATATCCTTCTTCTATTGCATGTAGTGCTTGTGTTAATACATCAAATGCATAGGGTTCTGGTTTTTCAGATTCTACTAAACGATCAATAATTTCAACAACATAGCTAGCGTATGCTGTTGCTACAATATCTTCTTGAATATGCCGCATAGATTCTAAAGGTTCCCCTTGTTGCAATGTCCCCATGCCACGGCCTTGTTGAATCATAAAAGTACCATGTACAAAGGGTTGGCTAATCGCAGCTAAACGGCTAGACGGTTTTTTTGCTCCTCTAGCCATTGCTGCAACTTTGCCAACCTCTCTTGTCATTAGTGTGACGACTTTATTTGTTTCGCCATACGGTCGTGTTTTTAAGACAATGCCTTCCCATTTATTCAGCAATTGTCTTCACTTCCTATTTCCTAGTATTCATCATCACGGTATCCATAATCACGAAGTTGTGATGCACGGTCACGCCAGTCTTTTTGTACTTTGACCCAAAGTTCTAAATAGACTTTACTTCCAAGTAATGTTTCAATGTCTTTACGAGCACGTGTACCAATTTCTTTTAACAAGGCACCACGTTTACCAATGACGATTCCTTTTTGTGAATCACGTTCAACAATAATAGAAGCATTGATGCGTACTAAGTCCTTATTTTCATCTTTTGCAATTTTTTCAATTTCAACAGCTATAGAATGTGGTACTTCATCGCGTGTTAAATGCAATACCTTCTCACGTATTAACTCTGCAATTATAAATCGTTCAGGATGGTCTGTTACTTGATCTGCTGGGTAATATTGTGGGCCTTCTGGTAAGTACTTTTTCAATGTATCAAGTAGTTGTTGTACATTGTTCCCTTGTAGTGCTGAAATAGGTACAATTTCTGCAAATTCGAATTCTGCTTTATACGAATCGATAATATTCAAAAGCTCATCAGGATGCACTGCATCTATTTTATTGACTACTAAAAAGACAGGTGTTTTCGTGCCTTTTAGCATTTCCATTACATATTTGTCACCTGCGCCAAGTTTTTGAGTCGCATTTACCATGAACATAATAGCTTCAACTTCACGCAAAGCATTTTTAGATACTTTTAACATGAATTCGCCTAGTTTATGTTTTGGTTTATGAATTCCTGGTGTATCAATGAAAATCATTTGAGCATCATCTGTTGTATAAACACCTTGAACTTTGTTTCGAGTAGTTTGTGGTTTGTCACTCATGATTGCGATTTTTTGTCCGATGACATTATTTAAAAATGTAGATTTTCCTACGTTTGGACGTCCAACAATTGTGACAAATCCTGATTTAAAAACTTTATTTTCCTGCATTCAATAAATCCTCCGGTGAAAATGCGCCTGGTAACAACTCTTTTACAGTTGTTTCTTGCACATCGCCTTTCATATTTGTTAAGTAAACTGGCATATTCGGTGCACAAAACTCTGAAATAACTTGTCGACATGCTCCGCATGGTGAACAAGGACCTTCTGTATCTGCAACAATTGCAATTGCAGCAAAATCTCTTTCACCCTCAGAAACAGCTTTGAACATTGCAGTACGTTCAGCACAGTTAGTCATAGAATAACCAGAGTTTTCAATATTACAGCCTTTAAATACTTTGCCGTCAGTTGTTAACAGCGCTGCTCCTACTTTAAATTTTGAATATGGAACATAAGCTTTTTCGCGGCCTTCTTTTGCAAGTTCTATTAACTGTTCTTTTTCCATTTCATACACCTCAATCCCATAAATTTATCCATTTCGGTATAAAGATAAGTATACCGATTATAACACTTGCACAAGCAAAAACAAGCACAGCCCCTGCTGCTATATCTTTTGCAGCCTTTGCTAATGGGTGTATTCCAGGAGAAGCAAGGTCAACAACCCTCTCAATAGCTGTATTCATCATTTCAAGTGACAGCATAATAGCCATCACAACGATTAATATAATCCATTCTAGCTGAGATAGGCCTGTAAATACACCTGCTACTACAACAATAAACACCATCATTAAGTCAAAACGAAAATTTTGTTCGACCATTACTTGTTTAATGCCTTCAATCGCATATTTAAAGGAATGTAAAAACTTACGCACGATCATTATTTTCACGAGATAATCCATAGGATTCTAATATCTCATCTTGTTTTCCAAACATCACTTTTTCATCTTCAGGAACCATATGATCATAGCCAAGAACATGTAGAAAACCATGTACAGCTAGAAAACCAAGTTCACGTTCAAATGAATGGCCGTATTCTTCTGCTTGTTCTCTTGTACGATCAATTGAAATAATGACATCGCCTAAAATACGTGGCATTCCTTCTGCAATAATAGGTGTTTCACCTTCGCCCACTTCTTCAAGAGCAAAAGAAATAACATCTGTTGGCGCATCTTTGTGGCGGTACTCTCGGTTAATCTTATGGATTTCTTCGTTAGTGACGAAAGTAATGGAGATTTCTGTACCATCTTCAATATTTTCAATCTTCGCTGCATGTTGCAAAAGATTTTCCACTAATGCAATATCAGATTCCTTTACTTTTCCTGTTTCATCTAAAAAATCAATATTCAAACTCATTTTATGCCTCCTAGGCTTATTTTGGCTTCGGATATTCGATACGTGAATGGAAGGTTCCATTTAAAGTTTCACAAAAAACGCGTTCAGCCGTTTTCAGTTCACGGATAGAAAGATCACATTCATCAAACTGTCCGTCTAGCAATTTATCTTGTACGATATTGTGAACAAGCTGTCTGATACCTTCCGATGTTGGATTCTTCATCGAGCGTACAGCAGCTTCTACACTATCTGCTACACTTATTATAGCAATTTCTTTCGTTTGTGGCTTAGGTCCAGCATAACGAAATGCTGATTCCTCCACATCTGGGTTATTTTCTTTCTCTTTAAAGTAAAAGAATTTCACCAAGCTTGTACCATGATGTTGTCTTGCAATATCTACAATTTCCTTTGGCATTTTATGCTGCTCTAATATTTTAACACCATCTTCCACATGTGCAATAATTATATCTTTACTTGTATTCGGTGGGAGCTGATCATGTGGGTTAATACCTGACATTTGATTTTCCACAAAAAAGCCTGGCCTTTTTGTCTTTCCAATATCATGATAATAACAACCTACTCGAGCTAGTAAGCCATCAGCTCCAATTGCTTCACAAGCAGCGTCTGCTAAATTTGCTACCATCACACTATGATGATAAGTACCAGGTGTTTCTACTAAAATCTTCTTTAATAATGGATGATTTGGATTAGATAGTTCAATCAAGCGATACGTAGATAACAATCCAAATGCTGATTCAATGAAAGGAAGTAATCCAAGCATCAATGCTCCCGATAAAATAGCTGAAACAATTGCTGCTAATAAATAGTAAGCTAATTCTCTTACCTCGTAATTGGACTGAGATAAAAGCAAATAAAATGCGATAAAGGCAATATTTACTGCAGCTACATATAAGCTTGTTGTCATCACACTAGATCTCTTCTTGGCATTTCGCATAAAATAAATACTAGCAAATCCGCTGAAGATAATATATAGAGATACTTCCATTTGCATAACAGAAGAATAACCTTCTTGGAAGACAATTCCTCCAACAGCTGCTGTCATAATAGTGGTCAGCAATGCAATACGTTCGTTCACCAAAACTCGAATAAGCATAGGTACGACTGCCGCCGGGAATAGAAAACCAATTGTCACATCAAAGTCACTCGAAACTAAATTTAATAATTCCATCACAATGATAGAAGTTAAATATACAATCATTGTAATAATTAAATTACGTGTTTTTAACTTTTTATCAGCTTTCCAATTATAAAATGCTACATAAAAGAAAGCCATTTGTAAGAAGATAAAAAGCCCTAATCCAACAATCGGTTTCTTAGATTGCTGATTTGACAGCATCCCTGTTATTTCCAATTGGTGATATACTTCTCTATCAATCAGTTGTCCTTCTTGTACAATAATTTGACCTTGTAGAATTCTTGTTGGGTCGACATTTGCCTTTTCTTGCTCAATTCTTTCTTTCGTTAACTTATTATCCTTTTTTTCAGTCTCTACAATAGATGTTCTGGCTAATGTTATAGCAATAGATTGAATACTTTCAGGTATTGTATAACTTCCTCGAACTATTTTTTCTACACTTGCTTTTTCATCTGATACTTGTTCTTGACGAATAGGCTCCGATAAAGATTTAGTGATAATAGAAGTCAAAGTATCTCTTGTTTTAATAAGATCTTCTTCATTTTGCGCGAGTAATGTTGATATTTCTTGACCAGTTAATCGAACAGTTTGTCCATTTGTACTAATCTCATCTAGTTTATTTCTTAAATTTTTTATCTGTTCTTCCTTTTCTATGTCTTTTTTAGATTTGCTCTTTTCTTTATTAATCGTCTTTTGAACTTCAATTATGTAATCAAATGTAGAACTAATAATTGCTGCTTGGTTTTTAGCAATATCAGGCGAAAAAGTATAAACAGGCTTAACTTCGCTAGCAATTTTTTCTCTGTCACTTTCCGTTTTTTCCGTATCTTCTATTGTTTTGGTGGAGCGAATTGTTTCAGGTGACAATTGGAATAATTTAATGTCATATTGCTCCCCTTCAATATCCTTGACCATTAAGAAAAATTGTATGATTCCCGTTAGAAATAATAAACTTGCTAGTAATAAGGGGAAACGTACATATTGGTTGAGTGTTTTTATGATATTAATCATCTCGTCACCTCCTCTTCTTATCATACCAATAGAAAAGAGATTTTCCATCATTATTTTATAGAATATTAGTAAAATTATTTTATTTATCCTTTAAATGGAAAGTTCTATGTACGGTTCAATCACTATTATAGGTGGCTTTTTATTTTTTAAGAAATGCAAAAAATCAGAGATACAATTGCACCTCTGATTTCATGCTATTTTTGTTGTTCGTATGCTTGAATTATTTTTGCAACAAGCGGATGTCGGACAACATCACCTTGTTCTAAAATTCTGAATTCAATATTTTTAACGTGGCGCAACGTTTTTTCTGCACTAATTAGACCTGATTTTGCTCCATGTGGTAAGTCAATTTGTGTTTCATCACCAGTAATCACCATTTTAGATCCAAATCCTAATCGTGTTAAGAACATTTTCATCTGTGCTTCCGTTGTATTTTGTGCTTCATCAAGAATGACAAAAGCATCATCCAATGTTCTTCCACGCATGTACGCGAGTGGTGCGATTTCAATTGTTCCACGTTCAATCATACGTCCTGTTTGTTCTGCGCCTAATACATCATGTAACGCATCATATAACGGTCTTAAATATGGGTCAACTTTTTCTTTTAAATCTCCTGGTAAAAAGCCTAAACTTTCACCGGCTTCTACAGCTGGTCTTGTCAAGATTATTCGTTTTACTTGACTATTTTTTAAAGCTTGAACTGCCATCACAACAGCTAAGTATGTCTTCCCTGTTCCTGCTGGCCCAATACAAAATACTAGATCCTTATGGCGAATTGCTTGAATATACTGTCTTTGACCTATTGTTTTTGCTCGTATAGCTTTTCCTTTTGTATTCCGCGCAATAACTTCATCATAGAGCTCCGCAAAATATTCAATCGTTCCTGTTTTAGACATCTCAAGTGCAGAGACAACATCGCGCTGATTAATGTTAATACCTTTACGAATAACTTTTAATAATTGCTGTACTAATTGACTTGCGTGTTGTTTATTTTCTTCTTCTCCAACAATGACAATTGAATCACCGCGGGTAATCATCTGAATTTGGAAAGCTTCTTCGATTAATTTTAAATTGGCATCAGATATGCCCAGAAGCATGACTGCTTCGTTTGGATCTTGCATTTGTAATTGAATAGGTTGTTGTTCTGTCATGCTCAATCTCCTTGGTTAATCGCTTGTTTAATCGCAATATTTTCATTTACTAAAAACAATACTTTCCCCTTTACTGTATCATTATCAATTGTAACATTCAAAAGTTTTTCTTGTTTAACGACTGTTTTACGGGGTAATTTTTCTAAATACTTTTGATGCAATAGTGGTATCACAAAATCCTCCACTGATTTTTCATCGATTGTCACCTTCTTTTTAATCAATTCTTGTTGTATATAAACTTCCCCAATCATTGAAAACCATTTTGGAAGGTTTGCAACTTTCCATTCTTTTTCAGTCTTTTTTTCATTTGCCCAACGGAAATGATATGTTTTTTCCCCCATGGTTTGATAAGTAATCTCCTTGGGTAACGAAAACTCTGATTCTATCCAATAATCAGCATAAACTTCACCTTCTGCTCCATAAATGATATCCTTTTCACCACGTTTTAAAATTCCAGTTACTAATAATTGTCCATTTTTTACAGCATCATTTTCTTCTACTACTCGTTCACCTTTCGATAAATTAAAATGAGTAACAACACCATTTTTTTTAGCAATTAAATTTCCTTTAATAGGGTCATTAATGACTTCATTTTCAATAATAGGTGCAGCCAGAGGTTCAAATATTATTCTGCTCCCTCTGCGATGGATGTGTACCCAAGATAAATCACGATGCTTTGTCAATATATTCTGCCTAATTATAGTGTCATCAGGTTTATCCCTTTTCAGAAATGGTCCTGCAAGATGCATTTCATGTAATGTTTCAAATAATTCATCCGTCTGTTCAGGTGTAGCATTTTCAACTGAAACTTGCCATATCCACTGTGAAAAGAAAAAAGGAATTGCGAATAATATCAGTAAACCGGCATAGACAATCCATTCTTTTCTTAAAACGTGGTCATCATCTAATGATTCAATGCGGAATGTAATACCATATTGATACCGTAGTTTCCTAATTATACGTAAATTTTTTCTAGTTGTATGGAATGATACTTCATTTTCTGTAGTGATAAGATGACGTAAGACAATATTATTTTTTGTTAAGGCAGTTAAAAAAGCTGGGACTCTTTTCGTTCGTTTAATACGAATGCGAACAATACGATATTCTCGACTTTTTTTCATACTTCCTAATCCTCTATTCTGGTTAGCTCAATTTTTTTTAAGTTTTCCATGTCAAGTGCTAAAAGCTCATCTCGAAGAAGCTTTACATGAAATGAATCTGCTTCAATTTTTATACGATAATCTTCATGTATAAAAATCATATGGTTATCTGCAATTGTCTCAAGCAATAAATCTCCTCTGATTCGCATATGCTGGAAGTTTTCAATTTCGACCAGAGGCATTACTTGAAATAGCCTTTTCGACATAAAAAACCTCCTCTCTTTTTAGCATATGCTTAAAGAGAGGAGGGCATGTTATCTTTTCGATTTAGGCGGGCCTAAAATTTCAGCCATAACCATTGCTTGAGCTAACTCATTTGGGGTTTGAGGAAATTTAAAGCTGTTGTTTGTTTGATTATTATCATCTTTTGCAACTTGCTTTTTTGTAACATTTTGAAGCATTTCAGAACGGTCATAAGAAGTGTGATTCAAATGTTCAAAAACATTTTTTTCAATATTTCTCTCTTGTTTCTGAATCATTTCATTTGCCTGTTTTCTCAACTCATCAGGCTGTGGAATCTTCTTTTCTACCTCTTGTATAACGTTCTTTGAAGCTTCAGTAAGCTTTCTACGCATTGTTTGCTCTATTTTCTTTGGCTCAGAGCGTTGGACTCTACGATTAACAGGTGGAGGCGTGTTGGATTGCTCTTCTTTGTTTTTTAAGAAATAGCCTATAAGTGAAGAGATGACGAGTAAAATAATCGCTTCCAAGTTACACCCTCCTTTCTTCGTTTAAGTTATTGTTCCTTAGTGTTGTTAGCGTCATGTCCATTTTGATTCATTTTACCAATTGAATCACGCATTCCTGTATCAGCTTGAATGTTTTTGTAATTCATATAATCCATAATACCGATATTACCTGTGCGTAAAGCTTCTGCCATCGCCATAGGAACTTCTGCTTCTGCTTCAACTACTTTTGCTTTCATTTCTTGTACCTTTGCAATCATCTCTTGTTCAGAAGCAACTGCCATTGCACGACGTTCTTCGGCTTTTGCCTGTGCAATATTTTTATCTGCTTGGGATTGTTCAATTTGAAGTTCTGCCCCAATGTTCTTGCCGATATCAACATCCGCAATATCGATGGAAAGAATTTCAAATGCTGTACCTGAGTCTAATCCTTTTGATAATACAGTTTGTGAAATGGAGTCTGGATTTTCAAGTACATCCGTATGGCTTTGTGAACTACCAATCGTACTGACAATCCCTTCACCTACACGGGCAACGATTGTTTCTTCACCGGCCCCACCGACTAAACGGTCAATATTTGCACGAACAGTTATACGTGCTTTTGCTTTCACTTCAATACCATTCATCGCAACACCAGCGATAAATGGTGTTTCGATAACTTTAGGGTTAACAGACATTTGTACTGCCTCTAAAACATCACGCCCTGCTAAATCGATTGCTGCACAACGTTCAAATGTTAGAGAAATATTCGCACGGTGAGCTGCTATTAATGCATTTACTACTCGATCGACATTACCACCTGCTAAATAGTGACTTTCTAATTGGTTAATAGTAACAGGTAAGCCTGCTTTATGTGCTTTGATCAAAGGATTAACAATTCTTGATGGGATAACCCGACGTAAACGCATCCCTATTAATGTGAAAATACTAATTTTAACACCTGCAGCTAATGCTGAAATCCATAATGCTACTGGCACAAAAGTAAATAGAATTACTAGCGCTAAAAAAGCAACAACAATTCCGATAATTGTAACGATGAAACTACCACTTAATGCTGTCATTGTTCTCCTCCTATACTTTATGAGACTCTCGTACGACTATACGAACGCCTTCTACTTTAATAATAGTGACTTTTTTATGAGCTTCAATATAGCCACCTTCTGATACGACATCAATGCGCTCATCTCCTAACATCGCTGTGCCAGAGGGACGAAGAGGTGTTGTC
Organism: Rummeliibacillus sp. POC4; assembly: GCF_003576525.1. Classification (GTDB taxonomy): domain Bacteria; phylum Bacillota; class Bacilli; order Bacillales_A; family Planococcaceae; genus Rummeliibacillus. Next base: position 59,684 of record NZ_QWUA01000008.1, on the reverse strand, counting down.
GTAATCGCTTCCAATCCTAACAAATCTGTACGACTCTTATTGGATATATATCCTTTTTCAGTATCCGTTGAATCCTTTAAAACCATTTTGTTTAGCATATTCAGTTTTTTACCAAAAAACTTCATCATAATCACCATTCCTAAAACTGCCATAATTAAAGCAGTCAATATTGCATATGCCATATGCGTCGTATCTGCTCCTGAACTCAACAAACTAATAATAATTGCAACAAACCCTATGATTCCTACAATACCACCAGGCAAGATCAGCTCCAGTAATAATAAAATAATACCAAATACCAGTATAAATATACTTTGCCAAGTTGCAAATCCTGTAATCATATGAATTACGTAAAAAATTAATAGCGCCAAGATGCTTATAATACCGCCAAATCCAAAATGTGGTTGAAATAACTGAAAGACAATACCGATACTAGCTATACAAAGTAAAATGGCTACAACAAAAGGATGCGTCATCCACAGTAACATGCCATCTGTCGTATGAGTTGTTAAGTTGTCACTGGCATAACTTGGACTAGAAACATAAAACACTAAGAACATTGCAATAATCAATATTTTTGTTTTCTGCATTCTCCTTTACATTTACCCCTCCTCCGTCTAAAAACCTATCATTATAGTATACGGATAAATCCACAATAAGTTTCATTTATGCCTTTTTAGAATTTCTAATAGCATGAATGGACAACCGTACAAGAATTATTAAACTTAAGAATAACCCCAAGAACGAAGCCGTATTTAGATAAATGGCAGAAGCCGAATTGATGAATTGTGAAATGGCCAATAAAGATACGGAAATAATGCCAATTGTTATACCGACGATTAACAACATAAAATAGGATAGCCATTGGTTGACAAATGTGCTACTGGCTTTCTCCGAAAAAACATCTAACTTAACGGTTACTTTGCCTTTTTCTATGGTCTCTGCCATATTTTCAAATCGTCTTGGTAAATCTCTTAAAGAAGGTAATAACATGATCAATTCTTGTTCTAATAGAGCTTTTGTTTCTCTAATATTTGAAACAGGTAGAAATTTGCTTTTGTTGTCTGAAGTAAATAGTTTTGCTTCGGAAAACAAATCGAAATCTGTATCTAAAAAATTCAACGTCCCCTCCAAAGTAATTAGCGCTCGTAATGCTACACCTACCATTGGATATAGACGTAACTCATGCTTCTGCATAATGGCAAAAAGAGATTGAACAAGTTCTTCTGCAGAAATTCGATCTAAATAAGAAAGTTTAATAAGCAATTGGCTAATTGCTTGTAAAAGATTTTCCTCATGATTGATTTTATCATCTTGAACTAATTTCTTTACTCCTTCAAGTACTACTTTAGGATCATTCCGCTCAATACCGATAAACATCGTGCGTAAGCCTTGTTGTTGTATCGGTCCAATTCTTCCTACAGCACCAAAATCTAAGAAACAAGCTTGACCAGTTTCCTCAAGTACATAAATATTCCCAGGGTGTGGATCTGCATGGAAAACGCCCGCTACGAGCAACTGATGTAAGAATGTAAAGTAAATGGAGCGCAATAATTCTTTCTCTTCAATTTTATGTTGTTTAAGTAGTAATGCGCTATCTTTTATACTTACCCCTTGTATGAACTCTATAACTAAAATCATTCGATTACTATACTCTTTATAAATTTTAGGAATTTTTACAATCTTTTTGTTTTTGCCTAATGAATTTGTTATTTGTTCCATATTTCTAGCTTCAATTTCAAAATTAATCTCTTCACGAAGATTATCAGCAAAACCTTTTGCTAGTTGAAATATGCCAAGATTTTCAGCCCAAGAAGATTCTTCTGAAAGCCAATTCGCAAAATGCAGAAGAATATCTAAATCTTGATTCATAACTGATACTACTTCTGGGCGTAATATTTTTACTATCACTTCATCACCATTAGCTTTTAACTGCGCTCTATGTACTTGACCAATTGAACCTGCTGCTAGTGGTTCGTCATCAAAATATTTAAAAATATCCTCTAAAGGTTGTGATAGATTTTCTGATAATTGTTCATGTATTTGCTCTGTTGTCATTGGTTTAACAAATTGCTGTAATTTTGATAATTCTAAAATATATGCAGAGGGAAGGATATCTTTTCGAGTTGATAATACTTGACCAAACTTGATAAAGATTCCACCGCAATCTTCTAATGTTTTTCGTAAGATACTCGCAAGAAAACGGTCATTTTCATATGTCCTTTTATAGCTTAAAGTCCGTCCAATACCTTGTCGAAAGGCAATTCTGAAAACTTGAGAAAGGCGTCTTTGTCTTCTCCAACTACCGCGTAATCTAGTTATTATATTTCGGTTTCCTGTTAATCGTTCTCCTCGCTCTCCTAATTTAATCGGATCAAATAATTCTAGGATTAAGTAAAACAACATGGCGATTAACAACATACTTCCAATCCAAACAAGTGTACTGATATTTGTGACTTCTTGAATCATATCTTCTTTCGGAAAATCTGTATGACGCAAATACGAGTACCAATAAACAAATGTCGTAAATACAACGCTTAGCGTAGCTGATAATACCTTTTTGATAAAATTAAGCTTTGTCCCAATAAGACGCCCACTAACGAAATAGATCAGCAATCCTATTCCTATCAGTTGTAAAGCTGTCCATAAATAATGCATGGAATCACCTTCGCATAATAATTTCGTTACTTCTATTAAACCACAATACATTTGGTAAGGCTTGTAAAAACATTTAGTATGCTATTCAAATTTTTGAATAGCTAAAGGAATTATGTAATAAGACTGTTGAAAAATAAATAAGCCGAGAAACCAATTAAGATTTCCCGGCTTAGATTATTTGCGAGTTTAATAAATCATGATAGTGCGTGTTTAGAACGTAGGGATTGTCTAGGAATGGATATTACCACTTACGTTTACGTGCAGCTTCTGATTTCTTTTTGCGTTTTACGCTAGGTTTTTCATAAAATTCGCGTTTTCTTACCTCTTGAATAGTACCACTTTTAGAAACAGTACGTTTGAAGCGGCGAAGAGCATCTTCAAGCGATTCGTTTTTTCTAACGACAGTTTTTGTCATCTCTTTTTCCCTCCCTCCGAACACACGTCAAAACAGCAACATTACTTATTTACATAATAACGTTGTGTACTAAAGAATTATAACGTATATCTAGGCTTAGGTCAATACTATTGGGCGAATTAATAGTCTGTTTTTGAAATTTGTCCTTTTATAATTTTAACTCCAGAACTTGCACCGATACGAGTAGCTCCTGCTGCTACCATAGATTCTAAGTCTTCTAAACTTCTAACACCGCCTGATGCTTTAACTCCAATTTCAGGGCCAACAGTTTTACGCATTAATGCAACATCTTCTGCTTTAGCGCCTGCTGTTGAAAATCCAGTTGAAGTTTTAACAAAATCAGCTCCTGCTTTAACAGATAATTCACATGCTTTGATCTTTTCTTCATCTGAAAGAAGGCATGTTTCGATAATAACTTTCACTAAAGTACCGTTTGCAGCTTCAACAACAGCTTTAATATCATTTTCCACTACATCATACTGTTCGCTTTTTAATGCACCAATATTAATCACCATATCAATTTCTTCTGCGCCATTTGCGATTGCATCTTTTGTTTCAAATGCTTTTGTTGCGCTTGTAGAAGCTCCTAATGGGAATCCAATTACTGTACAAACTTTAGATGTTGCATCTTTTAGCTCTGATGCAGCTAAGCTAACCCAAGTGGGGTTTACACAAACTGAAGCAAAACCATATTCTTTTGCTTCTGCACAGATCTTTTTAATTTGTTCTTCAGTTGCTTCTGGTTTTAATAATGTGTGATCAATATATGAAGCATAATTTTTTGTCATTTTGTAAAACTCCTTTAATAACTAAGATGTACGTACATCTCAAGTCTAACATGAATAGCTATATCCTTTCCATTAAAACAAATATAAATAAATGATTTTCCAAGTATAGATTGCCCTTGATATATTCCGATAGTTCTGAAAACAATAAAAAGAAAAAGTGCACAATAAGAAGAACGTTCTTGTCTTTTGTGCACTAGCTTTTACTTTGTTTTATCTAAATATTCACTAACACCATCAGAAATTGATGTCGATAACTTATCAAGATAATGGCTGTTAGATAGATTTCTGTCTTCTTGTGGATTAGAGATATAACCTAACTCTACAAGAATAACGGGTACTTTAGACCAATTAAATCCTGCCAAATCGCTACGATAAATAAGGCCATTTTGGTAGAGTACAAAATCCTTTTCTACTTGTTTAACAATGGTTTGAGCAGCTATTTTACTCTCTCGGAATACTTTCTTCGTGTAAGGATTATCCTTTCCGGGGGCTATGATTGAGAACCCATGTACATTTGGATTTTCCGCACCATCAGCATGTATTCTGATGAATAACGATGACTGACGTTTGTTTGCGATTTTAGCGCGCTCAATATTCGATAAGTCTACTTCATTTGTATACCGAGTTAAAAAAACTTTATAACCCTTTTTCTGTAGTTTTTTTTGCAGCATTTTAGAAGCATCTAAAGTAATCGCATACTCACTCTTTTTTGTTATGGCACCTCTTGAACCGACAGTCGCTTTAAATTTGGTCATTTTAGATTTTGGTGCAACAGGTTCTTGTCCCAAATTTGCTTTTTCTTGATGACCTGGATCAATGGTAACCACAATATCCTTTTTAACCTTTTTGGGTCGTACTTGCTTTTTCTCTTTTATGTTAACTTTTGGTGCTTCTTTTGTTGTTCCCTTGGTTAAATCTTTCGATGGCTTTGTAGAAACAGTTGAATTCATATAATTACGATTACTATTTTTTAATAATCCTTGGTCTGTTTGATGATTGACGATTAACACAGCACTTGAGACAACGAGTGTCATAATGATTAATATAAGTGCCAACTTTTTCATCTGCATCGCCTCAATTCATTTTTCTACATTCAATAATATAACTATAACAAAAAAGCCCAGCTTTGGTCGCTAGGCTTTTTGACATATTCTAAAATTAGGCTTCAACAGTGTCCAATACGCGAACGAATTGTGCATGTGAATGTGGATATCCTGCCTTGTCAATTTTGACTTTGACTAGTTTACCAATCATATCTTCAGTGCCTTCAAATACAATTTTCAAATAGTTCGGAGTATAACCAGTCACTAATCCAGCTTCTTCGCCTTCTTTAATCACTTCTTCTGGAATGATTTCAAGAACTTCACCTTCAAATTTTGAAGCGTATTCTTTAGCTAATTGATCATTTAAAGTTAACAAACGATGTACACGTTCATTTTTAACTTCTTCATCAACTTGGTCTTCCATTCGAGCAGCAGGAGTACCTGTACGTTTTGAGAATGGGAATACATGAAGTTCTGCAAATTTATGTTTTGCGATGAAGTTATAAGTTTCCATAAATTCTTCTTCAGTTTCACCAGGGAAACCTACAATGACGTCTGAAGTTACAGCTAAGTCTGGTAATACTTCACGTAAGCGATCTAAACGTTCTCCGAAAAATTCCATCGTGTATTTACGACGCATCCGTTTTAAAACTGTGTCAGAACCAGATTGGATAGGAATGTGTAAATGATTGACAACAATTTTAGAATCACGTAACACTTCAATTACTTCATCTGTTAATTGACTTGCTTCAATTGAACTGATTCGTAGACGTTTTAAACCTTTAACATTTGCTTCAATATCTCGTAGAAGTTGTGCCAAATTATAGTCTTTTAAGTCTTGTCCATAACCACCTGTATGGATACCTGTTAAAACGATTTCTAAATAGCCAGCATCCACAAGTTGTTGTGCTTGACGTACAACTTCTTTTGGATCACGAGAACGCATTAAACCGCGTGCCCATGGAATAATACAGAAAGTACAGAAGTTATTGCACCCTTCTTGAATTTTCAAAGAAGCGCGTGTACGGTCAGTGAAATAAGGTACATCCAATTCTTCATATACTCTGTTTTTCATAATATTTTTTACTGCATTGATAGGTTGTCGTTCTTGCTTGTATTGTTCAATATATCCAAGCATTTTCGTACGGTCTTGTGTTCCGACTACTATATCAACACCTGGAATAGCCATAATCTCTGCAGGTGAAGTTTGTGCATAGCATCCTGTTACACAAATTACTGCATCTGGATTTTGACGTATCGCACGGCGAATGACTTGACGACTTTTTTTGTCCCCTGTATTCGTAACTGTACATGTATTAATCACATATACATCCGCTTGATGATCAAATTCTTTACGTTCATAACCTTCATCTTTGAACAGTTGCCAAATTGCTTCTGTTTCATAGTGATTCACTTTACATCCAAGTGTGTGAAAAGCCACTGAAGACAAGGCTGCTCACCTCTTTCATTCAAATTCATAAGAAATAGCAGAAAGCACATAGAAAGGTGCTGTTTCTGCTCGTAATATTCTAGGTCCTAGTGATATGCACTGACATCCTAATTGTTGTAGAGCTTGTGCCTCTTCGCGGGCAATTCCACCTTCTGGACCGAAGATAACAAGCATTGATTTATAATCATACACCTTTTTTAGTTGTTCGGCAAATCTCGTACGTACTTCTTGTTTCGCATCTTCTTCATCCGCAAGAAAGACTACATCATAGTTTTCTACTTCTTGTAAAAGTTTTTTAAAACTAATAGGTTCTTCAATTGTCGGAATATGTGTACGATGCGATTGTTCAGCTGCTTCTTTTGCAATCTTTTGCAAACGTTCTTGTTTCTTTTTGCCTTTTTTATAATCCCATTTTACAATTGAGCGTTCCGCCTCAAAAGGTATAAAAGAGTACATTCCAAGCTCTGTTGACTTTTGAACAATTAAATCTAGCTTATCACCTTTAGGTAAACCACAAGCAATCGTTACATGAATCGGAAGTTCTGGAGAACGGAGTGTACGTGTTGTTTTTTTCACATGCACTCCTTCTTCAGTTAGATTTGCAATTTCACAAATGGTTGCTTCACCATTATGTACGACGATAATTTCATCGCCAGCACGCATTCGCATGACTTTCGTTATATGGTGAGCGTCATCCCCGACGATGATGGCTAATTCATTGTCAAATGATTCGTTGATAAAATATCTTTGCATAAGTACACTCCATTAAATTTCAGCTTTGCGTGAAACAATTGTAACCCAGTCTTCCATCATCATAACCTCTTCAATCAAAAAGCCCGCTTTTTCAAGAGATGCTTTCACATCTTCTTTTTTTGCTTCGATAATACCTGATGTGATGAAATATCCACCTGGTTTAACAACCGTATATGCATCATCAGTAAAAGTCATAATAATTTCCGCTAATATGTTCGCGACAACAATTTCAGCAGGTTCTTTTACCGTATTCAATAAATTCCCTTGTACTACATCAATATGGTCTTGAACTTTGTTTAGCTTAACATTTAATTTAGCGGATTTCACAGCTACTTCATCCAAGTCAAGTGCATGAATATGTTTTGCACCTAACATAGCTGCTCCAATTGCTAACACACCAGAGCCAGTCCCTACATCAATAACTGTAGAATCTTTTGTAATATATTTTTCAAGTGCTTGCAAACTCATAACTGTAGTAGGATGAGTCCCTGTACCAAATGCCATTCCGGGATCTAATTCAATGATTAGTTCATCACTATCAACCGGTTCATACATTTCCCATGTCGGAACGATTGTAAAGCGATTGGAGATTTTCACTGGGTGGTAATATTTCTTCCAAGCAGTTGCCCATTCTTCTTCGTTCACTTCACTAATAGAAACTTCATTGGCACCTATATTAATATCAAAATTAATCAGATTAGTGATTGCAAGTTTGATTTCTTCTACTGTTTCTCCTAAAAAGCTTGTGACAGGTAAGTACGCCTTTATAATTACTCCATCTACTGGGAAATCGGATGGATCTAAATCATATATTTCACCAAATTCATTTTCATGAACTTTGATAAGATCTTCTGAATCTTCAATTACAACTCCACTTGCACCGGCCTCATGCAATATATTTGAGATAGGTTCAACAGCTTCATTTGTAGTATGGATGGATAATTCCGACCATTTCACTTACAATCACTCCTCTAATTATTCACCTTTAAATTTTTTCTTTAACTTATCAATTAATGAGCTACTTTGTTCCTCAGGAATATCACCTGAAACATTAGCGAACTCACGTAGTAATTCTTTTTGTTTTTCCGTAAGTTTTTTCGGAGTTTTAATTTGAACAATGACATGTTGGTCACCTGTACCATAACCATGAACGTTTTTGACACCCTTACCTTTCAAACGGAAACGATCACCTGATTGTGTACCTGCAGGTATTTTCATTTTCACTTTGCCATTGATTGTCGGCACTTCAATTTCATCACCAAGGGCAGCTTGAGGGAATGTGATTGGTAATTCTAAATAGATATCATCACCATCACGTTCAAATTTATCGCTAGCTCGGACATGGAACACAATGTATAAATCCCCTGCTGGACCACCGTTTATACCTGCTTCACCTTGACCACTTAAACGTAATTGTTGGCCGTCATCCACACCTGCTGGAATGTTGACTTTAATCTTCTTACGTTTTTTAACAGTACCTGCACCATGACATGTTGAACATTTATCTTTAATGATTTGACCTGTACCTTGACAGTGGCTACATGTGCGACGGTTAACCATTTGACCAAATGGTGTGTTAACTGTTTCTGATGTTTGACCAGATCCATTACAGTATGAACATGTTTCTTTTGAAGTTCCTGGTTTAGCACCAGTACCATGACAAGTTTCACAAGTTTCTTCTCGAGGAATTTCAATTTCTTTTTCTTTACCAAAGACAGCTTCTTCAAAGCTAATTGTCATTCGGTATTGAAGATCGTCGCCTTTACGTGGTGCATTCGGATCGCGGCGAGTTCTTCCGCCACCACCAAAGAATGAACTAAAGATATCTTCAAAGCCTCCAAAGCCTTCAGAACCACTAAAGCCTCCGAAACCTCCGAAGCCTTGATTTGGATCTTGATGTCCAAATTGATCATATCGAGCACGTTTTTGATCATCACTCAATACTTCATAGGCTTCTGCAATTTCTTTGAATTTTTCTTCTGCCCCTGGTTCCTTGTTTAAATCAGGATGGTATTTTTTTGATAGTTTACGATATGCTTTTTTAATTTCATCTTTAGATGCTGTTTTTGCAATACCTAAGACTTCGTAGTAATCGCGTTTTTCCATCTTCCACACTCCGCTCTATTCACATAATTATTATTGTATCATGTATCGATAATATGGCAAAAGTAATATTTTGCGAGTATCTTTTATTTTCTCATATTCGATTTTTCTAGAAGAACTTTAATTTAAAAAGCCAAAGCCCGAGAGCGGTCTTTGGCTTTTCAATATTTCTTTATTACGATGAATAGTCAGGCTTTCCGCGCGGCTAAACTCGCGCGTTTAGCACTCTTATAATCCGGCTTCTCGCGCCAGCCCCTCGTGTCATTTCAGTCCCTCAGTCGAAAGTTTAAAAGATACTTTCGATTCGGGCCTTCCAATGCTCTTCGTGGCTTACAGGCGCGTTTAGCACTCTTATTTGTCGTTTACTTCTGTGAAGTCTGCGTCAACTACACCATCGTCTTTTTTATCTGTTGCTTGGCCTTCAGCACCTGCTTGAGCTTGTTGAGCTTCTGCAGCTTTTTGGTAAACTTTCATCACTAATGGTTGAAGAACGCCTTCTAATTTTTCTTTAGCTGATTTAATTGTTTCGATTTCACCAGCTTCAAGAGCTTTTTGTAATTCTTCTTTTGCATCAGTTACTGATTTCTTTTCATCTTCAGTAATTTGATCACCTAGGTCAGTGATTGTTTTGTCTACTTGGAAGACTAATTGATCTGCTTCGTTTTTAAGATCTACTTCTTCTTTACGTTTTTTATCAGCTTCAGCATTTGCTTCTGCTTCTTTAACCATACGTTCGATGTCTTCTTCTGATAGACCTGAATCAGATTGGATAGTAATATTTTGTTCTTTTTGTGTACCTAGATCTTTTGCTTTTACATTAACGATACCATTTTTATCAATATCGAATGTTACTTCGATTTGAGGTACACCACGTGGAGCTGGTGGAATATCAGTTAATTGGAAGCGACCTAAAGTTTTGTTATCAGCAGCCATTGAACGTTCACCTTGTAATACGTGAATGTCTACTGCAGGTTGGTTATCAGCAGCTGTTGAGAATACTTGAGATTTAGATGTTGGGATTGTTGTGTTACGATCGATTAATTTTGTGAACACACCACCCATTGTTTCAATACCAAGTGATAATGGAGTTACGTCAAGAAGTACCACATCTTTAACATCACCAGTTAGTACACCACCTTGAACAGCAGCACCCATTGCTACTACTTCATCAGGGTTTACACCTTTATGAGGTTCTTTACCTGTTGCTTTTTTAACTGCTTCTTGAACAGCAGGAATACGAGTTGAACCACCAACAAGAATTACTTGGTCAATATCTGAAGCAGAAAGGTTAGCATCTGATAATGCTTGACGAGTTGGAACCATTGTACGTTCTACTAAATCTGAAGTAATTTCGTTAAATTTAGCACGTGATAGAGATACTTCTAAGTGTAATGGACCAGCTTCACCAGCAGTGATGAATGGAAGTGAAATTTGTGTAGTTGTTACACCAGATAATTCTTTTTTCGCTTTTTCAGCTGCATCTTTTAAACGTTGTAGAGCCATTTTATCTTGTGATAAATCGATACCGTTTTCTTTTTTGAATTCTGCTACTAAATAGTCAATGATTTTTTGGTCAAAGTCATCGCCACCAAGACGGTTATCACCAGCAGTAGCTAATACTTCGAATACACCATCACCAAGTTCAAGGATTGATACGTCGAAAGTACCGCCACCAAGGTCAAATACTAAAACTTTTTGATCTTGATCCATTTTTTCTAAACCATATGCTAGTGCTGCAGCTGTTGGTTCGTTAATAATACGTTCAACTTCAAGTCCAGCAATTTTACCAGCATCTTTAGTAGCTTGACGTTGAGCGTCATTGAAGTAAGCAGGAACAGTGATAACTGCTTTTGATACTTTTTCACCTAGATAATCTTCAGCGTATTCTTTTAAGTGTGTAAGAATCATTGCTGAAACTTCTTGAGGAGTGTATTCTTTATCTTCAACTTTAACTTTATAGTCAGTACCCATGTGACGTTTAATAGAGATAATAGTATTTGGGTTTGTAATTGATTGACGTTTAGCTACTTCACCAACTTGGCGTTCACCATTTTTGAATGCTACAACTGATGGAGTTGTACGAGCGCCTTCTTTGTTTGCGATTACTACAGGTTCGCCACCTTCTAATACAGATACGCAAGAGTTAGTTGTACCTAAGTCAATACCAATAATTTTACTCATTTGAATTTCCTCCTAGATTTCTATTCATCAAATTATGATGTGATTTATTCATTAACTTTAACCATTGCTGGTCGGAGTACGCGATCTTTTAGCATATAACCTTTTTGCAATTCTTGTAACACAATTCCTGATTCTTTTGAGTCATCTTTTTCTTGCATTACTGCATGATGAATATTCGGATCAAATTGTACATTTTCTGTTGCAACTGGTTCTAAGCCTTCTTTTTTTGTAGCTTCTATTAATGAACGGTAAACCATTTCGATTCCTTGTTTCATCGATTTGGCATCTTCCGTTGTTGCCTCTACTTGTAACGCACGTTCAAAATTATCTAACACTGGTAATAAATCAGTTAATAAATTTTGAGCACGATACTTTTCTTGTGCTACACGGTCAATTTGGTTACGACGTTTTAAATTGTCGAAATCGGCGCGTAAACGTATATAACGCTCTTCTTCTTGTGCTAGCTTTTCTTTTAACAGCGCTAGTTCATCTGGTTGTTCTTCGGATACATTTTCTTCCGTTGGTTCTTCAGTAGTTGTTTCTTCGTTTTCTACTGTTTCATCTACTGAAGTTTCATCAGAATTTTCTACAGTTGACTTTTCTTCATTTTCAACTAATTGCTCTTTTTCTTCTCTTGTCTGAGACAATTGTCATCCTCCTCTAATGTCGATCGTTACCGGATTCTTTTCGTAATCTCATTTGACATAAAATCTAATATTGAAACTACTCTTTTGTAATCCATCCGTGTAGGACCGATGATAGCAATAGATCCTTTTTGCTCTGTACCAATTAAATAAGACGCAGTAATAACACTACAACCTTCCATAGCTAAGTGATTATTCTCAGAGCCTATTCGAATATGAATACCTTGTTCATCTAATGGGAAAATCGTTTGAATTTGACTTGTCTTCTCCATTAGTTCCATTAACATTCGGACTTTATTTAAGTCATGGAATTCTGGCTGGTTAAGCATGTTCGTCTTTCCACCATAGTATATTTTACCTTCTCCTTGATAGTTGTTAATATCAAAGATTGACGATAGCAGGCCATCATAAGTGCCTATATGTTGTTTAATCACTGCCGCTGCCTCTTGCTCAAGCTTATTATGAAGCTGCTCAAGCGGAACACCGACAAGTCGATCATTTAAAATGTTCACGACTTTTTCAATATCCGAAGGTGAGAAATTCTTCGGTATTGAAATCAAGCGGTTTTCAACATGACCATTGTCAGTAACAATAATAGCCACGGCTGAGTCAGCTGTTAAAGGAACAATTGAAAATTGTTTTACTTTATGAAGCTGAACATCTGGACCCAAAATAATGGAAGTATATGTCGTCAAATCCGATAAAATAGCTGCAGATTTACGAATCACCTGTTCCGTTTCCATCATCCGATCTTGAAACAAAGATTGGATGGTTTTGATATCTTGAGTAGTAATAACTTGAGGCTTTAACAAATGATCCACATAAAATCTATAGCCTTTTTCTGAAGGTACTCGCCCGGAAGAAGTATGCGTTTTTTCCAAATAACCTAGATCCTCTAAATCAGCCATCTCATTTCGAATGGTAGCTGCACTAAAGGTCATCCCATCTTTCTTCGCAATTTGGCGAGACCCTACTGGCTGTGCTGTCGCTATGAAGTCATCTATGATTACTTGCAAAATTTGCAACTGTCGATTTGTTAGCATGATCATCACCTCTCGTTGTTAGCACTCACGATAGAGGAGTGCTAATACAATTATTAATTTATCACCTCTATATTATGATGTCAACGGAAATGCATAGGTTTATAGCAAAAATTCTTCAAATACTTCATTTCCAACAAAACGTCCTTTACGGGTTAGTTTTATATAGTCTCCTTCGATAGCAATGAGTTCTGTTTTCAATAGCTCCTGTATCTGTTTTTCATAAATACTTTCTATTGTGCAATTAAATTTGGTAAAGAAATGTTTTTTGCTTACGCCTTCTGTTTTGCGTAAACCTAAAAACAACTCTTCTTCAATACGTTCTTGCTTTGTTTCAGTATGTGTTTCATGAATCGGCTTATCCCCGTTTGCAATAGCTTCCATATATTTTTTTAGTGGACCATGATTTGAATAACGGATTCCTTTACTATACCCATGCGCTCCGGCACCAAGCCCAACGTATTCATCATTATCCCAATAAATACGATTATGAAGAGAAGAATAACCCTCTTTACTAAAATTACTAATTTCATATTGATGAAGGCCATGCTGTTCCATTTGTTGCATTAATACATCATACATTTCAGCTTCTAAGTCTTCGCCTGGTAATCGTAATTTTCTTTTTGCCATGAGATTATAAAAAATAGTTTTGGGCTCCACGATCAATGAATACGCTGAGTAATGTGGCAACCGAAGTGAAAATGCTATATCTAAAGTTTCTTTCCATTGCTCCATTGTTTGACCAGGTAATCCATACATCAGGTCGATACTAATATTTTTGAAACCTATTTTCTTAGCTTCTTCAATTGTTTGAAAAACATGTTTATTTGAATGGGTTCTTCCTAGTTTTCTTAATAAGTCTTCTTGGAAGGCTTGTACACCTAAACTTAACCGATTGACACCGCCATTATAGAGCACTTCTAGCTTTTCTTTAGTTAGTTCGTCCGGATTTGCTTCTGATGTAAATTCTGTGACATGTTCCATTGGTATATACATATGTATTAAGGTCAATAATCTTTTCAATTGTGTAGGTGATAATGATGTTGGTGTCCCTCCACCTAAAAATACTGTTTCAATGCTTTGAAAATCACTTTCTGCTGCCCATAGTCGCAGTTCTTCACCTAACGATTCTATATATTCATCGACTGGCTGATTTTTGAAAAATACCTTGTTGAAATCGCAATAGTTGCAAATCTGATGGCAAAATGGAATATGAATATAAATACCTCTAGCCAATCTAAAACCCTCTTTCAAATTATCTTTCCATAAACTTTTTATCAATTGACATTATGTATAGTGTAAAGGATTATACGCTATTATCAAAATTTCCCGTATTTTTTAGGAAACAACATCATTGCACCCTAAAAACGTTATCATAAAAGCCGTATGCTGAATTCACATACGGCTTACTTATGTATTACTTTAAATATTCAAATCGATTCAAATTATAGCATTCATCACATGCAACTTCTACTTCAATTGCGTCCTTGTCAGTAAAAGTAATTTTTGCGACGTTACCAGCCATTTCTCTTGAAGCACTTACCGTTTCAGAAGTGATGGGTGGGTTAAAATATACACCTTTCCATTCAAATACACGACCACAATTAAAACATTTATGAGTGTCTTTGATCTTTTCAATATTTTTCATAGCAATCGCCTCCAGCTATATTATTTCATAATTCCATTCAAATTAACCGAAAAAAAGTGACTATTTTAGGAAATTTTTTCATACAGTAAGAGGCAAAATAGGAGCGATTATTTGACCGCTATTTATTAGAAAGGAAGCATATATCTTTTTCAAATAAAAAAAGAAGCATTTGTTTTCGCTTCAGTAATTTGGCTAAATAGCAGTTTTAAGTTGCAAATGTTGTACATCATATATGTTATCTTGCTTTTTTATTTCATCTAATTTTTTTTGCATATGATCGATATGTCCTTCAAATGCATCTAGATTATTTTCAATCGTTTTCATTAAACGCTCTAGGTAATCTACTTCTTCATTTAATACCATTTTATCATTCCTTTATTTACATTTAACACTGTACTAATAGTGTAAAACTAATGTAGTAAATGAAAAATACCCATAAATAATCACTAAGTAATTTTTCAAAATACTACTATATTTTATATTACTTATTTTGAGAATTAATATCATTTCATTTTACCTAATACTATTTTACCCATAAAACCTATTTGCGTCTAGGGTTTTGACAATTCTTTTTGAAAAACTATAAAAAAAATGATAAAACCATTAATTCAGCTTTGAAATAACTTGTTATCTTGTTATCTCTTTACCTTACTCCCTAATATCTCTTCACTTTTATCTATGAAATCGGGTCTTTCATAGATTTCGTTACATAATAGACCTAAGAAATTTTCTCTTGAATATTCCTTAATACTGACTAACTCCTTAGTTTCTAGTTGCTCTAAATAATTATCCAAGGTAGGTACTTTACGAAGATAACAATAAGTTTGAGGAGCAAAAAAATTCGGTTCTATTTTTCGTGCGTCATCTAATGAAACAAACTTATTAAGAATTTCAATTTTTTCAATTGGAATAACATATTTAGCTCCCTCTTCTTGATGAAGTTTTAATCTACCAACAGTTTTCCATTCACTTGTAATCTTATCATCTAATAGTAAATCATTGATTTTTTCTTTTTCAGAAAAAGTTATCTTTCCTACAATAGACTTCACTGGGCTACTTAGATAAATATACGCTTCTATTTTTCCAATTGGAAATTGCCTTCTATACTCAAATTGTTTTAGCCCACTACATAACGCTGGAAATACACGTGGTTGGAAGCTCAATATTATTTTCATGTTATCATTTCCTCCCAAAGTAAAAATACTTTCATAGTAATTTAAAAGCTATTTTTGATTTCAGATTATCATCTTGTTCCCAGTTCATCATATAACTTCACGTTCTATAAGGAACTGGGAACACTGCAGGAATGTTATTGATATAGACTCTTACCAGAAAAATTCTCCAGTGTTTTCTATAACATTCTCAACAAAAGTTACAAACGATTCTTCTGTCGCCTCGGGCATTATATGTCCTACATAAATTGCACCTTGCGAAGAATGCTTTTTAAGCTTACGCGCGTCCATTATTATATATCCAGCATCCGGGAATTGGCCGATAGGATAATCTTTTGTTGGTTCAAGATCATCTTCTTCGCGATCTTCTTGTACAATTAAGAAATTCTCACGAATTTCGTCCAAGCCATAAAATTTATATTCAACAAGATATGTACTAAACAATGTCATGCCATTATGATGTAATAAAAATTCTCTATAATCATAAGGAATAGTTATACCTAATTCTATTTCTAAAGAATTAATCTCGCCTTCTG
Source organism: Rummeliibacillus sp. POC4 (assembly GCF_003576525.1). GTDB lineage: Bacteria > Bacillota > Bacilli > Bacillales_A > Planococcaceae > Rummeliibacillus. The sequence goes on along the minus strand of NZ_QWUA01000008.1, from coordinate 43,253 downwards.
TTGCAGGCTCTTTAAAAATACATTCTTCTCGTAGAATATTTTTATCGTCTCTGTCTAATAACCCTCTAGGATGAAGTCTAGTTAAGTTCTCATCTAATTGACTTTTTAATTTATCTAATACAGTTTTAATATTTGCCATTTTAATCTCACCTCTCTTTAATAACTATTTAATTTACCAGCTGAGAACTTACTCCATATACTATAGGTTTTATATGATGCAAATCAATTTTATCTTCCTTATAATACTGGATGAGCCATACATTTCTTCTCGTCCTCGGTCATATTTTTCCCCTTCGCCCAATCGTTACGAATATTAGAGGCTACTTTTTAGACCACTTATCTTTATAATCAGGAAATCTATAATTTTGCTGACCAAAAATAAAAGCGGTGGCAATACGGTGGCAAAATCCACCTAGTATTACACATCCGCTTATTGTTAATCAAACAAAACGTTGAGATATCAATATTACTTTTTCGGTTGGTCGTCGTCCATTTTTAATACTGCCATAAAGGCTTCTTGCGGAACTTCAACGGAACCAACTTGTTTCATACGTTTTTTACCTTCTTTTTGTTTTTCAAGAAGTTTACGTTTACGTGAGATATCCCCACCGTAACATTTCGCCAATACATTTTTACGCATTGCTTTAATCGTAGAACGTGCGACAATTTTTTGTCCGATAGCAGCTTGTACGGGTACTTCAAATTGTTGGCGTGGGATAAGCTCTTTTAGCTTTTCAACAATGACTTTACCACGTTCATAGGCAAAATCTTTGTGTACGATAAAGCTTAATGCATCGACTTGCTCTGCATTTAATAAGATATCCATTTTCACTAGATTAGATGGTTTATAGCCAATCAATTCATAGTCAAAAGAAGCATATCCTTTTGTGCTAGATTTCAGTTGATCGAAGAAATCGTAGACAATTTCAGATAACGGAATTTCATAAAAAATATTGACACGTGTTGTATCGATGTAATCCATTGTTAAGAAATTACCACGTTTTCGTTGGCAAATTTCCATAACAGCACCAACATAATCATTTGGCACCATGATGTTTGCTTTTACATATGGCTCTTCTACACGATCTATTTTTTGTGGTTCTGGCATCATAGATGGGTTGTCCACTTTTACTTCTTCCCCATCGGTCATGTGTACATGGTAAATAACACTAGGCGCAGTAGTAATCAAATCAATATTAAATTCACGTTCAATACGTTCTTGAATAATTTCCATGTGAAGTAGACCTAGGAATCCACAACGGAAACCAAAACCTAGTGCTTGAGATGTCTCTGGTTCGTACTGTAACGCAGAGTCATTTAGCTCTAATTTTTCAAGTGCATCACGTAAATCATTGTATCTTGCTGTGTCGATTGGATATAAACCGCAATATACCATTGGATTTAGTTTTCGATAACCTGGTAAGGCTTCAGAGGCTGGATTTTCTGCAAAAGTAATCGTATCCCCTACTCGTGTATCACCAACATTTTTGATAGAAGCCGTTAAATATCCAACATCTCCGACTGTTAAAAATTCAGTTGGTGTAATTTTAGGTGTATGAACACCAACTTCGATTACTTCGAATTCAGCACCAGTTGCCATCATACGAATTTTATCTCCTGGCTTCACTGTTCCTTCAACAATTCGAATGGATGTAATAACACCTCGATATGCATCGTAAACCGAGTCAAATATCAATGCTTGTAAAGGTGCTTCAGGATCACCAGTTGGCGCAGGAACTTTTTCTACAATCTGTTCCAGTATTTCCTCTATACCAATGCCAGCTTTTGCAGATGCTAAAACAGCTTCAGAGGCATCTAATCCTATGACATCTTCAACTTCTGTTCGAACACGTTCAGGGTCAGCTGAAGGAAGGTCAATTTTGTTGATGACAGGTAGTATTTCTAGGTCATTATCTAAAGCAAGATATACGTTTGCTAAAGTCTGTGCCTCAATCCCTTGTGCTGCATCTACAACTAAAATTGCACCTTCACAGGCAGCTAAGCTTCGTGACACTTCATATGTGAAATCGACATGTCCTGGTGTGTCGATTAGATGAAAAATATACGTCTCTCCATCTTTAGCAGTGTATTTTAATTGTACTGCATTTAATTTAATCGTAATTCCACGTTCTCTTTCAAGATCCATAGAATCTAGAAGTTGTTCTTTCATTTCACGTGCAGTAAGTGCATGTGTTTTCTCTAATATACGGTCTGCTAATGTAGATTTTCCGTGGTCAATATGCGCGATAATAGAGAAATTTCGTATATGTTCTTGTCGTTTAATCAGTTCTTCTCGATTCATGCGTTCCACTCCTATTTAAACTACTAGAATTATAGCAGTGATTCGCCTTATATTGCAATGTTAGGATGATGCTGGTTCAACAAATGCTTCTTGGATCGCTCTTCCCAAAATAGCAATTGAACGATTTAACTCTTCTTCATTGTTATTAACTCCACCAAGTTCGATTAAAATAATCTGTTTGGATAGATCTTGATTATAAATTCCATTAACCCCATCACCCGTTTTTCTCAATACACCTCTTGATATTCCCGGAACAAGGCTATTTAGCTTTTTCGATAATTGTTCAGCATAGGCTTCATTTGCCTGGTATTGCTGATTCTTTCCTCCAATAACAAGAGCCATTCGAGCATATGAAGAACCTTTATAAGTTGTTGTGGTTACTTTTTTACCAGCAGAATCTCTATGAATATCCATGATTAAATCATAATCTTTTTTTCCAATTTGATTTTTCACATAGGGACGGACTGCATCGTATGCCTGATAGAATGTCATATCTTGTTTTTTCATAACTTTCATCGCATCTACATTCAATAAATCCGTATTAATATTATTTTGTTTAAAGTGTTTGACAAATAAGTTTCCTAAGGATTGGACGTTTGTCGCATCATGATAGACTGTAATGGTTTGTTGCCGTTCTTTCAACATTGGATAGTATGCTTCATGAGAGTGGGTGAAATAAATTAATGTGTTAAAACTTTTTCCTTTTTTTGTTTCAGATACTTTTGTTGGAATTGTCTTGTTGGCTGCATAAGCAATTTTAGTGTCCTGTTTTGACGATTCAATAACATGTTGCTTTTCAGCCAAAAATGGTAACTTTGCTGCAAGAATCGGTAGTGAAAAAAAGATTGCTAAGAATAATAAAATAAATTTCCATCGATGTTGTTGTCTCCGCATCCAATATCCCTCCTCCAGTTACTTTATGGAGAAAAGATATGGATTAGAACTTTATGCGACGCTTAACCATCTTGTACAAACGCTTGCAAGCATTGATACATAAGCTGAAACCCAATCATCAATATTTTTTGGCGTAACAAATAATCGTTGTTGTCCGGTTAATGCTTCCTGAAACAGTTGTAACCTTTCTTGTCTTTCCCATTTTACCCATTCACCAAAAATCGGCAATAATGCTTCCGTCAAAATTTTAGTATTTTCATCTACAGAATAGGAAGAAACGGATAAAGCTGATGAAGGTCTTTTATCTTCGTCTATTTTTGCAGAAATATATTTAAATAACGATTCGACTGCATCTGTAATTAGAACAGGACCATCAACTACTGTCGGTAATCCAATAGCAGTTACTGGACATCCCATTGTCTCTTCGGAAATTTCTTTTCTAGAATTCCCAACTCCAGCACCAGGTTGAATACCTGTATTGGTAATCTGAACGGTTTTGCAAAGTCGATCACTAGAATTAGTAGCAAGGGCATCAATAATAACGATTAAAGAAGGTTTAATATTATCAGCAAGTGCTTTAACGAATTCACTTGTTTCATACCCTGTTTGCGCGGTAACTCCAGGTGCATAAATAATACAATTATCTTGGATTACTTCCGCTTGATTATGCAGATGGTCAATTGTTAAAGGTCCAATTGCATCCGGTGTAATTGTTCGATTCCCTAGACCAATGATTAGAACTTTTTTTAAGCTTGCTTTTGAATGAATCTTTTTTAAAGATTTGATAATAGTTTCTTCGAAAATTTTAAGTCCTTCAAGGTCATAAGCTTCTAACGATGGTACTGATAATGTTATATAGGTACCTTCTTTTTTCCCTATATGTTCTTCACCTTGTTTAGATACAGTTACTTCTGTGATCTTTACGATTTCATCCCAGTTTTCTTTAATATCAATTCCGTTAGAATTTCTTAACTTCGCTCTTTCTTCTTCTGTCTTATGTTTGATGTATGCTTCTGTTTCATCAACTAAATCTGTTGTTGACCATTGAAAATTTTCCATATTCTCACCTCGTTTCTATTCTGTACATTGTGTCAAGTAAATATTCTTTGCAATTCGCTCTTGATTTTTCTATTAGGATTTTGATATAATGATGCTTGTTGTATAGACACATGAAACAGTTGAGAATTTACTCATCTCGATCCTTTTTAGGAGGTGAATGTTAATGCCAAATATTAAATCTGCTATCAAACGCGTGAAAACTGCTTCTGAAGCAAACGCACAAAACGCACAAGCAAAATCTGCTATGCGTACTGCTGTTAAAAAAGCTGACGCTGCATTAGTCGCAAAAGATGAAAACGCAAAAGAATTAGTAAAAGTTGCTGTTAAAACTTTAGATAAAGCAGCTTCTAAAGGCTTAATCCACAAAAACGCAGCTTCTCGTCAAAAAGCTCGTTTAATGAAAAAAGCTTAATCCATTTGGATTCAAAAAGACTAGAGAATTATTCTCTAGTCTTTTTTTGTATACAAGTATTATAATGGGCGCATCAAGAACAATTCCAAAAATCGTTCCCGCTTACCACTCATAGATTTTAATTGTAAATCTACTTCACTTAATCCATACAAAGCTTTGAGTAAAGATTCTTCAGATACTTTCCGTCGATCTTCTACTATTCTTTTCACACGATACGGATTTACCTTTAATTGTTTTGAAATTTGTTGTGAATGATATCCTTTAGACAATAGATAATATACATTAGACATCAAGCGAATTTGAGATGCCAATAAAGCCACAAGCATTATAGGCTCTTGCTTCTGTCTTATTAAATCATGATAAATTGAAAGTGCCTCCGCAACATCGTTTCTCATATACGCATTGAGCATCTTAAAAGCATCTTGCTCTAATGTTTTCGATACTAATTCTTCCACTAATGCAACCGTTATATTCTTATCCTCACCAAGATATAAACAGATTTTCTCAATTTCAGAGCGTAAATGTAACATATCCATTCCAACTAATTCCATTAATTTTGCAATTGCTTCTTCATCAATTGTTTTAGCAAAGGATGAAATTTCGTTTTTAACCCATACTGATAAATCATTCTCTTTTGGAGTCTCTGCTAGCATGTATACCGCATGCTCTTTCATTTGCTTCGTTACTTTTTTACGTTCATCGAGCTTTTCATACGGTGCAATAAAAATAGTGATGGATGTATCTGAAGGAAACTCTAGCCATTTTGCAAGTCTCTTCAAATCATGATCAATTTTTTCTTTTGTTTTGTCTGTTGCTTTTAAGAATGATGCATTCTTAGCAATAATCAATTTTTTGCTAGAGAAAAAAGGAATCGTATCTGATTCATCAATCACAAAGTCTACTGGCTTTTCATCCAGATCAATTGTAATTGTCTCAATTTCTCCACTTTCTTCTAGCTTAGATTTAATACGATGGATTGTTTCGTCTATAAAATAGGATTCAAGCCCTGCTAAAAGATAAACAGGTGCTAGTTTTCCTTTTTGTATATCATTCCATAATTTTGAGAACATGGTCTTCCTCCTAGCACAACACTAACTCTAGTATACATTCATTTTGAGTAAAGGGAAACTCAGCAAGTTGTAGTTCAACTTCCTTGAAATATAGTTAAGCAATAGACATTTTACTGCTTATATACTCTCTAATTATTTTTTCTAAAGCACTTCAATTTAGGTGAGAGAATCTTTCTTCTTATGAAAACGGTTGAATATGTGAGTATGTCCAAATTGTGTCAAAGCCGATAGAACTATGTAATTTCGCCATTCAATATAGCTTTTTTGAATGCGTTACCGTATAATTAATAAGAATTAGGAGGGATATTAATGAATCCATTTGAAAAAGATGTACAAAGTAAAAGAAATGACGCTATTGATTCAGGTGTAGGCTTCGGCGTATCATTCGTATTCTTCGCACTTATGTTCATTATCGCTACTGTTATCGATTACGTAAATCTATAAGCGTCTACACAAAAAAGCTTTGTCACTTTGACAAAGCTTTTTTCATTTCTACTAATTGAGATGTTGTTGTAATCTCACAGTTTTCTTTTGTCATTTTCAGTTCAATCGAACCTACTTCCGCAGTGTTTAAAGTGGGTAATCCAAGTTTTTGAAATCGCTCAACTACTTCTTTGCTTGGATGTTTGTACCGATTATTTAACCCCGTTGAAAATATCGATAGTGAAGGTTTAGTATGTTTTAAAAACGCTTCTGCACTAGATGTTTTACTTCCATGATGTCCTACTTTCAATATACTTAAATCAGTAATTTTCTGCTCATTATTTTTAACAAGTTGCATCTCCCCATCTTCTTCGAGATCACCTGTTAATAATATTTTATACTTACCAAAGCTAACTAATAATACAAGTGAATCATTATTTCCCTCGTACTGTGTGTCCGTTGGAGATAAATATTCGAAATAAGCATCTCCCACTCTCCACTTTTCATCTGCTATTTTCTCTTTTAGCGGTATTTTTTCTTTTTTTATATGAGCGATAATATCTTCCATCACTGACTTCTCCCATGAGTTGGGACTTACATGAATTTCTTTTACTTTTATTTCTTCCATCACTTCTTCTGCACCCTCTGCATGATCCGCATCCGCATGCGTAATAATCATTGTATCTACCGCTTTTATCCCTCGGCCTTTTAAGTATGGAACAACAATTCGCCTTCCAACTTCATATTCCGTCTTCGATTGCTTCCACTTTTCCTGCTCAAAACGTAATAATCCACCCGTATCAACTACATAAACCTTTTTACGATATGGTAACTCAATTACTATGCTATCTCCTTGTCCAACACTTAAAAACGTGATACGGATATCTTTATGCATTCTAGGAGCAAGATGAATAACAAGTGCAGGTATTAAAATACATATCAAAGCCATTTTAAATTTTCTTTTCTCTATATAAACGAAAGCACATAAAACACCTAAAAACGCTAGACTACACAAAAGCACACTTGGTCTTCCGGTAACCCACATTTGATATGGGATTGACTGGCACCACATAATTACCTTTGCGACAAATCCTCGAAGTGGCTCATAGATTAAAAATAGCACTTGTGCACCTGGTTTAAATAGTAGCGTTAAAACAAATAAAACAAGGTTTACCGGCAATATTATGAATGAAAATAACGGCACAAATACAATATTAGCTATAAATGATGATAGGCTTAATTCGAAAAAGTGATAAATTAGAAGTGGATAGACAAGTAATTGGCATACGCTCGTTATATAAAAAGATTGAAAAAGCGCACTTTGAGTTGATTGTAAAATCACGTTAGAAAATACGAGTGCTACCGTTGCCAAATAGGATAATTGAAAACCTATTTGAAATATTATACTCGGTTGATACAATACAAGAGCAATAAAACTTAAAGATAACGCATCATCAATCGATAACTTCTTAGAAAGGATTTTGCTAATCATTATCATTTCTACTACCGTAACAGAGCGCCAAACAGAGGGAGCACCACCTGCTATACATGCGTATAAAGGTAAGGCAATGATAATTATAATTGTTGCATGTTCTCTTCTTATATGAAGCCTTAATAACAGTTCAAATACTAACAGAGAGACAAGGGCTACATGAAGTCCTGAAATAGCAAATAGATGTGTGATTCCTAGTTTTTGATAGGCTCTATTTAACTCTTGGTCTACATTCTCTTGTTCTCCAATAATAAGTGCTTGCGCTTCTGCTATTAAACTGTTTGGAAATGTAGCTTCAATGTGCTTCTTTACACGAAATCTCTGCTCAGCTAGTAAAGATGAAAGAGAGTTTTTCTTTTCTTTATATGTCGATTGTTCAATTTCATATATTCCTTGTGCAGCATGACTTAAAATGTAATTTTCCATTGAAAAAGCAAATTGATGTGAGGGCAATGTTGGAGGGACTAAATTACCTTTTACCAGGAAAGTGTGACCACTTAAGGAAATTTGCTCGTAGTTCTGCTTTTCATGCTCAGATTGAAAGGTTTGAACCGCGTACACTTTTGCTCCATTTTCTAAATAAGCAAATCCTCGAAGTTTTGCTCCGTTAATTGTATAAGTGTCTGTCCAAGTTAAAGTTGTTTCTTTTGGAATATCCATTTCTCTATGTTGTAGTGTTTGTGAGATATAAATAAAGGCAGAAAAAGAGATGCCAACAAGGATTACAATTATCCAAGTGTTTTCTTTTTTCCACCTTAGAAAAAGACTAAAAGGGATTAACAACCCTAATAACCAAATGTTTATATGTGCCGCAAGTGAGGCTAGTAATATTACAAGTGCTACAAAAATTAGTTTATGTCTAATGTTGATAGACCAAATAATTCTACCACCTTCTGTTCATATGGCTCCAATTCTTCAGCTGTTGCACCATGATTACGAAGTTTCGACAATAGATCAACATATAGTGCGATTTTTTCATTACTTAAAAAGTCAATTTTCCGTTCGTCAAATGGGACATGTACGACTTCTACTCCTGCTTGTTCCAAAAGTTCTAATGCATATGGGTTATTTTTATAATCTGTTGCATAATATAAGCTTTTAATACCTGCTTGAATAATAGATTTTGTACATGGTAAACAAGGAAAATGTGTGACATATAAATCTGCACCATCAGTTGGTGTACCGTATTTCGCACATTGTAACAAAGCATTTACTTCCGCATGTACTGTTCGAACGCAATGATTGTCTATTACATAACAACCTTTATCAATACAATGGTCATCACCAGAAATTGAACCATTATACCCACCTGCAATAATTCTTTTATCTCGAACAATCGTAGCTCCGACTGATAATCTTGTGCAAGTACTTCTTAATGCTAATAAATGGCTTTGTGCCATGAAAAATTGGTTCCATGTAATACGCTCCATATGAATGCCTCCTGATTAGTTGTACTACTATTAGTTTAGTTTTAGAAACTAGCTTTTTCAACAGTCAATATTTTGCTTCAGTTTACAGTCAGATAATCTTTCAACGATTCGAAAGTCTTATCACCAATTCCAGTTACATTTTTTAATTCTTCGATAGTCTTGAAAGGGCCATTTTCTGTGCGATAAGCAATAATAGCTTGAGCTTTAGCAGGTCCAACTCCATTTAATGTTGTTAATCCTGCTTCATCGGCTGTATTAATATTCACTAAATTCGAATTTTCTCCATGTGCTGTGCTTCCTTGTGTTGACGGTGCAGATGTAGACGTTTGCTGTGATGCAATAGCCAGAACCTCTTCTGTATCTTCACCTTTTTGAGGTACATAAATGACCATTTCATCTTGTAATTTTTGCGCATGGTTAATCTGACGCGACTGTGCATTCTTCGCATAACCGCCAGCAAGTAAAATGGCGTCAATGACACGACTATCTGCATCTAACTGATAAACACCAGGATTTTTGACCGCTCCCTTAACATCTACCATGATTGAAGTAGTGGCTACAATACCTTGTTTTTGGGCGTCTTGTTGATTCTTTTTCTCCTTTGGTTCTGTTTTTTCTGTACTTGCTTGTTGATCATCCTGAATAGTTGAGAATAGCTCGTCCTGTGGGGGTGTGGACGATTGTTTGGAGATATAAAATATGACTAAACATACTAATAATACAGCAATGGGGGTGCCGTACTTTTTAGCATTTTTCTTCAAAAAAGAAGGAATTAGCTCACACATCCTTTCTTCTCAGAAGGCAATTGATATGGAACTAATTCCAATATAAATGATTTTACAATATTTGAAAAGTCTATTTTATAGCACGGAAGAAAATTCTTTCTGATTCTTCAGTAGGTGACGTATCAGTAAAGTCTGCTGTAACAAAAATTTCATGAAAGCCCGCATGACGTAACATTTCGATATATATTTCTATCGGGAAAGTTCGTTGATAATGGTATTCTTCAAACCGTTCGTATAAACCGTTTTGCTGTTGCACATAGAAAACCATATCATGATGAACGGAATGCGGTGCTTCTCCTGGTTCTGTTACCCATAAATACGTAATTTCACCATCGTCATATGTAAATGGAGAATCCATGAAGATCTCGTCCATTTTAAACAATGAATGTACATCAAAGAATAATTGTCCTCCCTGTTTTAGGGATTGATAAATACGCGAAAAAGTTTCTTGAACAGCCTCGCGCTCTTGTACATAATTTAAAGAATCTATTGCAATTGTTACAATATCCAATTCTTCAAAACCTTCGAGCTCATCCATTGACATACAATATAAAGGAACATTATAACTTTGCGCTATGAGTCGCTGAGATGCTATCATCAGCATCTCTTCAGATAAATCCAATCCACTTACTTCATAACCATTTGAAGCAAATTTTGCAGTCAGTGTCCCTGTACCACATCCTATATCTAATAACTTTTTATGTTGTGCTGAAGGTGCATATTTTTCAACCCAACGGACATAGTCGTCGTACGGAACATCTGTCATTAATGCATCATAAACTTCTGCAAATCGACCGTAGCTACTCATTCTGGCTCAACTGCTACAAATTTTTCGGGTGCATCTCCCCATAGACGTTCTAAATTGTAGTATTGTCGTTCATCCTTATGGAAAACGTGACATACTACATCACCTAGGTCTACAAGTATCCATCTAGCTGAATCAAAGCCTTCCATGCGTTTTACTTGGTATCCAGCTTTGTGTGCTGCATCTGCAATTTCACGTGCAATAGCTTGCGTTTGACGATCAGAATTACCGTGGCAAATTAAAAAATAATCTGCTAGTAAAGAAATCCCTTGCATATTTAGTATGACAATATCTTCTGCGCGTTTGTCATCTGCTGCTTTAAAGGCAATATCTAATAATGTACTTTTTGTCATTCTTTCACTTATCCTTTCTTTTGCAATAACAAATCGTTATAGCATTCAAATGAATCAGGGAATACAGGTTGATGTTTGCTAATTAAAAATGATATTGAATGCGCTAAGCATTTTATCATCAAATCGTGTAATGCCAAATCTTCAGATGCTTTTCTTAATTCATCTACACCTGGAAATTTACGATTTGGTTCAATCATATCTGCTATATAGACAATCTTTTCTAAATTGCTTTGTGCCACTCGTCCCGTAGTATGGAAACGAATCGCATTTAATACATCATCATCTGTAACATTAAATTCTGTTTTTGCAACATACGCACCTACTGGACCATGCCACAATTCATGATGATATTGAAGTAATGTCGGATCCATCTTTTGATCAATAATGGTTTGTCTCATCCAATCACGGTCAGCATATTTACATGAATCATGTAAAATAGCTGCTAACTCAGCTTTTTTAGGATCTTCTCCAAAACGTTTTGCAAGTTTTATGGCTGTATCCGTCACACCTATTGTATGGATATAACGTTTTTCCGGCATACGGTCTTTCATCGCTACTAATAGTTCATCGCGTTCCATATAGACCTTCCTCTCGTATATACTGTTCAACGGCTGTCGGCACTAAAAATGTCACAGTTCGTCCTTCTTGTAATCGATTGCGAATCATCGTTGAAGATAAATCCATAAGTGGTGCTTCTATTAGCTGTACCGGCAAATTTGTAACACCAGAAGTACCTGGTCGATGAACACCAACAAAATGAACTAACTTTGTCAGTTCTTTTATATGGTACCATTCATCCAGCATATCTATCATATCGCCACCAATGATAAAATAGAATTCTGTATCAGGCTCACGTTCTGTCAAACCTTTCAAAGTATCATATGAATAAGATACTCCTCCACGTTCAATTTCATACAGTTCTATGTTAAAGTATGGAATCGATTGAATAGCAAGTTCCGTCATATGCAACCTGTCTTCTGTAGTGGCATCTTCCGGTTTTACTTTATGGGGTGGTACAGCATTTGGCATAAAACGGACTTCATCCAATCCAAGAACATCATAAGCCTCATTGGCCATCAATAAATGTGCCATGTGAGGAGGATTAAAAGTGCCACCTAGAAGACCAACTTTTTTCATCTCATCAAATCCTTATTTTACTTTTGGTAATTCGATTTTACGATGTTCGCGTTTTGATGCTTGTTTATATAAAACAACTGTTAAACCAATTAGTTGAACAAGTTCTGCATTTGTTCCTTCAGCTAATTGCTCAGCTACTTCATGTTTGTCGACTTCACAATTATCTAAAATACGGACTTTTAATAATTCGCGTACTTCTAATGCTTGTTTAATCTGAACAAGCATTGCTTCATTTACTCCACCTTTCCCAACTTGAAAAATGGGTTGTAAATGATGTGCTTCCGCACGTAAAAAACGTTTTTGTTTACCTGTTAACATGTGATTATTTTCCTCCTAATTGCTCAAGCAAAAGACTACGTACGACTTTTGCTTCAGGATACGAATCTGTCCAATAACTATAAGCAAGCGCACCCTGATGGATGAACATACCGAGTCCAGTTACGACAGTCGCTCCTTTTTTCTTTGCTTCAATTAAAAATGGTGTCATTAAAGGATTATACACAATATCTGCAACAATTGCAGTGCTTGATAATCGGTCCATTGAAATAGGTAATGCAAATTCACTATGATTTAATCCAGCTGATGTTGTTTGAATAAGAATTTCAAACTTGTTCAGTTGTTCAGATGCCGTTTCCAATGATAGAGCATTCGCATCAACATCTAACTCATCACAAATAGCTTCCGCTTTGGAAACAGTACGATTAGCAATCGTAATATGCGTATATCCTGTAGCAACCAAAGCAAATGCAATACCACGCGCTGCTCCACCTGCTCCAATGATTAATACCTGCTGATTACGATGATTATCTCCTATCTCATCTTCTAAAGAACGGACAAAACCTAAACCATCGGTATTATAGCCTTTATACGTACCATCTGATTGTCTAACTACAGTATTCACTGCTCCCATTTTTCGTGCCATTTCATCGAGATCATCTAAAAACGGAATAATTTTCTCTTTATGAGGAATTGTAATATTCCACCCACTGCACCCCAGTAGTTTTAAAGATGCAACAGCTTGTTCTAAATTCTCTGGCTTCACATGTAATGGAATATAACTAGCATCTCTACCTTCTTCTGCCATCCAAGCGTTGTGCATAAGTGGCGACATTGAATGTTCAATCGGGTCGCCAATTACTGAATACCATTTTCTCAAAATTAATTCCCCCTAGATTAAAGAAGGACGAACTTGAACTTCTACACCTTCTGGGGCATATGCTGCAACTACTACGTTTGGATCTTGAATTGTTATCCAGCCTAGGCCTGAGAAAACAATATCAGTTTTTGCTTCTTTAATCGAAAATTCATGACGTACTAATTCTGGTAGTTGATCAATATACTTTTCAGATGGCGGAGCAAGTAATTCGCCTTTATGATTTTTATATAGTTCATCTGCATTCTCTAATTTTGTACGATGAATATTTAAATCATTTGCAATATACACCGTGAACGCGGATCGTTTTCCTTTTATAAAGTCAAAACGTGCCAAAGCACCAACAAATAATGATTGTTCTTCATTCAGCTGGAATATTTTCGGCTTAATCTCTTTTTTAGGCATTATATATTTCAACTCTGTTGGATCAATATAATGTGCCATTTGATGGTGATTGATAATTCCTGGTGTATCATAAATCGCATGACCGTCATCCAGTGGGATTTCAATCATGTCGAGTGTTGTACCTGGGAAGTATGAAGTAGTAATAATATCGCCAGCACCAGTAGCTTGTTTAATAATTCGGTTAATGAAAGTAGATTTCCCTACATTCGTACATCCAACAACATAGACATCTTGCCCATTTCGATATTCATCGATAGCATCCATGGCTTCTTGCATACCTTTTCCTTTATGTGCACTAACTAATAAAACATCGATTGGTTTTAAACCAAGTGCTTTAGCTTCTCTCTTAATCCAATTAATCACCTTATTCTTTTTCACGGATTTAGGAAGCAAATCTGCCTTATTTGCAATTAGTAGTACAGGATTGTTTCCTACGAATCGATGTAGGCCTGGTAACCAACTTCCATTGAAATCGAATATATCTACAATTTTCACGATCAACCCTTTATGTTTTCCTAAGCCATTTAAAATACGTAAGAAATCATCATCTGTTAAAGATACTGGTTGAAGCTCATTGTAGTTTTTTAAACGGAAGCAGCGTTGGCAAATCACATCTTCTTTTTCTAAAGTAGATGCAGGTGCGTATCCTGGTGCATTTTTGTCTTCTGTTTGGATTTGTGTACCACAACCGATACAATGTGGCATTTCGTTCATTATTTTTCCTCCCAAGTTTTAATACCTTTTTTGCTTAAATATTTGTAAACACGTCTTTCGATAAAACGATTAAAACGAGTTACAAGTCCATCCGATTGAGCTACTGGTTTTACTAAGATGGTATGTAATTTTTTACGGTTTGCCCCCATCATATCTGTAAGCATTTGGTCGCCCAACATTAAGACTTCTTCTGGTCTCATTTTTAATAGCTCAAGTGCTCGTTTAAACCCACTAGAAAGTGGTTTTCGTGCTTTATATATATAAGGAATTCCCAATGGATCAGCAAATTTTTTGACACGAGGTTCTTTATTGTTTGATAATATGACGATTTGAATTCCAGCATCATGCATTTTCTTGAACCACTCTATTAGTTCCTCTGTTGCATCTGCTCGATTCCATTCAATTAGTGTATTATCAAGGTCTGTAATAATCCCTCTTATGCCCGTTTTCTTTAGCTTTTCAGGCGTAATGTCAAATACTGAAAAGACAAATTCCTTTGGCATGATCAATTTATACAAATTTCTTTCTCCTATTCTTATAAGTACTTCAGTTTTTTCGCACTGCAACTAACTTCTAAAATTATAACATATGTGCGAACGCTTGACCCACCTGTATGTGCGTTCCTTGTACAACATTCTCTAAAAATTGAATGCTGTTTTCATTAAATAACATTACAACCGTTGAACCAAACCCAAAAAAACCAACTTCTTCCCCTTTATTCCATTCTTCTTTTGTATTAGTAATATGAATCGAATTGACAAACATCGCTCCAACTTTAATAAAAGCACAACGCGATCCGTTATTCGTGACCAGTTCTGTAATTTGACGATAGTTTTTTGAAATTGGTTGATTTCCATATGTTAATCCTAGACTGTTAACAGGGTACGATTTTCTCCCAAGTGTGAATTGGTTAACTACCTTTCCGTCAATTGGGCTATGGAACCGGTGGTAATCAGCCGGGCTAAGGTAAAAGACAATATATTTTCCATTTACATACTGGTCAACAATTTCTTCTTTAGCTAATAAGTCCTTTAAATCATATGATTTTCCTTTGACATAAAATATAGTGTTTTTTTGAATATCACCAAATGATTCAATTTTTGCATCTACAGGACTTGTATAAACATGCTTACCAACTTCAATAAGTCTTGCATCTTCTTTTAAATGTCTAATAAAGAATTCTTGAAGATTTTGAAATTCTTCCTTTTTTTCTGAAACCTCATCTAGTTTTATTCCGTATATATTTATGTAGGATGAAATCAATCTTTTACTAATTCTTGATGTTGTAAATCGCTTAAGTAAAAAAGATGACCATCTTCCATTCGTTAACTCGACTATTGATTGGTATATTTTTTCTCTTAACAATTCAATACCTCTTTCTGAAATAGTTTTACAGTAACACTTAAAAAGCAGTATAATATTATAATACTGAACAAATAAAGGAGTGCTGTCCATTGTTTCTTATTCATAAAGTGGATACCACAATTAAAAAAATGAAATCACATATTGCTAATTTAATTACAATCGGAAATATCTCATTTGGTGGAGCCTCAATAATGGCGACTATACATGAATCATATAATTTCGCAGTTTTATTTATTTTTATCGCTGCGTTTTTAGATCGTTATGATGGTAAAGTAGCTAGAAAATTTAACCAAGAGTCTGAACTAGGTAAACAACTGGATTCCATGAGTGATATTATATCATTTGGAGTAGCTCCTGCGATATTAATGTACGAAATGACTCTGATGCAATTTGGTACAATCGGGATGATTGTAGCTGTATTATACATCGCTTGTGGAGCATTCCGTCTCGCTAGGTTTAATATTACTGAATCGAACGGTTACTTTTGTGGTTTACCTATAACAGCAGCAGGCGCTATTTTAACGGTATCATTTTTCTTTATACCTCTATTTTCAACTGTTTTTTATATGTTTTTGTTCCCAATCTTATCTATTTTGATGATTAGTACATTTTCTTTAAAAAAAGTATAAAAATTATTTTTTAATGATCTACCAATGTAGGTCATTTTTTTGTTGTAAAAAAGAGGTTCATGTCATATGTTGTATTAAACACTTACGAAAGGATGACGATCATAAGTACCCTTTTAACAGCCATCCTACAGCTTTGGGTTGATCTCCCCGTATTACTTGGCTATTTAAAAGGGCAATCATTTCCTCAGCCCTTTACGAAGGAAGAAGAAGCAGAATGTCTTGAACGCTATTTAAATGGTGATGAATCAGCCAAAATGGAACTAATCGAAAGAAACATGCGCTTAGTCGCGCATGTAGTTAAAAAATTCCATCCAAAACATGAACAATTAGATGATTATATTTCAATAGGAACAATTGGTTTGATGAAAGCCGTTGCCAGTTTTACACCTCAGAAGAAAACCCGATTAGCCACATATGCTGCACGATGTATTGAAAATGAAATTCTTATGCATTTAAGAAGCCAAAAAAAGGTACAAAAGGATGTTTCCCTTTTTGAAACAATTGGTTCCGACAAAGATGGAAACCCTCTTGAAATCGCTGATTTTCTTCAAAGTGATGCACCCTCTACTGAACAACAAATTGAACGCCTTGAAGAAGAACAAAAACTGTATGAACACCTAGATTTACTTGATGAAAGAGAATTATCTATTATTCAACAACGGTATGGACTTGGGCAACAGGAGGCCAAAACACAAAAAGAAATTGCTCAGGAGATGAATATCTCAAGAAGTTATGTGAGTAGAATTGAGAAAAGGGCATTGATCAAACTTTATCAGCACTTTAAGCGTAAAAACTCCTGATTTATAGCTCATTAATTGTTCCGAAAGGTTCCTTACATCTTACTAATCTAAGAAGGATGAGGTTGCCAAAAATATGACGTAAAAAAGGAGTTGCCCAAATTGTCTGGGAAACTCCTTTTAACGTGTAATTTAGAACATTAGTCTAAGCAACTTCTGAAACCATAATTAGGCTTAAAATTGCAGTTATAGCCATAGAGCCAATCATGATGAATGTCATATTAACCCCTCCAAACATCCCTAGAATGTAGTAACTTATTTACCTATATCTTATCACTCTCGAGATGTCTTACTAGGGGGTGTTTTTGAACATATAAGGTCAAATAGATGACAGAATTGTGACACCTTATAACTTAGAAATAACTTTTAATACAATTTGTGTTGAATGTTTTGCAGCAACTGGTAAAAACTCATCAAAGCTTATATTTGATTGTTTACCTGCTATATCTGATAAAGCACGAATCACTACAAATGGAGTACCAAATTGATAACAAACTTGTGCAACTGCTGCTGCTTCCATCTCAACTGCTTTCATAGTTGGGAAATAACCTCTTACTTTTTCAACTCGAACTGGATCATTCATAAACGAATCACCTGTTGTGATTAAACCAACTGCAAATTGATGTTCTCCTATTTCTGCTACTGCTTCTTCTGCAAGTTTCATCAATTGCTCATCAGATTTAAAAGATGCTGGCATTTGTGGGACTTGTCCCATTTCATATCCAAAAATAGTTGCATCTACATCATGGTGACGCACTTCATCGGAAATAACGATTGCACCTACTTCTAGATTTTCATCATAACCACCAGCAGAACCAGTGTTAATCACAACATCTGGTTTATATTCGTTTAACAAGATAGATGTGGACATCGCAGCATTTACTTTACCGATACCACTTTTTAATAACACTACATCTTTTCCAGCGTATGTACCTTCTGTATATTCACTATTAGCAATAGTTTTAGTTGATGTATTTTGAAGTGTGCTTCTTAATAATTCTACTTCTTCTTCCATTGCGCCAATTACAGCAATTTTCATTTGATAAATCTTCCTCTCTTATACGGTGCTTTTCTATCAAGCTTTAGTAAAAACTTTGAATCAGTCAAGTTTTCAGTTCAAATGATCCATATAATCTATCTTCAAAATTATTGAAATACCTTCACAATAACTGATACTTTGGCGTGACAAGCAACCTTCTCTTTTTAATCTAAAGCAAAAAACGGTTATCCGTCAAGAACCGGATAACCGTCTTATATATTAATATGCACCTTTATACGTTTTTAGTACTTCTAATTTTGTTGGTTTCCAACCTTCTTCAGGAACCCATTTCAACGATACGCGATAACTTTTTTCCTTATCTTTTGATGAAACAATCCCAACAGATGTATCTGGACTGCCTCCATTTTTTACATACCATACAATCATATCTTTTTCATCTAGACCAGCTGTATTTGCAATGGTTGTAATTTTTTCGTTCCAATCGACAGATCCTTTAGTATAGCTAGATACATGGGAACTGCCCTTATCTTTTTGAGAAGTTTTTGTAGGTTTCCAATTTGAGTCAGTAACGACTTTTAATACATTAGCATCCCCAGATGTTTCAGTAGTAGCTGTTTCACTTTCTTCATAGTTATAACTACTAGAGTTGGAATTAGTTGCTGTAGAATTGCTTTCTTCATCAGTTGCTAGATTACTATTATTTTCTTCACTTGTATTTTCTGCTGCAGAATTTACATCATTCGTATCTTCTGTCTGAGTTTGATCTTGTTCATCCTTTTTTTGAGATTCCTCAGCTTGTTTAGCTTTCTCTTTTTCTAGCTCTTTTGAATTATTTTTTTCTACTATTTTTTCATCTTGCTTATCATTGTCTTGTTCAACTGTTTTTGCCACTTTATCATTTGCAGTATCTTTGCTATCTGAGCCGCCAATCACGATAAAACCAGCAACTATTAATATTAGGACAACTACTACTCCGATTAAAACATTTAAAATTTTGTCCATTTTTTTCTTACCTGTATTTTTAGGCTTTTTTTCTTTTGGTTTATATCGACGTCCAATTTCAGCCATATGTACTCCCCCTGTTCATCTTTAAATTTGGTTCTAGGTTGAAGCTAACAAAGGTTGCCTATATCATAATTATCATAGCATAGAATGGAATATATCTTCTAGCAAATACCAAAAACGCAACTAATGACATCTATATGAACCATTGTTAGGAAATATTCTAACTGATGCATAATGTAATAACTTTTTTGAATGAAAGAATTCTGAAATCCATAGCTTTAAGTGAAAAAGCGAGTATGAGAAGGATTCATCCGTTCTCATACTCGCTATAAAAGTCTTTTTAGTAAATCAAAAATAAATTATTTGATTTCGATAATTTGAACGTCCATATCTCCACCAGGAGTGACGATTTTAACTTTATCGCCGACCTTGTTACCTAATAGACCTTTGGCAATTGGTGAATCATTTGAAATACGTCCTTCAAATGGGTCTGCTTCTGCTGAACCAACGATTGTATAAGTTTCTGGATCTTCATCTGGAAGCTCTTTGAATGTTACAGTACGGCCGATTGTAACAATGTCAGAAGCACTTGTACCTTCTTCAATAATCATTGCGTTACGAATCATAGTTTGAAGAAGTGTAATACGTCCTTCTACGAAACCTTGTTCGTCTTTTGCTGCATCATACTCTGAGTTTTCAGAAAGGTCACCGAAACCACGAGCTATTTTAATACGTTCTACTACTTCTTTACGTTTTGTAGTGATTAAGTATTCTAATTCTTCTTCCAATTTTTTCTTACCAGCGGCAGTCATTGGATATTGTTTTTCAGTTGACATTTACATTCACTCCTTAACTTACATCTTAGCTTAATGGCTCTGTTAATCGATATTTATATATGTGAAGAATCCGCTTTATATAGACCAAAAGAAGTAAAGCCCTTCCACTAGTGGACACTCGATTGAATCGTTTATATGCATGATATGCTCACAATAAAATTCATATGAAATAAACATAGCCTAACTTAATAAAAATACTATGTCGCGATTTCAATAAGAATGCGACATAGTTTTTAAAAAGAATATTTGTTCATCATTTACCATGATATTACACAATACTATCAGATTCAAGGATTGTTTTAATTTTTGTGACCATTAAATCAATCGCTACCTCATTTTGTCCGCCTTCTGGAATAATGATATCTGCATATCTTTTTGTTGGTTCTATGAATTGGTTATGCATTGGACGAACAACTGAAAGATATTGTTCAATAACCGAATCCATTGAACGTCCTCGTTCATTAATATCCCTTAAAATACGGCGAATAATACGTAAATCTGCATCTGTATCTACAAATAATTTAATATCCATTAAATCCCGTAGACTTGGGTCACTTAAAACAAGGATTCCTTCCAAAATAATGACATCTTGTGGATCAATATGAATCGTTTCCTTTGAACGAGTATGAAGTGCATAATCGTATACTGGTTTCTCAATTGCTTCACGATTTAAAAGACGTTTTATATCTTTAATTAATAAATCAGTATCAAATGCATCTGGATGATCGTAATTCGTTTCCAGACGTTGTTCAAACTCTAAGTGACTTTGATCTTTATAATAATAATCTTGTTCAATTACAACTACTGAATGCTCTTTAAATACATCATGGATGGCATGGGTAACACTTGTTTTACCTGAACCAGAACCTCCAGCAATTCCAATTAGGACTGGACGTTTTTTTCCCATTATCGCATCTCCTTGCGCATCATATTATGCGGATATAATTTATGTTCACATTTAAAGCGAACGATTTGTAATGGGTGTCGTGCAGCATCTAAAGATTCTCCATCTTCATCCCAAACTTCATTAATTACAACTGTAAAGTTTTCAATTTCAGGGCCAAAGAATTCTACTTCATCTCCTGGTTTGAAGTAATTACGTTGTTGTAATGTTACCATTTTTGTTTCTTCATCGTAATCTAAAACCATACCTACGAAGTCGAATTTTGTTTGTTTACCATGTACACCAAACATTTGTTGTTCGTATCCTGGTTCTCCTTCAAAGTATGAAGAAGCAGTTTCACGGTTTGCACATTTATCTAATTCTTCAAGCCATTCACGTTTAATCTTGAAGTGATCTGGGTCTGCACAATAAGCATCGATTACTTTACGATAAACGCTGACTACTGTTGCAACATAATGGATAGATTTCATACGTCCTTCAACTTTTAACGAATCGATACCTAATTCAATAATTTTCGGAATTGATTCGATAAGTTTTAAGTCTTTAGGGCTCATAGCAAATGCTTCATCACCTTTATCAAATAAAGGTTTTGACTCACCATCTTCTACTGCATACAAATCATAATCCCAACGACATGATTGACAGCAACCTCCACGGTTTGAATCACGTGCAGTCATATGATTAGATAATACGCATCGACCTGAATAAGCGATACACATTGCGCCATGAACGAAAGATTCGATTTCGATATCTACCTTTTCTTTCATCAATTTAATCTCTTCTGCACCTGTTTCTCTGGCAAGAACAACACGTTGTAAACCTTCTTCTTTCCAATATTGAACAGCTTTCCAGTTTGAAAGAGATTGTTGTGTACTTAAGTGAATTTCAAGTTTTGGTGCAACTTTTTTACTTGTTTCAATGATTAACGGGTCAGCTACAATAATTCCTGCTGCTCCAGCATTTTCAAGTGCACGTAGATAATCTTCGAGTCCATCCATATTGTCATTATGAGCAAAAATATTTGTAGTTACATAAATTCTTGCTCCATATTTTTTGGCAAACTCTACACCTTCATGAATTTCCTCGATTGAGAAATTCCCTGCATTTGAACGAAGTCCAAACTCTTGTCCACCTATAAACACTGCATCTGCGCCGTAGTGAACAGCAATTTTCAATTTTTCTAAGTTACCAGCTGGTGCTAATAACTCTGGTTTTTTGACGATAACTCTTTTACCGTCACGTATTTCACTAATATGATCATTTTGTAATAATGTCACAGGATCTCCTCCTTCCTAATAGACAGTTTCTTTAAAGAAGAAGCCGGTATCAAGTGGGCGTAGTTCAGGTTGAATTTCTTCAATTTTCGCTAATAATTCTTCTTTAATATCAAAATAAGTATCTGGTGATTCTGCATAGGCATCGATTGCTTTACGATAACATTCTGTTACTGTTACAACATATTCTTCAGATTGCAAGACACCTTCAATTTTAAAAGCGTCAATCTCTGCTTCAAATAATTCATCTAGTTCATCAATGATACACATATCATTTGGACTATATATGTGTGTTCCATTTAAATCTTCATAGATCGGATATCTACTATTACGTTCTTTATCATATAAGTACATATTTCGTGCACTTTTACGATTTTCAACTTCCATAGCTTTTCCTTCATACATGAAATAATGGCCTAGTAGTGGGCGTTTTGACTGGAACATACATGTCATACCATGTACTTGTACTTGAATTTCAACTTCAGCATTTTCTTTAATCTCAATAATTTCTTCCATGCTCAATTCACGTGCTAGTACTGCACGAGTTGCGCCACGTTTTCCCCAGTAATTTGCTTGGAACCAGTTAGTGGCAATTGTTTCAGGACTCCAATGTAATGGAATGTCCACTTCTGCTTCTCGTTTTGCAATAATTACAGCAGGATCGCCAAAGACAATCCCATCAACGCCTATTTTCGCTAATTTTCGCATATATGGCGCAAGCCCATCTACACGATCGTTATGGAAAATGGCATTCATAGCAACATAAACTTTTTTCCCTGCATCATGTATTAAAGTTGTAGCTTCTGCTACTTGTTCAATAGTAAATTCTCCTGCTAAACGCAAACCAAATTGTTGTTCACCTATTAAAAAAGCATCTGCTCCGGCTTGGATAAGTGCTTTAACGTGGGCAATAGATTGTGGTGTCACGAGTAATTCAGGTTTTTTCATCAATGGTCACCTCTTTATACAAATCAATAACCCATCACCAACTGGGAAGAATGAGGATTGATAGTCCGGATTGGCAATAATCCATTCAGCAAATTGGTGTAGATTTCGAATCATTGTTCTTTTTCGCTTTGGCACGTCTTTCATATCTAAATCTGAAAGGCCATGCATATACATATTATCGATGTATAGTATTCCGCCTTTTTTCACAAGTGGGCTATACTTTTCAAAAAACTTTTTATATTGCCCTTTTGCAGCATCAATAAAAACAGCATCAAAAGATGGATAGGTACTTTCTACATCCACTTCTAACGCGTCTCCTTCAAGTAATACAATATGATCTTTCACATCGGACTTTGATAGGAATTGCTTCGCTTGTTCAATCCTTGTTTCATCACGTTCGATTGTAACAATTTTGGCATCCTTAACGGTTTCAGCCATACGAATTGCTGAGTAACCAATAGCACTTCCGATTTCTAGAATTGTGGCGGGATTTTGTATACGAAGCATTTGAAGTAAGATTTCAATTGCTGGTAATTGCATAATAGGAACATAGTTTTCTTCTGCAAATTGTTCCATTTCCATTAGTAATGCATTACGTGGTTGAATGAAGGATTTTGTATATGCATCCGAAATAGCCATTCAACACTCACTCCTTCATTTCTGATCCAGTAGCTAAATGAGCTACTTTTGTTATTAGATTGGTTGTTTATGAATACTGTTAAATCATATGATTCGTAAAAAACACTATCATAATCAAAACCTTATTATAAAAATACACTTTATCTTATCATGAAAATAGAAGAAAAGCGAGAGTCGCCTTTCTTCTATCTGGTTATTTAATATGTTGATCGACTTTATTTAAATGCTCATTGTATGTTTTAGAGAAATGGTTGTTTCCTTTTTCATCTGCTACAAAGTATAGATAGTCGGTTTCAGCTGGATTAATAGCTGCTTCTAACGACTCTTTACCTGCATTAGAAATTGGACCTGGTGGTAACCCTGCGTTCTTATATGTGTTGTATGGATTATCGACTTCTAAATCTTTGTACAATACACGAGATTTATGTTTTCCTAAAGCATAGAGAACAGTTGGGTCTGTTTGTAATGGCATTTTTTTATCAATACGATTGTAAAATACGCTTGCAATTGTTTCACGATCTGCTTTAGCTGTAGCTTCTCGTTCGAGCAATGAGGCAAAAGTCAAAAATTTATGAACAGACATTCGTTTTTCTTTCAATTGTACTGCGTATGATCCTACAACTTCATCTGTTTGAGCAACCATTTGTTCAGCTATCTCTTCAAGTTTAGGTTTTTCTTCAAAGAATGGATATGTTGATGGGTATAAATATCCTTCTAGTGCATAACGAATATTCTTGTTGTATACAGCCTTAGTGACCGTTTTAGGATATTTTTTTCTCATATCCTTTACAAATTCTTTACTTGTCACTAAATCCATAAATTCCTTCTTAGAGTAGTCGGTACTTTTAGATACTCGTTCAGCTATTTGGTCAAGAGTCAATCCTTCAGGAACGGTTATCGTAAATTCAGGTTGGCGATAAACTTTTCCTGTTTTTAAACTTTTAATAATTTCATCAATGGTCATTGATTGTGTTAATTCATATGTACCAGCTTGAAAGGCTGATTCATTTTTGAATTTTGCATAGTATTTAAATACTTTAGCATTTTTGATAATTCCTTTTTCTTCTAAAGTTTGCGAGATTGAATCTAAAGAAGAACCAATTGGAAATTCTATTTTTACTGATTTGTTAGCACTTTCGTTTACAGGTTTCAATGCACCTTTTATATAGAAATACATACTAATCCCTACAACAAGTACTAGTGCTACAATTATAGTCGAAATGATTAATACAATTTTTCGAACAAGCTTTTTTTCTGCTTGTCTTTCTTTTAACATATTGATTTGATCTTTTTTTGATGAATTTGTACTCAATTGCAAGTCCTCCTTTGAAAAGAGTATATCTCGCTTATTGTAAACTTATCCAGCCTGATGATTGGACTCACTTTCAATAAAAAAAGCGGAATGCTAAGTACTCATTCCGCTTGGGCGATTTTACTCGTTACTCTTCACCAAATTCAGCATCAAGAGTGTTTAATACTTCTTCAACCATATCCCATTCTTCGTCTGTTTCGATAGGAACAAGTTCTCCACCTTCACCATCTTCAGCAGGGTTGATTGCAGATGCAAAAATTTCTACTTCTTCGCCTTCTTCTGCGCCTTCTTTATAATACAGTACATATGATTTACCGAAGTCGTCTGAATCGAAAGTGTATAGTACAGCGTATACTTGTTCATTTCCTTCATCGTCTACTGCAATAATATGTTCGTGATTGTGTTCGTGTTCTTGTGTCATTTCCAGTCACCTCTTCTGATTATTTGAGTTACTTATTCTTGCTCAATTCCTTCATCTAATTCTTCAATAACAGATTCAATATAATCCCATTCTTCTTCGGTTTCGATTGGTGATAATTCACCATCTGTACCATCATCAGAAGGAATAAAAGATGATGCGAAAATTTCAACAGTACCATCTTCATCTTCAGAACCAATTACAGAATAAAGGACATAAGATTTTCCAAATTCTGCAGAGTCAAATGTATGAAGCACTTCACAAAGTTGCTCATTACCATCTTCATCAACGACTGTGATATGACGTTGTTCTAATTCTTCTTCCATTTTTTCACCTCATAATTGTTTTCGGTCTAAAAATCCTTGTAGGATCATGACCGCAGCCATCTTATCAATGACTTTTTTACGATTTTTGCGTCGAACATCTGCTTCAATAAGCAATCGTTCTGCTGCCATCGTAGTTAAACGCTCGTCCCAAAGTGTGACAGGCATTGAAAAAGTATCTTCTAAAAGCTTTGCATAAGCTTGTGATGCTTCTCCTCTGGGACCAATTGTATTATTCATATTTTTCGGGAATCCAACAACGAATTCCGTTACTCCATATTGTTGGACGAGTTCACTGATTCTTTCGATACCGAATTCACCATTTTCCTCATCAATTTTAACAGTTTCAACGCCTTGAGCTGTCCACCCAAGGGCGTCGCTAACTGCTACTCCAACAGTTTTGGAGCCTACATCTAAACCCATTATTCTCATCATTTTGCTCCGTTATTCTTCTTAATATAGAACTTAACTAGTTCTTCTAAAATTTCGTCACGTTCAAGCTTACGAATTTTGTTACGAGCATCTTGATGACGAGGAATATAAGCGGGATCTCCCGATAATAGGTATCCAACTATTTGGTTAATCGGGTTGTACCCTTTTTCTTCTAGTGCTGCATGAACATGAAGCATGGTTTCTCTTACTTCTTGTTCCATAGATTCTTCTGGGAAATTAAATTTCATCGTTTGATCAAACTTACTCATGCTCAGCACCTCACTTTAAAGTTGTTGGAAATTAAAACATCTTATAATTTTTAGTATACCTGATTCTTAATGCCTTTTAAATAGATTTTACATAATTATACACAGAATCCAACGCTTCTGCCAATTTTGAGCCATCTTTTGCTCCAGCCATTGCCATGTCAGGGCGACCGCCGCCTTTACCACCGCATTGTTCTGCTACATGTTTGACGATATTACCAGCGTGATAATTTCCACCTGCTATATCTTTTGTTACACCTGCACATAACATAACTTTTTCACCAGCTGTTGCTCCAAGAACAATTATGCTGTTATCCATTTTACCTTTTAAATCATCCATTAATTGGCGTAATTGATTATTATCTTTTGCATCTACTTTTGTAGAAAGAACTGTAACATTACCAATTTGTTGAGCTGCAGAAAGAATATTAGATGCTTGAGCTCCAGCAATTTTAGCTGAAAGTGATGCATTTTCACGTTGTTGTTCTTTTAACTCATGTTGTAATCCTTCTACACGAGCAACCAAATCTTTTGGATTTGCTTTTAGAAGTCCCGCAGCTTGTTCTAGAATATGTTGTTCTTCTTTTGCGGCAATATATGCTGCTTGTCCTGTAACTGCCTCGATACGTCGAGTACCTGCCCCGATACCACCTTCGGAAATAATTTTGAAGAAGCCAATTTCAGAAGTATTTTTTACATGAATACCACCACATAATTCAATTGAGTAGTCAGATACTTGAACAACTCGAACAACATCACCATATTTTTCTCCGAACAATGCCATTGCTCCCATTGCTTTTGCGTCTGCAATCGGCATTTCTTCGATAACGACTTGAATGCCTTCCCAAACTTTTTCATTGACAATTTGTTCGATTTTTTCTAATTCTTCTTTTGTCACAGCACCAAAGTGAGAGAAGTCGAAACGTAAACGATCTGGCCCTACATATGAACCTGCTTGGTTTACATGTTCGCCAAGAGTATCTTTTAATGCGCGTTGTAAAAGGTGAGTTGCAGTATGGTTTTTCACAATTAAGTTTCGTTCAGCGCGATCGACTTTTGCGAACACTTCATCTTCTACATGCATTTCACCAGATTCAATAAGTACAGTGTGTAACGGTTGACCATTTGGTGCTTTTTGTACATCTTTGACAGATGCAGTGAATGAATCGTTTGAAATTGTACCATGGTCTGCGATTTGTCCACCCATTTCTGCATAAAATGGTGTTTCAGCTAAAATAACTAATACTTCGTCACCTTCAGATGCTGTTTTTGCTTCTTGTCCGCCAACAACCATTGCAGCAACTCTTGTATTTGTTTCTAATGTATCGTAACCAACAAAAGTACTTTCTTGTTTTAAGTTTGCTAACACTTCTGATTGTACATGCATAGAGTCAACATCTTGACGAGCATTACGAGCACGCTCACGTTGTGCTTCCATTTCAGCTTCAAAACCAGCTTCATCTACTGTCATACCTACTTCTTCAGCATATTCTTCAGTAAGTTCTACTGGGAAACCATACGTATCATACAAACGGAATGCATCAGCGCCTGGAATAACTGTTTCACCTTTTGCTTTTTGTGATTCTACAACTTCATTGAAAATAGCTAAACCATCGTGTAGTGTTTCATGGAAACGAACTTCTTCGTTTTTAATAACACGTGAAATAAATTCTGCCTTTTCTTGTACTTGTGGATAAAAATCAGCCATAATTGCACCAACAGTTGAAACTAATTCGAACATAAATGGCTTTTCAATACCAATTTGTTTTGCATAACGAACAGCACGACGCAATAAACGACGTAATACATAGCCTCGGCCTTCATTTGAAGGTAGAGCACCATCACCAATAGCAAATGCTACAGTACGAATATGGTCTGCGATTACTTTGAATGGTGTGTTTATATCTTCTTCACTACCGAAAATTTCATTGAAATCTATTTCGTTAGGGCGTTTATATTTGCGATTTGCAAATTCTTCAATTTTTTCAATGATTGGCATAAATAAATCTGTATCAAAGTTTGTAGGTACATTTTGGACAACTGAAGCCATACGTTCAAGTCCCATACCTGTATCAATATTTTGCTTTGGTAGTGGAGTGTAAGTACCATCTGGATTATGGTTGAATTGTGAGAACACAAGGTTCCAAATTTCTAGATAACGTTCATTTTCCCCACCTGGATATAATTCAGGGTCTTTTGGGTTATTGCCATATTCTTCGCCACGATCATAGAAGATTTCTGAGTTTGGACCACTTGGACCTTCACCAATATCCCAGAAGTTACCTTCTAAACGGATTAGGCGTTCTTCAGGCACACCGATTTCATCTTTCCAAATATTATATGCTTCTTGGTCTTCAGGGTGAATTGTAATGGATAATTTAGCACCATCGAATCCCATCCATTTTGGATCAGTTAAAAATTCCCAAGCAAAATGAATAGCTTCTTTTTTAAAGTAATCACCGATAGAAAAGTTACCAAGCATTTCAAAGAAAGTATGGTGTCTTGCTGTTTTACCAACATTTTCGATATCGTTTGTACGAATTGCTTTTTGAGCATTTGTTATACGTGGATTTTCAGGTATAACGGAACCATCAAAGTATTTTTTTAATGTTGCTACACCAGAGTTAATCCAAAGTAATGATGCGTCATTAATTGGAACAAGTGGCATACTTGGCTCTTGTTTATGATTTTTTTCTTCGAAGAATTGAATGAATTTACGACGAATTTCTGCAGATGTTTGCATAGAAATTATTTCCTCCTTTAATACAATAAAAAAAACCCCATCCTCTTAAAAGGGACGAAGGTTATATTCGCGGTACCACCCTAATTATAATAATTTACACTATTATCTCTTACTTTACCTTAACGCGGTTAACGACAGTTTTTAACTGCACTCAGGACGAGCTTTTCCAAATTGGAAGTTGAAGATTCTCGCAGCCAAGGAATCTCTTTCTGAACACTTTCCAATAAGTACTTTTTTCCTTCAACGATTTCTAAATATAGGGTTTAAAAATAGTACATTTGCGTTATATGACTAGTTGTATCCATTTTTTCTCTTTCTTATTTTAAAAAATGCCTGTCATTATGTCAATTCTCATTATTCATAAAGTCATATGGACTAATACCATTCATGCCGATCATGGGATGGATGCTATATACATTCTCCATAGTCAGCTTAGCAGGTTCTCCATTCGTTTCTGCTAAATCTGATTCTATAGGGGCTTCTTCTACATTTATCGTTTCTGATGATGAGTCAACATTTTCTATAGGACTTTTCACTTTTTTTTCAACAGGTGTATCACTCATTAACCGATCTGCCAGACTAGTATGCCTTTTTGAATCATCAGTTCTTTGGAAACCATAGATAAAAGTATCAGGTTCTCCACAAAGGATAAGAAAGTTTTTAGCTCTTGTAATACCCGTATAGAGTAAATTCTTCCGAAGCATTTTAGAATAGCTTCTAACAATCGGCATAATTACCATTGGAAATTCGCTACCTTGGGATTTATGAATCGAGCAACAATACGCTAGTGTTAGTTGATTTAAATCACCTTTTTGATATGTTACTTCAATACCATCGAAAGAAACTATTAATAAGTCTGTTTTTTCAACCGTTTCTTTCGCTTTTATAATGGAAATTACTTCCCCCATATCTCCATTGAATACATTATTATTTGGTTGGTTGACGAGTTGCAATACCTTATCACCAATTCGATAAATCGTATCTCCAAAAGCAATTTCTTTTGTTTTTTCGCTTTTCTTAGGATTCAAAAGTTCTTGCAGCAATTTGTTCAAAGCATCAATACCAGCAGTTCCCCGATACATCGGTGCTAATACTTGTATGTCATGAATAGAAAATCCTTTTTTTATGGCACTTTTCACTACTTGACCAACTACATCTGCAATTTGCTCTTGACCAACTCGGATAAATGATCGATCACTTGTTTTAACTGTTAAGTCTTGAGGTATTTCGCCTTGTTTCATCTGATGTGCCAGTTCAATAATTGAAGAACCTTCTGATTGACGATAAACATCGGTAAGTTCAACAGTTGGAATTGACTTCGAGGCAAGTAAGTCTTTTAGTACTTGCCCTGGCCCAACTGGTGGTAGTTGGTCTTGGTCCCCAACAAAAATCACTTGGCAATCATCGTTCAATGCTTTTAATAATTGGTGAGCTAACCAAGTATCTACCATCGACATTTCATCCACGATTATAAGTCTACCCGCGACTTCGCGATCTGAATCTTCATCTTTTTCTTGACCTGTAAATCCTAATAATCGGTGAATAGTCATCGCAGGGAGTTCAGTAGATTCGCTAAGTCGTTTTGCTGCACGACCTGTTGGAGCAACTAAAACAATTGGAAAATCTTCATCTTTTTCGGCATACTCCTTTGGATTCAATGACAACCCATGCAATTCTGCATAGACATCTACAATTCCTTTGACAACAGTTGTTTTCCCAGTACCTGGACCACCTGTTAAGATCATTACAGCGGAATTAATGGCGGTTTCAATTGCTTCGATTTGCGTTTCTGCATAACTAACACCAAACCTTTCCTCAGCATCCCCTATTCGCTTACGAATTTCTGATGCTGGAAAAGCAGAATGTTCTTTGTTTTTTTTGACTAGTTCAGTTATTTTCGATGCAATACCAATTTCCGAATAATAGAGTGAGGGCATATAGATTCTTGTTTCTTCGCCACATACTTTACCATCTTCACCTAATTCGATAATACATTTTGAGATATCATCGTATTCTATCGCACATCGTTGGCTTGTTTCTAGAAGTCGTTTAGCTTCAGGTATTATTTCACTAGCATCAAGAAAAACATGTCCTTCTGATAGTGCAGCTACATTCAAAAGATGTAAAATCGCAGCTTTAATCCGATCTGGATGGTTTCCTGTTATATGTAATCTTGCACCAAGTTCATCTGCACGTTGGAAACCAATTCCTTCAATATCTTCAATTAATCGATAAGGATTTTTTTGCAACACTTGCAATGTTTCACCTTCGTACATTTGGTAAATCTTCACTGCAATTTGTGCGCCAAATCCCCATTCATTGAGTTGAATCATAATGCGATCGAGTCCAAGATTTTGTTCCAAAACTGAACGTAGTGTTTGCTTTTTTTCTTCAGTTAATCGAGGAATTTCATCTAATGCATCTGGGTTTTCAATAATCACTTTGATAGCATTTGCCCCTAGTTTTTTGACGATAATATCAGCAGTACGACGACCGATTCCAGGGAATAAATCACTAGCTAAATATTGAACGACCCCAGTTTCAGTTGCTGGAATCTCTTTTTCAAAAGTAGCAGCTTGAAACTGTAGGCCGTATTTAGGATGTTGCTTCAGTTGACCTGTATAGCGGTATATAGCATCCTCGACAACTTTAGGAAAATAACCTGTGACGATTATTTCCTTTTCTTTATAGTCCGTATTTGTTTCTTGAATTTTCAACTTTACAATTGAAAACAAATTTTGTGCATTATGAAAAATGGTAACGACAGGTCGACCGACGATAAAAAGCTGCTCGTCTGTAAATAATGTTAAATTCCCAGTCAACTCTGTCCCCTTCTTTCAAATTAGTTCTTTTTCATCGCAAGCATGTCATGAATATATCGTGCTTGTTCAAATTCAGGTTGTAATGTATAAGCTTGTTTTAAATGATACATTGCATCATCAATTTGGTCGGTAGAAACAGCATATAATACTCCTAAATTATAGTGAGCATCTGCATTATTCCAATCTTCATCGATGACAAACTTTAGTTCTTTCTCTGCTTGTTCAAATAATTCTAATGTACATAGCATAATGCCATAAGATAGTCTTATTTGTAAATCTTGCGGTGCAAGTTCAGCTGCTCGTTGCATATAAGGCAGGCCAAGCTTATGTTGTCCTTCATGTTCAAAACTTTTACCTAACATATAATAGGCATCAGCACCTTCAATTCCATGACGAATTGATTTCTCATATAATTTTGCAGCTTCTAAATATCTTTCTGAATTATAATATAAATTCGCTAAACCGTAGTATGCTGTTGCCGTATTTTCATCTAATGTTATTGCTTTTTGGAAAAAACGTTCTGCTCGTTCTATATCATCCATTGATGCTAGTAGATTACCGAAGTTAATATAACCCACTGGATCATTAGGATTTTCGTCTATTGCTTGAGTAAATGCTTTAGCTGCATCTTCATAACGTTTTTCTTGAATAGCTTTTACGCCTTCTTCATTAAAATCCATTTCTATCACCTCTATATTACCCAACGTAAGTTAGTTTTTCGCCATTTTTAAATACTTCATCAATCGTAGCGCCACCTAGACATTCATCTCCATCGTATAAAACAACAGATTGTCCTGGTGTGATAGCACGCGTTGGTTCACTAAAGGTAACTTGCCATTTATCTTCGCCTAAAATTTCTACTTCTACAGGTACGTCCTTTTGACGATAACGGAATTTAGCTGTAGCTTTGAACTTTTTAGGCATTTCGCGATGTGTTGTAAAACTTGTTTTCACTGCAGTTAAGCTAGTAGAAAATAGTTTATCGTTATAGAAGTTTTGACCAACTAATAAGACATTTCTTTCTAAATCTTTTCCTAGTACAAACCATGGATCACCATCTCCGCCGATTCCAAGGCCATGACGTTGTCCAATTGTGTAATACATTAATCCATCGTGTTTGCCCATCACTTGACCATCAAATGTTTCCATATTGCCTGGTTGCGCAGGTAAGTATTGACTTAAGAACTCTTTGAAATTACGTTCTCCGATAAAACAGATACCTGTTGAGTCTTTTTTCTTGGCAGTTGCTAAACCTGCTTCAGCTGCGATTTCACGGACACGAGGTTTTTCTAATTCTCCAATTGGGAACATAACTTTCGACAATTGTTCTTGAGATAATTGGTTTAAGAAATACGTTTGGTCTTTGTTTTGATCGACGCCGCGTAACATTCTTGTTTCACCGTCTCGTACTTCTACTCGTGCATAATGCCCTGTTGCCACATAATCAGCACCAAGTTTTAAAGCATGTTCTAGGAATGCCTTAAATTTGATTTCTTTGTTGCACATAACATCAGGATTTGGTGTACGACCTGCTTTATATTCCTCTAAGAAATAAGTAAATACTTTATCCCAATATTGTTTTTCAAAGTTTACTGCATAATAAGGAATTCCGATTTGATTGCAAACTTTAATGACATCTTCATAATCTTCTGTAGCTGTACAAACACCATTTTCGTCTGTATCATCCCAGTTTTTCATAAAAATACCGATGACGTCATAGCCTTGTTTCTTTAATAAGTAAGCCGTCACAGAAGAATCGACTCCTCCAGACATTCCGACGACAACCCGGGTTTGTGAGGGGTCTTTCGTTACGTTCATATTGTTTCACCTTTTTCTATTATTTCACTAGACGTTTTACGATCTCGATTGTTTTAACTGCAGCTGTTTCAATGTCCTCCAGTGTTAAGCCATAGCCAAAGCTAAAGCGAATAGAGTTGCGGAGTTCATCGGCATCTTTTCCGTACATAGCAACTAGTACATGTGAAGGATCGATAGAACCAGCTGTACATGCAGAACCACTTGAAGCTGCTATACCTGCGATATCCAAATTAACTAAAAAAGATTCTACATCCATTCCTTTAAAGCTAATATTTAAAACATGAGGTAAATAGTCAACTTCATCACCATTTACATGATAAGTGATACCTGCTTGATCTAATTTATCTAAAAATGTTTTGCGGAATTGTTTAAATAATTGTTGTTTTTCTTCAAAACTATCTTGTGCAATTTTTGTAGCTTCTGCTAAACCAACAACTGCCGGTACATTTTCAGTTCCTGCACGACGTTTGCGCTCCTGTTCTCCCCCGAAAATAATTGGTTGAATTTTTGCGTTATCACGTTGATATAAAAAGCCTAAGCCTTTCGGGCCGTTCAATTTATGAGAAGAAACAGATAGTAAATCTACTTGTAATTCATTGACATCAATCTTTTGAATACCAAATGCTTGAACTGCATCCGTATGGAAACTCGCTTGATGATCCTTTAATAAGGCACCGATTTCTTTAATCGGTTGTAATGTACCGACTTCGTTGTTACCAAACATAACTGTTACCAAAATGGTATCGTCTCGAAGAGCTTTTTTTAGATCATCAAGTGAGATCATTCCTTTTTCGTTGACTGGAAGATATGTCACTTCAAAGCCTTCTCTTTCTAGTTGTTGGCAAGTATGAAGTACTGCATGATGCTCGATTTGTGTTGTAATAATATGGCGACCTTCTGCACGTCTTGCATGTGCTGTACCAGTAATCGCTAAATTATCAGCTTCACTACCACCACTGGTAAAGATGATTTCGCGGTCTTTTGCACCAATAGATTTTGCAATTACTGTTCTTGCTTCGTCCAAATATTTGCGAGCATATCGACCAATGCCATGAATACTAGAGGGATTGCCAAAAACTACTCCCATAGTTTCTGCCATCTTCTCAATTACAGCTGGATGCATAGGAGAAGTTGCAGCATGGTCAAGATAAATTTCTTTCATGATAAAAAACTCCTTTTAAATATAAAACATATAGCCATCGTCATTATGTTCTTCTGTATAAGTTGCTAAATCATCAAGTGTTGTTGTTTCAAGTACGTCTTTTACAGCATCTCGAACACGTAACCAAAGCTCTCGTTGTGGTGGAGCTTCTTCTTCAATACCTTCAACAGGTTGAATTGGACCTTCTAAAACTTTAATCACATCTGCTGAAGAGATTAAATGGGGTGCTTTTGACAGCATATAACCACCGTATGCACCACGAACACTTTTTACAAGGCCTGAGTTTCTTAAAGGAGAAACAAGTTGTTCTAAATAAGCTTCTGATAAGTTGTTCTCAGATGCAATTTGTCTAAGTGGGATTGGTCCTTGACCATATTCTTTAGCCAACTCAATCATAATAGTTAGGCCATAACGACCTTTTGTTGATATTTTCATATATACACCTCTAAAATTAGCTATTTGTCTAGATTAAAGTATAGCATATTTCCTTTCATTCTACTCGGGAATGATTTATGATTATTGTTACGAGTTATCGAAACTTGTCTAATTATCAAAACAAGTAATTTTATCTACTACTTTATCACTTATAACATAAATTTTTCTTAGTAAAGATACATTAAATTTACAACAACTTACTGGATACAAATAAATGAAGGAGGTGTCTGCATGCCGAACGAACCACTTGCTTTTCGTATGCGACCACGTAACCTTGATGAAGTTGTTGGTCATCAAGAAATTATTGGACAAAATACTACATTATATAAAATGATAAAAAATGGGCATATACCTTCTATGTTACTTTACGGTGAACCTGGTATTGGAAAAACATCGATTGCCTTTGCAATAGCTGGTTCTTCTAAATTACCATTTTTCGCCTTGAATGCTACACGTGCAGGAAAAAAAGATGTGGAGGATGTTGTAGGCGAAGCAAAATTATCAGGACAAGTCATCTTATTTTTAGATGAAATTCATCGTTTCAATAAATTGCAACAAGATACTCTACTTCCACATGTTGAAAACGGTTCAATTGTATTAATAGGGGCAACAACCGAAAATCCATTTCACGATGTCAATCCTGCCATTCGATCCCGCTGTGGAGAGATTAAGCAACTTAAGAGATTGACAGATGATGATATTGATACATTGATACTTCGAGCTTTAGAAGATAAAGAACGCGGACTAGGTCGTTATAAAATCCGCATGACAGATGATCAACGTACACTCATCGTACAAGCTGCACATGGAGATGCCCGAAAAGCACTAACTCTTTTGGAGTCTGTCTACTATTCTTCAGATGAAGAAAACGATGAGACGATTGTACAAGATTCAATCGTCAAAAATCTAGCAGAACGCATCGGAGTTTATGGGGATAAAAAAGGAAGTCACTTCTATAATCTTATTTCAGCATTACAAAAATCTATTCGTGGAAGTGATGTAAACGCAGCAATCTACTATTTAGCGAACTGTTTGGAAAATGGTGATTTGGTTGCGGTCAGTCGACGATTGCTTGTAATCAGTTATGAAGATATAGGTTTAGCTGCTCCTGAAGTAGGTTCACATGTTCTTGCAGCAGTACAGGCTGCTGAACGTCTTGGAATGCCGGAAGCACGTATTCCGCTTGCACATGCTGTTATTGAAATGTGTCTAGCAGAAAAATCCAATTCAGCTATTGCTGCTATTGATGCAGCAACAGCAGCTATTCACGCTGGTAAAACAGGAGACATCCCGATGCATTTACGAGATGCTCACTATGCAGGTGCAAAAGTACTCGGCGTAGAAGGATATCAATATCCGCATAATACACCTATTGGTACATTTGGTGGCTGGGTAGATCAGCAATATTTACCCGATGAACTAGAAGGCACGGAATTCTACAAACCAGTCATTGCAGGACAAGAAAAACGCATGGCAGGAATCTATGATCATTTGAATAGTTTAAAAAAGAATAGAAAAAAATAGCCTATTTATTAGTAATCTAAGACTATGGACGACCCTAACAAATTTAGAGTTTGTCTATAGTCTTTTTATAGTTTATTTTATCCAAATAAGTAGAACAATAATCATCTTGAATCCATTAGTTATATAAGGATATTACCGACAAACACTTTTTAAGACTATTTCGAAGAGGAATTAAGTCACGATTGGATTCAACTTTAATATAAAAACTTTTTAAGAATGTCTTACAGTTTGAATATAAAAACCAATACTGTTCTTCCTCTATCTGTTCTTTTTGATTTTTTAGTTGTATCGGTATATTTTGCACTAATGTTTCGATCTCTTTTTGCTCCAATCCTCTATTTAACATTTCTAATATGGGAATCAAAATTCTTTCGTCTTCATCATGTATATAAACACTTGTAGAAACGAAAATCTTATTCCATAGCATTTTAAGTATTTCTATAAAGGATTCCTGATTTATTTTTGGATTCTTTATAAGTTCTTCAAAAGCATCAGCTACATGAGCTATACTGTGTGCCCATCCTTTTACTGA
Source organism: Rummeliibacillus sp. POC4 (assembly GCF_003576525.1). Taxonomy (GTDB): domain Bacteria; phylum Bacillota; class Bacilli; order Bacillales_A; family Planococcaceae; genus Rummeliibacillus. The sequence continues at coordinate 5,635 of NZ_QWUA01000008.1, read as the reverse complement.
AACATAGCCCCTTAAATCATTCTCTAAATTTATATAATCGATTAACCTGTCCTTAATTTTATAAACTGTACTTTTGGAAAGAAAATTATCTTCGTTATCTCTATAAAGAATAAGTGCCACTAAAAGTGAAGTAAAAGATCTTATGAAAACTGTATCCGTTCCATTTTCCTCAATTCCTTTAAATAACAATTCATTTATACTCAAGTCTAAGAGTTTTTTTAACATGTTATGTTCGAGAATATTTTTCTCTATTATTAATTGACAAAATGAGCCATATATCAAGTTGTCCCTTAACTCACTATCAATTGAACCGATATGGTTAATCATTGATTGAACTATAAGCGACTTATTCTTTTCATCCCAGTCGTTTTGTCCATTTTGAATATCCTTTAAAACCATTCTTAGTTCATCTTCATCTAATAAAATTGTGTTTGTAAGTAGATTCAATATTAATCACCTTTGCAGATATGTTTTTTTACAATACTTTTTACTTATCATAATTCAACTTTCGCAGTTGAAATTTCATTTGTCTCTATCCTACATATTTTTTGAATGAAATGTGGTACTTTTGATTGTTAGAAATCTGTTCTTTCTTGACAGATTTATTTATATTTATAAATTTGTATGTTGATTGGAGTGGATGGCGGTGACTCCTCGAAAATGTATTCACATTTTCTTCGTGCGGTGTAAATTTCGAGGAAGCTAATTCAATGTCCTGCGGGAAAGCGAGACAGGTGAGACCCCGGAACGAAGTGAGGAGGCTCACCGCTCGCCCGCGGAAAGCGTCCGCCAGTAACGGAAATCAACAGATTATCATAGAAAAAAACAAGGCCATCAAGAGTTAAATTCTATGCACCCTGATTTTTCCATTTTAAAAGTTTGGATTTAAGATATTACGTAGTAACTTTCAACACAGTTTTAATTTTTTGAATAACCCCACCAGAACTATAAGTCAGTACGCTTCGTTTATAGAATGAAAAACTAATATAGAACAGTACGATAACTGTAACGATTAAAACAATTAATGCAATAAGTGGTTCTGCAGGTAACAAGTCCGTCGCACCTATTCGAAGCGGCATAACCATCACTGTCGTAAATGGGATAAAAGAAAAGACTTTTACAAGCAATGTATCTGGATTGGATAAACCTGATAACAATACGTAAAAACCCGCCATACCAACGAACATAGCTGGCATCATCGTTTGGCCCGCTTCCTCTACTTTAGAAACAAGTGAACCAAAGAGGGCACCCATAATTAAGAAAAGGAAAATAGATAACAATAAGTATGCAAGAGTGTATAGAACATAACTTATCGATAAATGATCAACAATATCCGCAACTTTCCCCCACTTTTCTCCTCCGTTTACTATTAACAATAGAATAATTTGTACACCAAATATCAATATGACTTGCGTAAATGCTAATAAATAAGTACCCGTAATCTTTGCCAAAAAGTGGGTTGAAGGTTTAACACTTGCAAGTAATACTTCTAATACCCGTGAACCTTTTTCGGAAGCAACATCTGTCGTAATAATAGATAAAAACGAAATAACGATTGAGTAGACTATTGAACCTACTAAAATAGAAGCTCCAATGCCTGCCGCTTTTTCATCCTCGCTCTTTCCACTTTCTTTTTCAGTATTTAAATTTTTCATATTAATCGGTGTTTCAGATTCAATAATTTGAGCTGCTTGTTCAGCCGATAAATTGAGTTGTTGTACCGAATAGATTTTTCCAGCATACTGAATCATCGAAGATAATTTCGTTTGATCATTGAATTCAAGTGGTGTATATGTGGCAATTTCAGCGTTTAACTTACCGTCTTTTTCATTTAGAAAGACTGCCGCATCTAATTTCTCATCTTTGACCTGTTTTTCAATTTTTGCTGAATCATCATTAGAAAAAGAAAATTTCAAATCGTTATCTGATTGAAATACTTCTTTAAAATCCTGTTTTGTATTGTTAATCATAGCAATCTTAAGTGGTTCTTCGGAAAAAAGAGCAGCTTTAATATCAGACCAAAATATAATCCCACTGATAATTGCAACATATAATAATGTCCCAAAAATAAATGATTTTGCTTTAATCTTTTGCTTATAAAGCTGAGTTACTAATATCCAAAATTTAGACATGCTCTCCACCTACCAAGTCTTTGAAGATTTCATCCAGCGATAAATAATCCATACTAAACTTCTCCATATATTTTCCTTTTCCAAGAGTATCAAATAATTGTTCTCCGTACGATTCATCTTCCAATAATAAGGTGAAACCATCTTTTGTTTCTTTAACATTCCCAACACCAGGAAGGGCAAATAGTTGTGATTTATCCAGATCTGTACGGATACTTAGTTTAATCTTGCCGTATTGCTCCTTTAAATCTACTAAACTACCAGTAAATAAAGACTCACCTTTTTTTAATATACAAAGATGATCACAAAGCTCTTCCACATTATCCATTTGATGACTTGAGAAAAGAATCGTTGTACCTTTTTCTTTTAGATATAAAATTGCATCCATTAATAATTGCCGATTAACAGGATCAAGACCACTAAAAGGCTCATCTAATATTAGAAACTCTGGTTGGTGGATAAAACTTGCGATTAGCTGTACTTTTTGCTGATTTCCTTTTGACAGTGTTTCAGCCTTTGCTTTTCGTTTATCATCCAATTCAAATCGAGTAATCCAGTAATCTACTTCTTGTTTCAAATCCGTCCTAGTCCACCCTCGTAATACACCAAAAAAATAAAGTTGTTCTTCTACTGTCATAGTAGGGAAAATACCACGTTCTTCTGGCAAATAGCCAAGTACATCTCGATTGACTCTATTCATCGGTTGACCATTCCAAGATATATTCCCCTCAGTCGTATCCTGTAAATCTAAAATCATACGAAATGTTGTAGTTTTTCCAGCTCCATTCTGTCCTATTAATCCAAAGATTTCTCCTTTTTCAATAGTAAAAGATAGCTGATTCACTGCTTTAAAATCATGATACCTTTTTGTAACTTGCTCGATTACTAGTGCCATAAACCTTCTCCTTTTTTAAAAATTCTGAACATAATACTTATACGTTTCTAACCACGAAATGTATTCACCTTAATTGAAATTAAATAGATATGGTTATCATAAATAAAATGTTTGTCTCTTTTGTAAGACAAAATAGAAAAATCACAACAAAAGAACTTGATGCTACAGTTGAAATTATATATCAATTTAACTAATAATGGTAAAAAATAAAATTTCATATTACCATATTTAACTAATATTCCTATTACATAATAAAAACCGTATTCACAGATTAATGTGTAAATACGGTTTTGGTAAATATATATTAGCCTTGTACTCGATTAATTTTAATATCTTTCAAAATATCACGTACTACCCAGCTTGCAGCTATTAAACCTGCTGTAGAAGGGGCAAAAGCATTTGATGATGGTGGCATTTTAGCTTTTCTAATTTCAGCATCCGGTTTACCAACTGTTTCGGCAACATCTGGTCGAATAACAATTGGACTTTCATCAGAGAAAATAACAGGAACACCTTTTTTAATGCCATCCTTACGTAATTTTAAACGAATGACTTTAGCAAGTGGGTCTGTATGCGTTTTTGATATATCTGCGATTTTAAAACGAGTTGGGTCCATTTTGTTGGCAGCACCCATACTAGAGATAATTTTAATCTTTCTTTTTAGACATTCTTTAATAATATGAATTTTGTATTTCACAGTATCTGAAGCATCAATGACATAATCAGGTTGATAGCTAAAGAATTTTTCATATGTTTCTTCTGTATAGAACATATGTAAATCGATTACTTCACATTCCGGATTAATATCCGCAATTCTTTCTTTCATAACTGCTGATTTTGATTTACCGATTGTAGATATATAAGCAACTAATTGACGGTTAATATTCGTAATATCAACATCATCCTTATCTACTAAAATAATTCGACCAACACCACTTCTTGCGCATGCTTCAGCAGCAAATGAACCAACACCACCAACGCCTAGAATGGCAACGGTCGTATTTTTTAGTTTATCTAAACCTTCTTGTCCAATTGCAAGCTCATTTCTTGAAAATTGATGTAACATGAACGTCTCTCCTATTAATAAAGTAATCCTATTCTTTTACTTATATAATTGCTCCATCAAAAATATAAACCTAAAGTATGTAACAATGCAAGTAAAGTATAGAAAAAACTCTAGTTTACATCTTTCCTAAATTGACACCGCAATACTTTTGAGTTCTAACATTCAACATCAATACCCTCTGAAAAAATTACTTCGGATAATTTTGCAAGAGCTTCTTCTACATCTGATCCTTCTGCAGAAATTGTAATTTCTGCCCCTGATAGTTACTTTCCCTATTCGTTTATGTTAGTTTTTCAATTAAGCATATAATGTTGCTTCATTTTATTTCATCTAAATCAGACAATATCTTTAGATTTTGCTATTAATTACTTATAGACTGTTGTCGAATACAATTTTGCCTTGGCGAATTGTTTTTTGCACATATAATTTTTGATCAAGTAGCACAAAATCCGCATCTAATCCCTCAGCAATATGACCTTTTGACGTAATACCCATTTGTTTACATGCATTTGTAGAAGACATAGCAACTAATTCTTGGAGTGTGCAATTTGTAGCTTTTCGCATGTTTCGAACTGCTAAATCCATCGTTAATACACTTCCAGCTAAGGAGCCATTTGGTAAATATGCTCCTTTTGGTGTTAGATGAACTAGTTGTCCACCTAAATCGTAATGACCGTTTGGTTCACCTTTTGCTCTCATTGCATCCGTAATAAGAATAATATTATTTGCCCCTTTGACACGGTAAGTAAAGTCAACTGCTCTTGGATGAACATGGATAAAATCAACAATCAACTCTACCTTCACATTTTCAGATAGCAATACGCCTCCCACTACTCCTAATTCACGATGATGGAAAGGTCGCATTTTATTATATAAATGTGTCACTTGTTTTACACCTAGAGAAATGGCTTTTTCTACTTCTTCAATTGTTGCATCAGAATGACCAATCGATATGACAACACTCTCTTTGGCTAAAGCTTCTACAAATTCAAAACCACCATTTACTTCTGGTGCAACTGTGATTTCTTTTATTTTATAGCCACTTAATCTTTGCCATTGTGTGAATTGATCAATAGATGGGGGAATAATATGTTCTACTGGTTGTGCGCCAGCACATTTTTTTGAAATATATGGACCTTCAACATGAATACCAATAACTTCTGCTTCATTTTCTGCACTTTCAAAGTTAGCTATATTCTTTAAAGCCGATTCAATTGCTTGTTGTTCTTGTGTCATAGTAGTAGCTAAAAAGCTAGTTGTCCCCTCTTTAACTAATGATCTTGCTATTATATGAAGTGACTCTGTTGTTGCATCCATCGTATCTTTTCCTGCTGATCCATGAATATGCATATCAATATAGCCTGGAAAAAGTATTTTGCCACTACCATCAATTTCTTTATCCGCTTTTAATCGAAGTGAAGATCCAATTTTTTTGATTTTCCCGTCTTCAACAAGAATATCTGCAATGTACTCTTTTTCGTTTGCATTAATAATCTTAACTCCAGATATAAACAGTGTTTGCACCAATATCATACCCCCTTTTTT
>NZ_QWUA01000007.1 GCF_003576525.1 Rummeliibacillus sp. POC4 | reverse complement strand
AAAAAAACCGAGCCTATTAAGAAATAGACTCGGTTTTGAAAGTATTTACTTTTGCATTAAATCCAAATGATTGTTACAAATGCAAGTAACATTGTGAATGCAACTAACACTGCTGAATACATAAAGAATTGAATTATTCCAGTGCCTTTTTCACTTAAATGCATGAAGTAATACAATTGAAGGCCTACTTGAACACCAGCGAATAATAAAATCACTGGTACAACTAGATAAACTGAAAATCCAGCTTGAACTGCTGCGAATGCGATAAAAGTCAAGAAAATCATAACTGCAAAAACAGTTACTTGATTACGCATCGCTTGACCAGCTTTACGACGAGAATATTTATATTCTGCATCGTTTCTAGCTTCTACGTGTACGTCATGTGACATTATTTTATCACTCCCATCAAGTAAACTACAGTGAAGATGAATACCCAAACAACGTCGATAAAGTGCCAGTATAATGACGCAATAAAAAATTTAGGCGCATTATAAAGATTTAAACCACGTTTAGCATTTCTCAACATCAATAAAATTATCCATCCAAGACCAATAACTACGTGCAATCCATGTGTACCTACTAAAGTATAGAAAGAAGATCCAAATGCACTTTGAGTAAAAGTAAATCCTAAATGCACATAATGTGTAAATTCATAGATTTCAAATCCTAAGAATCCAAGACCTAAAATTACTGTAATTGCTAACCAAGCTTGCATTGCTTTAAAATTATAATTTTTCATGTGGTACATAGCGTACACACTTGTTAATGAAGAAGTTAACAGTAACATTGTCATAATGAATGCAAGTGGTAACTCAAATAAGCTTTGAGTAGAGAACTCCATGCCACTTGGCCCTTTGTTTTTAAGAGCTAAGAATGTTGCAAACAAAGTAGCAAATAGAACTGTTTCACCGCCAAGGAAGATCCAGAAACCAAGAACTTTATTTTTACCTTCTACAGTTGATTGCTCTGGATGTTCCGGCCATGATTGAGGGGTGAATTTAGTTTTTAAATCCATTATTTGTTACCCCCTTTTTCGTTCATTAATTCTTCTTTAGAAATATGATAACCTAGATCATCTTTAAGTGAACGTACAGCCATTGAACCAAAAGTAATTACTAGACCAATGATTAATACTGCAAGTGACCATGGTTTATCAGTATCTTGATTGTAAAGTGCACCAAAGCCTGAGATAAATAGACCGATTACCATTACGAATGGAATGAAAGAATTGTTAGGCATATGAATGTCTGTAACAGGTTCTGCATATGACATTCCTTCTTTGTTTCCTTCCATTTTTTCGATCCAATAAGTATCTAAGCCACGTACAAGTGGAGTTTGTCTAAAGTTATAGAATGGTACTGGTTGTTCAATTGCCCATTCAAGAGTACGTCCATCACCCCATGGGTCACGACCACATGGTTTGTTTTTAATTGTTGTGATAATAACATTGATCACTAACAAGATAACACCGATTGCCATTAAGAAGGCACCAACTGTTGAAATAAGGTTATACGTATCCAAACCTTGGTTTGGTAAGTAAGTGAATACACGACGAGGCATACCCATTAAACCTAAGAAATGTTGTACGAAGAACGTACAATGGAAACCAATAAAGAAGAATACAAATGTAATTTTCCCTAGTGTTTCATTTAACATTCTATTAAACATAATTGGCCAATAGAAGTGAGTAGCAGCAAGTAATGCTAACACGATACCACCAACAATAACATAGTGGAAGTGAGCTACGATAAAGTATGAGTCATGTAATTGGTAGTCAAGAGGAGCTGCTGCTTGCATAACCCCAGTAACACCACCAGCTACAAATGATGGAATAAAACCAAGTGCATAAAGCATTGGTGTAGTTACTTTAATTGAACCGCCCCAAATTGTACATAACCAGTTGAATACTTTCATACCAGTTGGAACAGCAATCGCCATTGTTGCAACAGCGAAGATAGCATTTGCAGTTGCACCTAGACCTACAGTGAACATATGGTGTGCCCATACCATGAAGCCAAGGAAACCGATTAAGATTGTCGCAAATACCATTGAAGAATAACCGAATAAACGTTTACGAGCAAATGTTGGGATAATTTCTGAGAAAATACCGAACGCAGGAAGTACTAAAATATATACTTCTGGGTGTCCGAAGATCCAGAATAAATGTTCCCAAATAATTGTATTACCACCCATAGTATGGTCAAAGAAGTTTGAACCAAACATACGGTCAAAGATCATAAAGAATAATCCCACTGTTAGTGGAGGGAATGCGAATAAGATTAATGCACTTGAAACGAATGTTGTCCAAGTCATTAAAGGCATACGCATAAATGTCATACCAGGAGCACGCATATTAATAATTGTAACAATGAAGTTGATACCTGAAATTAATGTACCTGCACCTGAGATTTGTAAACCGATAGCATAAAAGTCAATACCATGTCCTGGTGATGCTAGAGATAGAGATGCATATGAAGTCCAACCAGCATCAGGAGCTCCACCTAGTAACCATGAAAGGTTTAAGAAAACTCCTCCCCAGAAGAATAACCAAAAACCAAGTGAATTTAAGAATGGGAATGCAACGTCACGTGCACCAATTTGTAATGGTACAACAGCATTCATAAACGCAAATAACAATGGCATAGCAGCAAGGAAAATCATTGTAGTACCATGCATTGTAATAATTTCATTAAAGAGTCCCGCACTTACAAAATCATTGTTTGGTTTTGCAAGTTGGATACGAATGAGCATTGCTTCGATACCACCGATTACGAAGAACAATGTACCGGCAATAAGGTATAGAATGGCGATTTTTTTATGGTCTACTGTTGTTAAGTAGTTCCAAATTGTTGCGCCAAAGCCCTTTTTCTTTGCAGTTGAGCTCAAAACCTTAACCTCCTTCAAAATGATTCAAATAAATTTTACATTATTTTTCTACAGACAAGCCCATTAAGTAAGCTGCTAAAGCATCAAGCTCTTGATCTGTGAATTTTTTACCGTTATTAATTTTTTCAGGTTGAGGCATAGTATTACCTGGTTTAACGGCTTGTGGATCATTAATCCATTTTTTAATATTTTCTTTGTTATGATCTAACACACCTGCAACACGATTACGATCACCAAATGTAGCAAGGTTTGGTGCTAATCCAGTACCTTTACCTACACCAGATGTAGCGTGACAAGATACACAGCTAGTTTTAAAGATTTCTTCACCTTGTTTTTCAAGGTCACCTGTTGCAACTTGTTTATCAGAAGCTTTCATTTCTTTGACCCAATTATCAAAGTCAGCTCTGCTTAAAGTTTTAACTTTAAAGTCCATTAATGCGTGTGAAGGACCACAAAGTTCAGCACATTTACCGTAGAATACACCGTCTTCAAGATCTTTTGATTCTTTATCAAATGTTAAATAGAACTTATTTACATTATCAACGTTTGTATCCATTTTACCACCAATAGCAGGAATCCAGAATGAGTGCTTTACATCTCCTGCAGTTAGGTTGAAGTAAACTTTTTCACCTGTTGGTACTACTAATTCTTGTGATGTAACAATTCCTTCATTTTTATATTCGAATTGCCACCAATATAATTTAGCAGTTACGTTAACCGTAACAGGTTTGTTTTGTCCATCAGCCACTTTTGCATCCATCGCTTTTGTATCAGCAAGTTTATAAGTAAGAGCGACTGTTGGTACAGCTAAAATTAAAAGTAAAATAATCGGAATAGCTGTCCATAAAATTTCTAGCTTAGTACTACCCTCTACTTGCTTAGGAATTACGTCTTCCCCAACTCTTTTACGACGGAATTTCACAAGTGCAAGTACATAGATAATTACTACAACTAAAATAACTAGCGTCATAATTGCTGTAGCTAATAGCATTAAATTATGTTGTTCTTTTGCAACTTCACCAGCTGGAGATAAAGTAGATAAATAATTTTTACCACAACCAGAAAGGAAAACAATAAGTGCTGTTAGCATTGCAAATAGACGCCATTTTTTAAGCCCTTTCATCATAGCTTAATTAAACCCCTCTTTCTTTGTTGTATTTCATGTGTAACCAGGACTGTGGTTGTTTTATATGAATTCTTTAAAAAGAAAGAATCCCAAAATTAGCTTAAGACAGAAAAAATAATCATAGAAACAAATAAAATGGTCATATAGTTCAAAGAATATACGAACATTTTGTTAGCCCATTTTAAATCGTCTTTAGCTTTAAAACCTTTCAATGCAAGTACGAGCCAACCTAGGTTCAATACAGTTGCAAGGATGATATATCCTATTCCTAACTTCATTAATAGAAAAGGAAGTGGACACAATAGCGTTACCCAAAAAAGCATAGACTTTTTTGTTCTGTTGAACCCTTTGACTACTGGTAACATTGGGATACCAGCTTTACGATACTCTTCTGTTCGCTTCATAGCAAGCGCATAAAAATGCGGAGGCTGCCAAGCAAACATAATACAGAATAGCGCGAAGGTTTCTACCCTTAGTGAAGGTTCAACAGCAGCCCAGCCTATTATTGGTGGAATAGCGCCGGATATACTTCCCACAATTGTGTTACTAACATGTTTTCTCTTTGACCACATTGAATATAAGACTACATAGCTTATAATTCCCGCAAGTCCCCATACACCGGCAGCATATGATGCCATAAATAACAAAATTTCGCCCACAAATAAAAGGAAAAGGGCAACTGTCATCACAAATCGAGGCGAAAATCTACCGGTAACTGTTGGTCTTGACTTTGTACGCTTCATTACAGGATCGATATCTTGGTCTATATAATTGTTCATCGCTCCAGAACCAGCAATTATAAATGCAGAACCTATTAGAGCATAAACCATTATATCTAAATCTTGCAAAAAGTGCCTGTTAGTAAATTGAAATGCTAACCAAAGTCCTGTAAAAGTGGTTACTAAATTTGAATTAACAATTCCAATCTTAATAAGTGCTAGGAAATCCTTCAAAAAGGAGCTTGCTTTTGGCTCACTATTTCTACTTGTAGATAGTACCCGACTATTAGACATTATACCCCTCCTTTCAAAATGATAAGCATAATCTGTTAACCTTACTATAACTAAAAAAGGTGATTATTTCTAGACGAAATATGAAATTTTATATCTATGACTATAGGGAACCGTTAGCTCTAACACAATATATATATAGTAAATCATTTTATCTATTGATATTGTGAAGGTTATAATACGAAATTATGAACAATTTGTGAAATAGCAATTCCGTATGATTGTCAATACTTTTTACAAGTTGTATTTTCCCTCCATTTTCGATATCATCAAAACTGCAGGTATCACAAAAAGTGATTACTATATTCAAAGTAGGTGTCAATTAAATATGCAACAAAGTAAATACATGAAATGGTTTGCTGTTGCTGCGACAATTGGAATGATGCTCATATTATTGGGAGGGGCACTCGTTACAAAAACCGACAGCGGTATGGGCTGTGGTAGAAACTGGCCAGATTGCAACGGTTCCTTAATACCAAAACACATTACTAAAGAAGTTTTAATAGAATTTTCCCATCGTGCTGTGACAGGCTCTGTATCTATTTTTATCTTGGTCTTATCCGTTTGGTCCTGGAGAAAGCTTGGGTCTGTTCGTGAAGTAAAATTTCTTTCCTTTATGGCAGTATTCTTTTTAATCGCTCAAGCTTTAATAGGAGCTGCGCAAGTTTTATGGGGACAAGGCGACTTCATTTTGGCATTGCATTTTGGTATTTCTCTTATTTCATTTGCAGCAGTATTTTTATTAACTCTTATTATTTTCGAAGTCGATCAGAAATTTAATGTAAACAATGTACATATTGGTAGTACATTAAAATGGCATACAATCGGTGTCACGATTTACTCTTATCTAGTAGTATATACTGGGGCACTAGTAAGGCATACAAACTCAAGCTTAATCTGTCGTGACTGGCCATTTTGTCGAAATGATGACATAGGATTACCTGAAAATTTTTATGAATGGGTACAAATGGGACATAGATTTGCTGCCGGACTAATATTTGTATGGATATTAGTCATTACAATCCATGTTCTTAAACATTATAAAGACCAAAAAGTCCTTTATTGGGGATGGATTCTAGCATTTATCATTGTTTGTCTTCAAGTTATAGCAGGTATGGGTGTTGTTCTATCACGCCTTAATATTATTGTTGCATTATTACACACGCTATTCATATCATTATTATTCGGTCTTTTGTGTTACATGATTATGCTTATTTCTAGAAGCAATCAAAACTTAAATAATAAATAAAAAATCCCCCAAATTTCGGGGGATTTTTTCATTGTAAATACTTATTCCATTTCGATTAGTAAGTCTCCTGTTGAAATAGAATCTCCTGCTTCGACGAATATTTGTTTAATAACACCATCTTTAGGTGCTTGCACAGTTGTTTCCATTTTCATCGCTTCAGTAATTAGTAAATGTTCACCACGTTTAACAGGACTTCCAGGTGAAACAACTACTTTTAATACAGTACCAGGCATTGTTGCACCGATTTGGTCAGCGTTTGATGGATCCGCTTTTGGCTTACGTTCCCCCGCCACTTCAACTGTCATATCTTGAATGACAATTTCACGAGGTTGTCCATTTAGTTCAAAATAAAGGACACGAGTACCATCATGTTGTGGTTCGCCAATGGATACTAATTTTATAATCAGTGTTTTTCCTTTTTCAATTTCAACTTCAATTTCTTCTCCAAGTTTCAGCCCATAAAGGAATGTTAATGTATCTAGAACCGAAACATTATCGAACTTTTTCACTGTTTCCATGTATTCTTCAAATACTTTTGGATACAAAGAATAAGCCAATACTTCATGACTTGTAATCGGTCTATTATATTTGTTAAATAATTTATCACGAATTTCTTTAAAATCGACTGGCTCTAATAATTCACCTGGTCTAACAGTTATTGGTTCACGATCTTTCAATACTACCTTTTGTAATTCTTTTGGGAATCCGCCATATGGCTGGCCTAAATAACCTTGGAAAAATTCTATAACAGAATCTGGGAAATCTATTGTTTTCCCTCGAGCTAAAACAGATTTTTCATCTAAATCATTTTGCACCATAAATAACGCCATATCACCAACTACTTTTGATGAAGGTGTTACTTTAACAATATCTCCAAATAATAGATTTACGCGGGAATACATTTTTTTAACCTCTTCCCAACGATCTCCTAGGCCAACACCTTTTGCTTGTTGTTGTAAATTACTATATTGACCACCCGGCATCTCATGAACATAGATTTCAGAATGAGGGCTAATCATACCACTTTCAAAGTCTTTATAATATTTACGAACATCTTCCCAATAATAAGATAGTTTTTCAATACCCTCTATATTCGCACGAGCTTGACGTTTACTACCTTTCATGGCATAATACAAACTATTTGAGCTTGGTTGAGATGTTAACCCTGCCATAGAACCTAAAGCAGTATCTACGATATCTACACCTGCTTCTGCTGCTTTTGCATATAAGTAAATACCATTTCCACTTGTATCATGTGAATGTAAATGAATTGGTAAATCAGTAGATTCTTTTAATTCTGAAATTAAACGGTAGGCAGCTTCAGGTTTTAATAATCCAGCCATATCTTTGATAGCAAGAATATGGGCTCCAGCAGCCTCTAATTCTTTCGCCATTTGTTTGTAGTAGTTTACAGTGTATTTTGCTCTACCATCATCTAGAATATCCCCTGTGTAGCAAATAGCAGCTTCTGCAATCTTCCCAGCATTTCTTGTAGCGTCTATGGCTACTTCCATACCTTTGATCCAGTTTAAACTGTCGAAAATTCTAAAGATATCAATACCAGCTTCTGCTGATTTTTGGATAAACTCTTTGATTAGATTATCTGGATAGTTTTTATATCCAACTGCATTTGCCCCACGTAATAACATTTGGAACAATACATTTGGTATTTGTTCGCGTAATTTGATCAAACGTTCCCAAGGATCTTCTTTTAAGAATCGATATGCAACATCAAAAGTTGCCCCTCCCCACATTTCAAGGGAGAAATAATTATTCATAATCCTTGCTGTTTCGTCTGCAATTTCATGCATATCGTATGAGCGAACACGTGTAGCAAGAAGGGATTGATGCGCATCTCGCATAGTCGTATCTGTTAACAATAAATCATCTTGTTGTCGAATCCATTTAACTAATCCCTCTGGGCCTTGTTCATCTAAAATTTGTTTTGTACCAGAAGGAATGATAATTGAATGATCAACTTCTGGTTTATGAGGTTTTGGATAAATAGGTTTTTGTTTTTTTTCGATTCCAGGGAAACCATTTATCGTTACATTACCGATATAGCTAAGTAACTTTGTACCACGGTCACGCGCAGGTCTAAATAAAAACAACTCTGGTGTTGAATCTATGAAACTAGTATTAAATTTACCATCTATAAACTTAGGGTGTCTTACAACATTCTCCAAAAATGGGATATTCGTTTTGATACCACGAATACGGAACTCTTGTAAATTTCGATCCATTTTAGCCGCTGCTTCTTTAAATGTATTTCCCCAAGTAGAAACTTTTACTAATAATGAATCATAATGTGGAGATATAACAGCTCCTTGGAAACCATTACCCGCATCCAAACGAACACCAAAACCACCGCTTGAACGATATACCATTAGTTTTCCTGTATCAGGCATAAAATTATTTTGCGGATCTTCAGTTGTAACACGTGATTGAATAGCATACCCAAACAATGGGATTTTGGATTGTTCAGGAATACTAATTACATCTCCATGTAATGTATGACCAGCTGCAATATTAATTTGAGCATGGACAATGTCTATTCCTGTCACCATTTCTGTAATCGTATGTTCTACTTGAACACGCGGATTTACTTCGATGAAATAGAAATTATTATCTGATACTAGAAACTCGACCGTACCTGCATTAATATATCCAACGTTTTTCATCAGTTGCACAGCTGCATCACAAATTCTTTCTCGTAAATCTTGAGAAATTGAATTTGACGGGGCAATTTCAACTACTTTTTGATGTCGTCTTTGAATAGAGCAATCTCTTTCATATAGATGAACTAAATTCCCCTCTTTATCCCCTAGTATCTGAACTTCGATATGCTTCGGATTCAGAATACATTTTTCAACATAAACTTCATCAGATCCAAATGCTGCCTTTGCCTCTGATTTTGCACGTTCATATGCTTCTTTTGCATCCTCTGCATTATGTACTACGCGCATACCACGACCACCACCGCCGAGGGCCGCTTTAATCATCAATGGATATTGATGTTCCTCTCCAAAAGATAATACTTCCTCAAGAGATTCGACTGGACCATCTGTACCAGGGATTACTGGTATTCCAGCTGCGACAGCTTGTTCTCTTGCCTTTACTTTATCCCCAAACATATCTAAGTGCTTTGAAGTTGGGCCGATAAAAATAATCCCCTCTTCTTCACAACGTTTTGCAAACTCTAAATTTTCAGATAAAAAACCGTAGCCAGGGTGTATTGCATCAACACCTGACTCTTTAGCTATTTTCAAAATCCCTTCTATGTCGAGATAAGCATCAATTGGTTTCTTGCCATCCCCAACAAGATAAGCTTCATCTGCTTTATAACGGTGAAAAGAACCGCTATCTTCTCTTGAATAAATCGCCACTGTGTGAATGTTCATTTCTGTACAAGCACGGAAAACGCGAATAGCTATTTCTCCACGATTAGCTACTAGAATTTTTTTAATTGGCATAAAGTTTCCCCCTTAGGATTGCTGATTATCTTTTTTTACAATCATGGAGACATTTGCTAATATCCCCATAGCTAAAGATAACAAAATTATTGAAGTTCCGCCATAGCTAATAAACGGAAGTGGTACACCTGTTAAAGGAATAAGTCCACTTAGTCCCCCAACATTTATGAATGTTTGAATTCCAATCCAACTACCAATACCTGCCGCAATCATTCGAGCTAATGGATCTTTTGCTTTAATAGCTAATCGCATCGCTTTATAGACTATAAAGCCTAGACCAAATAAAACAATCGCAATGCCAAACGTTCCTAATTCTTCAGAAATGATTGCAAGGATAAAGTCTGTTTGCGGTTCAGGTAAATATCCCATTTTTTGTATAGATTGTCCAAGTCCTAAACCTTTTACCCCACCAGATCCAATAGCATAATAGCCGTTTACCATTTGATAGCCATATTCATTTGCATCTTTAAATGGGTCTAAGTACGCTTTCAATCGGCCTACCCGGCGTTCTGTAAAGAATGAGTCTCTGAAAATAAATAGTGCAATTAGGCCTGCTGTTGCTAATCCTATTAAACAACCAACAATTTTACCAAATGTAGAGAATTTCATACCACTAGCAGCCATAACTGATAGTACAATAATTGTAATCAAACCGATTGCACCTAAATCAGGCTCTAAAGATATGAAGAAAACAGCTATACCAAAAACAAATAAAGGGGGTACAATCGATTCATTAATAATATCTATTTTCCCTAATTCTTTCTTTTTTGTGAAAAATGCTGCAAAGTATAAGATCATTCCCAATTTAGTAAGTTCTGATGGCTGTATATTGACGACACCAAGGTCAATCCAACTTTTTGCACCGGAATTACCAGGGCTAAAACCAACTACAAATACTGCAAATAATAAGAAAAGCATACCTGCAAGGATTAACTTCATCATTCCATTCTCTCGATATCTCTTATAAGGGATGATTAATCCAATTAAAAATGCAAATATAGCAATAAATAAATTCATCATTTGTTTTTTATAAAAATGATCTGGTGAATAATGTAATGTATTTACTGCCCAAAACATACTTGCACTATAAATCATGACCAGCCCAAACAGACATAATAATATATATGTAAAAAATAGTGGGTAGTCAAAATACTTCGCATATTTTTTTAAATAGGTTTTCATGATTTTACCTCGTTTATTATTTAGCAAAAAAACCCAAACAACTTTGTGTTTGAGTTTTTCGCTTATTTCTCTGTGAAAGCATCATGTAATGCAGACACTTCTTTTTCCAGTGAATCGAGAATATCTCTTCCCTTTTCACGTTCAAGCAAACCTAGTTTAACCGCAAAATCAATTTCACGAGATAAACCAAACATTTGCGTATCTAAAACTTCTTCATACAAGGGGCACTGTGGCATTGTAAGATGTTCCATTTGCACCCTTATTAATTTAGCTATTTTATCCGCATCGGCAATTAGGAGTTCCAATGCTTTCTCCTGATACGAACTTTGTGATTTTGTATCCATGAGGACGCCCCCATTACCTGATATTTCTGCAACTCTATCTTAATAAAGTTTAGCTTTTGCAAAGAAAAAATGCAAGTATCACATATGAATTAAATAGTAATAATATTATTTATTTCTATCTAATTGTAAAAAGCGTTATACTAAGAAAGGAATGCATATCGGAGGAGGAAGAAAGTATGGAATCCATCATTCAAATTAAAGGTGCAGTAAACTTTCCAATAACATTAGATTGTACAGTTTGGATTTTTGATGACCGCAAACTGGATTTAGAAACATATTTTATCGAAAAAACAACAGATGTTGACCCAGACGAAGAATATATCGAAAAAGCTGGTAAATTCTGGTCTCGTGAAATTATGGAAGGCGCTACTTTCCCACCAACATTAAAAACTGAACGAAAATTTGATCGACAAAAAATGATGAAAGGTACATTTGGTATAAAAGTTGAACCTTTCATCAACAATGCTGAACCAAAAGAAAACGCCACTACTGTAGTTTTTGAAAAAGCCGATGGATTGCAAGAACGTTTTAGTATAGATGAAGCTAAAAAACTTATTTTCCAATTTAGTAAAAATGGTCAAATGTTGACTGAAGACGGCCCTGTCTACTTATTATTAGAAGATGGCTCTAACTACGAAAATCCTATAACAGGAATCGTAGGCATGTATATAGAGTAAGGAGGTAATGCTATGCGAGTGAAATGTGTAATCTGTGATGCATTAAACGATATTCCAGATTTCTCACCATTAGCTAAGAAATTACGTAATCGCCCTATCCACACTTATATGTGCCCTAGTTGTCAAGATCGAATTACTGAAAAAACCAATGCACGATTAGCTACAGGTAATTTCCGTTTTATTCGAAGAGCAGTTCAAGAGGAAGAAGAATTTTAGAAACCATGCAGAGCATTTAACACATGCTCTGTTTTTTTAATAAAAACCATCTAAATAGAAATTTAATTACTTTCTATCAAAGGACTATAAAGAAATCCATTATCCTATTCATAAAAAAAGAGTTGCCCGAAAAGGGCAACTCTTTTTTTATGAAGTAGCTTCTTTTTTCTTATCTCTACGTAGACGTACCTTGTAGACGATTAACACTAAAGCCGCAACTATTAATCCCTCTACCATTGGTAAGAAGAATGCTAAAAACGTTAATATAATACATCCCAAGAACAAGAACACATAAATCACAGCTGTTTGCCATGCTTTAAGTGCAGTCCTTGCAAATCCAAGATGATACACAATTGCTGTCAAAACGAAGATAACAGCTAAAAGAATATAACCTGCAATCGTATAATTTGGTGAATATTCGTAAATATAGCGAGCAACACCTGACATACGATCAAATACTTGGTCATGACCATCCGTAGAAGTAGATGCAGCGGCTTGTATAAAATTCAGTTTTAATAGGAAACCGGAATTAAACAAGATTAACATCTCCCCGTCTAGTGAAATTATTATTCAGCGCTACGTTGTTTTTTAGCAGCTTTTTCACGTTCATTTTTGTTAAGAATTTGTTTACGAAGACGAATAGTTTCTGGTGTAACTTCTAAGTATTCATCATCGTCCAAGAATTCTAACGCTTCTTCAAGAGTTAAGATTTTTGGTGTTTTAATAACATTTGTTTGGTCTTTGTTAGAAGAACGGACATTTGTTTTTTGTTTCATTTTAGTGATGTTAACAGTTATGTCGTTATCACGTGAGTTTTGACCTACGATCATACCTTCATAAATTTCAGTACCAGGTTCTACGAATAACACACCACGATCTTCTACTTGCATCATACCGTAAGTTGTAGATTTACCAGTTTCCATAGAAACAAGGGCACCATTACGACGACCACCAACACGACCAGATGCTACTGGTTGATAAGAATCGAAAGTATGGTTAATAATACCGAAACCTTTAGTTAATGACATAAACTCAGTTGTGTAACCGATTAATCCACGTGCAGGGACCATAAAGATTAAACGTACTTGTCCGTTACCTTCATTGATCATATCTTGCATTTCACCTTTACGATCACCTAATGATTCAATAATTGAACCAACGCAATCTTCTGGTACGTCAATTTGTACACGTTCTACTGGTTCACATTTAACGCCATCAATTTCTCTGATGATAACTTTTGGTTTAGATACTTGTAATTCATAACCTTCACGACGCATGTTTTCTACAAGGATAGATAAGTGAAGTTCACCACGACCAGAAACTGTCCATGCATCAGGTGAATCAGTTGGATCTACACGTAAAGATACATCTGTTTGTAATTGTGCATTTAAACGTTCTTCAATTTTACGAGCTGTAACCCATTTACCTTCACGACCTGCGAATGGTGAGTTATTTACTAAGAAAGTCATTTGTAAAGTTGGTTCATCAATACGCATTGGTGGTAACGGTTCAATATTGTCTTGTGGACAAACTGTTTCACCTACGTTGATTTCTTCCATACCTGAAACAGCGATTAAGTCACCTGCATAAGCTTCTTGAATTTCTTCACGTTTTAATCCGAAGAAACCAAAGATTTTAGTTACACGGAAGTTTTTCACTGTACCATCTAATTTAGAAAGTGCTACAGATTGACCGACATGGATAGTACCACGGAATACACGACCAATACCGATACGACCAACGAAGTCATTGTAGTCAAGTAATGCCACTTGGAATTGTAATGGTTCTTCACGAGTGTCAGCAGGTGCTGGGATATGACGAATGACTTCTTCAAATAGACATTTCATATCAGGTTCTTGTTTAGAAGGATCTGGATCTAAAGAAGCAGTTCCGTTTACACCTGAAGCGTAAACTACTGGGAATTCTAATTGGTCTTCGTCTGCACCTAATTCGATCAATAAGTCTAAAACTTCGTCTACAACTTCTTCTGGACGAGCTGAATCTTTGTCGACTTTGTTGACAACTACGATTGGTGTAAGTTTTTGTTCTAAAGCTTTTTTAAGAACGAAACGAGTTTGAGGCATACAACCTTCATATGCATCTACAACTAGTAAAACGCCATCTACCATTTTTAAGATACGTTCTACTTCTCCACCAAAATCGGCATGTCCTGGTGTATCTAAAATGTTAATTTTAGTATTTCCATAATGAACGGCTGTGTTTTTGGCTAGAATTGTAATACCACGTTCACGTTCAATATCATTAGAGTCCATTGCACGTTCTTCAACATGTTCGTTTGAACGGAATGTACCTGATTGTTTTAATAATTGGTCGACTAAAGTTGTTTTACCATGGTCGACGTGGGCAATAATTGCTATATTTCTGAGATCTTCTCTTAAATTTGTCATTGTTCCACTCCACATTCTTTTTTCGAGTCCATAACTTTGCTATTATAACATAAAAAACAGGGAATTGTCTTTTTTTCACTTACTTTTTCAACTTTTTTATTTATTAGTCATGAAATCCTTGATAATCTTATTATTTCGTTTGACAATAGAATTATAACAAATATTTTTTTGGAGGATTATAATGAATAAAGCAAAAATCGTCATGGCTATCTTTGCATTAGCAGGAATTTTAGCCATGTGTTCAATCGGATATGCAATCGCTGCTAGTAGTATTTTAGGTATTATTGGTGGTATTATAGCAGTTTGTGTCGTCTTTGGATTAGCATTTAAAACAAAACGCCAATTCCGCGACAAAGGATTATTGTAATAAAAGCGGAATGCGCTCGTTTAGCCCTGAAGTGCGTTGGAGGGCTCGAATCGAAAGCATCTTTCCAGCTTTCGACCGAGAGACCGAAACGACTCGAAGGGCTAGCGCATGGAGCTGGATATAATAAAAGCGGAAGCGGCTCGTTTAGACACGACTTGCGCTGGAGACTTCGAATCGAAAGCATCTTTTCAGCTTTCGACCGAGAAGTCGAAGCGACCTCGAGTGTCTAGTAGCATCAATATATAAAAGAGATTGCCCCAATTAATTGCTTTGGGACAATCTCTTTTTTTAGAATACTATTTTAATTTAATATAATGTTCAATAATTTCCTCATGAATAGAAGGATTTGCAATAATAAATCCATCTTGTTTTAACAGATTAATCGGTTTGTTTACTAGATTACTCGCAATTGCTCCTACTTCATTGGCAATTACTGCACCACCGGCAATATCCCAAGGAGATAACCGTAATGATAGATAGGCATCCATTCTTCCACTTGCAACTGATGCAATTTCTAACGATGCAGAACCATAAGATCTTGTCCCTCTAACCTTCCGAATAAGCTCTATCATAGGTTCATGCTCGATTCTCTTATTTGGAGTTACCCAAACTGCATTTACGCCAATGATTGATTTATCTAACGAAATTGGTTTGAGTGGTTTTAATGGTACATCATTCATAAAAGCACCCTTACCTTCAATTGCGTAGTACATCTGATTTCTCATCACATCATATATATATCCAAGTTTCCCTATTCCATTCATATAAATACCAACTGAAATAGCAAAGTTTCGATGTTGTCGAATAAAATTCATAGTCCCATCAATTGGGTCGACTATCCAAACAACCCCTTCAAGTGAATCAATCTTCTCCCCCATTCCTTCTTCACCTAAAATTTTGTAGGAGGGATCGAACTCTTTAATCTTTTGTATAAAAAATACTTCAGTTTCTCGATCTATATTGGTTACTAAATCATTGGCATCAGCTTTTGTTTCAATTTTCCACTTTTCTGAAAATGAATGCCGGATACGTTCTCCTGCTTCTATTATAATTGACTTTGCAAATTGATGAACTTCAGCAATCCCCATCGTTACCACACCTTCCCCAAAATACAGAGTTATTGTTATTCTTTTCATTATAACAAAAAAGACACCTGCTTCTCATAATGAAAAGCAAGTGTCATGTTAAAATATTTGAGGTTTCTCTAGGCGAACGCATGAAATGCCTCCAGTTCCATATGAATTTCAGCTAACCTCGCCTTACTTTGAGCAATTTGTTTTGCATCATTCAATTGCATTGCATCAAATAAAGTAGCTAATTCATAATCCACTTCAAGATGGAGTCCTTTAATATATTGCTTTTCAAAATCAACTTTACGAATGATATGAACGACTTGTTTCATGCAAATCAACTCCTTAAAATTTGAGGTTCAACATCAGAAAATAGAATTTTCTGACCATTTTCTACATTATATTCACTTTATTACGTTTGGTAAGTCCTTCTACAAGATTTTTTCCCATTTTTGAAATAAAATAAACATAAAGTTGAAAAAGGAGAGAAAAAAAGTGACTGTAAAATGGACTAACCAAGACTTTGATGTTTTTACAACGCCTGGTCTTGAAGAACGAATGTCAGAGCTTATCAAGCATGTACGCCCTAAATTTGAAGAATTAGGAACAACATATAGTACATACTTTTCAGTTAAAACGGGTGAAGAATTTTTCCCGCATGTTGCAAAACATGCAAGACGTAAAGTAAATCCTCCCATCGATAGTTGGGTTGCTTTCGCACCAAATAAAAGAGGCTATAAAGCACTTCCTCATTTTGAAATTGGACTTTTTAAAACGCATATTTTTATCATATTATGCTCTATTTACGAAGCTCCAACAAAGAAAGAAATAGCAAATAGTTTATTGAAAAATCTGAATATTTTCAGCGAAGTTCCAGGTGATTTTTATATTTCTGGCGACCATTTTGATCCAAATGGCATTTCATTAAGTGACGCAATAACAGATGGTTCACTTGAAAAACTTTTGGAACGACTACGAGATGTTAAAAAAGGCGAGTTTATGATCGGCATTCAAATCCCTAGAGAACAAGCTGTTAATCTATCCGCGGAAGAATTCGCGACAACAGTAGAAGAAACATTTGATGCATTATTGCCTATTTACAAAACAATGGTAAATGTGTAGCGAAAAAGCAATCGGTAATTCTCTTTTTTGAGCAGACCGATTGCTTTTTGTTATCTTCTACGTTTCACTGTTGTTCCTTTAATAATTGTACCATTTTGACTTGTTTTTGTCTGTTTAACAATCTCGTAGCTTCCATAACCACTTTCATCTTCAAAATCGCGAAAAATTGTTTTTTCTTCTGCCATAGATGGAACAATTTCTTTAAATCTACGATATTTCGATAATACTTCTTCTCGTTTTACACCTTTTTCATATGCCTTTTCAATTGTTTGAAAAAATGCGATTACATCAACAATTTCATCAGTAGACCACTCTGTTGAAAATGGGTATGAGTATTCCATATGGCAAGCCACCTCTTCATAATATTAAATATTGAGACTTCATTAATATTGTAAACTGTATAGCGAAAGGTCTGCAACTTTTCGTTATTAATAAATAGTATATTCCCTGGGAAATGACTTTATTCTAAAAAAATATTATGACAAATAAAGGTAATATTATTGAACCCAATACGGCCGTTAATGTCATCGATACAGATCCCATAGATAATGTCTTTTCACCATATTCTGTTAATTTTCCAACACCTATTCCATGAGCACTACTTCCCATAGAGACACCCTTTGCAATTGGCGTTTCAATTTTACAAATTTTATAGATGAATGGACCAATGATTGCACCAATTATTCCAGTTATAATTACAAATACTGCAGCTAGTGTAGGATTCCCATCTATCACTTTACTAATCTGCATTGCAACTGGTGATGTTATAGATTTTGGAATAAGCGTCATTAAATACTCATTTTTTAGATGTAATACACCTGCAAGTGCTATTACAATAGCAATACCACAAAATAACGCTGATCCGATTCCTGTTAAGATTGCTTTATAATTCTTAATAATAAGCTCTCGTTGTCTATACAATGGCAAAGCTAAACTTACCACTGTAGGCCCAAGAAGCCGATCAATCCATTGTCCTCCTATCATATATGTTTCATACGGAATCTGGAATACTAATAATACACTGACGATAATAATCGCACTTGTAAATACAGGGAAAAGGATAGGATGATAAAAATGCGTATAAACCTTTTTCATCAGAAAAAACACAAGTAATGTTGCCACACAAACGGTTATCGCTATCATTTTATAACTCCCCTTTTTGTTGTATTTTTTCAATAGTCGTTTCCACAATAGGTTCTACTAAATTTTCTGATTGCTTTTCTATATGATTTTCAACTAATTGCGTAGCTCTTCCTGATGCAACAATAGACAGTATTGTACTAACTAAGATAATTCCAATAATAATGAGCCCCTGCCAAGAAATAAGCTCTGGATAATCTACAATTCCTACTGTTACTGGAATAAAAAACAATGTCATATACGCTAGTAATGTTTCAGCTCCGCTGGAAATCCAACTCTCAGGAATTATTTTTGTAGCAAGTAACACAAACAATAAGATTAGTCCTACAATACTCCCCGGAAATTTAATATGTAAAGCTCCCATCAGCAATTTTCCACACTCAGATAATACATATAAGAATGCTACTTGGCTTAAAATTTTCAAATATTTCAACCCTCTCTGTTGCATAACAGAACACCCCATCCCATACTAATATAGTACAATTTATCAAAATATTCTAAATTTGTCTAGTTTATTTCTTCTAAAAGACTGATATAAAAAAGCCAGTCTTTGTAGAATATTCTACAAAAACTGACTTGTGATTTATTGGTATATATTTTAGTCTTCTTTATTCTCGTGTGCACGGTCTTTCTTCAAGATTTTAGAAATCAATTCGTATACTAAAGGTACAATTACTAATGTTAAAATTGTAGAACTGATTAATCCACCAATAACAGTAACCCCTACGCCTTTAGAAATAAGGCCGCCACCTTCAGCACCGATTGCTAATGGGATTAACGCACCAATTGTTGCGATAGCTGTCATTAGAATTGGTCGTAAACGTGTTGCACCTGCTTCTAATATTGCTTCACGCATGGTCATACCTGCATGTTCCATATGGATGATACGATCGACTAATACAATGGCGTTGGTTACAACAATACCTATTAACATTAATAATCCAATCAGAGAGGATACACTAATTGTTTCACCTGAAATATACAAGGCAACAAGTGCACCAATCACTGTAAATGGTAGTGAGAATAGGATTGCAAATGGTGCTAAACCTTCACCAAATGTAACAACTAGCGTGAAGTAAACAATGGCAATTGCTGCAGCGATTGCTAAACCTAATTTAGAGAAGGCTTCATTCATATCTTCTGCAACGCCACCGGTATCGACATTGACATTATTCGGTATGTCTAATTTATCAATATCTTTTTGAACTGCTGAAGATGCTTTTGTAATATCTTTTGACGTTACAGTAGCGGTAACATTTGCATAAATTTTACCTTTACTACGGTTAACTTGAGTTGATGTAGTTCCCTCTTTTACTTTCACAACATCAGATACTTTTACTTTTTTACCTACTGGTGTTTCAAGTTCTTCATTTAAAACTTCTTGGAACTTTTCAGGGGATGCGGCTTCCTTATGCACATTCACATCTAGTTCTTTACCATCCTTAGTTACAGTGGTTAAAACTTCTGTTTGTGTATTTGGATTAATCGCCATTGCAATTTGGCCAGTTGTCAACCCTAGAGCTTTAACTTTATCTTGGTCAATTACTAATGTTTTTTCTGCATAGTTCTCAGCAAGTGAAGTTTTAACATCTTTTAAGTTATCTTGTTTCTTCATTAATTTTTCAATGTCTTTTATAACCGGTCTAATATCTTCAACCGTATTACCATAAACAGAGTAAGAGAGTTCGTTACTTGATCCTGTAGATGTGAAATCTTGGCTCTTCCAAGTACCTTTTTGATTGACAGCAAGAACTTCTTTAATAAGTTTTTCTTTTACATCGCCAAAGTTTTCTGTATCTGTATCATAGATAACATAAACTAATGCACCATTCGATGCACCAGGCATCATTGGATTAGATCCACCAATTGAAGATTGAACTGTTTTAACATCTTTTTTGTCCATAATCATTTTTTCAATAACTTCTACATCATCAATGACTTTGTCTCGTGTTTCACCAGGTTCAGGTGTGTATGTTAAGTACACCATTTTTTGTTGGTCATCTGGTAAGAAACTAAAACCAACGAGAGGAGTTAAGAATAAGCTTGCGACTAAAATTACTATCGAAATAATAGATGTGGTCCATTTATGATCTAATACCCATGATAAAATACGTTTATAACCTCTCGATAATTTACCATGTTCTTCTTTTTTCGTTTTTTTGTTACCATATAACTCTTTTTTAAACAATGTATGCGCTAAAACTGGAACAATTGTAATCGCGACAATTAGGGATGCGATTAATGCAAACGCCATTGTTAAACCAAACGGTAAGAATAATTCACCTACCATGCCACCTACTAGACCAAGTGGTAAGAATACCGCAATTGTGACTATTGTTGAAGATAAGATAGGTTTGAACATTTCAATAGTTGCTTCTCTGATCAAAGCACGCCCATGTAACTTTTCATCTTCTAGATAAATTCTTCGATAGATATTTTCGACAACCACAATTGAATCATCGATTACCCGACCAATCGCAACTGTCATCGCACCTAATGTCATCATATTCAACGAAATATCCATTTGTTTTAGTACAGTAACAGCAATTAATAATGACATTGGAATTGAAATAATTGAAATAATAGTTGAACGAACATTACGTAAGAACAACATAATAATGATAACGGCGAAAATTGCCCCGAATAATGCCTTATCGAGCATCGTTTGAACAGAATCTTCTATCGGTTGTCCTTGATCGAGCGTTACCTCAATATCCATACCTTTGTTTTCTTTTTCAAACTTCTTCGCTTCATCCTTAATATCATTTACAACATCAACTGTATTTGCTTCTTGAGATTTAACAACTTGAACTGCAATAGCTGATTGTCCATTTGTACGCGAAACTGACTCTACATCACCAATGACTTTAATAGATGCTAATTCCCCTAATTTCACAAATGGTTTAGTTTGTTGGAAAGCTTTTGCACTTGCCGCTCCTTGTACATTTGCTTGAGCTGCTTTTGCCTGTGCTTGAGCTGCTTGTGCATTGGCAGAAGCACTTTGCATCGTTACAGGTATTTCTAAATTTTTCAAATCTTTTATTGTTGTCATTTTCCCATCAACAACAACTGATTGTTCCTCATCTTTGAATTGGAACATACCTAATGGTACTTGGGTGTCCATTGCTTGAACATATTGTTTAATAGTGTCTTCTGTAAGACCGTATTTAGCTAATTTCTTTTGATCGTAAGTTAACTCTACTTTTTCTACTTGTTGACCAGATACTGTTACAGATGCAACACCATCTACTCCCTCAAGTTTTGGTACAAAATAATTTTCTGTTGTTTTTGTTAAATCTGCTATAGATTGATCTTTATTGGCAACACTTAACGCAACAACAGGAAAAGCATTAATATTCACTCGATCTACAGTAGGTTTTTGAGCTGTTTCTGGTAGTTCTACCTTTTCAAGTGCTTCCTTTATATCACTAACTGCTTCTTTCATATCCGTCTCATATTTAAATTCTATTTGTAGACTAGAAGCATTTTGATATGAATTGGAGTAAACAGCTGAAACACCTTTCAAATGGTTTACTGCCTTTTCAAAAGGAATCGAAATATCATCAGCAACTTGTTGTGGCGTTGCTCCAGGATAGACAGTTGTTACAGTAGCAATCGGAACTGTAATATCTGGTATAGTTTCTAACTTCATTTTTGTTCCTGAATATACGCCTGCAGCAGCCACAATAATCGTTAGAAGCCATACAGCTAGTTTATTTTTTAAAACAAATTTAATCAGCGAATTCATTTTACACCGTCCTTTTTTGACTTATCGGTCACTATTCAATATAATAATGACCAATAAGTCAAAAGTCAAACTATACTATAGTAAGAATCATAGAAAGAGTGAAAATATGTCTAAACGTGATCTAATTATTGAGAAATCCATAGAGATCTTATCTGAACGATCAATAGCATCTACATCCATACAAGATATAACAAATGCATGTGGGATATCAAAAGGCGCATTTTATCTTTCATTTAAATCTAAAGAAGAACTGCTAATTGCAATTGTTGAGTATATTATTCAAGAAATGACTTCAAAATATCAGGACCTACTAAATCTACAAGTTGACCCAAAAGAAAAATTAACACAATACTTTATGTTATCATTTCATTTTTTTGAAAAAAATTCACCTTTTATCTCATCTCATATACGTGAACTTATCAAAATTGTAGATGAAAATGTTTCAGAAAAAATTCATAATCATTTTAGAATTGCTGATCACATGACCCTAACGATTCTTAAAGAAGTGTATCAATCTAAAATAGAAGAAACTCAATATGATTTACTAATATGTATTCGAAGTATGATGAAAGGATACGCTGAATTCATAGTTATGCAAAAACAAAAAGTTGATTATTATCAATTGAGTAAATACTTTGTGAATCGTATTGATCTACTTGTTGAGGCAAATGTACCTCCACTGATAACAAAGGAAATGTATGAACATAATCCACGAAACGTACAACGTATTGAAAAGAAAAACATTATTGACGAAATTAAAAATTGTAAAGAAAATTATCTAGATAATAGTTTTCTCATTGACACCTTTGATATGATCATTGAAGAATTACAAAAAGATTCCCCAAGAAAAGCCATCTTATTAGGGATGGCATCAAATCTTACGACTACCAATCATTTAAAATGGTTGGCTGTATTGCTCAACCAATTTACTGATGAAATGTAAAAAAGCAGTCTAACATCTAAATGTTAGACTGCTTCTTCATTTTGTCAGTATTACATATATCCCCAAACCATGGCTAACAATGTACCAAACACAGTGATTAAACCAACTACAACTGAGTAAATAATTGTAGTATATAAAGCTTTTTTATCTTCTGTTTCACCAATATGCATAAATAATACTAATTGAACAAGCGCTTGTGCAGCTGCTGTTACAAGAAGAACTGTCATGGCAACACCGTTAGACATTCCTTTAAACATCACTACGGTTAGTGCTGCGAGTGTTAAAACAAGAGAACCGACAAAGCCCATTACATGTTCTTTAGGAAATAGTTCTTTCATTTTTACAACACTCCTTTCAAGTAAACAAAGCTGAAGATGAAGATCCATACAACATCAAGGAAGTGCCAGTATAGTGAGAAGATAAATGCTTTGTTTGCTGTTTTAGCATTTAAACCACGTTTTTTAATTTGCATTAAGATGCCTGAACCCCATAGAAGACCGAATGTTACGTGAGCACCATGGGTACCTAGTAATGTCATTAATGAAGACATGAAGGCATTAGTTTGAATTGTTGCGCCATCATGAATATATGTTAAGAACTCATTAATTTCTACACCTAGGAATACAGCCCCTAGAAGTAAAGTTAAGATGTAGAATACCATCATTGCTTTAGTTCGTCCAATACGCATCGCATGAACACCTAAACCAATTAAGAAACTACTTGTTAACAATACGAATGTTTCAACTAATACAGGTGGTAATTCAAAAATTTCTTTACCTGTTGGACCTGAACCTGTGCGATCAACTAATGCGAAGTATACACTAAATAATGTCGCAAAGAGAAGGATTTCGGCCCCAAGGAAAACCCAGAAACCAAAGATTTTCAATTCATTTTCTTCTGTACTGTATTCTAAAGGAACTGATTTATTTTCTTTTGACATTATTGTTCACCTCTCAATCGACGTTCAGTTGCTTCGATTTCAGCCACTTCAATATGATGACCTTCATCTTTTTCAAATGAACGATAAGCCATAAAGCCTAATGTTGCAACAGCAAATACAATTACTAAA
Source organism: Rummeliibacillus sp. POC4 (assembly GCF_003576525.1). GTDB lineage: Bacteria > Bacillota > Bacilli > Bacillales_A > Planococcaceae > Rummeliibacillus. Next base: position 100,880 of record NZ_QWUA01000007.1, on the reverse strand, counting down.
GACCATACACTAAATACAAAGAAGAATGAGAATAAGAATAATACACCAGCCATCCACATTGGAGCGCCACTATTATTTGGCATATGAATACGTTCATATTTGCCTGCTGTAATATCTCTACCTTCTTTTTTCGCATACCAGAATTCATCTAAACGATTGATTTTTGGTACAATTGCAAAGTTATATTCTGGTACTGGACTATGAGTTGCCCATTCAAGAGAACGTGCATCCCATGGATCGCCATTTAAATCGCGTGGACTATGACGGAAGCTGTAGTAAATGTTATAGCAAATTAACATAAATCCTACTGCCATCACAAGAGCACCAGCGAATGATAACATATTCAAAGGACCGAATCCTGTATCTGCTGAGTATGTGTACATACGACGAGCATATCCATCTAAACCTAAAATAAATAGAGGGAAGAATGCAACATTAAATCCTACTGCTATACACCAGAATGCTGCTTTACCTAATTTTTCATTCAAGCGGAAACCAAAGATTTTTGGCCACCAGAAATGATAACCAGCTAATACACCAAACACTGTACCTGGGATTAATACATAGTGGAAGTGAGCAACTAAGAACATTGTGTTGTGATATTGATAGTCGGCACTTGCCATTGCAAGCATAACCCCTGTTACCCCACCGATTGTGAAAATCGGAATAAACGCTAATGCGTAAAGCATAGGTGTAGTAAATGAAATTTTCCCATGTCGCATTGTTAATAACCAGTTAAAGATTTTAACACCCGTTGGAACTGCGATCAACATAGTTGTTGTTGAGAAAATACCATTAACCATAACACCATGACCCATTGTGTAGAAATGGTGAACCCATACCATGAATGATAATAGTGAGATTAATACCATACTAAATACCATTGATGTGTAACCAAATAAGTTTTTACGTGAGAATGTTGAAATAACCTCACTAAAGATACCGAATGCTGGAAGAATAACGATATATACTTCAGGATGTCCCCAAACCCAGAATAAGTTTGCCCAAAGCATATCCATACCGCCATCTTGCATAGCGAAGAATTTAGTACCAAATTGACGATCTAAAGTCATCAAAGCAAGTGCAACAGTTAATACTGGGAATGCAAATGTAATGATGATATTTGTGATTAATGCTGACCAAGTAAACATAGGCATTTTCATTAATTTCATACCAGGTGCACGCATTTTCATAATTGTTGTGATAAAGTTAATCCCTGTCATTAGAGTACCCAAACCAGAGATTTGTAAAGCCCATGCATAATAGTTATTCCCTACACCAGGGTTAAATTCAATACCTGCTAATGGGAAATAAGAAGACCATCCTGCGTTTGGTGAACCACCAATTACGAAGGAAATATTTAGTAAACCTGCACCAGCTGCAAATAACCAGAAGCTAAGTGCATTTAATCTTGGAAATGCTACATCTCGTGCACCAATTTGTAATGGTACAACGACATTCATCAAACCAATGATAAATGGCATCGCCATAAAGATAATCATGATTAAACCATGAGTTGTGAATATTTCATTGTAGTGCTCCGCATTCAATAAGCCATTCTCTGGGACAGCGGTTTGTGCACGCATTAATAATGCATCAATACCACCTCTAAATAGCATAACCAATGCTACAAAGATATACATGACACCGATTTTTTTATGATCGACAGTAGTTAGCCAGTTTTTGTAAAGCCAGCCCCACTTCTTGAAGTAAGTCAATCCTGCAAATACCGCAATAGCACCAACTACAATACTTATCCCAGCACCTAAAATCATCGGCTCTTTCATCGGCGCGAATAATTCTTCCATGCTCATGTGTGTAACTCCTTTCTTGTCTCAATAGTCTAGTAATCTTTTAAATCGATCACTAAAACTAGTGAGACATATCCATTCCTTCCATTTCGTGAGACTCTTTTGAATCATCTTTTTCTTTTTTACTATCATTGTGTTTGCTCATATCCATTGGAGCTGGACTAAATGATAAGTGTGTTGAAGAAAAACTTTCTCTTCCTACGAAAGATGTTTTCAATAATTTATTGAATTTTGCTTCTGTTAATTTTGGTTCATTTGTTTTTACGTCATTAACCCATTCATCAAAGTCATCTTGTGACATTGCTTGTGTTTCGAATTCCATTTTCGCAAATCCTTCACCGTTGAAGTTTGAGTTACGACCCATATATGAACCTTCTTCATCAGCAGCTAAATGTATTTTAGTTACCATATCGCTCATAGCATATTTTTGACCTGCTAATTGAGGAATCCAGAAACTTGTGATTGGTCCAAATGAATACAATCTAAATTCAATTGGTCGATCTGTAGGGATGTTCACATAGTTTACTGTTTCAATACCTTGTTCTGGATAGCTGAAGTGCCATTTCCAGTTAGATGATGAAGCATAAACAACAAGCGGTTTTTTATCCCCATAACCTTTTGGTTGGTTTTCAACTTTAGAAGTCGTAAATACCGTTACAATTGCTAAAACGGTTACTATTAAAATTGGAATTACTGTCCAAGTGATTTCCAATACTTTACTTCCCTCTTCGTGTGGAGGTTCATAATCTGCTGTTTGTTTTGATGCACGATATTTCGTTAACATATTAACAAGTAATACATAAACGACTAATAAAATAACAGCCATTACTATTATGGATAAGATGATTGTATCCGATAAAGTCTTAGCATTCGGACCTTTTGGATCAAAAATCATCAAAGGTTGGCAGCCAGACAACATTAATGCCAAGAAAGCCATAACTGTCGGCATAATAAGAACTTTTTTCTTCATAATGTACTCCCTTCTCAAAAAACAATTAAAATATAAAGCTTTTAAAATGTTTTATTGAAGTATTCGTCCTTCTAAGATTTGAAACTACCTTCTGAATTAATATAGATTGAATTTGCTACAGTTATAGATTGTAGGTATATAACACTCACTCAATGTTTTAATAGCTCATGTTATATAAACGGACAATATAATAATATTCCCACAACCTATATAGTGGAAAAATGGCACCCAGGTTTTCGCGCCTTTTTCTCCTGAGGTTTTTCAATCATTTTTTAATTCAAATGAATTATACCTCCATATATTTAATAAAAAAATAAAAAAAAACCTAATTCCATAATTTAATTGACTCATTTTGAACATTTTGTGGATATAATTTGTATAAAATGTGTACTTATTTTTAAAAAGGGTCTTTTTATTCATGAATATGTTATTATTATGTAATTATTTTATTTAATTTTCCAAATGTATTCGTTTCCATTGTAATAAAAAGGAAAATCTATTATATAAAAATAGATAGATCATTTCAAAAGTATAATATTTTCTGTTAAAAAAGCATTTACTCGAAGGATTAAGCTGATTAAATACAAGAGATAGATAAAACCTGTTTTACTTTTTTATAAAACGCCAGTTAATCTAACATTCAATAGATATTAACGTATTTATCCTCATCATATATAAAAATTGGTATCACATATGTAGCTGCTTTTTCAGTCCTCCTCGTAGTTTTTTAAGAAGTATAAAACTGAAAAAGTATAATTGGCATCAAAAATAAAAAAGCCCCTTAAGATACATGGAAATGTATCTTAAGAGGTAATTTCAAAGAAATTATTATTTTTTAGCAATAATATGAATTGGGTTACCTAATGCAACTTCTGCAGTTTCCATTGTAATTTCACCTAAAGTAGGGTGAGCATGGATTGTCATTGCTACATCTTCAAGTGTCATACCAGCTTCAATTGCTAAGCCTAATTCAGCAATCATATCTGATGCACCGACACCAATAATTTGAGCGCCTAGTAATAAACCATCTTCTTTACGAGCAACAAGTTTTACAAAGCCTTCTGTTTCGTTTAATGCTAGAGCACGGCCATTAGCTGCGAATGGGAATTTGCCAGCAGATACTTCAAAGCCTTCTTCTTTTGCTTGTGCTTCTGTAAGACCTACAGTAGCCATTTCTGGATCTGTGAAGCATACAGCTGGAATAGCTAGATAATCGACAACTGATTTTTGTCCAGCAATAGCTTCTGCAGCAACTTTACCTTCATAAGATGCTTTATGGGCAAGTTGTGGTCCAGGAACGATATCACCGATTGCATAAATGTTTGGTATATTCGTACGACCTTGTTTGTCAACTTTTAATAGGCCACGTTCGCCAAATTCAATACCAATTTCTTCTAAGCCCATATCATTTGTATTTGGACGACGACCTACTGTTACTAATACATAATCAGCATCCAAAGTTTTTGCTTCGCCTTTTACTTCGTATTTAACTGTAACACCTGTTTCAGTTTCTTCAACACCTTGTGCTAAAGCTTCTGTTTCAATTGTTACGCCTTTTTTCTTAAGACCTTTTTTAACGATAGTTGTCATTTGTTTTTCAAAGCCAGCTAAAATATCTTTGCCGCCTTCAAGAATTGTTACTTGTGAACCTAGATTAGCATATGCAGAACCAAGTTCAGTACCAATGTAACCGCCACCAATTACAACAAGTTTTTCAGGTACTTCTTGTAATGATAGTGCGCCAGTTGAGTTTAATACACGATTTGAGAATTTAAATGTAGGAATTTCAACGGGGCGAGAACCAGTTGCAATAATAGCATTTTTAAATGTATAAGTTTGTGCAGATTTTTCAGTGATTACTCGTAAAGAGTTTGCATCATGGAAATAAGCTTCGCCTTTTACAACTTCAATATTATTTCCTTTTAACAACCCTGAAACTCCACCAGTTAATTTTTTAACTACAGAATCTTTGAATGCTTGAGCTTTTTTAAAGTCAATTTTAACTTCTGGAACAATTACACCCATATCATCTGAGTGTTTTGCTTGTTCGAAGCGATGTCCGACAGAGATTAATGCTTTTGATGGGATACAACCAACATTCAAGCATACGCCTCCTACGTATTCACGTTCAATAACTGTTACTTTTTGTCCAGTTTGTGCAGCGCGGATTGCAGCTACATATCCACCAGGGCCTGCGCCTATAACAATTGTATCTGTTTCGATTGGAAAATCTCCTACTACCATTTTAATTACGCCTCCATTAATAATAATTCAGGTTCACTTAACAAGCGTTTAATATGGTTTAACGCATGTTGAGCAGTTGCGCCGTCGATCATTCGATGATCAAAGCTCAATGATAATGCTAACACAGGTGCTGCTACAATTTCACCATTTTTTATCACAGGTTTTTCAGAAATCCTACCGATTCCCAAAATTGCTACTTCGGGGTGGTTAATTACTGGAGTAAACCATTGGCCACCTGCTGAACCTATATTAGTAATTGAGCAAGAAGCACCTTTCATCTCATTTGAAGCCAATTTTCCTTCACGAGCTTTTGTCGCTAATTGATTGATCTCATCTGAAACGGCAAATACTGATTTACGATCAGCATGTTTGATAACAGGAACAAGTAATCCTTTATCTGTATCTGCTGCAATACCTATGTTATAGTAATGCTTTTGAATAATTTCTTGTGTTGCATCATCCAAGGAACGGTTAAACTCTGGGAATTCACGAAGAGTACTTACTAGAGCTTTTACCACATAAGGAAGATAAGTTAGCTTAATACCTTTTTCTGCGGCAATAGCTTTGAATTTTTTGCGATGTGCCACTAATTCAGTTACATCTACTTCATCCATTAGCGTTACATGAGGTGCTGTTTGTTTAGAGTGAACCATTGCTTTTGCGATGGCACGGCGAATGCCAGACATTTTTTCTCGTGTTTCTGGGAATTCACCTTGAAGTTCAACAGGTGTTGATGTAACTGTTTCAGTCGAATTTTCATCAATTGCAGATGACACATCCACTTTTTCTGCGTCTTCTTTTGCTCCGCCATTTTTAAATGCCTCAATATCCTCTTTTAGGACACGACCATTTTTCCCTGTTCCTGCAACTGATTTAATATCCACACCGTTGTCACGAGCAAATTTACGAACAGATGGCATCGCAATTACACGCGCTGGTGAATCTGCTTCTACTGCTTTAGTTTCAGGTTCCTTTTGTTCTACAACAGGCGCTTTTTCTACCTTTTTGCCATCTTCAGCAGTCGCTTGTACTTGTGCTTCTGTATTTGCTGCTTCCTCATCTTCCTTATGCCCATGAAGCTCAAGATCTTCGTATCCAGGCGCATCAATTTCTAAAAGAACCGTACCAACTGTTGTTAATGTACCCTCTTCAACAAGAACCTTTTCAACTGTACCTTCAACTGGAGAAGGTATTTCTACAACTGCTTTGTCATTTTGCACTTCTGCCAATACAGTATCTTCTTCAATTTTATCACCTGGTTTAACAAACCACTTTACAATTTCTCCCTCATGGATACCTTCTCCTATATCTGGTAAACGGAATTTATATGCCATGTAATTCACCCTTTCTTTGTATTAGTTAAATTAGAATTCTAAAACTTTTTTAGCTGTTGCAACAATATCTTTTGAATTTGGTAACCATACAGCTTCCGCTTGTGGGAATGGGTAAACTGTGTCAGGTGCTGTTACTCGTAAAACTGGTGCTTCAAGACTTAAAATAGCACGTTCTGTAATTTCACTTACAACATTTGCAGCAATACCAGCTTGTTTTTGAGCCTCTTGAACAACAATTGCACGGCCTGTTTTTTCAACAGATGCAATAATTGTTTCAATATCTAATGGCTGTATAGTTCGTAGGTCAATCACTTCAGCTGAATAATTTTCTTTTTGCAATGCTTCAGCGGCTTTTAACGATTCATGAACCATAGCACCATAGGCAAAAATAGAAATATCTGACCCTTCACGTTTAATATCAGCTTTACCAAGAGGAATTGTATAAGATTCTTCCGGTACTTCTTCACGGAATGAGCGATAAAGTTTTAAGTGTTCTAAAAATACAACGGGATCATTATCACGAATAGATGAGATTAAAAGACCTTTTGCATCGTAAGGAGTTGATGGAACGACTACTTTAAGTCCCGGTTGAGATGCAACTAAACCTTCTAAACTATCTGAGTGCATTTCAGGCGTATGTACACCGCCACCAAATGGAGAGCGAATTGTAACAGGTGCTCCTAGGCTTCCCCCTGAGCGATATCTCATACGCGCTAATTGACCACAAATCGAATCCATTACTTCATATACGAAACCGAAAAATTGAATTTCAGGTACTGGTCGGAATCCTTGAAGAGCGAGTCCAATAGACAGACCACCAATTCCAGATTCAGCAAGTGGTGTATCAAATACACGATCCTCACCAAATTCTTTTTGAAGACCTTCAGTTGCACGGAAAACGCCTCCGTTTACACCTACATCTTCACCGAATACTAACACATTTTCGTCTTCTTTTAATTCACAACGAAGTGCATCTGTAATTGCTTGAATCATTGTCATTTGTGCCATCGGTTACTTCGACTCCTTCTCAGTGTAGATTTGAAATTGTTCTTTCAAGTTGAATGGAAGATCTCCATCATTCATATTACGGATAAGATCTGTTACTTTTTGTTTTGGTGTTTCATCTGCTTTTTTGATAGCAGCTTTAATTTCTTCTTTTGCATTTGCAATCACTTCTGCTTCTTTTTCTTCACTCCATAATCCTTTAGACATTAAGAATTTACGGAAGCGAACAATAGGATCTTTCTTTTCCCATTTAGAATCTGTTTCAGAAGTACGATAACGAGTTGGATCGTCTCCTGCCATTGTATGTGGACCATAACGGTAACAAACTGTTTCGATTAATGATGGACCTTCACCTGCAATTGCACGTTTGCGAGCATCACGAGTTGCCACATAAACTGCCAATGGATCCATACCATCTACTTGAATACTTGGAATACCTGCTGCTATCCCTTTTTGAGCAATTGTAGAAGCAGCTGTTTGCAATTCACGTGGAGTAGAAATTGCATATTGGTTGTTTTGGACGATGAATATTGCCGGTGCTTTAAATGCTCCTGCAAAGTTGATTCCTTCATAGAAATCACCTTGTGATGAACCACCATCACCTGTATATGTTACGGCAACTTCTTTTTTGCCGCGTTTTTGAATACCTAGTGCAACTCCCGCTGTTTGAACATATTGGGCACCAATAATAATTTGAGGTGATAACACATTCACATCTTCAGGAATTTGACCGCCTACGAAATGTCCACGTGACCATAGGAAAGCTTTCCAAAGTGGAAGTCCGTGCCATACAATTTGTGGTACATCACGATAGCCAGGTAAAATATAATCTTCTTTTTCAAGTGCATAATGTGAAGCAATTTGAGAAGCTTCTTGACCAGCAGTTGGTGCATAGAACCCTAAACGTCCTTGACGATTCAATGAGATTGAACGTTGATCCAAAATACGTGTAAAGACCATACGACTCATCAATTCAACTAATTGTTCATCGGATAACTGAAGGTCTACCTCCGTGTTAACAATTTCCCCTTCTTCATTTAAAATCTGGAACATTTCAAATTTCTCTTCGATTTCCTGTAAATTTACTACCGGATCGAATTGTTGAACTTTTTTAGAAACCATGCTATCACATCTCCTTCATTTCTGTATTATAACTTTATACTAATTTCAGTAATACAGCAACCATTTATAATAGTATACCGAATAGTCACTCAACGGTCAACGTAAGTATATATAATATCCAATAATAAGCGTAAACTTTTAGATAACATACTGTATCATACAGAATCGGCACACTGTTATATATAACAGTATTGTTTCATCATTCTTTACTAACACAGTTTTAACAGTTCAATTATTACCTTTTCTTTCATTCCTAAAACAATCTTTTATGTATATTAGTTACTTTCCATTGAATGCAAAGGTTCTTAGGTTATAATAAATAGGAACTATTATTGAAAGGGAGAGCACTATGATTTTAATGCACGATATCATTCGAGAAGGTCATCCAACTTTAAGAGAAGTTGCAAAAGAAATGACTTTCCCTCTATCTATAGAAGAAAAGCAACTAGGTGAAGATTTACTTCAATTTTTGATTAACAGTCAAGATCCAGAAATAGCAAATAAGCATAGCTTACGTTCAGGCATTGGTATTGCAGCTCCACAAGTAAATGTCTCTAAAAGAATGTTTGCTTTGCATTTACCTGATAGTAAAGGCAAACAAATTAGCATGGTTGTCATCAACCCTAAAATTGTCAGCCATTCTGTAGAAGGATCTTATGTATCCTCTGGAGAAGGTTGTCTTTCAGTTGACAGGGATGTACCGGGATATGTTCCCCGTCATGCACGTATTACAGTAAAATTCTTTACACCAGATGGTGAAGAAAAGAAAATGCGTTTAAAAGGTCTACCTGCGATAGCATTTCAACATGAACTAGACCATCTAAACGGCATCATGTTCTACGATCACATTAATAAGGACAATCCTTTCGCTGAAATACCAAATGCTAGTCCATTAGAAGAATAAAAAAGAGGCTATACAAGAGTGAAAATCCTTCACTTTTGTATAGCCTTTTTTTATAACTAAATTTAATACATTAACATAAACCTAATTTTTTCATAGCTAGCGCTAATCCATCGTGATCAACATGATCGGTTACAAATGTTGCTGCCTCTTTTGCTTTTTTATGGCCATTCCCCATTGCAACACTAGTTCCTACAGATTGAAGCATTTCTACATCATTCAATCCATCACCAAACGCTATTGCATCCTCAATATCAAAATCCGTATTCTTTAAGAACTGTTCTATTCCGTATGCTTTTGACACGTCTTTATTAATAACATCTACAGAAAATTTATGCCATCTAATAAATTTCAACTCAGGAAACAGAGATGCATAATTCCCTTCTTCTTTTTCATTAACATATAGCAATATCTGATAAATATCTGAATGCTTATAATATTCTTCGTCGACTTCTGGCATCGGATAATACAAAGAATCCATACTAACTTGTACTCTCTCATCATCTTTTGTTGCTGAAGTCATTTTCACATCATCTAAATAGACAATAGGGACATTTTCATTTGTAGCTTGTGCCACAAGTTTATCAATTGTCTCCATCGGAATTGGTCTTTTTGAAATTACCTTTCCTTTGTATACAACATATTGTCCATTAAAGCTAACAAAGGAATCTAAACCGAGCTCCTCTAATACTGGTTTCAAAAAAAATGGTGATCTGCCGGTCGCTATCGCTATCTCATGTCCATTCTCCTTCGCCTTCTGAATAGCATTGTAGGTTGCTCTTGGTAACTTTTTTTCTGAATTATATAAAGTTCCGTCAATATCAAAAAATAAAATTTTATTTTTCATAAAATTTTGCCAACCCTCTTTCATATTTTCACTGTTAAGGAAATTATCTTTACATTTATTACCTAATTTAATATAATAAACATAAGGAGTGATATGCCATGTTCAAACGTCTAAAAAAACAACTGTTGAAAAGGCTTCGTGGCTTACTCGAGAAAAAAACAATCGCATAAAATCACTTTGCCCTTCATAATTTGGAGGGCTTTTCTTTATTTTAGTTTATCTACATGATAATATAAAGGAAATGCAATTATTTTGAACGTGTTAAAGGAGAGCAAAAAAATGATTTACAAAGTTTATTACCAAGAAAATGTGCTTGAAGTACCAGTTCGCGAAAATACTAAAAGCTTATACCTTGAAGCAGAGGATGTACGTGAAGCCCGTGAAAAGCTTCAAGGTCGCGGTTACAACATCGAATATATTCAATTGCTTGAAGGAAATTATTTAGAATACGAACAAGCAAGTGAAAATTACAAATTGGAGAACTTCTAATTTAATGAAGTTTGTCAAAAATGACCAAACTGCAGTTTTCGCACTCGGCGGACTGGGCGAAATCGGTAAAAATACTTATGCAGTTCAATTCCAAGATGAGATTATCTTAATAGATGCGGGTATTAAATTCCCCGAAGATGATCTTCTTGGTATCGACTATGTCATACCTGATTATACTTATCTAGTACGTAATGTCGATAAAATTAAAGGTCTTTTTATTACTCATGGTCATGAGGATCATATTGGTGGTGTACCTTATTTACTTCGCCAAATTAACATTCCTGTTTACGGAGGCAAATTAGCACTCGGCTTGTTACGCAACAAATTGGACGAGCATGGCTTACTCCGTCAAACAAAACTGATTGAAATTAAAGAAGACGACGTTATTAAATTCCGTAAAACATCTGTAAGCTTTTTTAGAACAACACACAGTATTCCAGATGCATTCGGTATCGTTGTAAAAACACCACCTGGTAATATCGTTCACACAGGTGATTTTAAATTTGATTTCACTCCTGTAGGAGAACCAGCAAACCTCACTAAGATGGCTGAAATTGGTCGCGATGGAGTTCTTTGCTTATTATCCGATAGTACAAATGCTGAGCGTCCAGAGTTTACAATGTCTGAACGTAAAGTAGGAGAAAGTATTGATGAAATACTTCGTAACGTAGAATCTAGAATTATTTTTGCAACATTTGCATCTAATATTCATAGATTAAAACAGGTTACAGATGCAGCGGCCAAACACGGTCGTAAAGTAGCTGTATTCGGTAGAAGTATGGATAATGCGATTACAATAGGTCGAGAATTAGGCTATATTACGGCACCTAAAGAAACATTTGTAGATGCACAAGCATTAAATCGTTTACCAGCTAACGAAGTTATGATTCTTTGTACTGGTAGTCAAGGTGAACCAATGGCTGCTTTATCTCGAATCGCAAATGGTACACATCGTCAGATTCAAATTCAACCTGGTGATACAGTCGTATTTTCTTCTTCTCCAATTCCAGGAAATACGATTAGTGTAAACAAAACCATTAACTTGTTATATCGTGCTGGAGCCGAAGTTATTCATGGTTCACTCAATAATATCCATACTTCTGGTCATGGTTCTCAACAAGAGCAAAAGTTAATGTTACGTCTTATTAAACCAAAATTCTTTATGCCAATTCATGGTGAATACCGTATGTTGCGTATGCATGCAGGTTTGGCTGAAGATTGTGACGTTAATCCAGATAACATCTTTATCATGGAAAATGGTGAAGTTCTAGCATTAAGTTCAGATGAAGGCCATGTTGCAGGTCGTATCCCTTCAGGTTCAGTCTATATTGATGGGAATGGCATCGGTGATATAGGTAATATCGTATTGAGAGATCGTCGTATCCTTTCAGAAGAAGGCCTTGTTATTGTAGTAGTAAGTGTTGATATGGAACAACAAAAAATCGTCGCTGGTCCAGATATTATTTCACGTGGATTTGTTTACATGAGAGAGTCTGGTATGATGATTAATGAAGCACAACAAATGCTAAACAAACATTTGCAACAAACATTACAAGAGAAAACACCTCAATGGTCAGAATTGAAAAGTGAAATCACAGATGTTTTAGGACCATACTTATTTGAAAAGACTAAACGACGTCCAATGATTTTGCCAATAATAATGGAAGTATAATAGAAAGTTCTTTACATGATAGGCTATGAAAAAGAGTGTCTGAAAATTTAGAGACACTCCTTTGCACCAAAGATGGTGGAATTTTGATTCGCCCACCGCTGGGGCATACTTCATAAATTTATTATAAAAAAAGGGGTTATCCAAAAGTTTTTCACTTATTGGATAATCCCTTTTAGCTTCCAAAATTAATTCGTTTAGTTAAGCATTTTCTTCTCAAAGCGACTAATATCTGCATCTGCACCAATAACAATTAGTATATCGCCTTCATGAATAACTTCATCAGCTTGAGGTGATACAATAATATCGGTTTCTCGTTTAATAGCAACAATATTAATACCATATCGTGCACGAATATCTAGTCCTATAATCGTATGTCCTTCAAGTTGATTGTTTACTTTGATCTCCATGATAGAATGCTCATCTGATAATTCTAAATAATCGAGTACATTATTAGACATCATATTGTTAGCAATCCGAATCCCCATATCCCGTTCTGGGTGCACTACGTGATCAGCGCCTATTTTCCGAAGTACTTTTTCATGGTAATCATTCTGAGCCTTAACAGTTATTTTTTGTACACCTATTTCTTTTAACATTAACGTCGTTAAAATACTTGATTGAATATCATCACCAATTGCTACAATAACATGTTCAAAATTGCGGATTCCTAAAGATTTTAAAACAGATTCATCTGTTGTATCTGCTACAACGGCTTGTGTAGCTATTGCTGCAAATTCATCGACTCGTTCAGGGTGTTTATCGATAGCCATGACTTCTGCACCTTGATGGACAAGTTCATTGACTATACTACCTCCAAATCTCCCTAAACCGATGACAACAAATTCCTTTTTCATGCTTATACCTCCGATTTCTGTAGCACATCTCCAAGCTGTATCTCAATCTATTTTACCAAACAATTTCAAGTTTCGCTTTCAAGATTAAAAAAAGGCTACCCTATACAAAGGCAACCTTTTATTTAAATTGATTTAAATTATGCATTTCTTACTTCATCAAGCACCCGATTAACACGTTTTTCAAGCATTTTCATGCCGCTACCACCTGCTTGGAAATGACGAAGTTTGCCGTCTTTATCAAAAACATAATATGCAGGTACATATTGATTTTCAAATACATCTGTAAGTTTCAACTCACTATCACAAAGATTGGTTGAGTAATACCATGGTTTTCAGCAATAACTTTAATTTCATCCAGATCCAAGTCTTTTTCAGAACGTGGTATATGAACTGCCACTACATTTAACTCATCTTTATATTTATCGCGGAAGTTATTTACTTCTGGCATAGCTTCTTTACATAAATGACAACTTATTGACCAGAAGTGGATTAATGTTGGTTTTTCACCAACTAAATCAGCTTTTGAAACTTGACCATTTAACCAAGCTACTTCACCTACTAATTCAGGCATTTCAGAACGTAATTTCATACTATTTCACCTCATAATTTTCATTAAGTATGTTTTTTCAATATACTTTTTTAAAAAAGGACCTAACTCATGTTAGGCCCTAGAATTAAGAACTATCAGGATTAACCTTCTAGTAATGCATCACCTGGGTGCCAGTTTGCTGGGCAAAGGCCACCAGTTTGTAATGCTTGAAGTACACGTAAAACTTCGTCTACGTCACGACCAATATTGTTGTGATGTACTACTTGGTATTGTAATTCGCCTTCTGGATTGATGATGAATAGACCACGTAGCGCTACGCCTTCTTCTTCAATTAGAACGCCATATTCTTTTGCTACTTGTTGGTTATGGTCAGCTGCTAAAGGATAATTCAATTGACCAATCCCATTATCAGTACGGTCTTTGTTAATCCACGCTAAGTGAGTGTGGATTGTGTCCGTTGATACACCGATAATTTCTGCATCAAGATCTTCAAATTCGTCGAAACGGTCAGACATTGCAGTAATTTCAGTTGGGCAAACAAATGTAAAATCCATTGGATAGAAGAAAAGTACTGTCCATTTGTCGTTTTTCATATTTTCTTCCAGACTTACTTTGCCAAATTCTTTGTTTGGCATTACTGCATGCATTTCAAAGCGTGGTGCTTGTTTTGCTACCATACGTTCTGCCATCTTAAATCCCTCCATTAATCTTTAATTTCTGTAACTTTTTGGTCTACCATCTATTTGATAATGTAACAAATACTTCTATTAAACGCAAAGATTACAACCTATAATTTCTCGTAATTCCGATAAAATGTGGCGAAATTTCTAATTTTTTCTTTCTTATCGTCCGCATTTATTTCTATCAACAATTAATAGTTTAATTATAAAAACACAATAGATCGCCTCCAAGAAAATAGGCCATCCATTGTGTTTTATCAACATGATATTTTGTGAAAATCTATTCTTCTTTGCTTCCTAGGCAGCGTTCACATTCATATAATGTAGATTCGACTTGCTCCACAATTTCACATCCGCATTCAGTACAAAGTTTTGGAAATCTTTCGTTTTGTTCGTTTTGCATACTATCTCCTCCTAATTATAGTTAATGTTTGGCTACCAAGCTGTTTAGAATTTTAAGAAATATGTTGGTAGCTTGGGATTGTTAAAAATTCTTCAAATTCATCTTGTATTGTTAACTCAGAAAAAATTTCAGCTGCTTCTTCAAAACGCCCAGTTACATAATTTTCATATCCAACTTGGTCTTCAATTTTTTGAAGCTCTTCTTTTAGTATTTTTTTAAATAACACGACATCAATTTTTTGGCCATTTTCTAATTTACCCTCAGGATGTCTAATCCATTGCCATACTTGTGTACGAGAAATTTCAGCTGTAGCTGCATCTTCCATCATATTATTGATAGGTGCAGCACCGTTACCTCTCAACCAAGAAGCAATATATTGCACACCAACACTGCAATTGATTCGTAATCCATCTTCAGTAATCGTACCTTGTGGAACTTCCAATAAATCTTCAGCAGTTACATGTACATCCTCACGCTTACGATGAATCTGATTTGGCGTTTTCATATGCTCATCAAATTGTTCCATTGCAACAGGTACTAAGCCAGGATGCGCAACCCATGTTCCATCATGTCCATCTGTCACTTCACGTCTTTTATCTTCACGAACCTTTTCAAACGCAATCTCATTTGCTACAGCATCATCCTTGATAGGAATTTGTGCAGCCATACCACCCATAGCAGGTGCATTACGTTTATGGCAAGTTTGGATACATAATTGTGTATACGCTCTCATAAATGGCGATGTCATCGTTACTTGGCCTCTATCAGGTAAAATAACATCCGAATGATTACGTAGTCGCTTAATATAACTAAATATATAATCCCATCGCCCACAATTTAAGCCAGCAGAGTGATCTTTTAGCTCATATAGTATTTCATCCATTTCAAATGCCGCCGTTATCGTTTCAATTAGGACTGTTGCTTTAATCGTACCTTGCGGAATATCAAGATAGTCTTGCGCAAAGACAAACACATCATTCCATAATCTCGCTTCTAAATGACTTTCTAATTTTGGTAAATAAAAATATGGACCAGATCCACGTTCGATTAATTCTTTTGCATTGTGATAGAAATATAAACCAAAATCAAAAAGGCTTCCTGACATTTGCTCACCATTGATTTCTACATTTCTTTCCAATAAGTGCAACCCTCTTGGACGAACTAACAACGTTGCAGTTTTATCATTCAAACGATATTCTTTACCATTTGATGATTGACTAAAGGAAATTGTTTTACGTACTGCATCGTACATATTAATTTGACCTTCAATCATATTTTCCCATGTTGGAGAAGTAGCGTCTTCGAAACATGCCATAAACATTTTAGCTCCTGAATTTAAAGCATTAATAACCATCTTTCGTGTAACTGGACCAGTAATTTCAACTCGGCGGTCTTGCAAATCTTCAGGTAAGGTGGCAATTGTCCAATCACTTTCCCGGATTTCCTTCGTTTCATCTAAAAAGTTTAAAGCAGTGCCTTCATCTAATTGCTTTTGGCGTTCTTCCCTTTGTTCTAATAATACTTTTCTTCTTTCATTAAATCGCAACTGTAATGTTGCAATAAATTGCAAAGCATCCGGTGTCAAGATTTTTTCTGTTGATGCATTTTGTGAACCTTTTATCTCAATAGTAGGCTTGGTAGTTTGTTGAATCCCCAAATGAATCATCCTTTCAAATTAGCTACTTAGAAAAACAATGATAGACTGTTTGAAGCACTCTATGAATATCTATATCTCAAATTATTGTAAGCAATTTAAATATAGGTTTTATAAATAGAAGGTACAACAAACAGTCGTGTTGTCATATTTGACTAATTGGTTCAATTAAGCAAACTGTGCAGTTTCAGTTGAACCTTTCATAGCTGTAGTTGAAGACGTACCACCTGAAATCACTTGTGATACTTCATCAAAGTATCCAGTACCTACTTCACGTTGGTGTTTAGTTGCTGTATAACCCTTTTCTTCACTTGCAAATTCTTCTTGTTGTAATTTAGAGTATGCAGCCATTCCATTATCTTTATAGTCATGAGCTAATTTGAACATACTATGATTTAATGCATGGAAACCTGCTAGTGTTACAAATTGGAATTTGTATCCCATTTTTCCTAGTTCAATTTGGTATTGTGCAATCGTTTCATCATCAAGATTTGCTTTCCAGTTGAACGATGGAGAACAGTTATAAGCTAATAGCTTGCCTGGGAATTTCTCATGAATCGCATCAGCAAATTGTTTTGCTTCTTTTAAATCGGGTTTAGATGTTTCACACCAAACAAGATCTGCATATGGTGCATAAGCTAAACCACGAGCAATTGCTTGATCGATACCAGGTTTTGTACGGAAGAATCCTTCTGGTGTTCTTTCGCCTGTGATAAATTCTGCATCACGAGGGTCAATATCACTTGTAACCATGTCTGCTGCATCCGCATCAGTACGAGCGATTAAAATAGTAGGAACACCTGATACATCTGCTGCTAAACGAGCAGCAATTAGGTTACGGATTGCATTTTGTGTTGGTAATAACACTTTTCCACCTAAGTGACCACATTTTTTCTCAGATGCTAATTGGTCCTCAAGGTGAACTCCTGCTGCACCAGCTTCGATCATTCCTTTGATTAATTCAAAGACATTTAACGGGCCACCAAATCCTGCTTCTGCATCTGCTACGATTGGAGCAAACCAGTCAAACTCGTCTTTACGACCTTCTGCATAATCAATTTGATCTGCACGTTGTAGTGCTTGATTGATACGTTTTACTACTTGTGGAACAGAGTTTGCAGGATATAAAGATTGGTCTGGATACATTTGACCAGAAAGGTTTGCATCAGCTGCAACTTGCCAACCACTTAAGTAAATTGCTTTTAAACCTGCTTTAACTTGTTGAACTGCTTGATTTCCCGTAAGGGCTCCAAGTGCATTGATAAAATCTTCTTCTTGCAAAGATTTCCATAAACGGTTTGCACCTTTTTCTGCTAAGGTATGTTGAATTTGTACTGATCCTCTTAGTTTTACTACTTCCTCAGCCGTATATGGACGCTCAATACCATTCCAGCGCTCCTCATTTTTCCAGCTTTTTTCAAGTTGCTCAATTTGTTGTTGTCTTGTTAACATATAATCCACACCTTCCACTTTGTCTTTTTAACGCTAGCTCTTTATATAAAATACACCCCTATATTTTGTTGCATAACAGCTATCGTTGTTATAAACTAATATACAACAGAAGGTGTATTTTGTTATTATTTTTGGATGAAATCCCCTTTTTTTGAGATAAATGATTGTATTTCAAAGATGAATGAGGAGGAAGATAAAATGGTACAGGAAACAGAAATTTCTATTAAGATAGCAGCAAATCAGTACTGTTCTTTATTAAAAGATTGGCTTCCAGAAGATGCTTCAATTGCAATTGCAGTTGAGGAGACCTATGTTTATTACGCTGCTGGTACACATGACATTCTATTAGATAACGGGAAAAAGATTAAAAGAGGAAGTATTGCAGATCAAGTGATTAATAAGCGAAGGAAAGTAGAAGCTATTATAGATGAGGAACTTCTTGGTACTGCATACTACGGTATTGGTTATCCTATAAATTTCTTAGGGAAACCTGCTGCTTTAATCATTATTCTTTCCCCTGAACACCCAGAGGCTAAAGGTAAACCTTTACGATTCGTGACAGGAAAACAGCAAGATCAATGGGTACCAATCTCCATTGAACAAATATCTCACTTTGAAAGTCTAAATAAAAAAACTTGGTTTTATGTTGATGATGAACAATACAAAATCAATTTTACCTTAAAAGAACTATCGAGAAGATTACCAGACTTCTTTTTAAGAATCCATCGTTCCTATATTATTAACATCCACTCTATTGATCGAATAACACGTGATTTTTCATCGAACTTAATCATTAGCATGAAAAATGGTACAGAGCTTCCTGTAAGTAATTCATATTTAATTGATGTGAAACGAGTATTAGAATTTTAATCTTTTTATTTAAACAAAAAGCTATTTCTGAAAAGCCCTTTAAGACACATCCATAGTAACGAAACGTGAAAGTAATGATTGGATAATCGCTAGAGCAGTACTTTATAGCTTATATTTTTTACAAAAAGAAGGACTTTCCTATAAGATTTTTATAGGAAAGCCCCTCTTTTTTAAGATGCTATTTTACTAATATTATAGTTTAAATCGTACCACTTTATTTTGAAGTTCTTCGGATAGGTTAGCTAACTCTTGTGCATTTTTGCTAATTTCTTCATTTGAAGCAAGTTGTTCTTCAGTAGCAGCACTTGTGTCATTTGCACCATCAGCAACTGAAGATGCCAATTCTTGAACTTGTTTTGCTCCATTAGTTACTCGTTCTGTTTCATCTTGGATTTTTTTGATTGCAACAGAAACAAATTCAACTTTTTCAACAACGCCTTGAACGCCTGTCTCAATTTCATTGAAAACACTTAGTGATTCGTGAGTTTTATTAAGTCCCTCTTTTACTTTTTCTCCACCAGTAGTAATCGCTTTTACTGCATTGGCAGAAGCATTTTGGATTAATTGAACCATTGATTCAATTTCAGATGCTGAATTTTTAGATTGTTCAGCGAGATTTCTTACTTCTTCAGCTACTACAGCAAAACCTTTACCATATTCTCCAGCTCTAGCTGCTTCTATTGCTGCATTTAGCGCAAGTAAATTAGTTTGTTCTGAGATATCTGTTATTAAATTTGTAATAGATTGAATGTCATCAGAATGCTTAGCCATCATTTGCATAATTTCTGTTGTTTCTTGGAATGTACTATGGATGGTATCCATTTGAGTAGCTACATCTGAAACAACTGAAGAACCTTGATCGACTAAACGATTTACACCATTTGTTGCTTGAAGCATTTCTGTATTATGACTAGCAATTTGATCGACGCTTTGTTGCATTTCTAACATAGAATTTACAGAACTAGTTATATGTTTAACCTGTTGTTCACTAGCTGCCATTTGTTCCTCTGCTGATTTTGCAACCATTTGTGTAGATGCTAAACTTTCTTGTGAGCTTGCAGATAATTCTTCTGCATTCGCAGCAACTTGCAAAGAAGTATCACGTACATTCGAAACAATACCTCTTAAATCCTTCGACATGCGATTAAAAGTAGAGGCCATTACACCTATTTCATCTTTATTGTTTACTTTAATCGGTTCAACAGCTAAATTACCGTTTGCGATTTCTTCCAATCCATTTGTGATTTTATGTACAGGTTTTGAAATACTTTTACTTATTAAATATGAAATAACAATACCAACTAATAAACTGATGATGGTTAATACAATGACAATTATATTAGCTGTATTTTGATATTTTTGTAACTCAGTTCTCGTATCTGCCATATGATTTTCTTGGACTTTTTTTAAATCTGCTAAGATTTTTAAAACTTCCCCATTTAATTTATACGATTGAGCTGAATATTGACTGTAATCTTTTCCCGCTTTCTTTAGTTCGATAACTTTGTTGTTAGATTCAAATAATAATTGACTTTGCGTTCTAAGATCTGCTAATAGTTTTTTGGATTCCTTATCCTTGGAACTCTTAATCAATGCTTTTGCGGAAGCTGACCCTTTCTCAATTTGAGCCTGAAAATTGGCTACAGCCTCGTCTTTACCAAACATTACATATTCCAAGATTGCAGTTGCCATATCTTTTTGAATGACAACAATATCTTCTACATAGTTAATGCGCTCAACATCATTATCTAAAACAGCTTCATATCTGCCTGTGAGATCAAAGGTTGAATAGATAGAGTAGAAATTACTATTAATAAGATTAAAATGGATGAAAAACCAACCCACATCTTTTTAGCTATTGTTTTTTTCATATTACGACTCCTTTTGACTATATTCGACACTGTAACATTATACTATATTCACTTATTTAGTAAAACGAAAAGGTAATTATACTCAAAAATTTAATAATAAATATAATCCTATGTAACTATATAAATTACTACAAAACATCTTATTTATTATTATCACTTTTGAAATATAAAATTTCTTCTTCTCTTAATAAATAAAATATATTTATTTTTACAAAAAAGGTTGAAAAATATGCTTAATTTTGTATAATAAATAACGTTTTAGTAAACTTGAAGTTTTGTAAAACTAAACTTTTGTTATTCAAAGTTAGGCGAAAGTAAACTTACCTAGCTCCTAGTTTACAGATAGTAAATAATTGAGGAGTTCGTTTAGATGCAAATTGGCAAAAAAATTAAACGACTTCGCCTAAAAAAAGGGCTAACCCAAGAAGAATTAGGCGAAAGAACAGATTTGAGCAAAGGATACATCTCTCAACTAGAAAGAGATTTAAACTCTCCTTCTATTGAAACACTCTTCGCATTATTAGAAGTTCTTGGTTCTACCCCCAAGGAATTTTTTGATGATGAAGTAGAGGAACAAAAAGTTGTATATACAGAAGAAGATCACACTATTTACACGGACGAGGAAAAAAAATATTGTATTGAATGGCTTATTCCAACTTCCAATGAAAAAGAAATTGAACCCGTCATAATCACTTTTGAAGAACACGGGGAATTCAAGCAATTCGAGCCTTCTTTATCCGAAACTTTTATATACGTCTTAGAAGGACGAGTAAGACTTATTTTAGGTAAACAAACATTTGTCGCATCAAAAGGACAGACAATCTACTTTGATGCTTCTGACAATCATCAATTATTCAATGATTTTGCAGGTAAGACAGAAATTTTATTAGTTGCAACTGAATCATATTTGTAGCATTGGAGGACAGTAAATGACAGAAAACACTATTATTCGCTTTGATAATGTTTCAAAATCATATAGCGATGGCACGATTGTATTAAAAGATATTAGCTTTGAAATGGAACGTGGTAAGTTTTATACCCTACTAGGTCCATCAGGCTGTGGTAAAACAACTATTTTACGTCTTATCGCTGGCTTTATGGAACCAACAAACGGGACTATTTATTTTAATGGTAAAAAAATTAATAATGTTCCTGCAAATGAACGACAAGTTAACACTGTATTCCAAGACTATGCACTGTTTCCTCATTTAAATGTCTTCGAAAATGTTGCATTTGGTTTACGTATTAAAAAAGTAAGCGAAGCAGAAATTATTAAAAGAGTGGAAGAAGCTTTAAAGTTTGTTAACTTAGCTGGTTATAGTCAAAGAGAAATATCGGAAATGTCAGGTGGTCAACGTCAACGTGTTGCGATTGCAAGAGCGATAGTAAATGATCCAGAAATCATTCTACTAGATGAACCTCTTTCCGCACTTGATTTAAAACTACGTACAGAAATGCAATACGAACTTCGTGAATTACAACAACGTTTAGGAAAAACTTTTGTTTTTGTAACACATGACCAAGAAGAAGCACTTGCAATGTCAGATGAGATTTTCGTATTAAATGAAGGACTTATCCAACAAAGTGGCTCCCCTGTTGATATTTATGATGAACCAATTAACCGCTTTGTAGCTGATTTCATTGGTGAATCCAATATTGTTCCAGGGATTATGGTAAAAGACTTCGAAGTTACGTTTACGGGTAAAACTTTTGAGTGTGTTGACCAAGGGCTGAATCCAAATGAAAAGGTAGATATCGTCATCCGCCCAGAAGATTTAGAAATAACTGATGTTGAGCATGGAAAACTAGTTGTTAAAGTAGATACTCAGCTTTTCCGTGGCGTACATTATGAACTTTCAACTTATGACCAAGATGGCAACGAATGGCTTGTACACTCATTGAAAAAAGCAGATGTTGGTGCAAAAATCGGCTTAGACTTTGACCCAGAAGCTATTCATGTAATGCGTTTAAATGAATCTGAAGAAGATTTCGATAAACGATTAGAATCCTATGGAGAAGATGAAAATGCGTAAGAAAGGGAATTTACTTTCACTAATCCCCTATTATATTTGGATTCTATTATTTGTAATTGCACCAATTCTTTTAGTCGCATATTATTCCCTATTAGATTTACATGGTCATTTTACGATAGAAAACTATAAAAATTTCTTTACTAGTGTTTATTTGAAAATGACATTGAGTTCTTTCTGGTATGCGTTTTTAATTACTTTATTTTCATTGTTGGTATCTTATCCAGCAGCATATTTCATCACAAAATTGAAGCATAAACAGCTTTGGCTTATTTTAATCATTATTCCTTCATGGATTAATCTACTTTTAAAAACATATGCATTCATAGGCATTTTTGGTAATAAAGGACCTATTAACGCTTTTGTACAAGCTATTGGCTTACCAAAGCAACAAATTCTATTTACAGATATTGCATTTGTATTTGTAGCTGTTTATATCTTTATACCATTTATGATACTACCTATTTTCAATGCACTCGATAAGTTAAATCCTGCATTAATCGATGCTTCACGTGATTTGGGTGCTTCTAAATTTACTACTTTACGTAGAGTTGTGATACCGTTGACGATGAATGGTATTAAATCAGGGATTCAAGCCGTATTTATCCCTTCCCTATCTCTATTTATGATTACACGCTTAATAGCAGGGAACAGAGTGATTACGCTTGGTACTGCTATTGAGGAACAATTTTTAGTGACTCAAAACTGGGGAATGGGTTCCACAATTGCTGTATTTTTAATTATCTTCATGTTGATCATCATGCTCTTTACTGGTGAAAAACGGAAAGGAGCGGTACGTAATGGAAAAACTAAGTAAAAAATCTAAACTCTACTTAGCATTCGTCTTTGTTGTTCTTTACGCACCTATTCTTTTCCTAGTGTTTTATTCTTTCAATAGTGGAGATTCAATGACGAACTTTAAATCATTCACATTAAGTCACTATAAAGATGTGTTCAATGATTCAAGATTGATAGTAATATTGATCAATACGGTTGTCGTAGCCTTACTTTCGGCCTTGATATCAACAATTATAGGTACACTTGGTTCAATCGGTATCATCGCTATTCGCAATCGCAAACTACGAAATATGGTTTTATCATTAAATAATATTCTTATTGTTAGCCCAGATGTTATTATCGGTGCATCATTTTTAATATTATTTACGATGGTTGGCGTTAAATTAGGGTTTACTTCCGTTTTACTTTCCCATGCAGCGTTTAGTATTCCGATTGTGGTCTTAATGGTATTACCAAAATTGCAAGAAATGAATTCATCATTGATTGATGCCGCATTGGATTTAGGGGCAAGCCGTCGTGATGTTTTAACTCGTGTCATCTTGCCATATATCAAACCTGGTATTTTTGCAGGATTCTTTATGGCCTTAACTTATTCTTTAGATGACTTTGCTGTTACATTCTTTGTTACGGGAAATGGTTTTAGCACTCTTTCTGTTGAAATCTATTCAATGGCTCGTGCTGGAGTATCTTTAACCGTTAACGCTATATCAGGAATCGTATTCTTTGTAACATTGATCCTTGTATTAGGTTATTACTTTATCTCAAATCACCAATCTAGAACGGGGGCTCAAAAATGAAAGCATTAGTACGAGCTACCATCGGTATTCTACTTGTTAGTGGTGTTCTTATGTATATTGCGCATGCAATGGATACTACTTCAGGTAAATCCGGAAAAAATATTTTAACGGTCTATAACTGGGGAGAATATATCGATCCAGCATTACTTAAGAAATTTGAAAAAGAAACAGGTATTCATGTTGTATATGAAACCTTTGATTCAAATGAAGCAATGATGACAAAAATCGAACAAGGTGGAACGAACTATGATATCGCTGTTCCATCTGAGTATACGATTGAACAAATGAAAGAACGTCATTTATTAAAAAAAATCGATCATAGTAAAGTTCCAAATTTAAAGAATATAGAACCCGATTTCTTAAACCTAGATTTTGATAAAGATAATCAGTATTCTATTCCTTATTTCTGGGGAACAGTAGGAATTGTTTATAATACAAAAATGATTAAGAACCATAACTTTGAAAGTTGGGACGAACTTTGGGATCCTTCTTTAAAAGGTAAAGTTATTTTGGTCGATAGTGCTCGGGAAGTTATGGGTGTTGGTTTAAATAGTATGGGTAAATCTCTTAACTCAACCGATAGCCATGAATTACAGGCTGCTACTAATAAACTGATTAAAATGGCACCTAATGTAAAAGCAGTTATTGGAGATGAAGTTACTCAGTTAATGATTAACGGTGATGCTGAAGTAGCCTTAACATGGTCTGGGCAAGCTGCAGATATGATGTACGAAAATGAAGACTTGACCTACAGTGTTCCTAAAGAAGGATCTAATTTATGGTTTGATAATATGGTTATTCCAAAAACGTCAAAAAACATTGACGGAGCACATAAATTTATCAACTTCATGTTAGATCCTAAAGTTGCTGCACAAAATGCAGACTACGTCGGTTACTCTACTCCGAACAGAGCGGCATTAAAGTTACTCGATCCCGAAGTTGTCAATGATGAACGCTACTACCCTCCTAAAGAAGTTCGTAACAAGCTTCATGTATATAAAAACTTAGGAAAACAAAAAATCGGTGAGTACAATGAACAATTTTTGAAATTCAAAATGTCCATTCGGTAAGATTTAAAAAATATAAGTTATATAAGTCTATGAGAAAGGGAAATTGCATGACGCAATTTCCCTTTTCTGCATATATGTATAACTTTTTTAATCTAATTTTATTGAATGACATATACACAACCGTTATAATGAAAAATAGTTTTAACATATATTTAGCATCACGAAATAAATAAGGAGATATTATACTATTATGAACAAAAGCAACAAATTTGCACTCCTATTATTAATGTTCAATATGTTTATAACGATGAGCGCTATTGGCTTAATCATTCCAATCATGCCTAACTTTCTTAAGGAATTTGGCGCAACGGCAAAAGTATTAGGATATTTAATCTCCATTATTGCTTTTGCTCAATTTATTTTTTCGCCAATTGCAGGAAGTCTTTCTGATCGCATTGGAAGAAAAAAATTAATCATCTTTGGTTTACTTCTTAATGGCTCTTGCCAAATTCTATTTGGATTAGCTACAGATTTATGGGAATTGTTCATATTACGGTTTCTAATAGGGGTAGGTTCTGCTTTCATAACTCCCCCTATAATGGGGCATTCGCTGCTGATATTACTACCTTAGAACAACGTGGTAAAGCCATGGGGATGATTGGTGCAGCTATTTCTTTTGGTTTTATGATTGGACCAGGAATTGGTGGCGCATTATCTAATGTAAGTTTGCACTTTCCTTTCTTTGTAGCAGGTGCAGCCGCTATTATCTCTGGTATTTTATCATTACTCTTTTTACCCAAAACGGCACCAGTTATTGTTGAAGCACCAGCTGGCAATAATATCGTAAAAGAAATGATTCGCTCGGTTAAAACACCTTATTTTATATTGTTAGTGGTTGTTTTTGTTTTCTCATTTGGTATTGCTAATTTCCAAGCAACATTATCTATGTTTTTAACCTATAAATTTCACTACACTCCAAATGATATTGCTATCTTAATGACGGTTGGTGGGTTCGTTGGGGTAATTGTCCAAGGCCTTTTACTTGGACGTCTATTCAAACGATTTGGTGAGATGAATATTATTTTGATCAGTTTAGTTGTAGCGGCTATTTCTATGCTCGGTATGATTTTCGTTAGTGGTTTCTTTATTATTTTATTTGTTGCAACCACATTCCAAACAGCGACTACTCTAATCCGACCAGCGGTAAATACGCTTATTTCAAAAGTAGCTGGGCAGGAACAAGGTTATGCTGCAGGGATGAACAATGCTTATATGAGTCTTGGTAATATGATTGGACCAGCATTAGCAGGAACCCTGTTAGATTGGCATATGAATATTCCTTTTATCTTAGGGACTGTTATATTAATAGTGTGCTTCGGAATCACTTATATTTGGAACAAAAAATCATTTTCAATTCAATAATCTTAAAATTAAGCGGCACCCTCTGATCGCGAGATGTGCCGCTTTTATTATTTTCTTTTTTTCTTTAATAAAGATTCAACATCTAATCGCTTGTCTTCAATTTGTTTTTCTGTTTTTGTAGAGTTTTCCCTTATCAATACTCCTCTAATAGTCTTCCAACCAAAACGTCTTAAAGTAATATCAACAAAGAACAAGACCATAGCTATTAACACAAACCAAATTGTTATGTTTTGTTGTTCAAAACTACTTTTAGGCAAATTGCGAAATGCCTCTTTTGGTTTTTCTAACATTTTCCCACCAGTAGATTTAGCTATTTGTTGTAGTAGTTCAGAGTTTGGCTGTTGCAGCTGATATTCTTTATTATATGGTATAGTAATACCCGCTTTAAATGTACCATTGTCTTCGTTTGAAACACTAAAGTAAACAAGCCCTGGCTTATGGTCAATATAAACCTTTGTTTTTCCTGGTGCAATTGTTTCTTCTGTTATTTCTACATCTTTTCCATCATCATCTACTACTGATATATCCATAAAAGCACTCTTTTGGGCTACGTCAGTGATTAAATAAGAACCATCCGTTTGTTGAGAAATGGAGTATGGTACTTCGTCAAATGAAGGAAGAATTTCAGAAACCGCTAAATTCCAGAATTGTGACCATTTGTTCCAACGTGCCCAATCACCTGCCCATTTTCCAGATGTATCTGATGTGTAGGCAATAGATTTTCCAAGACCATAATTCCATTGTGTAATAACTGGATCGTCTTTTTCGCTTTTCGCAATGACTTTCGCAGTTTGCTTTGCTGTAGTTGCAATATATGCATTCATCTGTGGAACGCCATCATTAAATAATGTATCCCATGGAGTTACAGAAGATATAATTGGATAAAATGGATGATCTTCAATATATGTTCTTGTCATCATTGATGTTTCACGCGCTAAAATGGAGGGAATCGTTTCCTCATCCCTTACATCATAAAAGCGTCCATTTCCAAAACGCGAGATTTCTTCTAATAATTTACGATCAGCATCATCACCAATTGCAACAGTCGACATAGTAATATTAGATTTTTTACCTTCTGCAGTCAGCACTTCATACGAAGCATTTGTTGAGGATTGCCCATCTGTTAGTAAGATAATATGCTTTCTCTGTAGCTTTAATGGCTTTAATTGTTCATATGCCATTTGCAGCGATTGGTATATTTCTGTTCCACCCTCTGGATTAACAGCTAAAATGTCTTTAATCGCTTGCTTTTTGTTTTTCAAAGGAGCTGTATCAATAATGCTCCACGGCTGACTATCAAATGTGATAAATCCGAATGTATCACTTTTTCTTAGTAATTCTACAGATCTTGCTGAGGCTTCCTTCGCCAGTTCAATTTTGTTTCCTGACATACTTCCTGAACGGTCCATGACGATGACTAGCCCTAAAGAAGGTAATTGTTCCTTCCCCTTCACTTCCATTTCTACAGGTAATAGTTTCTCAATTGGCGTTTTAAAATATCCACCTAGCCCAAAACTATTATCTCCCCCTACCATCATAAAACCGACACCAAAGTTTTTAACGGATTGTTCAATCAGCCTCATTTTCGCTTCTCCTACTTCATGACCAGGGACATTATCAAAAATAATCGCTTCGTATTGCAAGTATGAAGTTTGGCTAGAAGGTAATTCAGAAGCTGCAATATTCTTAATCGTTAGCTCTTTTCTTCCTATTATTTTTGCCAAAGTAGTAGATTGATTGTTTCCGTGCACTAGTAAAACACGTGGGGTACCTTTTACATTTGTGATGCTCATCCATTTATTATTTTCGATAAATGTATCATTTTTCACTTTAAGTATAGCTTCATATTTTAATAAGCCTTGTTTATTAGCAATATGTTTAACTGTGATCGTATTTTTCCCTACGTCTAATGAAACATTTTTCTTTGCAATCGTTTCATCATTTAATGTGATTACTAACTCTCCATTTGTTGGTTCAGTTGTTTCTATTTGAACTTGCAGTGGTTGTTCTTCACCTTCATAAGCTATGTTTGGTGTTTGGAAATCCGTGATGGCTGTATCTGTCACTTGATTGTTTGCAAGTTGGACTGTATCGATTTGTATATTATTATTCTTGAAATAATTTAATTGATTTTCTACATTTCCATTTGTCTCTAAACCATCAGAAAGCAATACAAGTCGTGATGCTTTATTTTTCGGTAACAGATTCGTGACCAATTGTAGTGCACTTGCTATATTTGTTTCGCTTGTATCAGATAAATCTTGCCATTTTGGTAATTGAATCGCTACGTTTGTAATACCAACATCTGTTTGAATCCCCTTTGCAAAGCTATAAACACCTACATTTTGCTTATCTTTTCTAGTCTTTAAACTCTCTTCAATCCAAGAAGCTACATTCTTATCTGTTCCCTTCATCGATGCAGAGCGATCGACTAAAAAAACTACTTGTTGTTGTCGAATAGGGAGCGAGAGATATGGGCTAGTAGCTGCAAATAGTAAACAAAAAATCGCAATAAATCGTAAGAAAAAGATGAACCAGTGTTCACGTGTTTGTAACGTTTTTGTCTTCAAAATCCAAATCATATATAAGACGAGGGGAATGACTAATAATAGCCAAATTGGTTGGTCAATTCGTAAATCCATATCTACGCTGCACCTCCCATTCCACTATTAGTAAAGCAAGTATCATAATGATAAGAATTGTACTAAAGATTGAATTGTCTTTATTGATAGTATTTTGTTTTGACAGCTCACCATACTGGAAACTCGTACCTTCAGACAAAGTCTTTTCTTGTTGCTCCAGTGCAACTACAAAATAAAGGGGGTCGCTATCGGTTTTAACATAATATAATCCAGGTTTTGATGGCGCTACAAAGCTACCACCATCCGCTATACTCTTGATATATTCGTTATTTGGAGTATAAATATCTATGCCTTTTTTACTTTCTGGTAAGGAAACAACTCTTTTTTCTCCGGGTTTAAAGGTCCCGAGTTGACTGTTATGGGCAGTCAGTTTTTCCTTTGCACTCCATAAGAAAAGAGGAAATGAAGGATGTAATGCCCAATCTGTCATCTGCAAATCCATTAATACAACAATATGACCATTTTCTGTTTGCTGTATTAATGGAGTATCTCCAACCGTTACTAAAGTTTTTGCATTCCGTACTTTTGGATAAACTTTTTCTACATAGA
This sequence comes from Rummeliibacillus sp. POC4, assembly GCF_003576525.1. Lineage (GTDB taxonomy): Bacteria > Bacillota > Bacilli > Bacillales_A > Planococcaceae > Rummeliibacillus. Next base: position 70,903 of record NZ_QWUA01000007.1, on the reverse strand, counting down.
TATCCTCAATTGATGCATATGAAAATAGTTTTGGATCAATTATTTTTACTTCACCGTCAACTTTTAGAGCTTTCTTATCATCTCTTCCAATTAATAATATTGGATTCTTTGATTGATGCAGTAGATCTGTATGATTTGTTACTAATATACTTTTACTCTGTATACTTTCCAATTGATTTGAAGAAATGGTACTTGCTGATGAATCAATCGATTGAAATGCTTTTGAAATTAACTGATGCAAAGATTGGTCGACAAATATTTGAGAACTATCAGTTGCTAATAACGTACTCATTGATTGGTCTGCAGCATATTCATCATTTGCCGTTAATCTAGCTGTTAAAGCATCTGTGCTCTTTAAATTATCCAATCTTACTTTTGTAATATGATTTGCTTTTAAATTGATGGTCTTTCTAGCAATCTCTTCTTGATCTGCATTATATATTTTCAAAGTAGTTTGTTGACTTTTTGGATTTTGGTTTTCTATTTGAGCAATAGCCTCAATACCCTCTGCTGATTGAATTGCACCGAACCTTTGCAGTGAAATGTTTTGATGCTTTTTTTCAGATCCTTGAACAATCCATTTTATATTTTTCGTCCGCTTTGGTAATTGTTTTGGTTCAATAGCATCTGTAAAAATGTAAACTGCCGTTGATTTTTTTCCTATTATGCTTTGTAAAAAGTCCATCGTATTTGGCCAATCTTCATGACTATATGTAACTTGTAATTGTTGGATTGCTCTTTCAATCCTTGCTCTATTCTTTTCATCTTGTAATACTATTTTAGGTTCTGCCCCTACAGTTACAATTGTTACTGCTTTACCACCTAGTTTTTTTGATAGTGCTAGCATTTCGTTCTTATGCTTTTCAAAAATAGTTTCGTTTTCTTCCTTCGCTAGCATGGTCGAAGATGTATCCACTACCCAAATAATTTGTTCACCTGAGATGTTTTTTGTTTTTATATAGGGTTGTAGTAATACGAACATCATAAGAAGTAATGCGAACAATTGCAGATAAAATAGTGCATTTTGTTGTAGATGCTGTAAATAAGGGGATACTTTCGTTTCTTTCATAATTTCTCGCCAAAAAAGTGTGGATGAAACAGATTGCTGAATGTATTTTTTACGAAAGAAATAATAGATTATGACAATTAGTGGCATAATCATTGTCCATAAAAATGATAAATTTAAAAATCCCAATTACATCACCTCACCCAATCCAATGTAACTTTAACAATTGTTGGAATAATATATACTGGATTCCATCATTCATGTTAACTGGCAAAAAAGAAATTCCATATTGCTGGCATAACGCTATCAATTGACTTTGATGACGCTCACGCAGTTGTTGATATGAATTGAACACTGTTTGAGACATCGAAACATTTAAGGATTCTTTTGTTTCCATATCTAGAAGTTCTACATCCCCAGTATAAGCTGGGGCAATTTCTTGAGTAGTTTGTATTTGTAAAAAACGTATATCTCCAGCAACCTTTGGCGTTTGTTTCAAAAAAGTTCGCCACTTTTCAATAGGTTCTAATCCATCTGAAATAATTATTAATACTGTTAAATCTTTTGGAATGACTTTCATCGCATGATCAGTAAAATCACCAGCTATAGTAGGCTCCTCAAGCTGAGCTACTATTTGTTCAAATGCTTTTTGAAAGCTTGCGCCTTTTCTTCTAAAAGGAGGGACATTTTTTTCACTAACAAAACTAAATGATAAATGGTCGTCTTGGTTTAGTACCATGGCACCAAGTGCTACTGTTAATTGTTTTGCGACCATCCATTTAACTTCTTGGGACATCGACTTTGTAGTGTCTAAAAGAATATGAACACGCATTTCTTGTTCATCCAAAAATCTTTTAATATAATATTTTTCAGTTCGTGCATAGACATTCCAATCAATCTGGCGTACATCGTCACCGGAGTGGTACTCTCTAAAATCTGAAAACTCTAATGATGAACCAAAGCGTTGTGAGCGGTGAGAACCTTTATATTGACCACGTATTTTAGAATGACTTTGTAAACAATACCTGCGTATCTTACTACTCCATTCTGGAGGTAATATTGTATTTTTTATGTTCATACTTTTTGTCCTTGTTGTAATGCTTCGAGAAGTTGGTCAACTATATCATCAACTTTTAGTCCTGAAGCCTCACCCTCATAATTTAATAGTAAGCGATGACGAAGAGCAGGTTTAACGACCGTTTTTATATCTGCAATTGAAACATGGAATCTTCCATTCATCAGAGCTCTTGATTTTGCTAATTTAATAATACTTTGTAAACCACGAGGACCACTTCCATACTCCACGTATTGCCGTACTATTTCTGGTGCATCTTCTTGATCCGGATGCGTAGCAACAACTAAGTCAGCAGCGTATTCCAACATATCATCAGCAATAATGACTTCTTTGACCATTTTTTGAATCTCTATTAGTTGGTTTGTTGATAATTTCTTTTCAAGCACAGTTTTGTTAACACCTGTCGTTCTTTTCATAATTTCTATCAATTCTTTTTTGGTTGGAGTAGCAACTTGAATCTTACATAGAAAACGGTCCATTTGTGCTTCCGGAAGTGGGTATGTTCCCTCCATTTCTATTGGATTTTGAGTGGCTAGAACGAAAAAAGGCTTTGACATTTGTTTCGTGTCACCTAGAACTGTCACTGTTTTTTCACCCATCGCTTCTAGCAAAGCACTTTGCGTTTTTGGGGTTGCACGGTTTATTTCATCTGCAAGTACCATTTGGCTAAAAATTGGACCTTCTTTAAATTTAAATTGAGATGTTCCATCAGGCATTCTTTCTATAATGCTTGTACCTGTAATATCTGCTGGCATCAAATCAGGTGTAAATTGAATCCTCGTAAAAGATAAATCTAAAACCTCAGAAATTGTACGAATAAGCATTGTCTTTCCTAATCCTGGAAGGCCTTCTAACAGTGCATGACCATCTGTTAATATTGCGTATAGCGTGAAGTCGATTGTTTCATCTTGCCCAACTATATATCGTCCAATTTCTCTTCTCACTTGCTCTAACTGTTTACTTGTTTGTTCGTATTGCTCTGCAGTGTATGTCATTATATTCCCCCTACTATTTCTCAACGGTTGAAAAGTATTGTTGAACAATTTGATGCAACTCTCCTGGAAGTTGCAAACGTTCAGTTGTTTGCATATAAGAATCTTTATAATTGCCTACCACTTCTTTGTATGAGCGGACAGATCCTCTTGAAATTTTCGCATTATTACTTTCTTGTATAGATTGAGGGCTTCCTCCATTTAACTTTCCACTATCAATCGTTGTTTTTCCTTTTTCCCCCATGCGTTTTGGAATAGCTATTAAATCCCTATTCCCTTTACCTATACCTGCACCAACACCGCTAGAACCAATGCCAGTGCCTTTACCTTGATTTCCGTTGCCACTTCCATTACTATTTCCACTGCTGCTACCACTGTTACTGTTAGTGCCATTATTAGTACTTCCATTGTTACTACTACTTTGTTGACCGTTTGATTGTGTTTGGCTATTTTGGTTACCAGATCGTAAAGGTGACTGATTTTGATCACCGCTTTGATTACTACTTGTTGTGTTATTGGTGGCATTTGATGGTGAAGATGAATTTTGACTTTGTGCCAGAGATGAATTTGATTGTGCTGACTGATTCAATGCAAGTTGTAAGCTTGGACTGATTGATGTTCCAGATTGACTTAATGCTTTTTGGGTTTGTAAAACTTTTTTTGAAAGTGTTGTAGTTGTTTTCCTTAAATCTTTTAACTGTTCTAATTCCTCTTTTGATAATCCTTTTCCATTAGAAACTTTCTTTTCCTCAAGTTTTTGTTTTTTTAGTTCTAGCTCTTTTTGCTTTTTCACTAGTGCTTGTAATGTTTCTTCAGTCGTTTTTGACTTTTTTAAATCCTTTTGAAGTTTCTCAATTGCATTCTTTGTTTCTTTTGAGTGTGCTTTTTTCTTTATTTCACTAATATCCTTTTTCACCTTTGCTATCATGATTTTTTCTTCTTTAAAAGTCTTTGCAAGTTGCTGTGATGCAGAAGGAAAGAGGGACAATATTGCAATCCCAAAAATAATGGCCGTACTAGAAATGATTAACTTAAAATCCCATAAATTTTTTTGCCTTTTCTTATATTCAGATATTGCACTTGTTGTTTTTTTCTCTGTCCGTTTTATTAACTCTTGTGCTAAAGGTGTATTTACATCCTCTATCGAATACACTGTACGCAGTAAGTTGTCTGGAAAATATTCATCCAGAACATCTAATGATTGCTTTTTTGATGGTCGTTTGCACCATAAATAGAAAGCTGCTATAAAAAATGTTATAACAGCTACCCCCATTGCAATCTCTTGATAAAAAGGAAGGACAAAAAAGCGAGATAGAAGCAAAATTAGAAATGCCAATAATAAGGTATAGACAATCACTTGCTGACTATTTTTCAAAAAATACTCAAACAGCATACTATATCGAGCCTTTTGAACAGCATTAGCTATTTGACTACTACGTTTGCTCATTTACACACTCCCTATTTTTTCTTTTTCATATTTACACGAAGCTTTTTCAATGCAATCCATAAACAAAGACTAGTAATCAAAGTATAAAAAATCAGATATCCAGCCCAAACTGGAAAATGAATTTTTGTTAACTCATAAAGGGAATCTGACATTTCTGGAGTGATTAATGTCATCATTAAAGCGATTGGGTTAATCATTGCCCAAAAATGTGTCAAAGGTGCTGGACTTATCTGCGAAGGTGGAGTGTTTTGCACCATGCTCATACCAATCATAAAGAAAAATGCCGTAATTCCCGTCAAAAATAACATTGCTCCATATGTCGTAATCATTGAAATAATCGTTTTACGAATTAGCGTCGAAAACATAATGCCAATACTCGCAATCGTTATCATAGTTACGATTAAATAAGCGAAAATGATTAATAATTGTCCTGGCGAAATACCACCAAAAAGAAAAACTAAACTATAAAGTGGTAACCCAGCTATTAAAAGCAAAAACAGAAATACTATAGATGAGCTCATTTTCCCAAAAATAATTTGGAACGAGCTTTGAGATGTTGTTAGTAAAATATTCAAAGTTTGTTTCTCACGTTCTGAACTAATAGCTCCTGCTGTTAAACCGGGTGTGATAAATAAGATTAACGCAAGTTGTACATATGTTAACATGCCAAACAAAATAACACTTTGTTCAGGGTTGATGAATCCACTGCCAGTAAAATTCGTAGAAATAAAGATAAACCCAAAAACAAAGATACTTAAAACTAAAAGGTAAAATAAGATTCCTGCAAAACTTTTAAACGAACGAAAACGAAGCTTTAACTCTTTTATTAGGACTGGATTATTAAATGTGGATTTCATACCTTTTCCACCTCCTCTGTAATTGCCATAAAGACATCTTCTAAATCTTTTTCCTCCTCACCAAAAGAAAGAATCGGTAATTCATGTTCAACCATCTTCCTTAACAATTTCATTTGATCTTCATCTGTACCATTAAAGCGGAAATTCACCTTGTAATCTATAATTTCAATAGAAGAGACAAACGGGATCTCCTCGAAGTATTGTTTCGCCATTTTCATGTCATATCCAGCTTTGTATTTCACTGAAATATATTTTTCACCCATAAGTTGTGCTTGAATTTCAGCTACAGAACCATGTGCAATTAGCTTACCTTGTTCAATTACTCCAATTTCATCACACATTTCAGCAAGTTCTGGAAGTATATGAGAAGATATCAAAATAGTCTTCCCCATGTCTTTCAACTGTTTTAAAATATCACGCATTTCCACTCGAGCTCTTGGATCTAGTCCCGATGCAGGTTCATCTAATATTAAAACTTTCGGGTCATGGATTAACGTTCGAGCGAGACATAAACGTTGTTTCATCCCTCTAGATAACACATCTACATATTCATAACGCTTATGTGACAGATTTACTAACTCTAATAATTGAGGGATCAATTTTTCCCTTTGTTTAGCAGGAATACCATAGCTAGAACCAAAGAAATCTAAATACTCTTCTGCCTTTAATTGATCATAAACACCAAAAAAGTCTGGCATATAACCAATTAGCTTGCGAATCTCTTCTGGATTTTGCATTATATTAATACCATCAATAGTCACTTCTCCATCTGTAGGTTGTAATAATGTAGACAATATTGAAAATGTTGTGGATTTACCTGCTCCATTTGCACCGACAAATCCAAAAACTATCCCTTCTTTTATAGTGAGATTGAGCTCATTTAAGGCGTAAAATGAGCCATACTTTTTGGTTAATCCTTTTATTTCTATCATTGTTTAACCTCCCCTTTTAATTGAAGAGTAGGAATGTTTGTATGTTGATCATCAGACATTTTCCTATCAAGTTTAAATTTGATAAGACCCTCATCCGAAATATAATCTTTAACATTTTTTGTAATTGTGAACCTACCATCATTAATAGCTTCAAAACTTGAAGTTTTTACGTTTAAAATCTGGAGTTGTACATTTTTGGGATCTGTATTAGCTAGCTGTAATTCTGTCCATTTGAATTTTTTATCTTGCAGCATTTCTGGAATCACCCAATCGAAATCATAGGTACCTTCCTCAATGTACCAAGATGAACTGTTTTCAGGTCTATCGGCCATACCTGAATTAGAAGTAGGAATGATATCGTAAGTCATAGAATTAGCTGGTAATACAAACTCACCTGTTAAATTTGTTTTTGGGTTAAAACTTTGAACGAGCAAATTGACATTTGACATGTCTGCTTTACTGTCTTTTAAAGAAATCGGCGTAATAGCATCATCTACCCATCCTACGAGTGCAGGTTGCTCTTTTCCTACGATTAAGTCATAAGCAGCATTTTTTAACATTTCCTTACGTCCATTCATGATATCTTCTTGATTTTTCACTTGATTAGGATAATTTGAGTAAATTGGCATTGCAGGCAATAAAAGAGCTCCATTAAACGTTTGGGTAATCTTCAGCGTTTGCTCTGGTTTGATGGAACCTAACTTCAACCACTGGCTTCCATACCATATTGATAAATCTTTTACAGTATAGGGTAAATTGTTTTTTACAGTTCCTTTGATCGCACTGTCTTCTACTTCAATATCAATATCAAAACTACCTACATTTCTCATTTGCATCTCCCCAGCAATTGTTGAAACAGACCAATAGCGATTATTAAGTACTGTAATTTTATTTTCCTTTTGATAATGTTCTAAAATTCCTTGTTTGTGAATTGTTCCTCCATTATTAAAATTACGTATCAATGTTGACGTACTATTTGTTGGCGTTGTAAATGTGAAATCACCACTGCTATTCGTTAATAACGAATTCATATAATAGCCATTCAAGCTATCGTCTCCATCAATCTTATATACAGCTGATTGTTGGATTTGTGGCTTTGATAATCGATCCTTTGCTCCATATCCAAATACTAAAATAGAAATGAACAATGAAAGTGCAGGAATAATCCACCAAGCATATTCTCGTTTGTCTTTCCTTTTCAAGAGAAAATACAATAATGGTCCAACAACGATAATATAAATCGCAATAATGATAATTAACAGTAAGGTTGATACTTGAAATGTCGGGAACATTTCATTCACAGAAGTATTCCCCTCTGTAAAGTTTGCAAATTGGTAATTTGCATTAATATTACTAATTGCATTGAAAGGAATAATTCTTTGCAATAATTCTCCATAATTTTTTTCTGTAGAAAGTGGCTCATCACCCAATGAAAAAGCTGTTTGAATAATTTGCCCATCTCCTAGACCACTTTTTGCAGCTAAAATATGATTATTTAGTTCCAGAATAGTTTTTACTTCTGCGTCTGCTTTTTTTGCTTTATAGGAAACTATCTCATTAGAAAGCTTAACATCTTTAAACTTTTTCTGAATATCTTTAGACTGTGTTTTAACTGTTTCATCGCTTAAGAATAACGGTAAAAAATCTTTGAATATTCCGATTTCCCCATCTAAATTGTCAGATGCACCAATTAGCAATGTTCCACCTAATTTTACCCACTCTAACAAGGATTGTTGTTCTTCTTCCTTCAAAGAAGAAATTGAATATTCGTCGACAACAACTATATTTGCCATTGACCAGCCCTTTGCAGTTGTAGGTATTATATCTTGTTTCAATCCACCGAGATGAATAATTTCCGTAGAATCAGTTGAGGAAGTCGATGAAAGTGCAGATAAACGGTCAGTGCTATTCGTAAAAGTTAAGATGAAATTATTACTTCTATCATAAACTCGAGGGTTAATCTCCTCGTCGCCGGTAAAACGTATTTCTTTTCCTGTTTTCCAATCACCCTCATATATATGAATCATTTGATTTTTACCTAAATTATTTGAATATTGGTTTGAAAAATAATCTAGCATAATTTTAATAGACTTCGTTTCATTTGATCCGATTTCTAAGGGTGTAACGATTCCCATTCCACCACTATATACATGTTCATTGTCAATGACAATCTCACCTGAAAATGCATCCCCCTTATTTGTTATAGTCAACAATACAGGAAGACCTTTTGTTTCTTTCGCCTTATTGTCTAATCCTGAATGCACTTTAACAGTCAGATTGGATTTTGCCGATACATCTAATGAGAAGGTTGATAAAATATTTATAAATAAGACCACACATGTAAAAAGTATCAACAATCTCTGCTTCATATTAAACGCCTCCTTTTCTTCTCTCTGATACTAATACGAAATTTCATTATATTAGGTTCCATTTTTGGCACATTCGATAATAAATTACATTTTTCTACAAAATAAAAGAGCTGAAGGTCATCCTTCAGCTCTTACTATTTTAAATTTTATATACCATAATATCGTAAAAAACGTTCAACAAATCGTACATTTACTTCGATCAAATCTTCATCAGGTTGAATGGAAGCATGATGTAATCCATATTCTGTATTGGCACCGCCCCAGAACATGGCACCTGGAATATCTTTTAAGAAGAAACCAAAATCTTCACCAGTCATTGCAGGTGGACATTCATAAGGTACGACTCCTTCAGTTTCTTCAGCGCATGCTAATAGAGCTTTAGCACATTGTTCTTGGTTATATACTTGATAATACGAAGAGCCATAGTCAATTTCTACTTTACATTCGAAAGCAATTTCAGTTGCTTTACATAACGCTTCTATTCTCTTCTTAATAAGCGACATTGAGTCTGCGGACATTGTACGAATTGTGCCCTCTAATCTTGCATTTTCTGCGATTACATTTTGGACATATCCTGAAGTCATTTTGCCAATTGTAATAACTCCACTATCTAGCGGGTTTAAGTTACGACTAACAATCGTTTGGAGTTGCAACATTAAATTTGCGGCTGCAACCGACATATCCTTTGTATGGTGAGGATATGCAGCATGACCACCAACTCCTTGAAGATTGATGAATAATTCAGATGTATTTGCAAAAAGCATTCCTGGACGTGTAGCAACCGTACCAACTGGATATTCTGGTGCAATATGCATTGCAAAAATATAGTTAGGAACTAAATCTGGACGTTCTTTCTGCATCCACTCTAGCATTGGTTTTGCCCCACCTGGTCCCTCTTCTGCTGGTTGAAAATAGATGATAATCGTATTTTCTGGTTGTTCTTTCGAAAAGGCTTCTACTAATCCAAGTGCAATTGTCATATGAAAATCATGACCACATGCATGCATAAAACCAGGATGCTCAGATTCATACGGTAATCCGGTATTTTCTTTAATAGGCAATGCATCGATATCCGTACGCCAACCTATTTTAAGTTGTGGATTTTTCCCCGTAATTGTAACAATGATACCTGTTTTCCATGTATCAATCTTAAAATATGGCTTCCACAATTGTTCAATTATATTGAGCAAATATCTATGTGTCTTTTTTTCTTGAAAGCCTATTTCCGGAATTCTATGTAAATCCCTTCTGATTTCCAATAAAGACTTCATCGTAACAACCCCTCTTATAATTGACGAAGATCTTGCATAATTTCTGTTTTAGATTTTGTTTTTTCATCGATTTCTTTAATAACTTTTGCAGGTGCACCTACTACTACAGTATATGGAGGGACGTCTTTTGTCACAATCGCACCAGCTGCAACAACAGCACCTTCTCCAATTCTGCAGCCTTCTAATACAACTGCATTGGCACCAATCATTACATTGTCTTCTACTATTACTGGATCTGCACTAGGTGGCTCAATCACACCTGCAAGTACAGCACCTGCCCCAATGTGACAATCTTTACCTACTGTAGCACGACCGCCTAATACTGCATTCATATCAATCATTGAACGATCACCAATTTCAGCACCGATATTAATGACGCTTCCCATCATAATAACAACATTATTACCAATCGTTACTTGGTCACGAATAATTGCACCTGGTTCAATACGTGCATTAATTCCCTTTAAATCTAAAGTTGGTACAGCAGAATTGCGGCGATCATTTTCAACTACATAATCTTCAATAATATTCTTATTTGCTTCTAAAGTTTGTTGTACTTCAGCCCATTCACCAAATACTACAATAGAATTGCCTTCACCAAAAACCTTACTATTTTCTCCAAATGCTAAAGATGAAACATTCTCACCCTTTATATAGACTTTTACAGGTGTTGCTTTTTTAGCATTTGCTAAATACGAAATAATTTCTTGCGCGTTTAATTTTTGCATTCGACAATTCCCCCTATAAATTTGAAAATATGCCCTTATTGTACACGAAAAGCAAGAATATTTCATTTATTTTTTGAATAATCATACAAACATTCTGCATGTTTTTTCACAAGCTCTACAAATGCTGCTACTTGTCTAAGTTCAAATGAAGACTCATAACCAATTAGCCATGTGTCACGGGTTAACTCAAATTCTTCTTCATTATTTGTTAATGGTATCTTATTGACCTCTTCTTTTCCGCTTAATGTAATGGATGGTAAAATAGCGTACCCTATTCCATTCAGCGCCATTTGTTTACAAGTTTCAATTTGATCTACAGTGATTTGGTGACGAGGATTGGACGGAAAATGTCTTTGCCACCATTGTTGAATTTCTTGATAATAATTCGAATCACTCTTAAATTGGATAAAGGGTCTTTCTGTCTTATATACATCCTCTATCGAATTTATTTCCGTATCTACTAAATATAATGTATCTCGAAAAAGATGCTGTTTGGCACCTTTCCAATCTGTGTGGCCACGTACAATCCCAACATGTGCTTCTCCATCGTAAAGTGATTTTACAATTTCTGAACTCCATCCAGTTATAAGAGATATTTTGGCATCTGGATATTGTGTCACAAAATCCTTTAATACTTTTGGTAACCACGTATGGCCAACAATAGATGCACAAGCGATTTTCAATGTACCATGCACCTTTGAATTTAATGATTGAATGTTTTCATAAATTTCTTCTTTTTTTGTAATTATTTCAATAGCGTATTGAATAACTAGTTCACCGGCTGGTGTTGGTGTCAATCCTTTTTGTGAACGTATAAAAAGTTGAGCACTCCAATCTTTTTCAATGGATTGTAAACGTTGGGATAAGGCTGGCTGGGACAAGAATAATCGTTCAGCAGCTTTTCGCATATTCCCTTCTTCAGAAAGCACTTTGATGATCTGAGCTTCTGTTGTTGTCATTCAAAGAACCTCCTTTTCATAAAACCAGTTATACTTATCTTCATACAGATTTGATGAATTTTCAATCCAAATATCTTAAAAGCAAAAAGAAAAGGCCCTGATAAGGACCTTTTCTTAATTTTCATATTTAATTATTTACTTGATAAATATGTTTTTTTAATTGCTTTAAAATTACACGTCTCGTCATAATACCTACGAATTTTCCTTCATCATCAATTACACATAAGAACGCATGGTTAATAACAAGATCTAAAGCCTTTTGGAATTTATCATGAATATTTAATGTCGCCACTTTCGTGTCCATAATGTCATTTACTTTTATTTCGTTTAGTTTTTCAAATTCGATATGATCGAGCCCTAATATAGATTCTGTAATCATGCGTATACTAAGTAAACCATGTAGACGGTATTGTGCATCAAGTACTGGGATGGATGAGTACCCTGTTTTGGTCAGTACAAGCAATGCGTGTTCTGCACTATTTCCTAATTGGACATGCGCAACTTTTTCAGAAGAAATGATTAAATCTGCTATAGGTGTTTCAAGGAAATCTTTACTAGTCATAGAAATCATAGTATTCTACTCCTTCACTTGTTCAAAATCGAACAAAACTACAATTTCATCTTACCATATAGTATTCAAAGATTTCCAATACTGTACGTGAAAGCATTTACATTTTTCGTATTTCTAAAAAAGTTGCCATGCTATGAGCGCAATTCTTATCTATAGAGCAGAATATAATATATAATGACAATCCCCATAAAAATACCAGAAATAATATAACACCAAATAATGGGGTTTAACATTGTTGGGTTATTTTCTACAGTTTCCGAATACGATTCATCATAAGGTCCACTTTGTGCTCCTTGATTTTTTGCAATTTTTAACGTCCATATAAAAGAAATCGCACTAATCAGTATCACAACAAATATTAATGGCCAAGTCCATACACCCATAGAAAACCTTCTCTCTTTTTTAGTGCTTATTATTCCACTTTATATTCCACTTTATTCATGAAAAATATTGTATTATTGCACATTTAAAAACTATCAAAGTTTTTCCTCCAAATAATCAAGGTGAGTTAATACAATAAAAAAAATAAAGACGGCTAAAGCCATTTCATTAGCTTTAAATCGTCTTTAAATTCATATATAAGTTAGGATAACGGTATGTTTTTCATCAATTGATCGATTGGAACTGGTTTACTAAATAAAAAGCCTTGTGCCTTTTTGCATTGTTGATCCTTTAAGAATCCAACATGTTCTTCTTTTTCCACACCTTCTGCAATGACATCTAACCCAAGACTATGTGCCAAGTGAATAATTGTCTTGGCTATTGCTCTATCTTTTTCATCATTATCCATATCTCTTATAAACGATTGATCAATTTTAATAATGTCTATTGGATATCTTTTTATGTAACTTAACGAAGAGTAGCCTGTACCAAAGTCATCAATTGAAATAATAAGCCCCATGCTTTTTAGCTGCTTTAATATGATCATAGTATCTTCGGCATCTGTCATCGAGCTTTCGGTAATTTCAAGCTCCAACATTTTAGGATTAACATCATATTCACTTAAATATTGGAAAATTTTAGAAGATAACTTAGCTTCTCTGAATTGTTTAGGTGAAATATTGACAGCTATTCTTATATTGGAAATGCCACAAAGTTTCCATTCTTTTAACTGTTTACAAGCTTGTTCTATTACCCAATCACCAATTTCAATTATGAGACCCGAGTCTTCGGCTATCGGTATAAACTGTCCAGGAGAAACAAATCCAAATTTTGGATTTTTCCACCGAAGTAATGCCTCACAACTTGTAATTTTACCAGTTTCCAATTCAATTTGCGGCTGGTAATATACTTCTAGCTCTTGTTTCTCAATTGCTCTACGTAAATGTGCTTCCATGAGGGCCGTATTTCGAAATTGCTCTTCCATATCACTATGGTAAAAATCAAATCCTGAGCGCAATTTTTCTTTTACGTAGAGTTGTGCTTGGTTTGATTTTCTTATTAGTTCATCAATATTTCCTCCATCATTTGGAAAAGTCGCAATACCTATAGATGCTGATATAGATAATTCTAAGTCCTCTACTATAAACTGCTCCTTTAAAATATTAATGATTTGGATTGCATAAGATTTTATCTCTTCTTTCGTAGCGTTTTGAATAACAAAAATAAAATTATCACCGTTTAATCTATATAAATATCTAGACTCACTAGTTAATCTAGAGATACGATTGACCACTTCACATAAAATAGCATCTCCAATAGCAGATCCATACGTCTCATTAATCTTCTTAAAACGTTCCAGATCAATGGACATGATTGCTACTTTATTTTTTCTTTGCTTAGCTGTTTCTACAAAATCTTGAAAATGCTTGGTTAGTGCTTTCTTATTCCATACCCCAGTTAATTGGTCATGATAAGTTAGATACGTAACACATGAATTTTCCAAGCTATAAGGTGTGATATCTCGTAATATTAACAATATTTTGCTTACTTGTTGTTGTTCGATTATCGGAATACTCTTAGCGAATATATTTAATGTTTTCCCATCGATTGTTTTAAAACCACATTCCGCTAGTTCAATTGGCTTTTGCAACTTTACCGTATTTTTAATGAACTTTTGCACAGTTTCTTTTGAAAATACCGAGATGAATTCATAAAAGGACTTACCATTTATGTTAGAACTTTTGTAACCAAATTTTCCGTTCGCTATATGATTAGCATTGATAATAGTACCATTAGCCTCAATCGTAATAATTGGATCTAAATTATGTTCAAACAATACAGAAGGTGAGGCTTGTTTTGTATTATTTAAGGCACAAAAATAGTAAGAATTTTTTTCTTCATGAACTACTAATAATGTGATTTTATAATTTTCTCCAAGTTGTTTTGTTACGATATTGCTTTGTGTATTTTCTAGCAATGTCTTTAATGGTAACCAAATATCTTTTGGTAAATAATCCTTTGCAATTTGATGTTCTTTTTGAAGATTTCCAAACTGCTTTTTACATCTATCATTCACAAAAACAACAGAATATGTATCTGCCATGCGATGAATTACGAAACTAAATGCATTTGTATCTAACTCACTATAATAATTAGCCATATTATGCAAAGTCGTAAGGTCTAAAGTTGTCCCTTTCATGTCATGCCTCCAATGAAAACATAAACTATATTCCTATGATAATCGATTTCAATGAGAATTCATATAAAAATTAGACTTATTTTTTAATCTTTTAATATAAATAACCTAAAAAGCACTCGCTAATTTTAGGTATTAAGACCTTATTTATAATAATTATAACTTAGAACCCACTAAAACAGATCTTCTTATTAATAAAGGCTAACTAGAAATCATGCCAATAGGTAGACGCCACTAGCTCTATTCCTCATCAACTAACCCATGGAAAGCCTCTTTCAAGAAAATCTCTTGGCTATTAATCCTAGCATCAGATTTTTTCTTTTCCTTATATCGATATACGCCATCTGCCCCTTGTACACGAGCTTTTACATTATCCTCTAATTCAGTTTCTAATATCTTCATAATACGTTTTTTTATCTCTGTATCAAAAATCGGAAATAGAATCTCAACACGTTTAATCATGTTCCTTGTCATCATATCAGCAGAGGATAGATATAAACGATTTTCTCCATTATGATGGAACCAGTAAATTCGCGAATGTTCCAAAAATCTACCAACTATACTGATGACCGTAATATTTTCACTAATGCCCGGTATTCCTGGTCTTAAACAACAAATGCCACGAATAACCAACTCAATACGGACGCCGGCAATTGAAGCTTCATACAATTTCATGATTAACTCTTTATCGGTTAAAGAATTCATCTTCGCGCGAATATGTCCTTTGCCAAACTTTTTATGGCATAAAATCTCTTCATCTATTAACTTGATAAACTCACTTCTAATATCGAATGGAGATACAACAAGATGATGGAAATTTGGTTTTTCTGTATACCCACTTAAATAGTTAAAGAAGTTCGTTGCGTCAATACCAATTTTTTTATTTGTGGTGATAATCCCCATATCCGTATAGACTTTTGCCGTTGCATCATTATAATTTCCCGTTCCTAAATGGACAAATCGTTCAATCCTACCTTGGCGTTTTCGAACGACTAGCGTAATTTTAGAATGAGTTTTTAAATTATGCATCCCGTAAATCACTAAACAACCTGCTTGTTCTAATTCTTTCGCCCAATGTACATTATTTTCTTCATCAAATCTTGCTTTCAGCTCAACTAAAACAGTCACTTGTTTACCATTTTCAGCTGCTTGCTTCAAGGCTTGGATAACAGGTGAGTTTCCACTCACTCTATATAAAGTTTGTTTAATCGCAAGAACTGTTGGGTCAACAGAAGCTTCTGTTACAAAGTCGACAATTGGCGCAAATGACTCATATGGATGATGGAAAAACAAATCTTGTGTCAATGCCTTTTCAAATAGATTCTCGTCGGATTGCAAATCTAATGGCGCTTGTGGGATAAAGCTCTCATACTCTAAATACTCTCTTCCTTCACTGATTGCCTTACAAAAAGAGAATAAGAATGTTAAATCTAAAGGGCAATCTACACTATAAACATCTGCTTCCCAATCTTCTAAAACTTTCAACAAATATTGTAAAACATCTTGATTCATCTCGCCTGAACGGACTTCGATTCGGCTAACAGCCCCCCATTTTCTCTTTTTTAACTCTTTTTCAATTTCAACAAGAAGGTCCCGTGCCCCTTCTTCATGAATTGTTAAATCTGCATTTCTTGTCAACCGAAAAGACTGAACAGATTTCACTTTATATCCCAAAAATAGTTTATCGATATTTGAAATAATTACATCTTCTAATAGAACTCCACGAATTTCATCTTTGGCAGTAGGAAGCTGGATAAAGCGTTCTAATACAGATGGTACTTGTACGACTGCTATTTTTTCTCGAAATTCAGGTTCAGCTACTTCATGCTCTAACTGCACGATTAGATTCATCGTTTTACTTAGTAATGTTGGAAAAGGTCGATATGCATCTACTGCTACAGGTGTTAATACAGGAAAGATAATCTCTTCAAAGTATTCATTCAAAAACGATTCTTGTTCTTTATTTAGTTTCTCTTTTTTCTGTAAGTATACTTTTTCTTTAGGAAGTTGCTTTAATACCAAATCTTTATATACTTCTGTTTGACGAGCAACTAATGCTTGTGTACGTTCTAAAATTCGAGCCAATTGTTCTTTAGGCGTAAGCCCTGACTTATTTTCTGGTTTATGAAAACCAGCTCTAACTTGATCTTGCAATCCAGCTACTCTAACCATAAAGAATTCATCTAAATTAGAACTAAAAATAGCTAAAAATTTTAATCGCTCTAATAATGGATTATTTGTATCCTCTGCTTCTTGAAGAACTCGCTCATTGAACGCCAGCCAGCTAAGCTCACGGTTATTATAATATTGTGGTTTTGCAATTTCTGTATAATCTATTTTTGTAGCTTCCATACCTTAACCTTCCCCTTCAATAAAATGTAAGTTAACATCCTCTATAAAAAGTTTATCAATATGTTTTTTCTGCCGGTTTACTTTATAGATTTCTGCTAATGCACTTCCTTTTGTATAGATGAATACATCAATTATTTGTGCATTTCGCCTAATAACTACGTCCTTTACAATTTTCCGTTTAGATGCATTTAGTGCATAGACGAACTTCAGTAGGGACCCTAGTCCTTGAATTTGCTTTAACTCATCTTTTGTAAACCACGACAAGAATGGAGCAGCATATCTTCTAAAGTCCTCTTTGTTTTTATATGAAGCTAATAACGCTAAACGTATCCGATCTTTATGATTTAAACCATCAATTGAACGATTAGACAGTAAATAAAATGTATGTTGGCTCGCTGAATCTGCTTCAATATATTCCCCTAGATAAAATAATTTTGCAGCTTGTTTCAACATCGCCAAGCTTTCATTTGAAAACTGTAAAATACTAAATCGGCAAAATTCTTGATATACTTTTTCGCAAAGTGACGTAAAATATTCATTGTTTTCTTTAGACTTTCCAAATTCTTCCGCCAAAAATTTCACATTGTATTCTGAAACATGATGTTTGTCAAAAGCTTTCGGGTTCTCCTTTATTATTTTTTCGATTACTAGACCTTCTCTAAGACCTTTACGGCTAAACTGAAAAATTGGACTTTCTACAACATCCATCAATGCTTGAAAAACTTCTAGTACCGGCGCAATGATATCCGCTCGATCACTTGATAAACCATCAAGTTGTTTTAACTCTTCGTAACTTAGTCCAGCAATTTTCACTCGAATCTCATCAAAATCCTCTTTTTTCATTTTATATTGATGAATACCAGAAATAGGATAGCCCTTTTTATGTTGGTCTATTTTAGCCATATTACGTGCGCTTCCACCAATTCCAATAACAGGTAGACTAAGCACTTGTAACCACTTTAAAGAAGAAAACTGTTCTTTTGCAAACTGGTAAATGCTATTTCGTTCCTCACTTGATAATGTATCGTCTTTCATAAACTGCTGTTTTAACGATACAGAACCAAAGGGAAAACTATACGAATACATAAGCTCTTTATCTTTATAAAGCGTAACCTCCGTACTCCCTCCCCCCATATCGATCGTAACTGCAGATGGTGTTGATAACGAATACACAACAGCTAAGTAACCATAGAAAGCTTCCCGTTCTTCAGACAATAACCTAATATCAATGCCAATCTCCTTTTTTATCTTCATAAGTATATGAGGTCCATTTGTAGCTTGGCGAACCGCAGCTGTTGCAGTTGCTAGAACATTGGTTATACCATAGTCATGTAACATCATTTTAAATGTATCTAGAACATTTAGTAACTTTTCGATACCATCATTAGATAATTGACCATTGGCCAATAAATAGTTTCTTAATCGAGCAACAACTTTAATATTTTCGATTTCTTTTAATCCACGCTTTACATCATACTTGTACAAAACTAGTCTAATTGTATTTGAACCAATATCAATAACAGCTATTTGATCATTTTTCACTAAATCACATCCTTTGTTTTCAACACTCTCTATATACATCGTGGTGTAATATTGGTATCATAGTATATTATAGATTGAATGGTCAGAATCTTCCCACATTCAATATTACTTATTATTTTCTTATAAAAGAAAGGTAGGTTTTCTATGAGTAATCAGCATAAAGATATCGAAATTGCTACTGCTATTTATACGGTAAATAAACATGCAAAAACCGCTCTCGACAATCAACCACTTTACACATTAAAACGCCTAGCTCTAGAGAAAATGATTCATACTGGTCATGCCAAAAAGTTAGGGCTGCATTTTGTAAAAAATCCACGTTATAGTCAACAACAATCCGCTGTAGTGATAAAATGTGCTGATTATTATTTCCACACATTACCGAAAAAAGAAGACTTTAAAAAACTACCACACTTAGGACATCTTGATGACACATATAGAAACCCTCGTAGGAAGATGAGTCTCAATTTAGCTAAGAGCATATTAAAGGATTATTTAGATTTAGAATGTTCTGAACAATCAACAAATAAATCTAGACTAACACCTAGAAAAATTTACGAAGAAAAAAGGAAACACGAAAGATTTAAAAAAAACAGTTATTTTTACGGGCATTAATGTAATGTTATTACAGAAAAACCGGAATCCGCTAAATGCTGATATCCGGTTTTTCACTTATAACTTATTATAGAATATATTCATCCACTTTTAGTATTAACTCCGCAATCTCTGGTTTACTTATTTGATCTTCAGCACCGACTTCTTCACCTTTATGGCGTAAATCATCTGTAATTAGGCTTGAGAAAATAATGATTGGTAATTTTTTTAAGATTGGATTTGATTTTACTTGTCTTGTTAAGTGATGTCCATCCATTTGTGGCATTTCAATATCTGTCACCATCAACTGTACGTAATCGCTGATATTATCTGTTTTATCGGCAATACTCAATAGATAATCCAATGCATCTTTCCCATTTTCAAAAAACTCAACATTTACATATCCAGCTTCATGCATTGTATCATGCAGTAATTTACGTAAGAGCGGTGAATCTTCTGCAATAATAATTTTCTTTTCTGAGCGCTCTCTTTTCCCCAGTTTCTTTACAGATGCTATATTTATACCTGAATCAGGATTAATATCAACCATAATTTTCTCAAAATCTAACAACAATAACATGAAGTCATCTCGTTTAATGACACCAATCACTTGTGAATTACCGCCTTGATAGATTTCTGTTGGTTTTTCAATTTGGTCCCATGAGAATCTATGAATTTGAGTAACATTATCTACATGAAAAACAACACGTTGTCTATTAAATTCTGCAACAATATATTTTTGTTGCTCGCTGTAGGCTGTATTCACTAATCCCAAAACTTTCTTCATATCCACAACTGGCAATACTTCACCACGTAATTGTATAATACCTTCTACATGTGGGTGTGCATGAGGAATGAACGTTACAGGTATTGGTTGGATAATTTCTTTTACTTTAATAACATTAATTCCAAATTTATTTGAACCAACTTCAAATTCAACAATTTCAAGTTCGTTTGTTCCACTCTCTAGTAAAATCCCCTTATTCTCACTCATTCATTTACCCTCCTGAAAAACTACTACTTTATTACTTTAATTGTATCATAATTGAATGATTGGTCATATATCAATTCGTGACATTCGTCCGAACTCTTGTATGGAATATCAATCCGATTATTGTCATAACGATTAAAGTAGCCAGTGCAATCCTACTTGCAATCGTCCCGTAATCCTTTAGTAATAAAGTCACAGTCCCATAAATAGCTGGTCCGATAATAGAGGACACTTTTCCTGAAAAAGCAAACAGCCCAAAGAATTGTCCTTGTTTATCTTTTGGCGATAATTCTATGATTAATGTTCTGGAAGTAACCCACATTGAGCCTAAAGAAATACCAAACAAACTTCCAGCAATCCAGAACATCCATGGCTCTAGTGCTAGTACAGCAATGCTTAATGCCACGATCATCAAGAGCGATACCCAAGTAACAGCAGGTTTAGCTCCAATTCTTTTCGTTATATAACCAAATAGAAAAGATCCTATTATTGATGAAACTGTAGACACTAAGTATAGTAGTATAAACTCACTAGATGTAAATCCGACTATTGCTGTTGCATAAATAGCCATCATAGCAATGGTTGTAGCAATAGCATCATTTATAAAAAAATAAGCAATCATGAAAGTAAATATCGCTTTATATTGCTTCATATCTTTGAACGTTGCAATAATTTCTCTGTAGCCCTCGAAAAATGAACCACTTTTTCTTTCACTTTTAGCAATTGGATGGTCTTTATTGAAGAAAAAAATAGGCAAAGAAAAAAGCAAATATAAAACGGCTGTTGGTATAAACGCATTGTGAAACTGAGAGTCACCAACATAAAGGTAAATAAGTAGTCCGAATAACGTCCCTAAATAGCCAATTCCTACTCCAAATCCAGAGATTAAAGGCATTTCCTCTTTTGTTCCTAAATCGGGCATCATAGCATCATAAAATACTAGACTAGAGTTGAAAAAGAATTTAGCGATTACAAAACTAACAACTACTAAAAATAAAGTAATAGGAATGCCATCCTTCGATAATCCTAAATTTATGAAACTAAAAACCCCCATCAAAAAGGTGAAAAGGATTGAAATGGAGGCAAATAAAACGATAAATTTCTTTTTCTTACCTGTACGGTCAATCCAAACTCCAAATAGCGGTGAGAAGATTACTAAGAAAAAGCTTGCGATGGCATTCGCATAGGATATAAAAGTACTAGCAACTTGTTGCTTTACTTCATCAGTACCAAGTGTTTCATCCATGTAAAAAGGGAAAAAAATTGTATTAATATTCGAAGAGAAAATGGTGTTTGCAAAATCATAAAACGCCCATGACAAAATAGGTAACGATAAAAACATCGCAATCGTACTACGCGAATTTTGTGATCGAAATTGATTCATCTTCTTTCCTCCTTCTCTCACATTTATAATATTCCATCTATAGATGAAAAATCCTATTTCATCCATATTCTTAACAATGTTTTACACAACTGAATTTCACAATTCTATTTCTTTATTTTTTCTATAATCTATAGAACAAAATCTATTTAAAAAATAAAAAGCCACAAAAGTTTTTACGATAAGTAAAATTTTCGTGGCTTTGTTTTAAGTATTCTTCTAGTAATTGTTCTCTACTAAGGTGACGCTTTCACACTGCTCCAAATTACTTGTAAAAGTCAATTAAAGCTTGCGTGCCATTATTGTCATAACCTCTAGCAGATAATTCATCATACATTTTTTTTGCTAATGCAAGCCCAGGTAGCTCAAGTTTCATTATTTCAGCTTCCTCTAAGGCAATACGCATGTCTTTTATAAAATGCTTTATATAAAATCCAGGTTCTAAATCTCCCTTTACCATCCGTGGTGCTAAATTACTTAATGACCATGATCCTGCAGCACCTGCAGATATGGATTCTAACATGGTATCTATATCTAATCCAGCTTTCTTTCCATATGCTATGGCTTCACAAACCCCTATCATATTCGTTGCAATAGCAATTTGGTTGCACATTTTAGTATGTTGTCCTGCTCCTGCTTGTCCTTGATATACGATATTATTTCCAAATACCTCAAGTAAAGGAATTACTTTTTCAAATACGCTTTTTTCTCCCCCTACCATGATTGATAGCGTACCGTTTTGAGCTCCGATATCCCCTCCAGAGACTGGCGCATCAAGGGCATCTATTTGCAAAGATTTTGCATGATCTGCAATTTTTATCGCTAATGTTGGTTGTGAAGTCGTCATATCAATAACAATTGCTCCAGGCTTAGCCATAGCGAAAATACCTTGATCTCCAAAATATACATCTTCTACATCTTGTGGATATCCGACCATAGTAAAAATCACTTCTGATTCTTTCGCTGCTTCTCCTGCTGTGCTAAACCATTTTGCACCTAACTGGATTAAAGACTCTGCTTTTGCCTTTGTACGAGAATATATATGTACCTCATGACCTGCGGCTAATAAATGCTTAACAATGCTAGCACCCATCACACCTGTACCGATAAAACCAATTGATGACATAAAGAACCCTCCAATGATATAGATACTATAAAAAGAATTTTCTGATTTTTAAAAGTGTTTCCTTTAAAAATTCCCTAACAACATTCATATTATATCATGACTTTTTAGCAAAATTTTTGTTATATGGCAAAAAAAGAGCAGATACAGTCTGTATCTGCTTTAGAAAGGGGGAAATGAGATTGTTACTGTGTTCTTTAGTACTATTCCACCCTTTAAAATATTTATACCTTAATTTAAAGAAATAAATATCTAGTTTTATGGTTAGAACGGTTCAATGTTTTATCACATCAATTTTTTATAGTATAATCATTAAATTTTTTATTATTTTGCATTTGATAATCATTTAATAATTGATCTAGCTTTTTACTTAAGCGGATGGTTTCAACATTTGAAAAACCGTTCTCAATTCCAGAGCGAATCATTTTCTCTCTTGTTTTTTCCAACTTTTTTAAGATGGATTCAGACATACACCATCCTCCTTTCAGTAAAATTCATGTTCATTATTATACTATTATTTCCACTTTTTCGGATATGAAATTTCCGACATTATTCGACATGTTAACTTCTTGCTTCTTTTAAATATACATAAACAATATTGCCATTTTGATGAGCAATTCCTCTAAAGTGTTTGAAATCCTCTCTTTTAACAAGTTCTTCTCTAAGCTCATAAAATTCATGTTTATCAACTCTAATTTCTTGAATTGTACCGTTTTTAAGCTCTTCAAGTTTATTTTTATAATCATTCATAGTAAAGACTTCCTTTTTCCTTTGTTTATTTTTACTGTGCTTATATTATTCCCCTTTTCATTCAGCCATTTTATCCTTTTTATCCTGATTTACGTATGGATATTTATCTGTTTAACCATAAATGTTTAAAATAAAGAACAATCATTCATATAAAATTCAATTTCAAAAATAAAATTCATCTTCTATACATATATTACTTTACTGTTGAACAAATTTAAGGCAAACTGTAAAGTATTAGAAAATGAAAGGGGCTGAATTTTATGAAAATAGCTGAAGTTGGAAATATCATTGAATTTGGTGATGGTCTTCAAGGAATCGTTGAAAAAGTTAATGAAAACTCAGTAATTGTTAATCTTACTTACATGGAGAATTTTAACCAATTCGACATGGAAGAAAGAACTGTAGTAAATCATAAACGCTATAAAATTTTAGCAAACGCTGCCGAAAAATAGCGAAAAAATCTACGTCATACATACTATCTCATCATCAGCTCGATTAAATTCGTAGAGATTATTTATAGCAAAAACCAGTATGCTACCTGTTAAACTAATAGGTAGCTTTTTTTGGTGGATTCTACATACTCCGTTATAAACTAACGAAAAAAATCTAAAATTCATTATCGTATTGCAATTTTTATATTTTTTATTTGTGGACTAAGAAATATAATACCTTATTATTCCTATTATTACCACTTAAAAGAATTTTAAACTTAATTCCTCTTAGTTAACATTTTCATGGAAACCATATAATTACTTTTATAGCTCAATAAAAAACGAGTGATGATTTTATCTTCATCACTCACTTTCATTTTAATACGATAAATCCTTAATGGATAATCCGAGTTTTTTTAATAATTCGATTGCTTGATCCTTTTCTTCGGGAGATAAAGCACTCGTTAAGTTATACAACTGCTGTTCGTGTCTTGGAAAAAGCTCGTCCATAAATTTGCTACCTTCATCTGTAATCTCTGCATATGTAATACGACGATCAGATGGACAAGATATCCGAGCTAAGTATCCACGTTTCTCCAATTTATCTATTACATATGTAATAGAACCACTTGCCAACAATATTTTGCTACCAATTTTTTGAAGTGGTTGTCGACCTTTATGGTAAAGTAATTCCAATACTGCAAATTCAGTTGGGTTTAAGCCATTTTCTTGGAAGAATTGATTCGTACATTCATGAATTGCCTTATTTGCTCTTGAAAGAACAATAAACAATTTTAATGATTGTTTCACTTCTTCTGTTGCCATAATATTCATCCTCTATATTCTTTATGTTAATTAAAAATAATTATAGCGATACATCAGAAGCTTTGTCAAAGAAGCATTCCTCAAACTGGATAATAGAGATTTTTCTGAACTTGTAAATTGCTAAAACTCATTTTTTCTTCAGCTACTTGGCTTTTTTCATTTTTAACCACAACAGGAAATACGATTTCAAAAGTTGTTCCTTCTCTTTCTTTACTTGTCACGAAAATTTCCCCATTATGTTCCTCTACCGTCTTTACAACAAATGGTAACCCTAAACCCGTACCCTCTGGTTTTGTTGTGTAAAATGGCATGAAAATATTTTGCAATTGTTGCTCAGACATTCCAGTTCCTTCATCTTGAACAGTGATTGTTACTTGGTTTTGATAATCATAGCTACAATTAATCTTAATACTCCCTCCAGTAGGCATTACTTCTATTGCATTTTTTAGTAAATTAATAAATACTTGTTTCATCTTATGTTTGTTTCCTAAGATATGATCTTCACCTAAGTTACTTTCTTCAAACTCTATACGAATATTATGGATTAATGCTTGAGGCTGCATTAACTCTATTGTTTCCTTAAGCAGTTCTCTAATGGAAATAACATTCATTTCATAGTCTCCAGGCTTAGAAAGGTTTAGAAATTCATTTACAATGTTTTCGATTCTTTGAATTTCACTGTCAATAACAGACAAATAGCGTTTATTTTCATCAGTTGCAGTCATTTTCATCAAATCTGTAAAACCTTTTAGCGAAGTCATCGGATTCTTAATCTCGTGTGCGATACTTGCTGCCATCTCACCAATCATTTGGAGTGTTTGCTGATGTTCTATTTGCTTAATCATCATTTTCTTCTCAGTTTCATCACGTAAAATGGTAAGGTGAATATCTGCTAAACAATCATAATTGCTCATTAGTTGGACATAGCGAATGCCTTCTTTTGTTGGTACCTGAATGGTCACTTCAGCTTTCCCAGTATCAAATAATTTCTTGAAAAAGCGTCGAATTTTATTTCTATCCTTTGGAAATAATGTTAGAAGTATCTTTGCGTATTGTCCTATAAATCCTTTACTCGTTATGTTAAGAAGTCTTTCAGCCATTTCATTTATTTCTATGATTTTACCTTCTTTATCTGTTAAGATAAAGCCGTTTCCAGGTTGATCAAATACTCGTTTATATTTTGTTTCGATATCATAATGTTTTTCAATTTTAGAAGGTGCTTCTGAATAATGAAAGCAGAGTAAAATCCAATCGTATACATCTGAATAGTAGCTAGTTACTTTCATATCCTCAATTTTGTAGTAAATCGTATCAATTGTCATTTTCTCAGCTATATACGAATGAGTTTTAGCATTTTCAATCATCTTTTTCCATGTTTTAAGGGATTCTATACTAAACCAACTAGTTATATTAACATCTTCTTCGATTTGTAATAGATTTAAAGCTAAGTCATTTGCATACAGTACATGATATCTATGATCCAAAATTACGATTGGTTCTTCACAATCTTCAAACGAAAAATCAAAAGCTTGAAAAATTTCCCTAGTCATTTAGATAATCACCAAGCCCTTCTTTTTTAATCAACATAATATGAATCTTGTCCAAAAACTATGACAATCTTTTTAACTTCATTATAATAATAATGTCTGTATATATATTTGTTCTAATATTCAGATTATTCCACAACTTTCCTTTATTTAGAATAGGAATTTTTACTTATTGTATATTTAAATTGTATCTTATCTATTATTCTAATAGTTTGATGTAAAATATTCAATATATTACCACAATAACTTTTTTGATAGGAGCTTCATTTTCATGAACATTGTACTTGCAACATTAAACGCCAAATATATCCATACAAATCTTGCTATAAGATATTTAAAATCTTACGCCCAGCCTGAATATGACGCTGTTTTAGCTGAATATACGATTAAAGATCCCACTTTCAATATCGTATCAGACCTTTATCAAAAAAAGCCAGATATTATCGGATTTAGTTGTTATATTTGGAATATTGAGGAAACCGTACGTATTATCCATATGATTAAAAAAGTAAGTCCTAACACGAAAATTGTACTAGGGGGTCCAGAGGTATCCTACGATGTACATGACTGGCTTCAAAGAATAAAAGAAATTGATTACATCATTATGGGCGAAGGTGAATTATCATTTAAGCAATTACTTCACTATTTCCACGGTAAACTACCACTTGAGGAAGTACCCGGGATTGCATATATGCGCGATGAAAAAGTCATTATTCATCCAGCTGCACCTAAAATAGATTTGCGTAATTTGCCAAGTCCTTTCCGTTTCGAAGAAGATGTACATCATATTCCAAAACGTATTGCTTATATTGAAACAAGTCGCGGTTGCCCATTTAATTGCCAATTTTGTTTATCTTCCATCGAAGTAGGAGTACGTTACTTTAATCGCGAAAAGATTAAAGATGATATACGCTACCTAATGGAACACGGCGTCAGAACAGTGAAATTTGTCGACCGTACTTTTAATATAAGTAGAAGTTATGCGATGGAGATGTTCCAATTTTTAATAGATGAACATAAGCCAGGAGTAGTATTTCAATTTGAAATTACAGCTGATATTATGAGACCTGAAGTTATTCAGTTTTTAAATGAGAACGCACCAAAAGGTCTATTCCGCTTTGAAATTGGGATCCAGTCGACAAATGATTTAACAAATGATTTAGTAAAGCGTAGACAAAATTTTGCCAAATTATCACGAACTGTGAATATGGTAAAAGAAGGTGGAAAAATCGATCAGCACCTTGATTTGATCGCTGGATTACCTGAAGAAGATTATATGAGTTTCCGCAAAACATTTAACGATGTATTTGCAATGAGACCTGAAGAACTTCAGTTAGGCTTTTTAAAATTATTACGTGGTACTGGTCTTCGTTTACAAGCAAAACAATACGGTTACCAGTATGTCGATATGGCACCATACGAAATTTTTTCTAACAATGTACTATCCTTTGAGGATATCCTTCATATTAAACAAACGGAGGATATTTTAGAAAAGTATTGGAATGATCATCGTATGAATGGAACGATTGAATTTTTAGTTACCGATGTATTTGATACTGCATTTGACTTTTTCCAAGAGTTCGGAACATATTGGGATGAAAAAGGGTGGTCTCGTATTGGACATCAGCTAGAAGATTTGTTCACCCGATTGCTGGACTTTTTAGAACAACGTGGTAATGCACCTATTGATATCGTCACAAATTTGATGCAGCTTGATTATTTGAAGGCTCAACAATTCCAACCTCGTAAAATTTGGTGGCAACATCGAGTACTTGAGGATAATTCGAAACAAATTTTTAAAGCATTACGAGAAAATCCAGAAATTGCTGGAGAACAATTTGCCGAAATGAATCTCAGCGAAAAGGATTTATACAAACACACGCTTCTAACTCCATTTAATATTGATTATGAAGCATATCAAAAAGGGACAATTAAAAAGCAAAAAGGATATTTACTCACTTTCTTCCGTAAAAATGGTTCACCCTACTTTGCTACAATCGAAGCAGCTAAGTTTGAATAATGCTCTAAAATCTTTAGAAATGAACTAGCCGTAAAATGCAAAAGAGGAAAACTCTTAGTTTTAAACTAAAAGTTTTCCTCTTCTTTATCCAATAATAACTCGTTCTTTTGGATAGTGGAAATTCGTTTTTTCAGGTTTACCACCGATGAAGTATAAGAAGGAAATAATGCCGACCCTTCCAACAAACATTAAAATCATCATGACAACTTTTCCAATCCCTGATAGATGCTCTGTTAGCCCAAGAGACATCCCACAAGTACCAAATGCAGATGTAATTTCAAAAAGAATTTGCATTAATGTTGCATGTGGCTCTGATAACGATAAAATCATTGTAGCTAAAACTACTAAGAAAGTTGACAAAATAATGACTACATAAGATCGAAAAACATCAATCACATGAATCTCACGATGGAAAATTTGAATATCCTGCTTATTTCTCGCAAAGTTAATCAAAAATAGAATAGCAATAGCAAAGGTAGTTGTACGAATACCACCACCTACAGAACTAGGTGATGCCCCGATAAACATTAGAGCACTTAAAAATATGTCTGTTGCCTCGTTAAAATCAGTCACATCGATTGTTGTAAGCCCTGCTGAGCGGGCTGAAACAGAATGGAACATTGCTGTAAATAACGCTTCATGCCAACTCATTCCTTTAAACGCATGAAATGACTCTAATAATAAAATAACTAAAAAACCGATTACAAATAATATCGCATAAGTTGCAGTAGTTATTTTTGTAAACAGTGAAAATTTAAAATGTCTGTTTTTATTTGATAAAAAATTTTTCACTTCGATTAATACCGGAAACCCTATGGCCCCTAACGCAATCATAATCATATTAATTAGTTGGACAAAATAGTCATGTCGAAACGGCTTTAAGGAGTTTCCTGTAATATCAAATCCACCATTAGTCGTTGCTGATATTGCTGCAAACACTCCATTGTAGAGCGCTTCTTTAAACGTTCCAAAATATTGTGTAAAGTACAAAGTTAAAATCATTGCACCTACTATTTCAATTGTTAGTAAAATTTTTATAATTTCTTTGATTAAATGTACAACACCTGAAAGATTGTATTGGTTGTGATCTACCATGATTAATTGTCTTTCACGAAGTCCTATTTTTTTCCCAAACAAGAGCCATGTAAAGGTACCTAGTGACATAATCCCTATTGCTCCAAGTTGCATGATTAAAGACAACATAACAATTCCAAATACAGAATAGGTATCTGATATATCAACAACTGTTAACCCTGTAACACTTACTGCACTTACAGCTGTAAACAGGCTATCTAATAGAGATACGTGCACACCTTCTTGATGAACACCTGGTAATATAAGAAGGATAAAAGAAATAGCAATAGCGATGAAATAGTAAGAAACGATCGCTTGGAATGGCGTTGAACGCTTATTTAAATCTTTAGCTGTACCCATAATATCGATCCTTTCACTCTAGAAACCAACATACAAACTATTGTATTGAAAAATCAACAAAAAAGAAAGAGAGTTATAATATTTGTCATATTTCGTCGTATATCTCTTACATATAATTTACCCTATTTTCCATAAAAACATCCTACCCTTGTATTTCAGAATAGGATGTCTTGGAGATATATTTTAAATATAATAACTTGTAAGGTATTTCCTACATGGACAAAAATAGATTTATTTCTCGATTTTTGTGACTTCCTGAAGCTCTTCTTTCTTCTCCTTTTTCTTGTTCCGAACACTAGTAAAGTAACCGCCTAGTGCTAATAACACTAGAATACTCCAGAAGATGCTTTTCCAAAGAGCTGAGTGTGGGAAATGCTCATCTAAAAAACCAACTTTCGGATGTGCCAATGTCATCACCGTTAGTTTAACACCAACCCAACCAACTATAAGAAACGCTGCAGTTTCAAGAGAAGGGTAAGATTGTAATAAGCGAACAAACCATTGTGCAGCAAAACGCATAATGATTAAACCAATAATACCGCCTAAGAACATGACAGCAAACTGACCGCCATTAATACCACCTATATGAATACTTCCTAATTCCGGCAATGTTACAGCTAGTGCAACTGCAGCTAACATAGAATCAATTGCAAAAGCTAAATCTGCCAGTTCTACTTTAACAACCGTTGTCCAAAAACCTGATGTTTTTTTCTCTTTCCCGTGCTGTTCTTCCCCATCTTTGTGTTTACGCATATCATAAATATGTTTAAAACTAATAAATAGTAAATAGGCTGCTCCCAGTGCCTGTACCCACCACCAGTTAACTAAAAAAGTGATTAAAAACAATGCTGCAAACCGCAAAACAAAAGCACCTAGTAAACCGTAAAATAACGCTTTTTTCTGTTGTACTTTTGGTAAATGTTTAACCATAACAGCCATAACTACAGCGTTATCTGCAGCTAGTAACCCCTCCAAAATAATGAGTACTAAAAGCACCCAACTATATTCCAAAATAATCGATTCCATCCAATTTCCTCCTTTTCAACAAAAAATAAAAGACCTCTGCCTCTAAAAGGCAAAGGTCTCGCTTAGCAATTGTTAAAGTAATAATTTGCTCTCATACCCGATGACAATTAAGTCATGTAATGACGACTATGAGGTAGGTTTCCCTATAGCTACTCCCCTTTGACAATAACGTCAAAAGTGTATTTGTTTGTAAAACTAGTATATCTAATTATGATCTAAAAGTAAACTAAATTATTTGTCCAATGATTAGAAAGAATCCTGTCAGTTAGCCTATTCACTAACGCACTTTGCCAAGTATTTGTTGTTTAGACTTCCATTGTATGACTATAAGAATTTGTTTGATTCCTCAATAAAATGTTGTGAACAAACTGTGAAAGTATAAAAAAGGGCTTGCCATTTATAGAAATCCTAGTAGAATAAGAATCATAAAACATGTTATATAACAGATTGGTGAAAAACAGGGGAAATAATTATTGTTTTAATACACAGTAAATAAAAAGGAGAAATGAAATATGTGGGTAGTTACTATTTTTAATAATATCAACGACATTTGTATGTTTGAGTACACTAATAGAGAAGCAGCAATAGCAAAAATCGAAGGCTTAGAAAATGCCATTTTATCTTATACAAATTACTAAAAATCTTTAATTGTCTACTTTAAAGAAAAAACAAAAATGCCCTCAACAGAGATCAACACTCTGGAGGGCATTTTTTATCATTAAAAGAGACTAAGCTTGCGCTAGCTCTTTAACATTGGAACGAATTAAATAGTCGGCAGCACCAAGTGCGGCAGTAGCACCAGAGCCAATGGAGATGACAATTTGTTTATAAACTGTATCCGTGCAGTCTCCAGCCGCAAAAACACCTGGCATATTTGTTGCGCCGTGTGCATCTACAATAATTTCATTCATTTTATTAAGTTCTAAAGTACCTTGTAAAAATTCTGTATTAGGTAATAGACCGATTTGAATGAACACACCATCTAATGCAATGTGATGTTCCTCATTTGTTTGACGGTCAACATAAGTTAAACCATTTACCGTTTTATCACCTGTAATTTCCTTTGTTAAAGCATTAGTTAAAATCGTTACATTTGGTAAACTACGTAGTCTTTCTTGTAAAACAGAGTCAGCCTTAAGCTCTGGACTACGTTGTAATAATGTTACATGATTCACAATACCAGCTAAATCGATAGCTGCTTCAACGCCAGAGTTACCTCCACCAACAACTGCCACATCTTTTCCTTTAAATAATGGCCCATCACAGTGTGGACAATATGCTACACCTTTTGTCTTGAATTCTTGTTCTCCTGGTACACCTAGTTGACGATAACGAGCACCTGTTGAAAGGATCACTGTTTTACTTTTTAGGACGCCACCATTTTCTAATGTTACCTCTACTAAATCGCCTTTTGATATTTTTGCTACACGTTGGTCTTTCATGATTTCAACAGGATAAGTGGCTACATGTGCCTCTAAACTTGCTACAAAAGCAGGACCTTCTGTTTCTTTAATGCCAATAATATTTTCGATGGCTAAAGTATCATTTACTTGACCACCAAAACGTTCTGCTACAAGGCCTGTGCGAATCCCTTTACGTGCCGCATAAACAGCTGCGCTTGCTCCAGCAGGACCTCCACCAACAACTAGAACATCAAATGGTTCTTTCTCATTAAATTCAGTTGGGTCAGATGTTGCACCTAATTTATTTAAAATTTCTTCAAGTGACATACGACCACTTTCGAAAAAGTCACCGTCTGCATAAACAGTTGGAACACCCATAATATCTTTTTCCTGTACTTCAGATTGAAATGCGCCGCCCTCAATCATTGTGTGTGATATATTTGGATTTAACACTGACATAATATTCAAAGCTTGAACAACATCTGGACAGTTATGGCATGTAAGGCTGACATATGTTTCAAAATGAACAGGCTTTGTAATAGCTTGAATACGTTTGATTGTTGAATCTTCCACTTTTGGAGCACGACCTGAAACTTGTAAAAGAGCTAAAACGAGTGAATTAAATTCATGTCCAAGTGGTACACCCGCGAATACAACTCCCGATTCCGCAGAACCAGCCTTATTGACGCTAAAGCTTGGTGTGCGCTCTAATTGTACATGTTCAATAGTAATACGAGATGATAATTCAGCAAGCTCGTTAACAAGTTCTAGCATTTGCTTTGAAACTTTATCATCCCCTGCACTCACCTTTAATACTAAATCGCTCTCTAGAAGTGCAAGTAACTGTTTTAATTGACCTTTAATATTCGCATCTAATGCCATGATCATATTGTCGTTCAAATCGTTGTGCTCGTACCTGTTTTGCAACCTACCATCAATGCAAACATACAAGTCACACATAATTTATTCTCGAAACGACAACTTTCTCACCTCTATTTTCTGATTACACAGAGAACCATGTGTCTATTTTCATCCTCTTATAAATAGAGCGACAAATACTTAAAGAAGCCTTAGTATTTGCCGCCTGCTTAGTTATATTGTTATGAAGTTACATAAGTGATTCTGGAAGAATCAAATAAATCGAATTAGATTTTACCTACTAAGTCGATTCCAGGTGTTAAAGTTTCGCCGCCTTCTTTCCATTTAGCTGGGCAAACTTCACCTGGATGATTACGTACATAAGTAGCTGCTTTGATTTTATCGATTAATTGAGAAGCGTTACGACCGATACCATCGTTATTGATTTCCATTGTTTGAACAATGCCGTCTGGATCGATTAAGAATGTAGCACGTTGAGCAAGACCAGCTTCTTCATCTAATACATCGAAGTTACGAGAAATTGTGTGGTTAGGGTCACCAATCATTGTATATTCGATTTTAGAAATTGCTTCTGAATGATCATGCCATGCTTTGTGAGTGAAATGAGTATCTGTTGATACAGAGTAAACTTCAGCACCAAGAGCTTTTAGGTTAGCATATTCATTTTGTAAATCTTCTAATTCAGTTGGGCATACAAAAGTGAAATCTGCTGGATAGAAGCAAAGTACAGCCCATTTACCTTTTAAAGTTTCTTCTGTAACTGTTTTGAAGTCACCATTTTGGAATGCTTCTGCAGTGAATGGTAAAATTTCTTTGTTGACTAATGACATAATCAAATTCCTCCTTAGGCTTTCTTTTATCAATAATTACTTCTTAATTATAATAATTATTGTTTACGTTTACATTATTATACGAAAAAAACTTTCTGTCAACTCTTTTACCTTATACAGTCAACTTTCTTGTTAACACCTCAGAACATTATTTTATCAACATTTTGAATTGACTTACTTATAATTCCACCTTTTTAGCAACACAATATTAAAAAGTAAAAAAAATATACTTTATGTATATAGAATTCCCTAAAATAAAGAATTTTATGTATTAAAAAAGAGCCACCAAATTATTTCTTATTTAAGAAGCCAAAATCTTTTCTTTTTTTCATTTAAATTTAACATTTCTCAAGTTGACGATAAAATTAAGGGAGAATCTGTCTTGAATAAGGAAGAAAAAAGTCCATTAATTTTAGGGTGAGGAATTTCAAATGAAATAAACCATACAAGTTGGATAGGTACAGGAGAACTGCACATAAAAGCCTGAATAATTCAGATCACCATCTGTGGGATTGAAGCAAACTAAAAAACTCCCACTGATGGGAGTTTTATTCTATCTAATTTCAATATGAAAGTCTTTGTTATGTTTATTTTCTTCGTAATATTTTATCATAATGGGAATACTCTTAATAAAGTCTGCACATTCAATACCCGAATTTTTCAACAATTTATTTGCAACAGTTGTATCAAAATTCGCATTCCATGTTAAATAATCGAGTGACTCATACTCAACGCCCAACTTTTTTCGAATAGCATGTATACTTAATGATGCTTGGGCAAGGGATAACGGAATATGCCCCCTAGGTGTTTTACCTGTAATCTCTTTTACAAAAGCACGATACACCTCTTGAACTGGATGCGGATTTGGATCTGTTAAATGTACCGTTTTTCCTTTTGCTTCCTCTATTTCACTTAGATATACAGCTGCACGATAGATATAATCTACAGGAACAACATTAATAAGAGAAGTAGAGTGGCCTATATAAGGTATTATAGGTAGTTTTTTTAAACGATCAATCATATTGACGATAAAATAAGGTCCATCAAATTTAATCGTTTCTCCTGTTTTTGAATTTCCCCAAACAATTCCCGGTCGGATAATTGTTACTGGGAGATTACTTTTCAACTGATCGACTAATAATTCTGCCTCGAACTTTGTTTCTTCATAAAAATTCTTAAAGTTATTTGGACGTATAAGTTCTGTTTCTAATAAGTTTCCTTCACGAGTTCCTGCAACATAAGCTGTACTAAAATAGACATATCGTTTTAGTTTCGGTAGACTCTCTACAAAAAGATTCATCATTTCAGTACCATGTACATTTACTTTCCAGGCTATTGGACGAGGGACCGCCAAATCATAGATTGCAGCTAAATGCCACACAACTTCTACCTGTTCCTGTAACATAATAATTGTTTCATCACTTAAATCTAATTGTGGTAAAGTGATATCCCCCTCAATAATTACAATCTCCTTATCAGGGAATTTTGATAAAATACTTTTTTTCTCTTGTTGAGCTTTTTCTAATTGTGTAGCTAAAACAATGGTATAAACACGATCATAATTGTAATTTTCAAATGCCTCACGAATAATCCTACTTGCAATAAATCCCGGAAATCCTGTAAAAAATGCTGTTGTCATTTATTTACCTTCTTTCTATCTATTGAAATAAGAATGGTATCAATTCAAAATTAATTACTTTTATACCTCTTTAGCTTTTCAATATTCTCTTTACTCCACCATAAGTAAAGAGAATATTGAAATTTTAATTCTATAAATCTACTTTTATATAATCATAATAAAAATTATATTTTTTTACAAATATTTCATTAAATAATTCAAAACAAATATTGTAATTAAAACACAAAAAGAAGGCCCATAAATGAATAATTCATTCATAGACCTTCTCAAAATTTCAATTAAATTATTTTTTACAATAAACTATATAATTTAATATCAGGGTTTTTATCATGGAACCAACGCATTGCAAATTCATTTTCGAATAAGAATACATAGTTACCAAATCGATCATGGACTAGTGTACTTCGTGGACCTGACATGGATTCTTTAACATCTTCTTCATTTTCAATCCAACGAGCCATTTTATTGCCAATTGGTTCCATACGAACTTCAACATTATATTCGTTTTTCATACGATTTTCGAAAACTTCAAATTGTAATTGTCCGACAGCACCAAGAATGATATCTTCTGTGTGCAATGTCTTATAGTATTGAATAGCCCCTTCTTGTACAAGTTGCTCAATACCTTTATGGAAGTGTTTAGATTTCATAACGTTTTTCGCTGTTACACGGACAAATAATTCTGGTGTAAACTGTGGTAATTTTTCAAATTGGAACGTTTTTTTACCACCTACAATCGTATCACCGATTTGATAGTTACCAGTATCGTATAAACCTATGATATCTCCTGCAACTGCTTCATCTACTGTTTCTCGATCATCTGCTAAAAACTGAGTAGATTGCGTTACTTTGAATGATTTATTTGTACGCGTTAATGTAACATTCATACCACGTTCGAATTTACCTGAAACAATTCGAACAAAAGCAATGCGGTCACGGTGTGCTGGATTCATATTGGCTTGAATTTTAAATACAAAACCTGAAAATTCATCATCTAAAGGTTCTACCAAAGATTCTTCTTCTGTTAAGCGAGGTTGTGGTGTTGGTGCAAATTGCAAATAAGTTTCTAAAAATGTTTGAACACCAAAGTTTGTTAATGCAGAACCGAAGAATACTGGCGTAAGTTCACCTTTAATAATTTTTTCCTTTGAAAAATCATTTCCCGCTTCATCCAATAACATAATATCATCCATTGCTTGCGTGTAATAAGATGATTTTTTCATTTCATGGTCAACAGCAAGCTCACCATTTTCATCTAAAGGTAAGAATCGTTCATCTTCTTCAGTACGGAATTGTTCAATACGTTTGTTATAGCGATCATAAATTCCATAGAATTCTTTCCCCATACCAATAGGCCAGTTCATGGCATAAGCCTGAATTCCTAAAACTTCTTCTAATTCTTCAATCAATTCAAGTGGTTCTTTACCTTGACGGTCTAATTTATTGATAAAAGTAAAAATAGGAATCCCACGCATACTACAAACTTTAAATAATTTTAAGGTTTGTGCTTCAATCCCCTTTGCAGCATCGATAATCATAACCGCGCTATCTACAGCCATTAATGTACGATAAGTATCCTCAGAGAAATCTTGGTGCCCTGGTGTATCCAAAATATTCACTCGACATCCGCTATAATCGAATTGCATAACAGATGATGTTACAGAAATCCCACGTTGTTTCTCAATTTCCATCCAGTCAGATGTTGCAAATTTACCAGTTTTTTTGGCTTTTACAGTACCTGCATCACGAATAGCGCC
Organism: Rummeliibacillus sp. POC4; assembly: GCF_003576525.1. Taxonomy (GTDB): domain Bacteria; phylum Bacillota; class Bacilli; order Bacillales_A; family Planococcaceae; genus Rummeliibacillus. The sequence continues at coordinate 33,594 of NZ_QWUA01000007.1, read as the reverse complement.
ACCAAAGTATAATAATTTTTCAGTCATTGTCGTTTTACCAGCATCCGGGTGGGAAATGATTGCAAAAGTACGACGTGCTAATATATCTTGTTCAAGTTTCGAACTCATGTTTTTTAACTCCTTTATTCAATCCTTATGTTTATGGGGTGCATAATTAGCCGTTAAAAATTGTAATGCTTTTAGACTTAGTTAATACAAAAGTCTACAATTTCCAACATAGGCTTTAAATTAGAAATCCAAGTTGAACTATTTACACCGGATATCACATTCCTTAATCATGATTATTTTTTAATCGCTATTGAGTCAATATTAAATTATATAAAAACCGAACATTTAATCTTTAAATCAGGTTATTATTTACTCTTTCGAACTGAATATCGATTTATGAAATGCACTCGTTTATCTATTTTGAACAATTATTTTTATCTTCAAAACTTAACTTTTCAATTATAACAAAAAAAGTGGGGATAGTAATACCCCCACTTTATCAATTAGTATATTTTAAATAATTCTTTTTCATAAATATAAGGAAACTGTTCGAATCATTTGGAAATATTAAATTTCACTCTAGCTGCTTCTAACGCAATTTCAGCGTCACTATGAGGATATTTTGTATTCCCAATAATTTGATAATCTTCATGTCCTTTACCAGCAAAGATAATCATATCTCCTGGCTCAGCAACTTCTACTGCATAGCGAACTGCTTCTGCACGGTCACCTATACATTTATATTGATCATGTTGCATACCTTTTTCAAGGTCATTCATAATACTCTCATATTCTTCATAGCGTGGGTCATCAGTTGTTAATATAACATAATCTGCACGTGAAGCCTCTTTTGCCATATCTGGTCGTTTTGATTTATCACGGTTACCACCTGTTCCGATTAAGAAAATCATTTTCTTTTTCTTATAAGGAATCGCTGCAGTTATTGCTTTTTCTATAGCATCTGGTGTATGTGCATAATCGACAAAAATACTAATAGGAAAATCTTTTGGAGAAACTTGTTGCATTCGACCTTTTACCGGTCCCATTGCTTCTAACTGTTCAATAATATCTTTAACAGCATAGCCTTTACAATACAGTGCGGCTGTTGCAGCTAAAGCATTGTAGACATTAAATTCACCAAGTAAATGTAATTGCACAGGGAATGTACCTTCTGGTGTCACCATATCAAAATAAGTCATATGATCATGATATTGACAGTTGATTCCTCTAAAGATTGCTTCTTCGTTTTTAAGACCATATGTCCAAATTGGGAAAGGTGTGATTCCTGCATATTTTTCAGACCAAGGATCATCAGCATTTAAAACTGCATGTTTGTCTTTTTCAAGGTCTTGTCCAAGTTGAGAGAATAATAAGCCCTTCGCATTCCCGTAGTTTTCCATCGTTCCGTGGAAATCTAAATGATCATGTGTTAGGTTAGTGAAGATAGCTACATCAAAGTCTACACCAGCTACTCTTCCTAACACGAGGCCATGTGATGATACTTCCATGACCATTCCTCGACAACCTTCTGCTCTAGCTCTAAAAATCATTTGTTGAGTAGAAAGGGCATCACTTGTAGTATTGCCAGAAGCATACATAATACCATTTAAATTATAACCAGTTGTACCTTTCATAGCAGAGCGAACGCCTAGACCAAGTAGAATAGTTTCGATCATTGTCGCTACACTTGTTTTACCGTTTGTACCAGTTACTCCGAACATCGTAATATCTTTTGATGGATAGTCAAAGAATTTCGCAGCTAATGCTCCGAGCGCTCTATTTGTATCTTTTACAATTACTTGAGCTACATTACCTTGTAAATCTAATTGGCGTTCTGTAACAACAATAATTGCACCATTTTCCACTGCCTTTTGAGCAAAGTCATGACCATCTACCGTATAACCTTTTATACAAACGAAGAGACTTTTCGGTTGAACGCTGCGAGAATCAATGGCTATATCTTTAATATTCTCAGGTAAATTACCAATGATTTTTTTCATCGGTAAACATTGAAGTAATTGTGTTGCTTGCATAATAATTGTTCCTCCTATTATTCATCAATCATTGTTGATGTAACGTACGCAAGCAGTAAAGCAGCTGTATTGCGTAGTGAATCTATATGTGTTCTTTCATAAGCATGAGATGACTCAATGCCAGCACCAAACAATGCATGTCTTACATCATATCCAGCACGAATAGCAGCAGATGCATCTGATCCGTAATATGGGTAGATATCTAATTTGTAATCTATATTATTTGCTTTTGCGAGAGCTACAAGTTGGTGTGTTAACTCATAATGATAAGGGCCACTTGAGTCTTTTGCACAAATTGAAACTGTGTATTCGTCAGTAGCTTGTCCATCTCCAATTGCCCCCATATCAACAGCTATATATTCTACAACTTGATCTGGAATACTTGCATTACCACCATACCCAATTTCCTCGTTATTGGAAATATAGAAATGAGTTGTATATGGTAACTCAATGTTCTCTTTTTTTAGTGTTTTTAGCAATTGAAGCATAAGTGCAGTACTTGCTTTATCATCTAAATGACGAGATTTGACAAATCCTGTTTCAGTTACTTCAAATCGTGGATCAAATGACACAAAATCCCCAACTTCAATTCCTACCGCTCTTGTATCTTCAGCATTAAAGACTTTTTCATCTACACGTACTTCTATATGTTCATCATTTCGAGGTAATTCTCCTGCTTTTTTGTAAACATGTACAGAAGTTTCATGCATTAAGATTGTACCACGTACTTTTTTTCCGGATGCAGTGTGGATTGTGCAATATTCTCCTTCAACTGCATTCCAATTAAAACCACCAATCATCGATAATTTTAACCGTCCGCTAGGTTTAATATCTTTGACAATAGCACCAAGAGTATCTACATGTGCTGTTAGTAAACGATGGCGTTCATCGTTTTTACCTTGGATAGTAGCGATTAATGCACCTTTATTGGTTTGCTTAAATTGTACACCTAATTCTTTTAATAATCCTGATATAAATTTCATAATATCCATTGTATAACCGGATGGACTGGCAGTATTTGCTAACTTTCCAAGTAATTCAACTGTTTCCGCTTCATTAAAAGTGGTTGCCATTTAAAAAACCTCCTACTCATTCTTTTCATAATATCAATATATGACATTTTACGACAACGGTAAATCATGTATTATGGTAATAGTATAATAATTAGAGGTGTCTTTATGAAGTACTCCTTAAAGAAAAAAATCAATATATTCTTCTCATACTGATGACTTTTGTTACCATACATTCAATCATTGGTTTTTTAGGGGTGAAAGATACTATCACACCGTTACCTGATTTTTTTATCATCTTTTGCTTATTAATCATAGTACTTTTTAGCCTAAAAAAAGCTGATAGACTTGTATGTATTCTTTTGACGATAGGATTAAATAGTTATGGATTACTATTCAACTTAGAAACCCATGATCTTACGCATCGTTTAATTATTTTTATTTTACTACTTTTTTTCTTGGCATTATATCAGTCATTCTGGTTAAATTTAAGCATCATGGTTGTCACAATGGTGGAATTCTACATACTCTTAAAGTTTCATTATGATAATTTTTCACATTATTATAATCAATCAGATATTACGATTTTCTTTCTTGTTATCACATTCTTTAGTATCGTCGCAATTGTTCAAAAACTATATTTTCAGAATAAGTTGAAAAGATTAGAAGAAGAAGCAAACACGAAAGAGAAAGAATTATTCTCAAAAGAAGGGTATTTAAAGTTATTTTTCAAATACGCCAAAGACAGTATTGCAGTTTTTGATTTAGATAATCGTGTAATAGAAGTCAACCCTGCTTTTGAAGAACTTTATGGTTGGGCCAGGGAAGAGTGTATTGGGAAAAAGATTTGTATGGTACCTTTTGAAGATTTAAATAAGGCAAATGAACGTATTAAACGTATGTACGACGGAGAAAGTTTCCATTTGCTTGAAACGAAAGATATGAAAAAGGACGGTACAATCTTTGATGCTGAGATCACTTTATCCCCTATTTTCGATTCAAAAGGCAAAATTATCGCTACATCTGTTATTACAAGAGATATTTCTTATAAAAAAGAAGCTGAACAAATACGTATTCACTCAGAAAAATTAAAAGTAGCAGGTGAAATTGCAGCAGGTGTTGCTCATGAAATTCGAAATCCATTAACCGTTATATCTGGTTTTGTACAAATGATGAATGAAGATCAAAATTCTCCTTATACATATTATACGAATTTAATCGATTCTGAAATTGATCGTATCAATCTCATAATTAGTGAATTTTTAGTATTATCTAAGCCTTCTTCAATAAGGGCTGTAGACTTCAACATAGATCTAGTACTATCAGATATCGTAACCCTGTATAAACCTGAACTACAGACAAAAAACATTACTTTATCTGTACAACGGATAACGGAAGGACTTATTGTCTCTGGTAATCCAAATCAAATCAAACAAGTTTTTATTAACCTTATAAAAAATGCTTCAGAAGCTATTCAAAGAGATGGTGAAATTACAGTCACAATCGATAAGACAAATGATCACTTTTGTTCAATTAGCATAAAGGATACAGGACAAGGTATGAAAAAAGAAGTCGTGGAACATATCTTTGAACCTTTCTATACAACTAAACCTGATGGAACTGGTCTAGGAATGATGATTATTGAAAAAATCATCAAAGAACATCATGGACATATTGACATTGATAGTTCATTTGGAAAAGGTACCGAAATAAAGTTCTACCTACCTTTACATAAAGAAAATTAAAAAGACTTTCCCTAGTCAATCGACATGGGAAAGTCTTTTTTTTATCGCAAAATCGTTTTTACTAATTTAACCTTTTGTTTATATGGTGGATATAAAAGATTATTGGAAAACTTAGTTGACTTTTTCAATATTGACTTTGGATGGGTAAAACATTCAAAGCTCGCTTTACCATGATAATTATGAACACCAGAAGTTCCAACTCCTCCAAATGGTAGATGCATACTTGCAACATGTGTAATCGTATCATTAATACATCCTCCACCAAATGGTAATTCATCTAAAAAGTATTGGATTGCTTTATCTGTCTCTGAAAAGAAATAAGCTGCCAATGGTTTAGGGTTTTGTCGAATTTGATGAATGACTAAACGTAAATCATCATAAACTAATATAGGCATAATTGGACCAAAAATCTCGTCTTCCATTATTGGACTATCCCATACAATGTCTTCTAACACCGTAGGTTCAATGTACAAATCATCTCGATCAGTATAACCTCCGAACAAAATATGATTTCGTTCTTGATCTAGCAAACCTTTTAAACGATCAAACTGTTTGGTATTAATAATTCGACCAAAATCCGGACTCTTCTGGGGATCTTTTCCGTAAAATTTTTGCAAGGTCTTTTTTAAATGGCGTATAAACGGGACTTTTACTGATTCATGGACAAGTACATAATCCGGTGCTACACAAGTTTGACCTGCATTCGTAAATTTCCCCCAGACAATTCTTTTCACAGCTACTTCTATATTCGCTGTTTGATCAACAATTGCAGGACTCTTTCCTCCAAGTTCTAAAGTATATGGAGTCAAACGTTCAGCACAAGCACTTGCCACAATTTTCCCTACAGCAACACTGCCTGTAAAGAAAACAAAATCAAATGATGAATGGATAAGCGCTGTTGTTTCTTCCACTTGACCTTCTACAATTCGAACATATTGTTCTTCAAATGTTTCTTGAATAATTTTTTTAATCACCGCAGTTGTATGAGGAGCCGATTCAGATGGTTTTACAATCGCAGTATTTCCACCAATAATTGCACCGATTAATGGCTCCATGACTAGCTGAAATGGATAATTAAACGGTCCAATAATTAATGTAACACCGTATGGTTCTCTAACAATAAAACTTTTTGCCGGTTGTAAATGAATCGGTGTTGATACTGCTACTGGATGCATCCATTCTTCCAAATACTTTTGCATATAACTAATACTATCTAATACTAATCCAACTTCTGTAGAATATGCTTCAAATTCACTTTTACGTAAATCATCATGAAGCGCTTGCATAATTTCCTTTTCATAATGACTAATCGTAGTCTTCAATTTTTTTAATTGTTCTTTACGAAAATCAATCTTTTTTGTAGCACCAGAAAAAAAATATTTCCGTTGCTCAGATATCATTAACTCTACATCTTGCATAGAAAATTCCGCCATATTCATCCCCCTTAAACGTATAAAAAAGTGCAAGTCACCCATACTATTTTCAGCTACATAGCCAATGATTTGCCAGCACGTACTGTCTTTTTTCAAATTGTACCATTTGTGAATTTTGAATTCTACTCGCGAAGGGAGAACAGACTATGTTAAAAACAGAAACTTGGTGGGAATCACTTTTTACTGGAGATTTATCAGTTGGTATTTCGTTTGAACGACAACAGGAATTAGAAGATGAAGAATTTTTGTATTTGCGACATTTAGATGATATAAATCGTAACGATGAATCTGAATTATTTTAACGACATTCGAATTTAAACTATTATCTCATCCATTAATAAGCGGGTATGTGTGCGGGTTTGCTCGTACACATACTTTTTTACTAGACCCGAGGTGGTACACACTTATGAAAAACATTTGGAGCATCTACTTAAAAGATTTAAGAAGTGTAGGAACAAATTGGGTATCCGCTATTATCATTTCAGGTTTAATAATTCTGCCATCCCTTTATGCATGGCTAAATATCGCTGCATCATGGGATCCATATGGACGAACAAGTCAAATTCCAGTAGGTATAGTCAATGAAGATACAGGAGCTACTGTTCAAGGTCATTCATTTAACGCTGGAAAAGAACTCATTTCTGAGTTAAAGGATAATCATGATATGAATTGGAAATTCTCCAATCAAAAAGAAGCGTTAAAACATCTAAACAATGGTGATTATTTTGCAGTTATTGTCATCCCTCAAAATTTTTCGGCGCATTTAGCAACCGTGATTAACACTCACCCTGAAAAAGCAACTCTTGAATACTATGTCAATGAAAAGATAAATTCTATTGCCCCTAAAATTACGAGTAAGGGGGCCAGTGTCCTTGTCGAAACAATGAGCAGTAAATTTATCGGTACGGTCAATGGCACTATTTTTGATATATTTAATCGAATTGGTGTCGAGTTGCAAAGAGATATACCAGATATTGAAAAATTCAAAGATTTCGTATTTACATTAGAAAAAGATTTACCTACAATTTACGACAAATTAAAAATAGCACAACAAGATGTAGTAAAAGCGAGTGAAATCCTTCAATATGCAAAAGAAAAGGCTCCACAAGTAAACAATTTAACTTCAAAAGGATTATCAACAGTTGATCAAACACTTACTTTTGTCGATCATGCGGAATCACAACTAAACTCGATTAGCCCTCAAGTGAAACAAGATATAGAAACCGTTAAACAAATCTCTACGACCACAAATAACCTTTTAACACGATTAAGTAAAAGTAATCTTACCTTTTCGGATGCAACAGCTATTAAAACACAGTTAAACAAAAATGTTTCAGAAGCAAATGAAAAAATAACAACCATAAATCAACTATTACTTTCTTTAAAACAATACAATACTGATCACAATATAGATTCAAACTCGCAACAATTAGATAATGCGATTGCTCAAACAGAGACCATTCAAACTATTTTACAACAAGCTCAAACACAAGGAACTGAGCTTAATACCTTACTTGATAACAAAGAACAAGAAATAAGCAATTCGCTTGGTCAACTTCAACAGATAGCGTCTAACACATCTATCGGATTAGATCGATTTACAAATATATTTGAACAAACAATTGAACCAACAATACTCTCGCAGATTACAAACGTAAAACAAACTTTGACACAGGCCAAAACTATTCTGTTGGACATTAAAAAAGCAATTCCCGAAGTAGAAAATATACTAAATAACGCAAATAGCTTTGTGAATGATACTAAAAAAGGTATGAATACACTTATCAGCGAATACCCAATAATTTACGATCGAGTGCATCAATTGGCCAATAAAATACGGAACTTCGATAAAGAGATGAATTTAGAAAGTATTATTCAGTTATTAATAAATGATCCCTTGGCAGAAAAATCATTTTTCGAAGAACCTATTAAGATGCATGAAAATCGTATTTTCCTTATCCCCAATTACGGAACTGGTATGGCGCCATTTTATTCAGTATTAGCTATTTGGGTTGGTTGTCTTTTACTGATTTCTTTATTAGCGGTCGACACAAATGAAGACGCACAATACAAAATTCGCGAAGTATACTTTGGAAAACTTCTTACTTTTTGGACCATAGGATTACTTCAAACGGCTATCATTGTATTAGGAGATATTTTCATCTTGCATGTATCTGCACAGTCCCCGGTTTGTTTCTTTTTCTTCAGTTTATTTATAAGCCTTGTTTTTATGTCCATCGTTTATACACTCGTATCCGTTTTTGGCGATGTCGGTAAAGCTCTATCCATTATTTTGCTTGTTTTACAACTTGCGGGTTCAGGTGGGACATACCCTACAGTTTTATTACCAAAGTTTTTTCAAATTATAAATCCGTATCTTCCTTTCACTTATGCGATTTCTTTAACAAGAGAAGCAATAGGGGGAATCACACAACATACAATCATTATTGACTTTATCTTCTTATCAGTACTGTTGATTTTTTGTTTAATATTTGGGAGTATTTTCAAAAAGCAGCTACGTGATTTAACCCGAAAAATGTTACGCAAATCCAGAGAATCTGGTCTATTTCATTAAAAAGCGACTACATCTCCAATTATGTAGCCGCTTTCATTTTTGGATTATTTCATGTTAATATATTGACATTTATGAAATTGAAAATTATGATTGACTAGGATTCTTACATAAGTATAAGTAAGACTCAATAATCTCAGACAAAGGCCTTGCACAATAATTTATTGTGTAAGGCTTTTGTTTTTTAATATTCTGTATCGCCTAAAATACTAAAAACTGCTGTATTTAAAATCATAAAAGCAACGATAGAGATAATTTCAATAGCCATTCTATTTCACTTCCTTGTTATATTCTGTAACTTCATTTGATAAGGCTATCTAGATAAATATGTAATTTCCAAATAATTTCTAATTTAATATAAAAGAAATTTTCCATCTGAATCATATTATTAAAAAGATAGTCACTTTTAAAACCCATTTAATCATTATAATCAAAAACTATACTTTCCTGCAAATTTTTTTACTTTTTCATCACTGAATCTAATTGTATTATACTAAAAAGTATATATAAGCTTGCCTTTTTCAAAATAACTTGTATAATAATATATTAGGTGCCAAACCTATGTGATATTTATTTATAAATATTCACAAAAAAGAACTCCGTAACAGCACGGATTGCTGGGAGTCCTTTTCTTACGAGCAGGCAGATGAGCGCCTGCTTTTTTATTTTGCCTATTATTTACCTTTCGTATTCTTCAATGTATTAATCATCATCAAGTCCTTCTTACATAACAAACTTCTAATTAACTTTGTTCGACTTATTCCTAACAGATACTTTAAGTAATTTGATATAAAAGAGTTGCTTACAATCATCCATAAGACTCTTTTTTTGACTTGGTTTTATTTCAAATCAAAAACTGCCTCAACAGTTTTTGACTGTGAGACAGTAATAATTTTAAAATATCAAATTTAAAACAAAGTAACACAATGCGGCTAGTGTTGCAGCTATTGGCATAGTGATGATCCAAGTAAGTACAATTTTACGTGCCACACCCCACTTAACCCCTTTTACGCGTTGAGCAGAACCTACACCCATAATCGCTGAGGAAATAACATGTGTTGTACTAACAGGTAAGTGGATTAATGTAGCTCCAAAGATAACAGAGGCTGAGGCTAAATCTGCTGCTGCACCATTTATCGGTCGCAGCTTCATAATCTTGCCACCAACTGTTTTGATAATCTTATATCCTCCCACAGAAGTTCCTAATCCCATAGCAGTTGCTGCCGCAATACGTACCCAAAGTTGGATATCGTCGCCGGCTTGCATTTCAGCAGCTATTAACGCCATTGTAATAATACCCATTGCTTTTTGCGCATCATTAGTACCATGTGTGAATGATTGAATTGCTGCCGTACAAATTTGCAACAACCGAATTCCTTTGTTTGTCCTATAGAGATTTGCATTTCGGAATAATATTTTAAATAGTGACATCATTAAGAAGCCGGCTACAATTGCGATAAAAGGTGAAAGAAGTAGAGCTTCTAATATTTTAATAAATCCACTATAATTTAATATTCCAAATCCTGCAGCTGCAATTGCTGCACCAGCTATAGAACCAATAATAGCGTGGGATGAGCTAGATGGTATTCCAAAATACCAAGTAACCAAATTCCAAATAATAGCGGCTATTAAAGCAGCTAAGATTACAACTGATCCATTAGATAACGCAAAAGGATCTACAATATCCTTTGTTATTGCTTTTGCCACGCCCGTAAAAGTAATAGCACCGATAAAGTTCATAATAGCAGCCATCATTACAGCTGCTTTTGGTGGAAGAGCTCTAGTTGAGACTGATGTTGCAATAGCGTTAGCTGTATCATGGAAACCATTTATAAAATCAAACGCTAGTGCGAAGATTACCACTAATACGGTTAAAATAACTACTGTATCCATTTGCCCGCTCCTTAAGCATTACGCATAATAATTGTTTCCATCGTGTTTGCAACATTTTGACAATCATCTGCAATATCTTCAAGTTGTTCATATATATCTTTAAATTGAATAATTTTAATCGGATCTTTTTCACGCAAGAATAATTGCTTAATAGAAGTACGTAATACTTCATCACATTTACTCTCATAATCTTTTATTAAAATAGCATTCTCGCGCATACTCGTTAAATTTTTATTTTGCAATTTTTCCATTGCTTTTACAACCTCATCAGCACTTTTTACAATATAACTAATAAAAGTATTCATGGAATTATCAGGTTTAGTTAAAGCAAACATGTATATATGTGCAATACATTCTTCCATACCATCAAGAACATCATCCATGCTATTCGCTAAAGCAAGGATATCTTCTCTCTCAATAGGTGTCATAAATGATTTATTGAGCATTACGATCAATTCATGAATAAGTGAGTCACCATCAGTTTCATATCGTTTCATTCGAGTACTAATCTCATGTAAGTCCTCTAAATTTTGAACATGAACATCATTAGCGTAGTGTACTGCCTCTTGAACATTCAATGAAATTTTGTGCAATACCTCAAAAAATGGATCTTCTTTTTTTCGACTAAACATAAATTCCTCCTGAAAAGTTAGTGTCAAAACATGTTGTTTTGAGCGCAAAAATATCTTAACAACAAATTCATAAAAATACTCGAAAATTTACACTAATTAACGCAAGATTTACAATTCTGTAATATAAGCGTTCACAAATTCGCAAAAGAATTTATTTTTTAATAAAAAAACGGATCTTCCATTTCATTTAAATAAAAGTCCTTTACCGTTAAAACATTAATATCAATAGGTTTAATGAACTTCCAACATCTAAAGTCCATGTCAATAGTTATTTCAGTTTTAGATATTCATAATTTTTACAATTATAAAAATACTTATTTACAAATTCACAAAAAAAGAGATGTCAATTTTCGACATCTCCTTTAACTCTCATAGGATAAACTAAATATCCTTTAAATGTTGTATTTCATTATAGTTGTCCAACCACCAATTTCCGTCTTTATTATAAATCAGGCTCACCCCACCATTTGAAAGAAGATCACTTTGAGGGTAGATAGAAGAATTTTTTACCATCGTGAAAAGTGTGTGTATGACTGCACCATGTGTAACTAATATCACTTTCCCTTCAGGATATTGATGTTGAATGGTTTGTAGTCCTTTTGAGATTCTTTGTTTTAAATCTTCAATTGATTCTTGATTTGGATATATTTTATCGGGATAGTTTTTAATCCTTTCCTCGTAAGTCATCCCTTCCGCTACTCCAAAAGTACGTTCAGCGAATTCTTTTAAAGTATAAAAAGGTAGTTGTAATGTTTCATTTATGATTGCTGCCGTTTGACTCGCCCGATCAAGAGAACTCGTATACATGGCATTACAAGCTTTATTTTCAAAATAGCTTCTACATGCCATTGCTTGTTGTTTTCCTCTTTGATTTAAAGATGTATTTGTTCCACCTTGGAGCCTTCCTTCACAATTCCAATCTGTTTCCCCATGTCTTACTATATAAATTTTAGTCATATGCACACCTCTTTTACTTTGAGTAACATCGTAACATTTAAATCTCAATGCAAACTATACATTTTTTTGAAATTTTTCATTTCATTACTTTTCCTTTTACCCTGCAGCTTTTGTAAAACCAGCTTCTTGTGCTTCTTTTTCAGAACAAAACATTTTTTCAGCCTTTACAGCATCATAATTGTTCATACCTGGGAGATGATAGAGCTTTTTACCCTTACTATTAATATTTCCTTTAATGTTACATGTTGCTCCTGATTTCACGTTAGATTGATTTTCTTGAGAGTGGTTATCTGTAGAAGGATGATTTGTTGATATTCCTTTTGACGAATCAGTTCCTGGGCTCCAATTTTTTACTACTGATTTTACAAAGCCTCGATCTGTCACATATCCGTCATATTTCCATATACCTTTTTTCTCTCTTTTTGCTTCTTCTTGAATTTCCTTATACTTTTTTACATACCTTGTGTTAGGTTCATATATGTAACCAACCCGAACAAGACCTTCCCGGATTAATTGTTCTTGAACACTCTTACCATCTGCATAGACATAGGCGAGTAGTCGTCCATACTTATCTTCTTTACCACCTACATCAAACTCTAATGTCACATTCTTGGCATTATTTAAAATCTCACGGTTTCTAGCTTGTGCTTCACGTCCAAATGGCTGCTCCCCTAGTGTCTTATGATACATTTCAGGCGCATCTACTAATAAAAAACGTACTTTTTTCGTCTCACCTTTATATTTTACTTTCATCGTATCGCCATCCATAACACTTACAACTTCCACTTTTTCTTGATTTGAATCATTTTTAGAGTTGGATGTATTACTAATTTTGCAACCTGCTAAAAACACAATTACAAGGCTACATATTACGATCATCCATATTTTCAATTTTTTCACCATCATTCTTATATTTTTTCATGTTGAACCAGCGGAGTACTTGTCCAGTTCAATAAGAGAAATCCGAAACGCTAAAGTATTTCCTAGCGCTTCGGATCTAGCTTAACAATTTGACTTTTAATCTATTAAATAATCATTTTAATATTAAATCTTATCTTTCTCGATTATTGATTCACCTGCTTCTTCTAAATCACGAATACGATGGGCTAATCGAGAGGAAGCTGATGCTGCAATACTTCCGACTAAATCATCTAAGAATGTATGCACACCGTTTTCTCCCTTTGTATCAAGCTGTTGAATAATCCCCATTTTCTTTTTATCTAAATGCCCATAGGTTGTGACAGCAATACTACCATACGTCAATACAGAGCCAATTGCTAATGTTTCATCAACACCAAATAGGCTTTCATCAGATTCGATTAACTGTTGCAATGGTTGAGATAGCATGCCTTTCTCTGCTAATTCATCTAATTCGATTCCTACGAGGAGTGCGTGTTGAACTTCTCTCTTATTTAAAACCCGCTCAACTGACCCAATGCAATGGCTAAGTGTTAAGCCATTGTTATATGGATATTGCATTTCATAAACAATTTCTGCAATATCATTTATCGTTACGCCTCTGCGTTCTAATGCTTCTCTTGCCGCTTTGGCTACCGTATCTGAAGAAACTTTCAATTTTTCGTTGTACATTCGATAAACCTCATTTCCACTATATAATTCAGTCTATCTTCCATTATACCTTTGCTAATTCATATGTTACAATTTCCCTACATACACATTAAAGGAGTGTTCAATGTGGGACAAGGTACCATCACAGATTTAGAATTTTACAGCGAAGCCCTAAAAGAATCGTTGGAACTACTAATATATCTTCCAGCTAATTATTCTCCTTTTTATAAATATTCGGTTTTAATCGCTTCAGACGGAAAAGATTACTTCCAATTAGGTCGAATTAGCCGTGTAGCTGATGAGTATTTAGAAAATGAAGAAATAGAAAATTTAATCATAGTTGGCGTTCCATATAAAAACGTAGAAGATCGCAGAAGAAAATACTTACCTACTGGAGATTTACATGACGCTTATTTGCGTTTTTTAGCACATGAACTTGTTCCGTATATTGACAAAAATTATTCAACATATCAAATTGGCATGAGTCGTGCGCTTATTGGAGATTCTCAGGCAGCAACCGTTTCTTTGTTAGCCGCAATCGCTTACCCTAACATTTTTGGTAAAGTCATTTTGCAATCACCATATGTTGACGATGAAGTGCTGAAAAAAGTTCACGAGATAAAAGATCCGAATGCATTATCCATATATCATGTCATAGGACTTGGTGAACATAAAGTAGTAACAATGAATAAGTCAATCAAAGACTTCCTTACACCAAATCGGGAACTTCATCAATTATTTCTTAAAAAAAACATTTCAACCTTTTACGAAGAAATTGAGGGGCAGCATTCATGGAAATATTGGCAGTCAGATTTGCGAAGAGCTATTTTGCAAAAATTCGGTCTTTAAAAAGGTTATGTTATTCCTAGAGTAAGTTTTTCTGCTATACTGAAAATTAAATACAATTATTGTTGAACTCCAAGGAGGTCGTTCATGATGAAATATGGTATTGTAGCTTTTCCTTCTAAGCAACTACAAGACTTTGCAAATTCTTACCGAAAAAGATATGACTCTCATTATGCTAAAATCACACCTCATATTACATTAAAAGCTGGTGTAACAGAAGTAGAGGACTCACAGATTGAAAGCATATCAGAATATGTTAAAGAGATTTGTCATCAATTTAGTCCCCTTAAGATTCATGTTACAAAAGTTAGTTCATTTGCACCTGTAAATAACGCAATCTATTTAAAAGTCGAGCCAACCGAAGAGCTTCTGAATTTGCACAATGCATTACATACAGAGAGGTTTGGCGGAAAAGCAGAGTATAAATTCGTTCCTCATATCACCATTGCTCAAGATATGAGTTCCGGAGAACATGACGATATTTACGGACAATTACGTATGACAAAAGTAGATTTTAGCGAAGTCATCAATCGTATTCATTTACTCTATCAACTAGAGGACGGTTCTTGGACTGTTTACGAAACATATCGTCTAACAGGAGAAGTATAGTCTTTGGTATTCGCAAAAATTGTTGAAACGGAAAAAGAACTTCAGGATGCCTTTTTTGTTCGTGAAGAGGTTTTCGTGAAAGAGCAAGGTATTCCTCGACCTTTAGAAAAAGATGAATATGATGATATCGCTACACATTTTGTTGCTTATTTTGATCATCGTCCAATTGCTGCGGGGCGAGTACGCTTTAAAGATCTGACAGCTATCGTTGACCGTGTTTGTGTTATACCACCTTTTCGTAGAAAGCAAATTGGGGTATTAATGATGCAAAGTCTTGAACAGTATATTCAAGGATCGAATATCAAAAAGGTTAAACTTAATGCACAAACTCATGCAATTCCATTTTATGAAAAACAAAATTATTGCATTACTTCTCCAGAATTTTTAGATGCGGGAGTGCCTTACCGTGCAATGGAAAAAGTTCTATAATGTATAAAAAAAGCTACGATGTACTATGAAAAAAAATCATAACACATCGTAGCTTTTTATTTGGAAGAAAGTGTAACTAGCTAGTTTGTACCGTTGTTCGAATGATTGTGTTGTTTAATAGATGTCTATACATAAAAATCAAAATATAATCCTCCACCTACAGTATGCCAAAATACCAAATCATCTGAAGAATTATGAGGGGGTATATTTATCATTTTTATCTTTAAACGGGGTATTTTTCTCCAATATTCCATGTTCGTATAGCTATGTTGCCGATTCATTTGTGGATTAAGTTGATATTGTAGGTTTACATTTTGAACCGGATGAATATAAGAGAAACGCTCTTTCTTTTTCCATGAACGTATCAAATCTTGGTTTGCTTGGAAATTAGGAATTGGTAAAAGATATCCCATTTGAAATCACTCCCTGTAATATATATTTACCTATATGTGAGAGTAGGAACGTATATTACAGGGGCATGATTAAATTACATCATATTTTGAATTTTACTTAGGTCTAAGGATTTGCCATTTTTAAGAATAGACGCAACAATTTGTTCTTCAAGCTCTTTTGTTACAGGTTTATTTGCAAGCTTAGCAACTTTTCGAACAATTTTACGAACTTGTCGCTCATCTTGAAAATTCGCGTTTTGAATAGCATTAGCTAGTGCGAAGACTTCTTCCATTGGAACTCCCGTTTTCTCTTCGATTCTTCGAAAGAAAGATGGATTCATCTCAACGCCTCCTAGTAGATAAAGCTAGTGCCAACGATAATTAACAAAATGAACAATACAACGATCAAAATGAAAGTTGAACCGCCATAGCCACCGCTATAGCCACCGCCGTAGCCACCGCTGTTGCCACAACCGTATCCATATCCTCCCCATCCTGACATTGCAATCCCTCCTCTCTTTTCTCCCCTATCTTATGCGGAGTTAAAAAGAAGAATCGGGCTTTTAACTAGGGTTGCTGACCTTTTGAACGGAAAATTAAGGCTCCAATCATTCCAAATAAAATAGCTGCACTAATACCAGAGCTTGTTACTTCAAACATACCTGTTAACACACCAATCCAGCCATGTTTTTCAGCTTCTGCAATAGCTCCGTGCGTTAACGAATTTCCAAATGACGTAATAGGGATTGTAGCTCCTGCACCAGCAAAATCAATTAACGGTTCATAAAGATTAAAGCCATCTAATATTGCACCTGTAACGACTAAAATACTTAAAGTATGTGCAGGAGTCAGTTTGCCAACATCCATTAGCAATTGTCCTATTACACAGATTAAACCGCCTACGATAAAAGCAATTACTATTGAAACGAACATTTATATTCCTCATTTCATTGAAATTTCAATTGCATGAGCCGTACAAGGAATGCTCTCATTTTGCTGTACGGTCAATGGAGAAAGTAGAGCACCTGTTGCTACAGCAAGTACGCGCTCGATTTTCTTTTCGTTTAATTGTTTTAAAATATAACTATAAAACACTGATGCAGAACAACCGGCACCGCTAGCACCAGCTAAAAAAGCCTCGTCATCTCCATAATATTCTGCTCCTGCATCTCTAATTTTTTGGACATCTTGTTTAGCCATTCCCTGCTTTGTAAGCATTTCTTTCAAAATAGGAAGCCCTACTTTTCCAAGATCTCCCGTCATAACTAAATCATAATCCGCAAGTTTTTGACCTCTACCCTTTAAATGTCGAGTTATTGTATCACATGCCGCCGGTGCCATAGCTGCTCCCATATGAAAGGGATCCGTTTGCTGCAAATCGATAACTTTTCCTATGGTTGCAGCCTCCACAGCTGGACTATTCATCTGCCCTTTTGCGATTAAAACATATCCGGCAGCTGTAACAGTCCATTGAGCTGTACCTGGTTTTTGCCCACCATATTCGACTGGGTAACGAAATTGTCGTTCAACAGAATTATGCTGGCTACCTGCCCCAGCAAGTGCATAGCGACTTCCGCCTAATTCTGTTAAAAGAGAAGCGATAATAACACTCGAAACTGCAGTTGCACAGGCAGAGAAAAGTCCAATATAAGGCACTTGTAAAGTTGCTGCAGCAAAATTTGAGGGAGTCATCTGATTTACTAAATCTCCACTCATTAAGAAATCTACATCATTTTGTTTTATATTTGCTTTTTTTAACGCAATTTGACATGCTTCTTCAACCATTGTTTGATGGCCTTTTTCATTAGAATCCTCATCAGCTCTTTCATTGTCATAAAGTCTGTCAAAATCTTGCGCGAATACGCTATTCTTTTCGACTGGTCCAGCTACAACACCTGACCCAATAATCGCGGGTTTTGAAGGGAAATAAATTACACCTTGATCCATCACCAGTTAGCAACCCCCATTGTTACTAAGATTAGCTTTACAAGAGCCACTACAAAAGCAGAGACAACTCCAAATACAATAACTGAACCTGCTAATTTGAAGATATTCCCGCCTACTCCTAAGACAAATCCTTCTGTTTTGTGCTCTATTGCCGCAGAAATAACCGCATTACCAAACCCTGTAACAGGTACAGCTGAACCTGCACCAGCAAATTGTCCAATCTTTTTATACAGACCAAATCCTGTTAAAAGCATAGCTATGAAAATCATCGTAGCTACTGTCGGATTCCCTGCAGTTTTCTCTGTAAAATTAAAATAACTTATATAAATATAAGTTATAAGCTGACCAACCGTGCAAAAAATGCCACCAACAAGAAAAGCTTTTAAACAATTTTTTAAAATCGAAGGTTTTGGTGAAATCGATTGTTGTAAATTATCGTATTGTTTTGGATCCATTACGTTTCCTCCTTCTCAAGCTTTTTAAGATCTTTTATTTTCTTATCTAGCTTTTTTTCACTCAATTGTTTTTTTGCCAACTTATCGGTTTCCATAATAAGTTTCAAGTCTGTACTTACGACTACATTTCTATCGGGTAAGGCCTTTTCAACTTCCTTTTTCCACTTTTTTTCATATTTCTGTTTGTTCCATTTTGAAAATGGTTTTACCTCTATACCAACTATGGCCGAATCCTTTGTGAAAACTGCTGTAACCCTTTTTACGTGTTTATCCTCCTTTAATATTTGCTCGATCTTCTGTTGTTGTTGCTGATACTCTTCTTTGTTATTGGTTGCCATGAAATCATTTTTTCCATTGTTACAACCAACCAAAATGAGTATTACTAATAGTCCAAACCATTTTTTCATATTTTTTCATCTCACCCTTTTAGTTTTAGTATGTCGATTTTTAGATAAAAATATTCAAACGTGACAACAGCCCGAGCCTATTATTGTCAAACTCATATGGTATAGAGAGCTGAAAAGAGGAGGTGAAAGTTGATGGGTTGTTGTGGAAAAGAAAGTTCAAGTTTTAGTGGTCCAGTACATTCCAAAAACTGCGTATGTGATGTAGTGCGTGCTATTTTAGATATTCAAACACAAGGTGCAAATGATGATTGTGATTGCCCCACTAATTGCTTTTTAGAGCCACTAGGAGGTTTAGTAAACCCTGCTAGAACAAATGCCGATACTCGAGTATTCATGTTATTAGGAAAGGACGGTACGCCATTCAAAGCTTTCTTCAGAGATATTATTGGAAATACAAGTACAGATTGCAGATGCTTCTCTGTATTCTTCCGAGTTGAAGATGTATTCGATAATTGCTGTGCAACTTTAAGAGTATTAGAGCCACTTGACAGAAATGGTGGTGAAGTGGATATTCTTAATGATGACGGAACAAAAGTTGATTTACACAAACTATGTAAAGTAAGAAACTTTAACCGTACAAATAGTTGTATTACTGTAGATTTAACTTGCTTCTGTGGCGTACAATGTATCCGTGATGTAGATTTGGATATTTGCTAAGATTTACAAGGTGAGACAGCGTCGGAATACAGGAGTGGTTGGAACTATCAATCACTCCTTCTTATTATTAGGTAAAAAAAAACGAGTTCAGAAGAATAAATTCTGATACTCGTTTTAATATGCAATTATTATTTAATTGTATACATACTACACTTTTGCTAACTATCTAAAAATGATTTTCCACGCCATAGTAAATCCTTTAAATCTGCAACTGGAATGGCTTGAACATCATCATCAGTTGTTCTAATTAGTACTTGCTGCTTTTCAACATTGAGTTCGTAAACTTCTCCTGGAATTTCTCTGCCATCATTTACGATGAATACAAGAGGTTGGTAGACCTTTTGTTGAAAGGGCCTAGATAAAAACAAAAGCTTCTCTTTTCGTTTTCGCCATTCACCAGTATCTAAAATAGCATTTGTTTCTTCCGTCTCTAGATGTTCTTCCTCAAATTTAACTTCTTCCATATCTACTTCGAATTGAGCATGAGATAATACGTCAATTTCTTTGAAAACTGCAGGTGGGCTCTTCACGAAAAGGAGTGGGCGATTTACCACAATTACACTTCCTTTTTTTATTTTTATACTATGCCCGATTTTCAAAATGTTTCACATTAGATGGTTTATAAACATTGTAGCAATTCCAAGATAAATGACGATACTTGTTATGTCATTCAAAGTTGTGATAAATGGTCCCGACGCAACTGCTGGGTCTATATTCAAACGATGCATCAATAATGGAATAAATGAGCCTGCCAAAGTTGCGACGACAATAGAACAACAGATTGCTACACCAACTAGTATGCCTAATAATAAAGTATGCTGCCAAAAATATACAATACAAAAAGCGACGACACCACACACAAGACCCATAATCATTCCCGTAACTAATTCACGGAATATTAACTTAAGCTTACTCTGTTCTTCCACATCCCCTGTTGCAATACCTCGAACCGCAACGGCTAATGCCTGTGTTCCGCTATTTCCTGACGTACCACCGATTAATGGGATAAATGCTGCAAGCAATGCTACCTTTTCAAGCGTCCCTGTGAATAAATCTATTAAATTAGCTGTTAGCATTCCTAAAAACAATAGAACAACAAGCCAAGGCAATCGTTTTTTTGCTGCTGCAAATGGATTGGTATCAAAATTATCCATATCAGATACCCCAGCCAGTTTAGAATAGTCTTCCGATGCTTCTTCATCAATAACATCAATAATATCATCGACAGTAATAATCCCTAACATTTCATTTTTAGAATTGATAACTGGAACAGCCAAGAAATTGTAGTCTTTCATAATTTGTGCAACATCTTCCTGGTCATCGGTCACATTTACACTAACGACGCGTTCGTTCATAATTTCATGAATCAGTGTGTCTTCTTCTGCAATAATTAGGTCACGTAATGAGATTACACCTGTCAGATGATTCGTATCATCGACCACAAAAATATAGTAAATCGTTTCCGCTTCAGGTGCTGCATTACGTAGAATAGTCATCGCAGATCTTACGGTAGAGTTTTCAGGAATTGCAACATATTCAGTTGTCATAATCGAACCAGCTGTATATTCTTCATAATGTAACAAGTCTTTTATATCTTGTGCAGATTCGTTATCCATTATTTGAAGGAAATGACTGATTTGATCCTTATCTAATTCATTTAATACATCGACCGCATCATCTGTATACATTTCTGCTATCATTACTGCAGCATAATCCGGTGACATTTCTTCCAAGAAACCTTTATATTCGTTATCATCAAGATCAAGAGCTTCGAAAATCTCAGCCATCTCTTTTGGGGACAAATACTGATAAATAATCTGTCGTATATCAGGTTCCACCTTCTCATAAAACTGTGCCTGATCATACGGATGAAGTGACAAATATTGATCTCTAAAAGTTGTTGGCGAATCAGTTTGTAATAACCCACGTAATTGCTCTTCATCAAATTGTACTTCATCTTTTTTTGCTTCGTCTATCATGCATTGTCCCCTCCTCTCGACGTTTATATTTTTTAGGACACCTTATAATAATAATTCGAACATTACATAAGGACAATTATTTTTTAAAATATATTGTTACAACTTAAATAGTAACATTAGATGTTACTTATACTCAAATAACATTTTCTTCATTCCCTAGGAAATACATTTAAAAGTAAAAACTTTATATTAAATAATAAAAATAGAAAAGGCGTTGTCTACTTAAAGACAACACCCAAATCAGGTTAACCTATAATCATTCGTATATTCGCCTTATATCTTCAGGAAATTCGCTTGTCCATTTTAAAGTCTGACCATTTAGTGGATGTAGCAGTTCGAGTTCTACACAATGCAATGCTTGTCTTGCTACTAACTCTCTTTTACCACCATATAAATCGTCTCCCAATAACGGATGACCAATAGAAGCCATGTGTACTCTAATTTGGTGCGTACGTCCTGTGTGCAAGTTCAATCTTACATGACTTATATCTTCACCATGAATACGATATCGATTGAGTACTTGTACATCTGTATGTGCAAACTTACCGTCTTCTCTTACTTCTCTTTCAATAATGCTTCCGTCTTTTCTCCCAATGGGAGCAATTATTTGAAGAAAGTCTTCAGATATTTCCCCGTGTACGAGCGCTTCATATGTTCGATGAATCTCACGTTTCTTTTGCGCTTCACTCATTAAATGATGGATATGACGATGTTTTGCTATACACATTAGCCCTGATGTATCTCTATCTAATCTAGTAACTACATGCACAGTAGAACGAATTTGTTGCTCTTTTAAATGTGCTGCTACAAAGTTAGCGATGCTACCTGTTGGATGATCATGTGAAGGAATTGTACTTTGATAGGGTGGCTTTTCCAAAATGAGTAATACATCATCCTCGTATTTTATAGCTAATTCTCCACTTTCAGGAAGCAGTCCATCACTGATTTCCTCCATAGGAAAAATAACTGTAACTTCATCTCCTATATTCAAAGGAAAACGTACATTCTGCTCTTTTCCATTCACAAGTAATGCTCCACCTTGAAATTTAATCGCTGTTAACGCTCTTTTTGAAACGCCTATATCAGCCAATGCTTCCCTTAATAATTGTTGCTCTTTTTGTGCAGTAAAGGTTAAACGATATCGTAAATCTTGCATCAATCTTTCAAATCACTATCGATAAAGGAATCATGAACACGTTGCCAGAACGGGAAAGCTTTAAAGCGAGCAAAACGTATCTTTTCTTTGGCAACGCGATATTGAATTGACTTTACATTTTTATGCAACAATTGCACATGATCCACAGTTACCATAAAGTCTTCTGCTTTTACCGGTTTGAGGATACATTTATGATGTGCAGGCAAAACAAGAGAGGAACCTACCGTTCTGAAAACACGGTTATTAATCGAAGCCATTTCCGTAAGTTGTAATGCTTGCAATGATGGATGTAAGATGGCTCCGCCTAATGCTTTGTTATAAGCTGTACTACCCGAAGGTGTTGATATACAAAGGCCATCTCCACGAAATCTTTCAAATGGGCGACCATTTAGTTCAACATCCATTACGAGTGTAACTTCAGGTGATTTAACAGTGGATTCATTTAAAGCCAGATAGGTATAACAATCATCGCTATTTTGATAGTTAATCTTCACTTCTAATAATGGATATTCAATAACTTTAAACTCACCTTTTGCAATTGAAATGACTAGTTTTTCAATTTCACTTGGTTTCCAATCTGCATAGAAGCCAAGATGACCTGTATGAATTCCGACAAATGCAACTTCAGATAGCATATGGGTATAGCGGTGGAACGCATGTAATAACGTTCCATCACCTCCAATAGATAGTACGATGTCCGGTTTTTCTTCATCAACTTCTAAGCCAAAATCAGTTAAATAGTTCGTAGCACATTCCATTAGTTCGTTAGACAATGGGTCATTGCGGGATTGAATAGCGAATCTCATTGGTACTCTCTGTCCCCTTTCGGATGATTTTGGCGTACTTTAGGTTTTGAAGCTTCTTTATATTCTGTGAAATATTGTTGTGCTTCCCTGATTTCTTCTCGTATTTCAGACATCTCTTCGTCGAGTTTAAATGCTGCTTCTGCCGCACTTTGCAGACGATTTTTTATTTCCTTAGGAAATACACCTTTATATTTATAATTCAATGAATGTTCAATCGATGCCCAGAAATTCATCGCAAGGGTGCGAATTTGAATTTCTGCTAAAATCACTTTTTCTCCTTGAATTGTCCCAACAGGGTATTCAATAATCATATGATAAGACCGATATCCACTCTTTTTAACATTTGTGATATAGTCTTTTTCCTCAATGATATGTAAATCATTTCGTTGTCTTAGTAATTCAATAACAGTTGGTATGTCATCTACAAACTGGCACATAATACGAACCCCTGCAATATCTTGTAATTCATGTGCAAGTGTATCCGATGGCTCAAATACTAATCCTTTTTCTAATGTCTTATCATAAATACTCGCAAGTGGTTTTACTCGTCCAGTGACAAATTCTATAGGTGATGTCGTGTTCGATTTTTCGAATTGCGCACGTATCCCTTTTAATTTTATTTTTAGTTCGTCCACTGCTTGCTTATAGGGCTGTAAAAAGCGATCCCATTGTCCCATGATAAGTCCCCCTAACAAAATTTAGGCTTCACTTAATAGTTCTGCAAAGGTTTCTTCGACTGTACTTGTAAAAACCTCTCCATAATTATAGTTACCTTCAATATTATATATAAGTGATTGTAATTCATCCTGAAAGTTGACCAATTCAATCGCCTCAGTTCCACATTTTAACATAGGAATTGCTTTTGATTGTAACGTTTCTACTAATAATGGCCAAACTGATTGTGGAAATTTCACATAACTATACTCAGTTTCCTCATCCATTAAATAAATAAATGCCAATTCATCTGAATCAACAATTATACGACCTGAGGCTTGCCAATTTTCCACTTGGTCTTTTGGATTTTGTAACTCAAAATAGATATGTGAATCTTGAAGTGTTCCTTTTTCGACTATATAAGTTTTACGCAAAGTCAATCTTCCTTTCTGTGAATCTGCTATCTATTTTATCATAGGCTTATTCAAATCTAATCATTTTTTCAGGATATTTGTCATGTATTTTCAATTTAAAGTGAAACTACATATAACAGCGATTTACTGTCCAATAATACGGGCTGGCTGTACATTGCAATTTGTTATAAAATTCCTTTATAATTCATAAATAGAAAGGGTGTCCTAAAATGACCCAACAATTAGAAATTGAATTTAAAAACATGTTAACAAAAGAGGAATTTTCACGTCTTTGCACTACATTTAATCTAACCGATGAAAATTTTCATTCTCAAACAAATCATTATTTTGATACCAAAGATTTTGCGCTAAAAAATTTAAAATCCGGTCTACGAATCCGTGAAGTTCAAGATCGTTTCGAGTGTACATTAAAAGAACCCGCAATTGGGATTGGCTTAACAGAAACAACCGATTTACTTTCAAAAAAAGAAGTTCAATCTATTTTGTCTGGTGATTCTGTCCTTCATGCACATGAAGTAGAGGGTAGACTACAAGCATTGGCAATAGATCCACACGATTTAAAAATTTTGGGTACACTCCAAACAAAACGTGCCGAAATAAAATATGAAGGCGGTCTATTAGTATTCGACCATTCCCAATATGCTGGAACGGATGATTACGAGTTAGAATATGAGGTTTTAAATGAGGAAACTGGGAAAGTGATTTTTGACCGTTTCCTAGCACTCCATTCGATACCACGTAGACCAGCTGACAAAAAAATTGCTCGTTTTATGAGCGTCGTGAAGAAGAAACGAGGTTTATAGATGGATATTCAATCATTAGCACAACTTCAAGCATTACAGAGCACCAATTCTTATGACACTAGCGCAACAAATAATGCAACTTCCTCAACATCTGACGTATTTGCACAAATGTTGTCGCAATTGACATCATCTAATTCAGCAAGTGCAACGCAAATGCTTGGCTTAACAAATGCTCTTTCAAATAGTAATGATGCAACTAATTTAATGCAACTTTTAAGTAATGGACTAAATGGGAACTTATTTAACAGTGGTTCTTCAAGTAACTATAGCCAGTTACTTGGCAGTGGTAGCTCAGCATACTCAAATTATAGTCAAATCTTAAATAGTTTAAGTAGTGCACCTGCTACTACAAATAATTCGCTTTATTATAATGGTACATCGCCTGTTTATACCCCTTCATCTGTATTGAGTAATTATGTGAACAATTACAACAACCTAACAAGCAGTACTATAAACCCGCAAGTGGGAACGAAAAGTGTATCATCTAATACAAATTATGATGCAATTATAAAAAAAGCATCCGAAACATATGGTATACCTGAAAAGTTGATCAAATCCGTTATTAAACAAGAATCAGGATTTAATAATAATGCAACAAGCTCAGCTGGTGCTGGTGGATTGATGCAACTAATGCCTGCCACAGCCAAATACTTAGGTGTTAGCAACGTATATGATGCCGAGCAAAATATTATGGGAGGCACCAAATATTTAAAGCAACTATCGAACAAATTTAACGGAAACTACAATTTAATGTTAGCTGCCTATAATGCCGGACCTGGTAACGTAACAAAATACGGTGGTATTCCACCATTTAAAGAAACTCAAAATTACGTTAATAATATTATGAGTACATACAAAGCTTAATAACATAATTTTTAAAATTGCCAATAACTTCGCATCTACCCATCCATTATTTTTATTTTTTAGAATGGCTCTAAATGCGACAATTATTGGCTTTTTTCATCATAAAATATGAAATTTAAAATAGAGACCGAGTGATTTGTTTGAGAAAATACATAGAGGTTGCTAAAATAGAATTACAGCTAAAGCAAAGGAGAATCATCTATGACGCAAAAACCTATCATTCCTTATGAGGAAATTGGTAAAGAAAAACTTAATAAATTAATTGATATTTTCTATTCCAAAGTCGCTAAAAATCCGAAGCTAAAGCCTATATTTCCTGAAGATTTAACTGAAACAGCTCGAAAACAAAAGCAATTTCAGACACAATATTTAGGTGGCCCGAATATTTATACAGAAGAGCATGGTCATCCAATGCTAAAAGCACGACATATGCCATTTAAAGTTACACCAGAACGTGCGCAAGCATGGTTAGAGTGTATGTCCGAGGCAATGGATGAGGTAGGTTTAGAAGGTAAATTCCGTGAAATTTATTATAAACGTCTTGTCCTTACAGCGCATCATATGATTAACTCTCCGGATGACGAGGAGGTTTTAGAGTGAACAATATTCACTATCTAGCCGAAAAGCCTGTAGTATCTCCATCTACTACTTTAAGCAAACCCATTGAACTCTATGTTTTCATGGATTTGTTATCTCGTGGTAGTTGGGAACTTCAGTCATTAATTCGTCAATTGCAGATAAGTTACGGTCAATACTTTTCACTTCGAATTGTTTTGAGCACTGAACTCAACTCTTTGAACACAGCTTGCCAACGTATTAATAGTTGTGAGTCTCATGAGGATCTTGTCGATGTTGCTCATCCTGTCCTTCCTTCAATTGCAGTAAAAGCTGCTGAACTACAAGGAAAAAAAGCAGGATATCGCTATATGATGAAACTTCAAGAATACGCTTTGATTGATACAAAGAATGTCTGCCAATGTAGTACATTACAAGAAATTGCTATCGAAACCGGCTTAGATATTGAAGAATTCCAATCTGACTTTCTTTCAATAGAAGCATCCCGTGCTTTCCAAAGTGATTTATGTATTACTCGTGAAATGGAAGTCGAAGAAGTACCGAGTTTTGTATTCTTCAATGAAAATATAGAAGATGCTGGATTAAAAGTTTCTGGTTCTTATTCCTATGAAGTTTATGAAAGAATTTTAGAAGAATTACTTGATGAAAAGTTGGTTTGTCAACAGCCACCTTCAGTAGAAGATCTATTCCATCGCTATCATACTTTAACAACTAAAGAAGTTGCTGCTATTTATAATATCTCTCTGAATACAGCCGAACGCGAACTTAAGAAAAAAATGCTCCAACAAAAACTTGATCGAGTAAACTGTGATGAATTATCGCTCTGGCGTTTAAAATAAATCATTAAATTCCAAGGTTGATATAGCTCAACCCAATAATTAAGGGAAATTGCACTATGCAATTTCCCTTTGGTGTTTTATATATCATAAACTATACGATATTAGAAGTTCTTCTTCTCACGTATAGTTACTATGTCATCTTTCGATAAAAAACAAAAGAAGCACCTCTACGGGAGATGCTTCTTTTCACAAAGGGGATGGGAGAAATGTTCACGTTCAAACAAAGGGGTGTATGTTTGTTTGTGATTTATTTCACATCTACACTTTAGCATGAATATACTCTTATATCAACGTTTCAAGCTTATATTCACAAAGTTGTCATATAGTAAGCGATTACAATGGAAAATCAATTTTTTTATGTATAAAATGTCATGTAATTGTCAATTAATATAAGTCATAGGTCGAACTACTTATTTCGAGACTCATATTTAAGCCACAACCTATGTGCCGAGGATGCATTGGTCCATCACGGAGCAGCATTATTATACATAGTAAATATTTAGTATAGAAGAAGGGGTGCCCACAAGTTTTCGACTTATGGAACACCCCTCATATAAATTTTCTTATTCAGCTAATAGTTTTTCAAGTTCATCTAGATTACGTTCAAATACTTTACAAGCTTCAACGATTGGAGAAGCAGATTCCATATCTACCCCAGCTGCTTTCAACACATTAATAGGATAATCCGAGCAACCAGCTTTTAAGAACTTATTAATATAACGTTCTACAGCTGTATTACCTTCAGAAAGGATTTGTGAACTTAGAGCAATTGCTGCGCTCTTACCTGTTGCGTATTGATATACATAATAATTGTAGTAGAAGTGAGGAATACGTGCCCATTCTAAGCCGATTTCATCGTCTACTACCATATCTTCGCCAAAGTATAGCTTATTTAAATCATAGTACACTTTAGTCATACTTTCAGCAGTAAGTGCTTCCCCTTTTTGATCCATCTCATGAATGATATGTTCAAACTCAGCAAACATTGTTTGACGAATAATTGTACCGCGGAATCCTTCCAACCAATGATTCAAAATGTAAATTCTTGTTTTAGGATCATCAATTGTTTTTAACAAATAATCATTTAATAACTCTTCGTTACAAGTAGAAGCTACTTCTGCAACAAAAATAGAATAATCGCCGTA
The DNA here is from genome assembly GCF_003576525.1 of Rummeliibacillus sp. POC4. Taxonomy (GTDB): domain Bacteria; phylum Bacillota; class Bacilli; order Bacillales_A; family Planococcaceae; genus Rummeliibacillus. Next base: position 4,764 of record NZ_QWUA01000007.1, on the reverse strand, counting down.
GACAAACGGTTGGTTATTTCGAGTATAGTAACTGTGAACGCTATGTCCAAATTCATGAACAAGCGTGAAGAGATTATCTAAGTTATTTTGCCAGTTCAATAATATATATGGATTTGTACCATATGAACCTGATGAATAAGCGCCACTACGTTTTCCTTTACTTTCTAATACGTCTACCCAGCGGTCTTCAAGTGCCTTTTTAATAATCCCTACATAATCATCACCCATTACACTTAAAGCTTTTAACATATGACCTTTTGCTTCTTCATATGTCATATCAATTTTAGATTCTGGTACAAGTGGTGTATAAACATCCCACATATGCAATTCATCAACACCAAGAATTTTCTTGCGCAATGAAATATAACGATGCATTAAAGGTAAATATTGATGAATCGTTTCAATTAGTTGATCGTACACTTTTTCAGGAATACTATTTGCTGACATCGCAGCTTGACGAGCAGAATCATAATGACGGATACGAGCACTAACATTATGTGCTTTAACATTTCCTGATAGTGTAGCAGCAAATGTATTTTTGAAACTGCCATAAGTACCATACATTGCATGGAATGCTTCTTCACGTACAGAACGATCTTTACTTTCTAGGAAGTGAACATAGTTTCCGTGTGTTAATGGTACTTCGTTACCATCTTCGTCTTTAATATTTGGGAACTCTAAATCTGCATTATTTAACATACTAAATGTGTTAGATGAAGCACTTGTCACTTCTGACATTTGAGACAGTAATGCTTCTTGTTCAGCTGGTAATATGTGAGGTCGTTCTTTATTGATTTCTTCAATTTCTTGTTTATATAATTGAAGCTCTTCATTTTCTTTTAAGTAACTATCTATAACAGCTTCGTCTAATGATAAAATTTCAGGTGTTAAGAATGATAGACTTGTTGAGATTTGAGCATATAATGTTTGGGCACGGCTATCCATTGCTTGATAAGTAGAATTAGTTGTATCTTGGTCATTACGCATATGAGAATATGCATAGAGCTTGCCTAATTTAAGATATACATCGTCGCGGAAACGAAGTACTTTTAACAAAGCTTCCGCACCATCTTTGATCGTACCTTGAAAAGTAGCAGCTTCTTTACCTAGTTCGCTAATTTCTTTATAGGCTTTTTCCCATTCAGCATCTGTTTCGAAAATATCTTCTAATTTCCAAGTAAGTTCAGTTGGTACCTCCTCTCTTGTTAATACTTTTGTTTGTTGATTTTCAGCCATAATATGACCTCCCAAATTTAATTTGTTCCTATAAAATGAGTACTCTCATATTTTCTCAATTTTCTTAACGCTTTGCAAGAAATTGGTCATATATAAGCTTTAATAGTATTTTTTCATTGAATTTACTTTGCATACATGTTATGCCTAAATTTCTTAGTATAAAATTGTAATTTTTCACTGATTGCTCAGCCTCATGATTCAAAAATAATGTAGGATATCTTTTACTAAATTCGTAAATCGTTCTCGTGGAAAGAAAAGTGAACTGTTCTCCCTTCTCTACTAGAAACATGAGCCAAAGTAATTGCCATTCTGCATCCACTACAGAAAAATGGATATTCTTTGCAACAGGGATTCCTATAAACAAAGGCAACTTTTCAGCTTGAATACGGAGAAAATAACATGCGCGTAAAAATGGATCCTGTACACCCTTTTTACTCAGCAATAACCGTCGGCTCAAAAATAGTTTTCTTTCTTGCTTCCATAATTGCCAATAGATTTGAAAATCAGATTCCGATAGTTGTTTCGCAGTTAAAAAAGGGAAATGTTGTGCATCTAATGATAAATGCTGTACGTTGCCTATAAAACGATATCCTCCAAGTGGGACTAAATGAGAAAAATAAACAAAAGACTCAGCTTCGGGATTAAAAGTCATCATATGTGCATCGTCTTGGGTATATGTGATAAACCGCTGTTTAAATGGGGAAATTTTAAGTAGTTGTATACCATTTCGATAAGGTTGTTTGTCTTTTGGGGTTTGTAAAATCCAAATAGGAATTATATCTTCTTTCAAATAGCCTTCTGTACGAGATTCCATTTTGGGGATAGGAATCGTACTACATTGAAACTCAACTGCATATTTCATGGCGTTATATTCAATTAGCAAATCTGGGCGTTGTGCTAATTCTTTTAAATAAGGTTCAAGTTGAACGTTCAAGTTCAGTTTTCGAAACTTTTCGTATAATAACTGCTTTCCTAATAAATGTGTAGTTGTTTCACCTTCTGAAAACAACCCTTTACACTTACTGTTCTTTTGATGAGCAAAATGTGGGATTACAACTTGTCCTATTCTCATCAGTAATGGCTCCTGACACTGCGGACAATAAAACTTCTCTCTCCTCCTCAATTCTATTAATTCGTCATATTCTATATTTCTAGTTAATGTGATCATCCGTTTTTGATCATTAATCGCTGTTAAAATATAATCACCCCCTCTATTAAATTTTATGAATAATCTCTCTATTTTGCAAACAAAGTGAAGATTCTATCAATAGTGTATAAGAATGCACTTTTTCGATTAAAAAAAGAAGCTATTTGAAAATGAATTAATCCATTTTCTAATAGCTTCTATTGTATTTATACTGCAGAAACTCATTGGTTATATTTGCATACCGATAAACAAGTATTGTTATTCTTTTTACCCATTGAGTTCAATTTTTCATTTAAAAATATTTTCGGACATTTTCAAAGCAATTTTCTTCCATTATTACTTTTCCATACTCTTCTAATACATGGATTGTCTTATCCGCTTCATCTGCAAATTCTGAAATAACACTTAGATAATTCTCTAAATCTCCCATTAAACAATCTTCATCAAATTCGACATGCAAGTAAAACTTTCCGTCCATTTCATATAAAGAATTGTCAAAATCGGCCTCTTTCGGCATTCTGTAGGCTATATCAATAATATCATCAAATTGGTTTAGTTCGAACGTATAGCCATCGAAGATTTCATCTGATTCACCAAAAAATTCATTAAACTCATCTGGTTTTATGTCCACACCACTAAAGGCATTTTCAAAAAACTTTCTTTTATCTTCTAAATTTGAAGGCAGGTCTAGTAATCCATCCGAGTTCAATTTGGCAGTAGTGACTGTTAATTCAAGTCCGTTTTCTTTTGCTACAACTTGAATCCATAATGGACCGTCCATTTCAAAATCTATATCGTCATTAATCTCTTCCATCATTACCCAGAATAGTTCTTCGCCTTTTTCTCGGTTATACCATATTTCATCTTTCGTGAAACCGCGTTCTTCAATGTCAAGATAAGAAATGAAGAGTTTTAGTGTATTCTCATTAATGCGTTCCATATCCATATTACACAACTCCCTCCGGTCACTACTTCTAAAAAAGATTTGTCTGTTAGCCAGATTCTTGAAGGTGTACCATATAAACAGCGTCTCTTACTATTGTATGACGAGATGACGAAAAATGAAAAGAATAAATCTTAGGAAATAACAATAGTATATGAAATATAATAGAGTATGTTGATAAAAGCTTCAGAAAAATTAATGTTACTTATTTCATATTACCATACTGCTATAAAATATAAGTTGACACAGAGGTAATTTTCTTCATCCTAAACATACTTTTCAGCTATGTTCAACTTCAAAATTGATCAGACTAAATAAAAAAGCTAAAACCCCAGCCTTTTCGGGAGCTCTAGCTTAGCTTGTACATATATTCTCCAACTATACGATTAGTTCACCATTTTTTGGGCTTCTTGTAATTGGTAAGCACGTACTTTCCTTGGTAAGAAACGTCTAATTTCATCCTCGTTATAACCAACTTGAAGACGTTTTTCATCTAAAATAATTGGACGACGCAATAGCCCTGGATTTTCTTGAATTAATTCATATAATTTTTGTAATGGAAGAGATTCTAAATCCACTTTTAGCTTTTGGAAAATTTTAGAACGAGTAGAGATAATTTCGTCTGTTCCATCTTCAGTCATTCGTAAGATTTCTTTAATTTCACTAATACTTAGAGGCTCAGCAAAAATGTTACGTTCTTTATAAGGAATCTCATGTTCTTCCAACCACGCTTTTGCTTTTCTACATGAAGTACAACTTGGTGATGTAAATAATGTAACCATCATATCAAACACACCCTTTCAAATAGTAAGTAATTATATAAACATTTATCTATTTTTAAATTAGAATTACTCTAATAAAGAAGTCTAACATCATTATACAACATATTTTCTCATTTGGATATACACAAAAAAGAAATAATTTCAATTGATTTATGTCTTTTATTTCTATAACAATAAGCATTTTATATTATTTATCAGGCTCAATTCTCACTTACAATATTACTATAGCCAAAAACATTAAACTTTAATCACTGAGAAAAAAATAAAATTATTCTCATTTAGAAACACGAAATTGAAAATAGATAATCTTCTAAATATACATACGATTCATTTCGAAAAAAGGTTTCATTTTTTTGATTTTTTATAATGTTTAGGTGGACAAATCAATTTAAAAAATGAAAAGAGGCTGAGACAAAAGAGCTTTAGCTAATTAAAAATCCGAACAATAATGTGAAATTCTATTTAGTGCTTCACATTTGTTCGGATTTTCTTTTTAATATTTTTAACCTTTAATAACTCATCGTAATATTATTTTCTGTGTTCCGTTCCAGATGGCGCTTTCCGCGGGCTTGGCTTCAATCTCCTCGTCACTAAAAACCGTGTGCTCCTGCATCGCTTCGCTAGCTTCGTCGCAGAAAATCCCTTTTGCAAAGACG
>NZ_QWUA01000006.1 GCF_003576525.1 Rummeliibacillus sp. POC4 | reverse complement strand
TTTTAGATATTAAGATTTTAACTTTCCATCAACTGGTTTTCTAAATTAGGAACTGCTAATATATACCAACTAGCCCATTTCTATCTTATCAAATAATTTTTCTGTATTTCTAATGTTTTTTTATTTTTGAACTTACATCCGAGCAGCGCAATGGGTTTATTCGCTCTTGGAGGGAGGTTATTCGCTCCTCGGCACCGTTTATTCGCTCACTGATTACTTTTATTCGCTCCTTTTCGAATTGTATTCGCCCTCTCAGCAATTTACGTCCTATCGAGAGCGAATTCACAGAAGACGATATACTCTTTTTCTCCGCGGCTGGTTTTACTTGTTTCATACTTCCATTTGAGCCGCGAACAAGGATCTTGTGCATTTTATTCGCTCTTGGATGGGTTTTATTCGCTCCCTCGCCTCGTTTATTCGCTCCCTGATTACTTTTATTCGCTCCTTTTCGAATTGTATTCGCCCTCTCAGCAGTTTACGTCCTATCGAGAGCGAATTCACAGAAGACGATATACTCTTTTTCTTCGCGACTGGTTTTACTAGTCTCATACTTTCATTTAAGCCGCGAAAAATGATCTTGTGCATTTTATTCGCTCCTTTTTAATTGTATACCATATCTTAACAATTTACGTCCTACCTAGAGCGAAATCGCAAAAAAAAACACCTTTCAGCTACTAAACTAAAAGGTGTTTCCTAAATTATTCATAATCTATGGTGATTTTTAGGGCTAGTTCTACGTTACCGCGAATAGCTTTGCTAATCATACATGTCTTTTCTGCCTTTTCCGCAAGACGTACAACTTGTCTTTCTTGTTTTTCTGTGTAAGTACTTGGGATTACAATTTTAGGTTTATGTGTGATTTTGACATAGGTGAATACCCCATTCGTTACATCTACCAAACCTTCTGAAGTCATTGTCAACTTACTAGTTTCTAAGTTTGCACGTTCAAGCATTGCAGCTAACGTGATGATATAGCACGTCGCTGCAGCACCGAGAAGCATTTCATCTGGGTTCGTCCCTACTCCTGGTCCATCCATTTCAGGAGGAATGGATACCTTTGTTTGGAGTTGCCCAGATGCAATCTCTCCTACCGAATTACGACCACCTGGCCAAGATGCAGTTAAAGTGAAAATATGTTCTGCCATTTGAAATCCCCTTTTCTAGTTACCAAATGAAAAATATTTCTCTGTTTTTGGATCAAATGCGAAGCGTTCAATTTCTTTATTTTTCTTAATCGTAATAATGTAGACCTCTTGTCCATCATAATCGATCATTGTTTGTCCAAAAACTCGATCTTTGACAACCTTTCCGCCTTCTGTACGTTGAATAATTTCCGTAGCATCTTCTGCATTAAAAGTTGGAATATGACTCTTATAAACAAAAGGTGCAACTACTAATAACACATAAGCAATGATTATTAAGATATACTTTTTCCGGAAATTACTTGTTTCGACCAATAAAAAGTAACTAACAAAAAAGAACACATTTCCCACAACAACATAGGTAATCATGTCGTCTAATCCATTGATAAATAAATAATCTCTACCTATAAAATAAAAGCATAAGATTTCAATGACAGATACCACTAAAATCCCTTGCAATAATCGTTTTCGCTTTTCCAAATATAATTCACCTCTAAAAGCTTATCAAAAGTACACTTCAAAGTATTTATTTTACTACTCGTCGACACTTTCTGTATATAACAAATTATGCCATATTATCATATCATAAAGCCATCTTAACAGTTTGAATAATAGACGGTAATTTTAATTATTTTGTTCCAAAACATAAATATTAGAATGTATAAAAAGGCCATATTAAGAAAATGATAAGTTTATACAATACGATTGGAGGAGTTTATATGGGTGTTATGGATGGAAACCCTAAAGTTGAACCGTTACATTATGGTGAAGTTACAGGTTTGTGGGCATATGTTGCTTCTAATAATGGTTTAATCAGTGGATATGAGATTTCTGTAAACCATACTGGTGATGAAGATCTTAAAAAGATTCTTCAAGATGCAATTGAGATGATGAAAAGGCATAACAAAGAAGTAGAAGAGATTCTCAAAAACAATGGCATTACGCCTCCACCTAGTTTACCAGGAGTACCCAAAGCAAATTTAGAAGATATTCCTGCTGGCGCAAGGTATGTCGATCCTCAAATCAGTGCAACAGTATCAGTAAATGTCGGACAAGGGCTAGTAGCTTGTAGTATGGTCATGGGACAATGTACTCGTGAAGATATTGCAAAATCATTTGCTAAATATCACATGGATTGGGCTATGATTGGATACAAGCTGTTAAAGTTAAACAAAGAAAAAGGATGGATTGCTCATCCCCCTCTTCATAAACCAGAATAACCATTTAAAATATTTTAAAGGGATCGACTTCAATCGTTCCCTTTTTTAGCATTAATATAATTAATGTTTTTTGAAAAAGGAAGGCTGTAATGACTCAAAACAAACCTATCACTAAAAAAATCCATTTATTTTTGTTACTAATCGTAGTTGTAGTTTTAATCTGGTCGCTCATTAAACCTTTGAGTTATTCAAGCTGGGCAGCAGACGGAGGACCTATTTTTATCTGTCTGATTATCGTCATCGCGACATATCATCGATTTCGCTTTACCACACTCTCCTATATTATCATTGCAATATTAGTCATTCTAGAATTTATCGGTGCTCATTATACTTTTGCAAAAGTTCCCCTATTTGATTGGATAAAAGATAAGTTTGATTTAAAAAGAAACGATTATGATCGCTTTGGACATTTGATGAAGGGAATGGCTATTATTATCGTTAGGGAAATCATTATTCGAAAAACACAAATTCAAAAAGGACTTTGGCTTTTCTTTTTCAGCTTTAGCATTATTATGATGATCGCTTCCTTATACGAAATCGTCGAAATGCTATCCTATAAAATTGCCAAGGGTACCCAAGTTGCAAAAGGATTTTTAGGCATGCAAGGTGATCGCTGGGATGCTGAATGGGATATGACAATGGCTTTAATAGGTTCCATACTTTCATATATTATTTTTGTACGATTGCATAATAAGTTATTAGCAAAAATACGGAAGTGATAACGTGAGACTGTACACAAAATAGATAAGAGTGGGTCTTAATAACACAAAAGGAATTGAAGGTTCTAATTGGAACAGTCAATTCCTTTTAAAAATGATGCCTCCTAGTACTTTTAGGAAAGTGATGTACTAGATAATAACTGCTGATAATAGGGATGCGTCTGTTGAAGTTCTTCATGCGTACCGCTTCCTGTTACTTTTCCTTCTTCAAATATTAAAATTTGATCAGCGTGTGTTATCGTTGATAATCGATGTGCAATGATAATAGTTGTTCTCCCTTTCATCACTTTCTCTAAGGCTAACTGTACTTCATGCTCGGAGTCATTATCTAAATTAGAGGTGGCCTCATCTAACAACAAAATTTTAGGGTTACGCAATAATGCACGTGCAATTGCGATACGCTGTTTTTGCCCACCGGATAATTTAATCCCACCTTCACCGACTTCTGTATCTAGCCCCTTTTCAAGCTTAGACACAAATTCCCATGCGTAAGCTGCTTTTAATGCGTCGTACATTTCACTCTCTGTCGCATCTTGTCTACCATAAAGTAAATTATCTCTAACCGTACCTGTCATTAACGGAGCTTCTTGCGTTACATATCCAAAGAGTCCTCTCCACTCTTTCAATGCAAGATCATCAATCGTTTTTTCTCCAAAAAGAATCTCGCCCTCTTTTACTCTATAAAAGCGTTCTAACAAAGAAAGTATCGTCGTTTTCCCGCCACCACTACTACTAACAAATGCAGTGGTTTTCCCTGTTGGAATTGAAAATGAAAGACCATTTAACACTGGCTTGTCTCCATAATGAAAGACTACATTGTCAAAATGAATAGATGACAAATCATTTATCATTGGTTTTCCACTCATTTTTTCAATTGGTTCTTTTAAAATAGTTGTTAGCCGTTCAGTAGCACCTAATGCTTTTTGCAAAGCTGTAAAGAAAGTCGCCATTTGAGTAAAAGGAAGGATAATTTGTACCAAATAAATCATAATAGCCACAAGTTCTCCAGCCGAGATGGCTCCAGTAGCAACCTTTGCTCCTCCATATCCAAACAACAAAATCAGTACGACCATCATAATAAGCGTCATAATTGGCGATAGAACTGCTAGTACCTTTGCTTCCTTTAAACCAAAGTGATAAAGATGCTGAATTCTTTCATTTCCTTTTTGCTGCTCTATTGACTCCATTTGGGATGTTTTGACTAATCGAATATTTGTTAATACCCGACCTAGCTGACCGCTAAAACTTGCCAGTTCATCTTGATTTGCCTTTGCAATTTTATGCATACTCTTCCCTAATGGTAACGTTATTAAAATAGCCAAAGGAACTGAGATTAGCATAAGTAGCGTCATCTTCCAATCAATCCATATCAAAATCGATACTGCACCAATAATGGCAAAAACCCCTGACACAAAACTTACAAAATGCTCTGTAATAAGTTCCTTGATAACACTCGTATCTTGCGTAATCCTACTCATCGTTTCTCCAGATTCGTGATCATCGAAATACGGTATCTTTAAATAGAGAACATGCCCCCAGAACAGTTGGCGTAAATTTGCTACTACACGCTCTCCAAACTTCCGCATCATATAAAAAGTAAATCCACTTAAGATAGCTTGGCATACAAGAAATAAGGCTAAAAATCCAATTGATTTCCAATGAACTCCCCCATTTGAAAAGTCATTGATCATATTCATCGTAAATAACGGCACCGCTAAACTAATAATTGTTTCTACAATACTGATCAATAGAGCACTTGAAGCCATTCCTTTTGAAAATTGGCTTTTTTGTATAAGCTGCCAAAGTTCTTTCAAAGAATTATTCATCATCTAATCCTCCGTATAATCCTAGTCTTTTGGCTTGTTCTAAGAACCATTCCTCTTCCTCTTTTGTAAATGGAGAAGGAAATAACAATTCAGCCATCTCCATATCTACTTTTCCTTCTAATGCCTCTGCAATTTCCAACATCAACGGTTTTGGAATAATCATTGAAAACTGTTCTATTAAGGATTTTAGTGCTTGATCGGCAATTGGTTTTTGATAAGCCTGTTTGATAAGATAAGTGAGCTCCATATATTGCTGATTAATATCAATAATATTTTCCCCTGTATAATCATACATTTTTTCGATTAAATCTAACGGTAGGAATTGTGCCAAATATTCTTTTTGCTCATTCTCCGTTAGCAAGCTATGAATGATCAATAAGAACAATGTTGGCTCCACGACCTTACTTTGTCCAGCAATAGCAGTCGCTGTATCGATACAACGAATAATTCTATCAATCTGGGTTCGCTTTTTCTCCAACTGTTCCTTTTGAAACATTAAAGAAGACAAAATCGTTTGCGAATCATCCTGTAGTAATTCTTCAATCTCATCCAATGTATAATCCAAATATTTTAAAGTAACAATCTTTTGAACTGTCTCAATACATCGATCATCATAATACCGATGCCCCGCTTCAGAAATATAAGACGGATTCAATAAACCCTTTTGGTCATAGAAGCGCAATGATCGAACAGTCAAACCTGTTTTCTTAGCAAACTCACCAATTGAATACATAACATCCTCTCCCTTTATCATCAGTATAAAAGCTGACGTAACGTTAGATGCAACAAAAAAATGTTACTAAAATGAATTTTTAATGATTTTAACAATTGAATCAGATACATCAATCTCATCAACATCTAGACAAAACAAAAGACATGAGTCCAAATTATTGAACTCATGCCCATGTATTAAGTATATCTATTGAGTTAGTAACCGACTCTATTACTGAGCTGGAACTGTAGGAGTTGCTATATCTACAGTTGAGGGTTGATCTGATGTATCATCTGTTTGCGTTTGTTCTTCTGCATCTGATTGGTCATCTGTATCACCAGAATCTATTTGATCATCAGATTCTGTTTGTTCTTTTGCATCCTCAGTATCTTCTTGGCCATCTGAATCTTTTTGTTCATCTGTAGCATTAGTTTGTTCTGAATCCTCTTTAGTGGTTGAAGCTTGTTCTGCTAGTGATTCGACTCTATCAATCTCGTCTTTTGCAAGTTGTTCTAATTCTTCGGATTTCTTAATTAAAGCTTCATAATCTGATTCACTTAATCTATTCTTTTTATTTAATGATTTTAGTTGTTTGTTAATTGTACGTAGTTTATTGATCTCTGCTTTGAGTTTACCTTTATAGCTTTTATATTTTTTTGAAGCAGTTTTTTCACTTAACTCTTTCTCAGTTGTACCATCTTCATTCACTCCGAAAAATATGTTAATAGATTTAGTAATAGCTGATACATTTTTATTAACCGAATTCAAACGCTTTTCAACTATTTTTCCAGCTTTAGATTTAATAACTGTTTTTTTCTTATTTTCTTTTTTCTTATCTTTTGCTTTTTCTACTTTTTCTACTTTTTCTTTATGACCTGATTTACCATGATCTGCACCTTTTGCACTTACTAAAGAAGTAGTGCCAAGTACTAAACTAACTGCTGCTAGACCTGTTAAAATTTTTGTTACATTTCTTGTTTTCATTACCTTTTCCTCCTCGTTTGGGTAACGGTAGCTGGCTGACATAGATATCATAAAATCCTTAGCCCCTGTAGCTTTGTGACACCAAGTTTCCCTGACTGTACCCTTTTGTTGTATTCCATATAATTTATCGGAGTAAATTGTCAAGAATATAGTAAAGATAATATGAAATATTAAGATTAATTTCCGGCAAAAGCTTCTTGCAAAAAATAGTAGTATAAAATAAAAATAGAGGTCTGTCCTCAAAGTCTATTTCATAAACTTTTTCGAACAGCCTCATGAGTAAGATCCTCTTGTAATGATTGAATCATTTCTTTTGCTATATGCTGTAAATTACAAAGAGTATCAAAAATTTGTTCAATAGATATTGGTCTACTAAATAAATAACCTTGTATAAAATCGCACTTACTTTTCATTAGATAATTAAATTGTGTTATTTCCTCTACACCTTCTGCAACCACTTTTAAGTTTAAATGTTTTGCCATTGAAATAATCATATCCACTATTGGTTCATTACTTGTATCTTGTTGGATATTTTTGACGAATGAGCAATCGATTTTCAAACAATCGATTGGCAAATCCCTCAAATAAGATAAGGACGAATAACCAGTCCCAAAATCATCAACAGCTAATGAAACACCAAGCGATTTTAAATCATGAAGAATTGGTGTAAGGTGATCCGTATTCATCGTCATACTTTCCGTTAATTCCAATTGTAATGATTGTGGTGATAATTCCGTCTTTTCTAGTATTTGTTGCACAGTTTGAACAAAATCCCCTTGAAATAGCTGACATAATGATAAGTTAACCGCAATTTGAATTGGTCTATCTATTTTATCTTGTAGTTTTTTTGTTTGATAACATGCTGTTTCAAGAACCCATTTACCGATTGGATTTATCAACCCGGACTCTTCAGCAACAGGTATAAATTCACCTGGAGAGACCAACCCTCTTTTAGGATGTCGCCATCTAACTAACGCTTCCATTGAAATAATTTCACCCGTCATGGTATCTACTTGAGGTTGATATTCTAAAAATAACTCGTTGTTTTTTAGCGCATTAAACAAATCATTCTCTAATGTTACTCTTTCAGTTCGCACATCAGACATAGATGTCTCATAAAACAAAATATGTTCCTGTGTGTTTCTGGCCTCGTATGCTGCAATCTGAGCAAACTTAATCAAATCCAACTCAGACTCTGCATCTTTTGGATAAAATGAAATGCCAATATTTAAGCTATTATTCAATGAAAAATACTGGATTTCAAAAGGTGTTTCCATTATTTTCTGAAGTTGCTTACAAAACTTCAGAATATCATCGCGACTTTCATAATGATCAATTAAAATGACAAACTGATCATCTCTTAACTTACCAATGATTAATTGATCGGATAATTGATCTTGTAGTCTCTGAGCCACCTTACGTAATAGGCAATCCGAATAAACAGAGCCGAGTGAAGATTTTATAGAAGCTAACCTATCTATTTCAAAAACTAATACCGCTTTATCATATGGATTAACATGTAAATTTTCTTCAATTTTATCTAACAAGTATCGTTCGTTTGGTAATTTCGTAATTTCATCAAAATACGTTTTATGCTTTATTTCTCTTTCAGAAACCATTAGATTTTTTTCTGTATCCACAAGTTTCTTCATGATATCTTGATGAAGAAACTTAATGTAAGCTGCTAACCCTACTTGCACGATCAGCACAATGGAGAAAATAACAATATTGAAAGTTGTTAGTTTGATAGTAAAAAGACTAACTCCAAATAACACGATTAGAACAAGATTTAAAAATAAATAAAAGCCACTATACTTTTCTTCCATTATTACCACCCGACCTTATAATCCTAAATGCATAATATTAAGCATTTAGAACCGAATAAATATATTTTCCATTATATATATTTAATCTTATTGAGAGGCAATAATAATTTTTTGTGACTTATTTTATACGTTATCTTCTTTATTTGAAGCCAACTTCTTTTTTAATAAATTGTCTAGGTCTTCTTTTAATTTTGTATAAAAATACTCATTACCTAAAGTTTTGAATATATCCAAGGATTTATTGCACTTTCCAATTCCTTCCATAACAGAATCGTCTATTATATTCATTATTCCTTCATAAAACAATGATAACGTTAGTTCAAAAAACTCTGTTTTTTTGGTGGTATATGTTTTCGTAGCATTTAATAGCAGTTTAGCAGATTCAAACTCATTATTTTTTATACTCAATTCTAGAAGATTAAATAATAAATAACTTAATACTTTTGTATCTGAATTCAATTCCTTATATTTTTCTGCGTATTTCAGTAAATTTTTTGACATTAAAATAGCAGCAGCAGGGGGCAATAGAAATAAAAAGTTATTTAATACAACCAACTCATAATAGCACCAATCATCAATGCTTAATAAATAATCTGTTATTTCTTGGATATATTCTTTATCTATTTTATTGACATCCAAGTCATTTTCCATACTAATGCACAAAATATATAAATGTCTTAAAAATATATCACTATTTTCTTCATATTTCTTTTCCGCTTCATTTTTTATTTTTGAAATTTCCTCTATATTATTTTCATAGTATAATTTTATTACTTTATTATAGTCATTCATTTTTGATGATTTTTTATAATCATTTTTAATATAAAAAAACTCATTGTAAGTTACATTACAGTAATCCAATATTTCAGTAAGCTTGTCTGACGAAATACTATTTTTTCCTGATTCGATTCGAGCAATATAGGGACGAGTCATACCAATCGCATTGGCTAGTGATTGTTGTGTAATGTTTTTATTTGTACGTATTTTTTTAATAACTTGGCCAATTTCCATTTAATAACCCCCTAATTTAAGATATATGTATAATTTTGTTTACATTTTATTTTAAATGTATTTTATTGACTATAATAATTTATATAACATAAAAGAAAGGAATGTGAAAATGATGAAAAAGAAATCTATTTTCTTAAATTGCTTAATCGCAGCTACACTATTACTAACTTCTGCAGGAACTATCCAACTCCAACATTTTTTTGCAGAATTCTAAGTCTTGACTTTTAAATACTATCTTTTCTTTTGTACCCCAAGCAATATAACACTTTTTAGATCCTCCAAATTAAAGGAGGATTTTTTTGTATCTTTTGGGCATCCTATTCTATAGTTATTTTATCACATTAATCATCTTTGGTTGTTTTGCACTTAAAAAAAGGAAATAAAATTTAAATAATGTTATTTTTTGATTCTATTTATTAAGGAGATACTTCATAATATTTAAAATTATTTTTTACAAATTTAAAAGAAATAAAAAAAGAGATCAATTTCTACTCTTAAAGTAGAAAATTAATCTCTTTTTGTTTGTACTATGGAGACGGCGGGAATCGAACCCGCGTCCAGAAACTCTGATACTTCAGTTACTACGCGTGTAGTTTGTCTATTTAGGATTCGCACAGCATTATGCCGACAAACAGGCGTCCTGTGTGCTAACTTGGAAATCTCTTGCTACTAGCTCAAGTGGCACTAGCAACCGTATCCCACTAAAGTTGAGCCTAGCTACGCTACATGGGCGATAGAGCAGTTAGGCAGTTTCGAGCTTACGCTGCGAAAGCTAAGTTATTGTTTGTTTTGCCAGTTATTATATAACTTCCGTTGTTGACGAAGCCGAGACCTCCGACGCGCAACTCAAGCTCAGACCATCCCTGTCGAATCCGTAACGTCCCCTTAATATCGAATTTTTATACACGGCGTATTTCTTCGTCAACTTCTTTCAGTCACATCCTCATGCACCTAAGTGCACTCCGGTGTTCCTTCAATCGAATCAACTAAACTACGAAAAACCATGTATATATAATCCATTAAGGTGCTGATAGAATCAGCGTTTCGGATCAGTATGATTACTCATAACTGTGAACTGGCTTATTTGCTATACATAGAGTATATGACAAATTAGGTCATACTTCAAGTGGTATATCTTAGTATTGATTTTTTGCCTTTACGGCGCGTGCCATATCGCGTTTTGCTTCTTTTTTCTTTATGTCAGCACGTTTGTCATAGTTTTTCTTACCTTTACCAAGGCCGATTAATAGTTTAGCGTATCCATCTTTTATGTACATTTTAAGCGGTACAATTGTGTAGCCATCGGGTTTGACATCTATATTCAATTGTTGGATTTGCTTTTTATGTAGCAATAATTTACGGACGCGCACTGGATCATGGTTGAAAATATTTCCTTGTTCGTAAGTACTAATATGCATATTGGAAATCCAAGCTTCTCCATTTCGGATTAAGATAAAAGAGTCCTTCAGTTGGACTTTCCCTTTTCGGATAGATTTGATTTCAGTACCACTTAGTACGATACCAGCTTCGATTGTTTCTTCGATGTAATAATCAAAACCAGCTTTTTTGTTTTGTGCTAAAACTTTACCTGTTCCTTTTGGCATTTGGCGTCACCTCTTCAATATCGGGTTGAGAAGAGCGAGAAGCTCTTCTCTTATCGTTTCTTTCTACGGCGTTTTTGCTGTTTCTTTGCAATGCCTTCGTAGAATGCTTTCTTTTTGTTTTTTCCGCTGCCGTTTTTGCCAGCAGCTTTACGTTCTTGTTTACGAGTTTTACCGTTTACTCTTGGACCACTTGGTGTACGTTTTCGTTTCTTGTCGTTTCCACCTTTTTCTCTACCATGTTCACCATCTCTTGATTTTGCGCGAATAACAACTGGTGCTTGACGGCGAGTACGTCTTTGAGCTTTCGGCATTCCCACAATTTCAAAGTCGATTGCAGATTCTTCCACATTCACTTCTAGTACACTGATTTCTACTTCATCGCCAATGTGGAAAATACGTCCTGTTCTTTCCCCAATCATCACCATTTGACGATCATCGAAGTTATAGTAATCGTCTGTCATATTACTAATATGCACAAGGCCTTCAATTGTGTTTTCTAATTCGATAAACATACCAAAGTTCGTAATAGAGCTAACAATACCTGTGAATTTTTCACCGATTTTATCAGCCATATATTGAGCTTTCTTCAATGATTCTGTGTCACGTTCCGCATCTACTGCACGGCGTTCACGATTAGAAGTGTGCTCAGCAATTTCATCCATATGAGCGCCCCAATAGCTTACCGTTTCTTTACTCTTATCACCATTGATCAAATACGTACGAATCAATCGATGGACGATTAAGTCTGGGTAACGTCTAATTGGAGAAGTAAAATGTGTATAAAAATCTGTTGATAAACCAAAGTGTCCTAAACATTCTGGGCTATATTTTGCCTGTTGCATTGAGCGTAACATCATAGTTGAAATCACTGGATATTCAGGTTCATCTTTTACAGAATCTAAAATCTCTTGTAATGCTCTAGGTTCAACTGTATTTCCTGTACCACGAACGACTAATCCAAAATTCGTGATAAACTCGAAGAATCTTTGTAACTTTTCAGGTTTTGGATCTTCGTGAATACGATAGATAAACGGTAAATCCATACGATTGACATGTTCTGCAACTGTTTCGTTTGCAACTAACATAAATTCTTCGATAATACGTTCCGCAACAGTTCTATCACGTAATGCAATATCGATTGGCCATCCATTTTCATCGACGATTACGTAAGATTCTTTAAAGTCAAAATCGACTGCTCCTCGTTTCATACGACGATTGTTTAAAATCCCAGCCAATTCTTTCATATTTTTAAACATTGGAACAAGTTGTGCATAACGTTCTTTTAACGCTTCATCATCTTCTTCTAATATCTTATAGACATCCGTATAAGTCATACGTTCAGTTGTACGAATCACACTTTGGAAAATTTCATGGTCAACGACTTGTCCGCTTCCATTGATGGTCATTTCACAAGAAAGTGTTAAACGATCCACTTGAGGATTTAAAGAACAAATCCCATTTGATAGACGATGAGGAATCATCGGAATTACACGGTCTGTTAAATACACACTTGTTGCACGATCATATGCTTCACGGTCTAAAGTAGAACCATCTGTCACATAATAACTTACATCAGCAATATGGACGCCCAATTTATATGTGCCATCTTCATTTTTTGTCACTGTAACGGCATCATCCAAGTCTTTTGCTGTTTCGCCGTCAATTGTTACAATCATTTGGTCACGTAAATCTCGGCGACCTTCGCGATCTTTTTCGGAAATTTCATCAGGTACTGCACTTGCAGCATCTATAACTTCTTGTGGGAAATCTACGGTAATATCGTGTTTGTGGATAATCGAAAGAATATCTACTCCAGGATCATTCTTGTGTCCTAATATTTTCGTTATAATCCCTGTCGCAGAACGGTGTTCACCTGGCCATTCAATAATTTCTGCAACTACTTTATGACCATCCATAGCACCTAATGTATTTTCTTTTGGAATAAAAAGATCCATCGGTAATTTTTTATCATCGGGTACAACAAATCCAAATCCTCGGTTAGCTTGGAAAGTTCCTACTACTTTTGTGATTCCACGTTCAATAATTTTAATGATAGAGCCTTCGCGTCTATCTCCAGAAGTTGTCTTTGAAACATGGATAAGAACTTTATCTCCATTTACAGCACCATTAACCTCTGTAGGTGGAATAAATACATCATCCATACCTTCTTCTTCAGGTGCAACAAATCCAAATCCTTTAGCATGTCCTATAAAACGACCTTGTATATAATTCATACGTTCTGGTAAACCATAACGATTTGTACGTGTTCGTACAACCTCACCTTGTTGCTCAAGTTTTACAAGAGTCTTTACGAGTTCTTTGAATTCTTCAGCATCTCGAAAGCCGAACTGATCTTCAAATTCTGCTACCGTTAATGGTTTATAGGCTTCTTCTCTCATAAATTCCAATAATCTTGTTTCTAATGTTGGTTCTTCGAAATTCATCGTTCTTCCCTCCTTCTACTAGCATTTGCAATCATTACTTTTTTTACTCATGCCAATCGAGTGACTCTAAAAAAGTATATATATCTTCATGCAATTGTTTTCTTTCTTGACCTAATGTAATAACATGCCCAGATTCTTCATACCATTTTATCTGTTTATCATTAGATTCTACTTGTTCATAAATATACTCTGCAGATTTTATGTCGATGACATTATCTTTTCGTCCTTGAACAACAAAAAGGGGCGCATAGATTTCATCAACATGTTCTCTTACTTCATATATTAATTCACTTAGTTCTTTTAATGATGGCATACCAGTTTTTTTGATGTAGTCCAAACTTGCCTCAGACTCTTCTTTACTTTTAGCAAAGTTCTGATTGAATCTTTCTGCATATTGGACGACGCCCTCAAACATTTTATCCGTTGAACGCATTGTCATCGGTGCACACATTGTTATGATAGCCTTAACTGGATAAGAATAACCTAATTTTAGTGAGTATACGCCACCAAGAGATAATCCTGCTACGGCAATTTCTTTATATCCAGCATTTTGTAATGTTTGATAACCATCAAGTACACTTTGCCACCATTGTTGTGGGTTGGTATGTATAAGTTCTTCTGGCGGAACACCATGACCTTTATAATGTGGAGCCAGTGATGTATAACCTTTTTTCTCTAGAAAACGCCCAAGCATACGTACATCCGCTGAATTTCCAGTAAATCCATGTAAAAGTAATACCGCTCTTGGTCCAGCTTCAAAGAAAAATGGTTGTGGTAATGTAGGTTTCATGATGAGGTGGCCTCCTACTACTTTGATATCTATAATTAAACGCTCCGCTTTTAATCTATCTAGCTCCTCCGGCTTGCCCCTCGTGTCATTTCGGTCCCTCGGTCGAAAGTTGAAAAGACACTTTCGATTCGGGCCCTCCAATGCATGTCGGGGCAGTTCGAGCCAGCTCTGCTTTTAATATCCTATAGAAAACGCCTAACCATGAGTGGCCAGGCGGTTTTTTAGTGTGCATTAGATTCTTGCGATAGCGATTGCTAACACGAAGAATAAGATTGATAATACAACAGTAATACGGTGTAATACTAAGTCTACCCCGCGGGCTTTTGTTTTCCCAAAAAGTTGTTCAGCTCCACCAGAGATGGCTCCTGAAAGACCAGCACTCTTACTAGATTGCAACAATACTACGATAATCAAGGCAACTGACACGATAAGAAGTAAAGTCATAATTGCTGTATGCATATGTTCCACCTCCTGATTCGAAACATCACAACAGTCTTATCTTACCAAAAACTGTACGTAATGACAACGAAGTTCTACTTTTAGCAGTAAACAAACCAATACAATACACACTTTTCTATTATTTTATCATTGTTACTATATTTTGACGATAAAAAATATTTAAACTGGCCTCTGAAAGCATTTATCCATCATCGTATGTAGTTCACGATAGGATGCGAACACCTGTGATGGTGAATGTATTTTCCTTCCTAGTTAACTGCTTAACTTGTTTAAAAAAATCATCTTTTTTCCATAGAGAACATTTTATCCTCCTTTACATAAACTAGAACTGAAAAAAATGAAATGATAAGGAGGATTTTTAATATTTGATTTTATGATTTGGACATTAGTAGATGATTATATTACAGATAGATTAATTCCTTTTGATGCTTCACTTGATCAAGTACAAAAGACAAATAAGCAAGCAGGTATTCCTGATATCAATGTCTCCGCAACACATGGAAAACTCTTATACCTTTTAGCTAAAACAAAAGGGGCAGAGAATATTTTAGAAATTGGTACACTCGGTGGATATAGTAGTATTTGGATGGCTCGTGCTCTTTCTGAAACAGGAAAAGTCTATACACTAGAATTCAATCCACAGTATGCAAAAATTGCCGAGCAAAATATCCGTGAAGCTGGCTATGAAAATAAAATAGAAGTTATTGTTGGGAAAGCTTTGGATACGTTATCCAAACTTAAAGAGAAGGAATTATTGTTTGATCTTATTTTTATCGATGCAGATAAAGAAAATTATCCACACTATTTAAAATGGGCATTAACATTAGCCAATCCAAGTGCAATTATTATTGCTGACAACGTCGTAAGAAACGGCAAGATTTTTGATGAAACAAGTGATGATGAGCGAGTAAAAGGAATACAAAAGTTTATGGATTTACTGGTTAATAATCCTGCTATAGATTCTACAGCTATTCAAACTGTCGGTGCTAAAGGCTACGACGGGTTTATGATAGGCATTGTCAAATAATCATTTTTTCAATAACTACAAAAGAAAAGCCGCTATCTTGCAAAATTGAAGATAGCAGCTTTTCTATTTATAAAATATATTAAAAATTCATACTCAAATTAGCGGTTGATGTTGTAGAAAGATTTAATGCCATTAAATTGAGCTGTTGCAGATAATTGATCTTCGATACGAAGTAATTGGTTGTATTTTGCAACACGGTCTGTACGAGATGGGGCACCAGTTTTGATTTGGCCAGCGTTAGTAGCAACCGCGATATCAGCAATTGTTGTATCCTCTGATTCACCAGAACGGTGAGAGATGATTGCTGTGTAGCCAGCGCGTTTTGCCATTTCAATAGCATCTAAAGTTTCTGTTAATGTACCGATTTGGTTAACTTTAACTAAGATTGCGTTACCTACGCCTTCTTCAATACCGCGAGATAATTTTTTCGTATTTGTAACGAATAAATCATCACCTACTAGTTGTACACGTTTACCGATACGTTCAGTAAGCATTTTGTGACCAGCCCAGTCATTTTCGTCAAGACCATCTTCAATAGAGATGATTGGGTATTTAACAGTCAATTCTTCATACCAAGCAACCATTTCTTCAGAAGTTTTTGCAACACCTTCACCATCTAGGTGGTATTTTCCATCTTCATCAGAATAAAGTTCAGAAGATGCTACATCCATTGCTAACATTACTTCTTCACCTGGTTTGTAACCTGCACGTTCAATTGCAGTTACAATTGTAGATAATGCTTCTTCGTTTGAAGTTAAGTTTGGTGCAAAACCACCTTCATCACCTACAGCTGTGTTGTGACCAGATTCTTTTAGAACTGCTTTTAAAGAGTGGAAGATTTCAGCACCCATACGTAAAGCGTGACGGAATGATTCTGCGCCTACAGGCATTACCATAAATTCTTGAATATCTACGTTATTATCAGCGTGTTCTCCGCCGTTTAAGATGTTCATCATTGGAACTGGAAGTTGTTTTGAATTGACTCCACCAATGTATTGATATAGAGGTAGGTCTAGGTAATCAGCACCTGCATGAGCGACAGCTAAAGAAACACCTAAAATAGCATTTGCGCCTAATTTACCTTTGTTTTCAGTACCATCTAATTCAATCATCATGCGATCAATTGAAACTTGATCAAGAACTGAATAATTTCCAATTAGTTCTGGAGCAATGACGTTGTTTACATTATCAACTGCTTTTAAAACACCTTTACCAAGGTAGCGACCTTTGTCACCATCGCGCAATTCTACTGCTTCATATTCCCCAGTAGATGCACCAGAAGGAACGATTGCACGTCCAAATGCGCCTGATTCTGTAAATACTTCTACTTCTACTGTTGGGTTACCGCGTGAATCTAATACTTCACGAGCTTGTACGTCTGTAATAATTGGCATTGTTTAACTCTCCTCAGTTTAAAATAATGGTTTACCTGTCATTTCAAGTGGTTGTTCCACTCCTAGTAATTTTAACATGGTAGGAGCCAAATCGGCTAAAATTCCGCCATTTCTTACCACAATATTTTCTTTTGTGATAATTACTGGCACAGGATTAGTTGTATGGGCTGTCATCGGTTGACCTTCAAGGGTTACTACTTCATCAGAGTTCCCGTGATCGGCAGTAATAATCGCTGCTCCTCCTTTTGCAAGAAGAGCTTCTACTACTCTACCCAAACATTCATCTACAGCTTCGATTGCTTTAATAGTTGGTTCTAACATACCACTATGTCCAACCATATCAGGATTTGCAAAGTTTAAGATAATACCATCAAATCGGTCCGCTTCAATTGCTTCGACAAGTGCATCTGTTACTTCGTATGCACTCATTTCTGGTTTTAAATCGTAAGTCGCCACTTTAGGTGAATTGATCAAAATACGTTCTTCTCCAGGGAAAGTTTGTTCACGACCTCCACTCATAAAGAATGTAACATGAGGGTACTTTTCAGTTTCTGCAATTCGTAGCTGACGAAGTTTGTTATCCGATAAAACTTCACCAATGGTATTTTTCAAATCTTCATCATGGAATGCAATTTCACCAATAACCTTATCACTGTACTTTTTGAAACAAATAAATTTCAAATTTTGTGGGTGATTTTCGCTTCGTGTAAACCCATCAAATGCTGGATTTGTAAAAGCTGTGGATAATTCAATTGCACGGTCTGGTCGGAAGTTAAAGAAAATCACTGCATCATTTGATTGAATGGTAGCAACAGGTTTATCATCTTTTTTAATCACAAATGGAACAACAAATTCATCTGTTATGTCATTTGCATAAGATGCTTTGACACCTTCTTTAGCAGAAGATGCTTCAATTCCTTGACCGTCTACTAATACTTTGTAGACTTTCTCTTCACGATCCCAACGATTGTCTCGGTCCATTGCATAGTATCGACCACTAATAGATGCGAATTGACCAACACCGATTTTAGCCATTTGGCGTTCTGTTTCTTCGATATAACCTACAGCCGTTTTAGGACCGACATCTCGACCATCTAAAAATCCATGTACAAATACTTCTTCAAGCCCTTGATCTTTTGCCAATTTCAATAAGGCAAATAAATGATCATAATGACTATGCACACCACCATCAGATAATAGTCCCATAATGTGGAGTTTTGAGTTGTTTTGCTTAACATGATTGACTGCATCCAACAAAGCGTTATTTGTAAAAAAGTCACCGTCTTTAATCGCTTTGTGGATTCTAGTTAAGCTTTGATAGACAATACGACCTGCGCCGATATTTAAATGTCCAACTTCTGAGTTTCCCATTTGGCCATCAGGAAGACCAACAGCTTCACCTGATGCTGTTAATGTGTTATGTGGAAAAGAACTCCAATAACGGTCCAAATTTGGTTTCTTCGCTTGCGCTACTGCATTACCGAAAATCTCATCGCGTAAGCCTAAACCATCTAAAATAATTAATGCTACTGGTTTATTAGGCATTTGCCCCAGCCTCCAATAATTTTAAGTATGAATCCGGTTTTAAACTTGCACCACCAACTAGAGCACCATCAATATGCTCCATCGATAATAATTCTACTACGTTTTCCGGTTTCACACTACCACCATATTGGATTCTGATAGATTCTGCAGCAACATCACCAGCAATTTCTTTTACTGTATTTCGTATTGCTTTACATACTTCGTTTGCATCATGAGCAGTTGCAGTTTTACCTGTGCCAATTGCCCAGATTGGTTCATACGCAATAACTGTTTTCGCAATTTGTTCAACGGATAATCCTTTTAATGCAGCACCTACTTGAGAAGAAACCTTCACTACTGTATTACTTGCTTCTCTTTCTTCTAATGTTTCACCAACACAAATAATTGGAGTTAGGTGATGGCTAAATGCTGCATGTGCCTTTTTATTGACACCTTCATCTGTTTCGTTGTCATATTGGCGACGTTCTGAGTGACCTAAGATTACATATTGAACTTTAATATCTTCTAATTGTGAAGGGCTTATTTCTCCTGTAAAAGCCCCTTCCTCTTCATAGTGCATTGTTTGCGCACCAATTGCTAAAGTTGAACCATCAGCTTCTTTAACAAGAGTAGGTAAAAATAATGATGGTGCACAAATAACAGAGTCTACTTGATCTGTGGATGGTATTGAAGATTTCACCATTTTAACGAAGTCTATCGCTTCTGATAATGTTTTATACATTTTCCAATTTCCTGCGATAATTGGTTTGCGCATATAGAAAACCTCCATATTATAAATTATTTGTCATTTAACGCGATTACTCCAGGCAATGCTTTACCTTCCATAAATTCTAGTGAAGCTCCTCCACCTGTAGAAATGTGATCCATCTTATCTGCAACTTTAAATTTTTCAACTGCTGCAGCAGAATCACCGCCACCAATAATTGTATATCCATTTGTTTCTGCCATTGCTTGTGCAACTGCTTTTGTACCGTTTGCAAAAGCATCCATTTCAAATACACCCATTGGGCCATTCCACATGATAAGTTTTGAATTTTTAATAACTTCTGCATATTCTGCTGCTGTTTTAGGGCCGATATCAAGTCCCATCCAGTCACTTGGAATTTGATCAATATCAACTATTTTTGTTTCGGCATCTTTTGAAAATTCATTTGCAACAACAGCATCTACTGGCATATGTATATCAACACCGTTATCAGCTGCTTTTTCGATAAATGATTTTGCAAGATCAATCTTATCTTCTTCTAATAAAGACTTACCAATGTCATAACCTTGTGCTCGTGAGAAAGTATAAGACAAACCACCACCGATAATAAGGTGATCTACTTTTTCTAGAAGATTTTCAATAACTCCAATTTTATCTTTAACCTTTGCACCACCGATGATAGCAGTGAATGGGCGTTCTGGATTTGACAATGCTTTACCTAGAACATCGATTTCTTTTTCCATTAAAAGTCCAGAAACCGCTGGCAAATAGTTTGCAATCCCTGATGTTGTTGCATGTGCACGGTGAGCAGCACCAAATGCGTCATTGATATATATATCTGCTAATTTTGCGAAACTTTCAGCAAGTGCAGGATCATTTTTTTCTTCACCTTTATGGAAGCGAACATTCTCTAATAGAACGATATCACCATCATTCATGTTTCCTACTACTTTTTCTACCGATTCACCGATGGATTCATCTAATTTTGTAACAACTTTACCCATAAGCTCTGAAAGACGTTCTCCTACTGCTGTTAATCGAAGTTCTTCTTTCACTTCACCTTTTGGACGTCCTAAATGACTAGCTAAAATCACCTTTGCCCCTTTTTCAACTAAATAAGTGATCGTAGGAAGCGCTGCTCTAATGCGAGTATCATCAGTGATTTTCCCTTCTTCCATGGGAACATTAAAATCCACACGTACAAATACGCGTTTTCCTGTTACTTCAATATCTTTCATCGTCTTTTTTTTATACATAATTGTGCCTCCCCAATTGTTCATAACCTTTTAATAATAATGAAAATAAGTGTTTTACATCAATTATATTATGATGAATCGATATAGCTTCTTCAAATATTTTAATTTTTCGACATTGTTCTACACAAGCTACAATAAAGCGCTTACTTATTTCATAAACTCTGTTATATTCTATCGTAAAAGCAAGGTTATTTCATAAAAAAAGGAGAAGTATCAAACCGCTTCTCCTTTTTCCCTAATACATTATATACGTATAAAAACTATATGGCTATATTTTTTCAATTACAATCCTTGTTCAGCCATGTATTCTGCTAAATCTACTACGCGAGTAGAATAACCTGATTCGTTGTCATACCAAGCTAATACTTTTACAAGATTTCCTTCAAGAACCATTGTTGATAAACTATCAACAGTTGAAGAAGACAAATTACCGTTATAATCAATCGAAACTAGTGGAAGTTCAGAATAAGCTAAAATGCCTTTTAGTTCATGTTCTGAAGCTTCTCTTAATGCTTCGTTTACTGTTTCAGCATTTACTTCTTTTTCTAATTCTACAACTAAGTCTACTAAAGATACATTTGGTGTTGGGACACGGATTGCCATACCATCCAATTTTCCTTTAAGCTGTGGCAATACTTTTGCTACTGCAACTGCAGCTCCAGTAGTAGTTGGAATCATAGACTGAGCAGCTGCACGAGCACGACGGTAATCTTTGTGTGGTAGATCTAAGATTCTTTGATCATTTGTGTATGAGTGGACAGTTGTCATCATACCTCGTTTAATACCGAACTGTTCGTCTAATACTTTTGCTACTGGCGCTAAACAGTTTGTTGTACAAGAAGCGTTTGAAACGATAACATCATGTGTTGCATCATAATTTTCATGATTAACACCCATTACATAAGTTGGCATTTCTTTGCCTGGAGCAGATACGATTACTTTTTTAGCGCCTGCTTCCACGTGTTTATGGGCTGCTTCATAGTTCGTAAAGCGACCTGTGGATTCGACTACAATATCAACGTCTAAATCTCTCCACGGAAGATTTGCAGGATCTGTTTCAGCATAGACACGTACATTTTTGCCATCTACAACAAGGTAATCACCTTCTGATGTCACTTCTACATCAAATGTCCCATGGATTGAATCGTATTTTAAAAGATGTGCAAGCATTGCTGCATCAGTAAGATCATTTACAGCAACAATTTCAATATCTTGTCGCTTTATAGCTGTTCGAAATACCAATCGTCCAATTCTTCCAAATCCATTAATCGCTAGTTTTAAAGTCATAATCTCTTCCTCCATATAATGTATTTGTTATTTTAATAAGTGAATCATTTCCGTAGCAGCAGCTGAATCTGTTATTAAAACAGATTGTTTTGCCCCATGCTTAAAGTAAGAAAGAATTGCTTTAGCCTTATTCTTACCCCCAGCAACTGCAATAATACTTTGACATCTGTTTACTTGCTCTAGTTGAATCCCAACAGTTCGTATTCTTTGAACTACATTGCCCTCTTCATCAAAATAATATCCAAAGGCTTCACTGACAGCTCCTTTTTCGACTAGAGAATGTTGTTCCTCTTCTGTGGACTCTCGTCTAATTGCCATTTCTAAAGCTGAACCGATACCATGAATGACAACGTCTGTATGGTCGTAAAGGTCTATCATTTCCTTGACAATAGGCTCCTCGCTAAGTGCTCGATAAGCTGGCTCACTTAAATTTTCAGGTAAATACAATGTACGATATGTGTTATCTGTATTACTTGCAAATGTTGCGGCAATGGTATTCGCTTGTAATCTCATGTCAACGCCCATACCACCTCTAGCTGCTATAAACTTCAAACCAGCTAAATTTTCTGAGGGAGTAAGGCTATCCGCTATTGCAGCAAGCGTGCTTCCACCTGTTACAGCGACAATTTTGCTCTTACTCGCTACCGATTCTAAGTGTTTTGCTGCTTCCAAACCTAGTAAAAATTTAATAGAAGGAACTTCATCCATATTTCCATCTACAATAATTACGTTTTGAATTCCAAGTATTCGAGTAAGTTGTTTTTCCAAATCTGTAATACCAGACCACTCATAAAAAAGGGGTTTTAAAACTTCTAGTACTTCCATGCCTAATTCAGAAATTCTCATACCCGATCGACTAGCGATAATAAGACCTTGCTCTCGTAACAAATCTGTTTCCTTACGAGCTTCACGTTCTGCCACAGAAAGTTGCTCAGCAAGCCCTCTACGACCTATCGGCCCCAACATCTCAATCATTTGTAAAAAGCGATAACGAGTATGCAGAAACGCAGACATTTCCGGCATTATTTTCAATTGTGCCTCTGACAATGTAGTCATGTCGTTAGTTCTCCTTTTGTGGGATAAATTTTATCCCTATGTTTTATAAAACGTCCCATTTGCTATAAAAAAATATATTTCTTGACTCGAGTATACAATTTCATGTCATCATGTGCAACTTAATTTCACCCAAAAAACGAATAGAATAGACAATACCGCCTATCCTAATTTGCACTGATTCCTTCTAACAGCGTCACATAATCCAGTACGCCATACTGAATAATCTGCCCATCCTTTTCAACAACAGGAATCATCATCATATATTTTTTATGAAGTTCATCATCCTCTTCTATATTCACTTCTTTAACCTGAAAAGGAATATCTTCACGCATTAAATTAAGCATTTGTTTACCATCTTCACAAAGACCGCAGTTCGGTCTACTATAGTATATAATTTCCATCATTATAATGTTCCTCTCTTTTGATATTTCTTTTATGTCGCTTAAAACATCTTACTTGAGCGAAAGGCGTTAACTCCCGCAGGAAAGCTCGTCGGTTCGTACACGGAAAGCATCCGTCTGTAGCGAAACTTATGAAATATCAACAGTATTGTCAAACAAATCCTATTATACAAATAAATTCTTGCGTTGAATACTAATAGTTATAATATTGTCCATTGAACATCAAAAACATACGCTACATAAATAACTAACAAGCTTCATTTATTTTCCATCCACAAAGCAATATGAAAAAATTACTGATATTAAAAACGCAGTTATAGTATACGAATTGTATTTTGAAATTTTTCATTTTATATGTATTGAAATTCACTCGTAGTCCATACTATCTCTGCTTGACAACAAGCGCTTAATAAAAAAAGGAGGTTATATTTTGTCTCAACAACAATCACAAAATCAGACAAATGATCCAATGTATCATGCGGATTCAGCTAAGTTTAATCATGGTGGCCACGAAATAATGGATATGCATGAAACTCTATCTACAATTGTAGGTGGATTAAACCAGTGCGTACTATTACGTGATCAAATCCAAGATACTGAACTGCGCGATATCTTAGACCGCCAATACCAATTTAGCTTAGGCGAATACAATATATTGGTGGAATCATTCAAAACGGGTCGTGATCCTTCTCGTCCAACTGGTCACTATGAAATGAAGGAAAATAACAAATTTACCTATGGAATTCAAGCTGGACAGCCAAAGAAACCAATTACTCAAGCCAGCGAAATAAGTGATGAAATTATTTCTGGCTATCTTCTTGGAATCCATAAAGAGACAGCTGCTGTTAAACTTGCCACAGCATTAGAAACAACAAATCCAGTTGTTCGCCGTGTACTTGCCGACTCGATTCCAAACTGCATCGAAATGGCATACGAAGTGTCAATTTACCAAAACAGAAAAGGCTACTACCAAGTACCTCAGCTTTCCCCTCAAGATATGGCATCATTGACAAATAGTTTTGGCGAAGCAACCTCAAATATTTCTCACCAACCATCTCAATTTAATTAACACATAAAAAGAAAAGCTCTCGATAAAAGTGAGGCCCCTGAAAAACTTACGTTTTTTAGTTGTGTAAATGAAATTCAATACAAAAAAGGCAAATCGCCGTCTTATTTGGACGACAATTTGCCTTTTTCTTCCTCTCTTTTTTACTCTTTTTCGCTCAGAAGTTTTAGTATTCGCTTGAGGTTGACTACAAATATCGCTGTAGCTCCTTGAATCTCCATACCAAATAGACCTGATGATGATGCTGTATCATATCCATGTCTATGTTTGAGTTCACTATTTTTCGCTTCAACTTTATAGCGAGATTTTGCTTTTCTTTTAAATTCATCGGTTTCTTGGAATACTTCCTGGTCTTTGTGTTCCGTTGATTTGATTGTCGTAGAATAAGTCTTACTTTTCGCTCCTTTTTTAAAACAACCTTCACTGTAAGGACAAACTTTACATTTTTCAATATCAAAATAATAAGTTTGTCTTTGATTTTTTCCTACGTTTTTCTTATTTGTTCGTGCTTTCCGAATGGCCATATGACCAGCTTTACAAACATACATCCCTGCATCTTTATTAAATTCAAATTCTTCTTCTTTCGTTCGAGCGCCTTGTGTAATTTGCGGGTTTAATTTTGATACTAATTCAAAATTATTTTCCTTTGCATAGCGAATGTTATCTTTTTCAGAATAAGCTGTGTCTCCAATGACTGTCTCAACTTTCATCCCTGTTTCTTGGCTTTTTTCAATTAACTCTTGTAGGTATTTTCCATCACTTTTTTCTCCTGTTGTCACAATAGCAGCTGTAATAATTCGTTCATCACTCATCGCAATATGCGTTTTGTAGCCAAAGAAAGAAGAGTCGGCAGTTTTGTGTCCAACACGTGCATCTGGATCATTGGAATAGCTAAGTTGTTCTGTGTAATCTTCTACTACTTCCTTTAGCACATTTAATTTTTCCTTAACGGCAGGAATCTCAGCTATGTGTGGTTCTGTTTCAATAACAGTAATCACTTGACGACAATAATTCAATTCATCCTTCACTTCGTTAGAAGTAGTTTTCGGTGGGAATTTTGTTTTCATCGATTCATCGATTTGATAGACAGCTTTTCGAACAGTTTTGGATTTTTCTTGTAAAAATTCTTTCGGTGATTTTTGATTATAACGTGCTTTCGTATGTGTGGCATCCACAATGATTGATTTACTTTTAATGAGTTCTTTTTCCAATGCAATCTCAACTGTTTTCCCAATTAGCATATCTAATAAACCCTCATCTGGAAGACGGAGTTTTCGAAATTTTGTTAGAGAACTTAGGTCAATCACAGAATCTTCTGGAGCCATATCGAGGAAATATTTAAACGACATATCATATTTAGAACGTTCTACTACATCTACATCTGATAAATCAAAAATGGATTTAAGCAATAGATATTTGAACATGCGAATGGGTGACACTGCATTGCGACCATTATCAAGACAATATTTTGTTTTCAGTTCTTCGAGGATAAAAGTAAAATCTACAAGTTCATTGATTTTTCGAAGCATATTTTCCTTAGGCACCACCATATCGTATATTGCCATGAATGGGCTAAGATTGAGAGATTCTTGGTTTGAAATCATTGGGTACACCACCTACATTTACTTCATTTAATTATACAGGAAAGGAGTTGCTTTTTTGAACGGAAAAATCTCTTAAAAAAGGAGAACATAGTGGATTGGAGTGGAAGGCAGCGACTCCAGCGGGAACAGCGCGAGCTGAAAGCCCCGCAGGAACGAAGTGACGAGGAGATTGAAGCCGTGCCCGCGGAAAGCGACTGCCTGGAACGGAAATCCACGGCTTCAAATGAAAAAGCGAGTATGAGAACGAATTGATCGTTCTCATACTCGCAACAAAAATCAGAAAGGACTTTTTCAGTGGCCTCCATGGCATAAGGTGGTTTTTTTAATGTTTCGTTTCCCATAAACTCTCTCACTCTTTCTTTATCGTTATCTTTTTCATAGCAGTGATTTCTATTTTATACTGGCAGTCTATTTTTTTTAAACAAAAAATTTTATTCATTTTAAAACATTGATATGAAAGCGTTTTTGATTTAGAATTGGAGTATAAATTAGTAAAAAGGTGACAATATGAATACACGAAAAAGAAAAGTATTGGATGTAGCACGAAGTTTATTTATCCAAAAGGGATTCTATGAAACTTCTATTATAGATATTATTCAAGAAGCGAAAATTTCAAAGGGAACTTTTTACAATTATTTCACTTCCAAAAATGAGTGCTTCATCGCTATTTTGAGAGAAAGTCGTGAAGAAGCAAGTATTCGTAGATATGAACTTGCTGTTGATCAAGATCCAAGAGATATCGAAATTTTGTCCAAACAAATTGCAGTACTTATGCATATTAATCGTGAGCAAAATCTATTACAAATTTTTGAAGCCATTTATCATTCAAATGATAAGGATTTACAAAAAGCGGTCATGAAACACCATCTTCAAGAAATTGAATGGCTTGCTTCAAGATTAGTGGAAGTTTATGGTGAGAAAATCAATGAATTAAGTTATGAGTGTGCCATTCAAACTTTTGCCATGATTCATCAAACACTTCGAACATTGAAAATAGCAAAAGAACATCAAATAAATCCAGAGTCTGTCATTAAAATGGCACTACGAAATATTGACGCCATTATTCCAAGAATGCTAGAAACAAAAGAAGTCATCATAAATATTGAAACCATTCAACGCATCAAAAATAGTGTAGAACAAATTGTACTAAGCAAAGATACTGTTATGCATCAATTGAGTGGATTTATAGAAATTTTAAAGGATGAAGACCCAAAAGATGGAAAGGAATTCGCTCATTACATCTTACATGAATTACAGAGCGAGCCTACAAAAGTTTATATTCTAAAAGCGCTTCTTACGCCTTTCCGAAAAGCATTCTCAAATACAACCCATGCTGCAGAATCACGAGAAATTGCCAATCACATCTGGAGGCTTTTAGAAATTTATGCACAACATTCAGAGGAATAGTAAAAAGGACTATTCAGTTTTTTGAATAGCCCTTTTTCAAAAAACACCAATACATTTAGTTTTCAATGGTATTTTTAAAGGATTTTCTTCCTGAAGTCACCCGAACTTCAGCAGTTATATTTCGAAGCGAATCATTTGTCAGCTCGATTCTTCCGTTACGTTCAAATTTTTTCCATGTTTTCAGATGCTTACGGTATAGATATTCAGAGAGTCGATAAACATCTGAATCGAATTTCACGCTTTCTTGATACGTTGTCTGGATTTGTTGTTCCACTCTCTTTTTCACCGCTTTTTGTATTTCAGCTACACTTATATCCCCTCTATATCCACTAAGGAGTGCTACCATATCAAGATGAATATCAAATCGAACCTGACTACTACTAATAATAGGTATCACTTTTGCCTTCATTTTCTCAATAACCACTGAAATCCTATTTTTCTCATCGTCCTCCTGCCCATCAGCTATATCTACAGATAATCCGGCACGTATCGTTTCATCAGACAACCACTGCAATCCTTGAGCTTGCTCATTTTTTAGCTCACCTAGTACATTTTTAGGTGTAACAACACTCACGCCATTTATTAATGTTTCTGTATCATCGCTTTTATAAGTTTCCCAATTACTGATCAGTGATACTAAAGGAATATTGGTCTGATGACTTGGTTCATCCATATTGATGATCAGTTTTCTTAAATTTAAAGGTTCAATAAAGGAATGCTGTTTATAGGAATTAATGGGGTACGCTAATTTTGATAGTGAAATGGCTTTGTTTAAGACTGGCTTTGCTAACATGATTTTCCGAATAGATTCTTTGGTACTAAAAACCCACGTCTGATAACGTGTATCATGAAATTGTATAAAAGCATTAATCACAGGATTCAATTTGCCTTGCTCTAACAGATCATTTGAAAAAACTAAATAAGTAATATGCCCCCAATATAACTCCTCATCCAACGAGTTATACAAATTATTAAATGCTTCATTGACCGTTTTTCCATTTGCTTCACCTACTACTGATTGAACAATATCAGGATTCGGTGGTTGCACAGACCTTGCAATGCTTGCAAAATCGATCAATTGCGCATAGACTTTATATTCTCCATCTTTGTAATCAACACCGATTCCGAAAAGGTAAAACATTCGCCCAGCTTCATTCGAATCCCAGCATCCAGAAAGCAAGAGTGAACATAGCATGATGATTAGTAATATTCTCTTATTCATTTTTCTTTCCTTTTTTACTTCGTGTACTATCTTCTGTTTTTAGCATGGTTGGTCGTGTATTATACGCTTTTGTCGGTAAACGGAATAAAGTTTTCGTCACATTATCCCAACTCAAATCAATGGCTAAATTCATATATGGCACTCCAAATATTTTTATTTTTGATAGATAAACGATGATAAAATAAAAGGATACAAAGAAACCGAATAACCCCAAAAAAGCAGTTAGTGTAATCACAAAGATTCTTAAGACACTGACAGCAGTTACAACAGATTGGTTGACAAGTGTAAAAGAAGCAATCGTAGACGTTGCCATAATAACAACCATCGCTGGACTCGTCATCCCTGCTTGTATCACGGCATCTCCAATGATTAATCCCCCTACCACGCCAATAGTTCCTCCCAATACCAATGGTAGTCGCAGCCCTGCCTCTCGAAATAGCTCAAACATCCCCAGCATTAATAACATTTCCAAGGCAGTAGGTAATGGAAGCCCAGTATTTGCCTGTACCACAGTCGCCAATAATTGAAAAGGCACTTGGTTTTGATGAAATGTGGTCAACGCTAACCAAAATGCAGGTAAAAAGATACTAATTAATATGCCTATAATACGCATCATTCGCTCAATAGATCCAAAAATAGACGGGTATTCATTATCTTCACTCGTTTTCAGTAGCAGAAATAAATTAGCAGGTGTTATCACCCCATAAGCTGTACCATCCACAAAAAGAATAAATCTTCCCCTTACTAATGCTTGAATGGCGTAATCTGCCCTACCTGTATATTCATGTCTTGGAAAAAGTGGTGAGGCTTTATTGATATGATCCATAAACTCATCACCACTAATTAAAATATCTTTATCAATCTTACTGATTTGGTTTTTTAATTCATTTAAAGTATCTTTGTTGACAACATCATCAAGATACAGCAAGCCGACTGAAGTTTTTGTACGTTTTCCTACTTCAAATTTTTCAACGCACAAAGAATTGGTGGGCATCCGTTTTCTGATTAAAGCAATATTGACCGATAAATCTTCGATAAAATTATCCCTCGGTCCTTTTACTGTTATTTCTGTACGCGTTTCTTCCGGATTACGATTTGGTTTTTTTTGAATATTACTGGAAAAAAGGATTGATTCCTCTTCAAATAGAATTAGTACAAATCCTGTATACGCTAGTAAAATGGCTTCTTCCTTATTCTCCACTTTTTTTAGTTGGGGAATATATAAATGGGAAAGTGTTTGCTGCTCAAATAGCTCATCCGTTAAATGGCTACAATAATAACCAACACGTGGCACAATCATTTCATTTAATAATTGATAATCTACCATTGCCTCACAAATAATCATATGAATCGTATGCCCGTCAAAGTGATACTGCTGAAATTTTATATCTTCAGATTTTTGAAACATTTGCTGTAGTGTATGAATGGTTATCGTGCTTCTGTTTGTTTCGATTGTTGTTCACCACTTTCTTGACCAGTTGGATCTTTATTTGTTGATTTTTTCGAAAACATTGCAACAACTGAAAAAAAGATGGATAGTGATACAAAAAAGATAAATGTAACGATTAACAAATAGTATTCGTTTAACTTTAGAAAAGTGGTATCCTTGATTAGAACTAGCGATAAGCAAATAATGGCAAATGGCGGCGCTAGCTTCTTCCAAAATTCTTTTTTATTTTCTGTTAAATTTAAAAGCTCTGCGCTGATATATAGAAGAAAACCTACTCTTATAAACGTACCTGTTAACCATTGATAAATGGAGAAGAAGTCCATATGCTCGATAAATCGACCAATGGATCCTAACCCCCACTCTTCATAGGCAGGATATCTTTGTTTTGCGGCCTCAACGGGACCAAATTCTGTAATCGCACCGACAAGTGGTCCACATGTTAGCCCTGTTAGTATGAGCAGTATAATGGCAAAATGATACCACTTCATCTGATTTTTTATTTTATGTTGTAAAAAGAGTAAGATCAATAATTCGACAAAACCAGATGCTGGATAAATCATGCCTTTTAGAATAGGATTTATACCATGTTCAAAGAAAGGAAGAAGTAACTCATAATCCTTTACTTTCTGATTGACAATTGAAATAAAGAACCCTAGTATAATGACACCTGCTAAAACCAGTGTATTGGCAATCGTAATGGCTGTTAATCCTGCTGTTGCAAGATAAACCGTTAGAAGAAGATACAGAAGAAATAAAAAAAGCATAGGGGTCTCAGGTAAAAAAGTAGTAGAAATCCATAGTAAAGTTTCTCGCATCGTAAAAGCCGCTAGAATGATTAAAAAATAGGCGATTATATATAAAACAATGGTAGCACCAACTTTACCTATTTTTTGCTGTAGCCACTCTCGAACCGATCCTTGTTTTGTTTTATTGTGAATATATACTAAAAGAAACAACCAAAAAAACGTACTGATTGTTGCACCTAAAACAGATGCCCATCCATCTCTTCCAACAGCCTTTAAAATAGAAGGAATAATGGTGACATGATTTTTTAGTCCTATAAATGTCATCACCAACAGCAGTGCATGCAAAATACTGATCGATTCCATATTTTTCATCGTATAAAACCTTCTAACTCTTCTTTGATATACAGAGTTTTGACAAAAAGAGAAAAGAATATGCACCTTATACACAGTTTTTTCAGAAAGAAGCTATTTGTGAAACTTCCCTAAGTGGGGTTTCTTCTCCCCACTTAGGGTTTAGCGGAACCAATCGAGCTTTTATGGGCAAAGGCGACATTTTTCTATATGTCTTTCAAGGTATACCTGTTGGAGAATTTTAAATGAACAAAGAACTCCCTTCTTTTAAAAACGAGGGAGTTCTTTGTTCTATTTTAATCTATTTTCATGTATCATTTTGAAGACGTTTGATTTGTTCGTAAAAAGATTCCCCAACTATATTTGGAATTTTTTAGCTGAATTTTTCAACGTATCCGCCAAATTTGCTAATGCAGCAGCAGATGAAGCAACTTCCTCCATTGTAGCCAATTGTTCTTCTGACGCAGAAGCAATTTCTTCTGAATTAGCTGAAATTGTTTTTGCTGACGTTCTGACTTTTTCAATGGATATATTGACTTCCTGAGTGCTTGCAGACAATTCTTCTGAAACAGCAGATATTCATGTGCTTGTGCATTTACATTTTCAATTCGTTCTAAAATTTGTTTAAATATTCTTCCCGTATCATCTACAAGATTTAACCCTTTCTTCGTTACTACGTTTCCATTTTTGGTTATTTCAGCAGCGCTCAACGTATCCGTTTGTATTTGTTTGATGATTTCTGCAATTTGACTAGCAGATTGCCTTGATTCTTCAGCTAATTTACGAACTTCTTCAGCTACTACTGCAAACCCTTTTCCATTTTCACCAGCACGAGCTGCTTCAATAGCTGCATTTAGTGCTAGTAAATTGGTTTGTTCTGCAATCTCTGTGATTACATCAAGAATTTTATCAATTTCTTTGGACCTATCTTCTAACCTTTCCATCACGTCTTTGGTTTTGATATTTTCTTGATGGATTAGTTTCATTTGTTCGACCACTTTATAAATGTATTCGTCTCCTTTTTTTGCTTGATTGGCAGTTTCTTTTATATTTCCTGCTGCTGAAGATGTAAATTTTGCAATTCGTTGTACACCAATAGCGATTTCCCCCATTGAATGTGCACTTTTTTCTGTATTTTGACTTTGAGTTTCAATTGTATTCGATACTTCTTGTATAGACATAGCTACTTGATTGGTGGCCTCTGTTGTCTGTTCGCTGCTTGCCATTAGCTCTTCAGACGATACAGCGACCTGCTCAGAAGTCGATTTGATGTCGCTTATTAAAGCTTTTAAGTTGTCCAGCATAAGATTAAACGCTTTTGCTAGTCGACCAAATTCATCTCTTGATTTAATTGAAAGGGTTTCACCAGTTAAATTTCCTTTAGAAATTTCCACTACTCTATGTAAGATTGTTTTAATAGTGTTTGAGAATTTATCTCCAATTACTATAGAAATAATAATTGCAAAGATTATGGATA
The DNA here is from genome assembly GCF_003576525.1 of Rummeliibacillus sp. POC4. Classification (GTDB taxonomy): domain Bacteria; phylum Bacillota; class Bacilli; order Bacillales_A; family Planococcaceae; genus Rummeliibacillus. The sequence goes on along the minus strand of NZ_QWUA01000006.1, from coordinate 120,777 downwards.
TGATTAAAGAACTGATTAAAATTGTAATAATAGTTGAATAGCTATTATTATTTTGAGTAATGATTTCTTTTGAAACCGTTTCATTAATTTTGATTAATTTCTGCAAATCTTCATTTGCAGTGTTATATTCAGTTCTTCCGAGTAAAATTCCTTTATCTGCATTTTCCCAGTCTCCACTGTTCATTAGCGCCATATTTTTCTGTACCCTTTGGCTAAAATATGCCAATCTGCACTAAAACTTTCAAAAACTTTTCTCTCTTCTTTTCCAAGATTATGCTTTTCATATTTATTGATGATGCTATCGATTTCTTTTAAATTCATTACTGCTTGCTCGGTCATTGAGCTATCTTTTCTAAGAAGTGCTTGTACCATTTGTAACCGAACATTTCCCGCTTTCTCAGCTATACTTACTAAGCTTGTAAGGGGAACTACGCGATTGTTGTACATTTCTTTACCATTATTATTTACTTTAGAAACTAAAAAATGGATAAAACATCAGTAAATGTAATGATAAGCACAAATATTAAATAAGAAATTAGAAGCTTTGTCCTAATTGTTTTTCCCATTCATAGGTCCCTTCCTTTCAGTTTGTTATATTAAAATAAATATTACAAGTATACAATATTTTCTATATATAAACTATTAATCCCTTGTAAATTAACGACATGAGAAATCTTTATTGAATTGTTTCGAGAAAACTTATATAATATATAAGGTCGCAACATATTCGCCTCCGTAGTTTAATGGATAAAACATAAGATTCCGGTTCTTAGGCTGGGGGTTCGATTCCCTCCGGGGGCATTATTTATACTCATATTTTGCATTTACTTGCTAATATGCGTTCAACACAGCGTAATCCTGCTGTAATGACTTTTTTCACTATACTTACCTTCTCGATATATGGGGATTTTTTCCTTTTTATGTTGAGAAGGTTTTCTTATTCATATGGAATAATAGCTGTGATTATTTCGTATAAAAAGGGGTTCATTTTGTCCCCATTAAATGTATGTACGCTATTATTTTTGGATATTACTTTGTTAGTTGACTTCTATCAATTTATTTTTGTATAAGCCCAAACTGGTGGATACTTTTTGGCAGAAGAAATTGAAAAACGCGCACATATAATTCCATAAGAAAAAAAGAAATCATAACATTTGACCTTTATTGACCATCATGTGTATGATAAGAATAAGCTGAAACAAAGGAATTTTTCAGCATACGGATATGGAAAATTACCTTGTTAATCTGAGGAGGCTATTTACATGAATTTAATACCTACAGTTATTGAACAAACAAACCGTGGCGAACGTGCATACGACATTTACTCACGTTTATTGAAAGACCGCATCATTATGCTTGGCAGTGCCATTGACGACAATGTTGCCAATGCTGTTGTGTCACAATTATTATTCCTTGAAGCAGAGGATCCTGAAAAAGATATTTTCCTTTATATCAACTCGCCTGGTGGTAGTGTAACAGCTGGTATGGCCATCTATGATACGATGCAATTTATCAAACCAGATGTACAAACAGTTGGTATGGGTATGTGTGCATCTATGGGTTCATTCCTTCTTACAGCTGGTACAAAAGGCAAACGCTCTGCTCTACCAAACTGTGAAGTAATGATTCACCAACCTCTTGGTGGCGCTCAAGGTCAAGCAACAGAAATTGAAATTGCTGCAAAACATATCTTAAAAACACGCGAAAAATTAAATGGTATTCTTTCAGAACGTACTGGCCAACCAATCGACATCATTGCTCGTGACACAGATCGTGATAACTACATGACAGCTGAACAAGCAAAAGAATATGGTTTAATCGACCAAATCATGGAACGTAATGACCTTAAAAAATAATTAGGTAGGCACCATGTAAAAAGCAAGGCTCTTGATTGAGTCTTGCTTTTTTTGTAGATGCTGGAATTAAAACAGATGAAAGAGGATATTTTATTGCAAATTGAAGATCTTTTGCACAACTCATGCTCCCTTTTGCACAACTCAAGCTCTCTTTTGCACAACTCAGTCCCTTTTGCACAACTCATCTCCTTTTGCACAACTCGAAACCCCTTTTGCACAACTCAAGCTCTCTTTTGCACAACTCAGTCCCTTTTGCACAACTCGAAACCCCTTTTGCACAACTCATGCTTCCTTTATTACGAATAAAAAGCACTCAGTAACAATCATACAGTTGCTACTGAGTGCTTTTTCATTGGATTAATGATTATTCTTCGTTTTGAATAATTTTCACAAGTTTTTCTAATGCTTGTTCTTCGTCATTGCCATCTGCACTTAGAGTGACGGTAGTACCTCTAGCAATCGCTAAACTCATAATACCCATAATACTTTTAGCGTTTACTTTTTTATTTTCCTTTTGAAGAAACACATCTGCTGTGTGACGATTTGCTTCTTGCACGAATAATGCTGCTTGTCTTGCTTGCAAGCCTGATTTTAGTTTTACTTCTACTTGTTTTTCTACCACAATTACTCCCCCTTTAATAATAAGTACAAAGTCAAAAACTCTTATACTTTTTGGAATGATAAATTACATAAAAAAGATTTTTATCTTATGTTTATATGTGTTAGATACTATTCTTTAAATTTTTCGCCTCTTCGAAGGGCATCGGCAATTTCGTCGATTTTTCGAAGGCGGTGATTAATACCCGATTTACTAACGACACCTGTTGATACCATTTCACCAAGTTCCTTTAAGGTTACTTCTTGATATTCTACCCTTAATCGTGCAATTTCACGCAATTTCTCGGGTAGTTGCTCGATACCAATCATGTTGTCGATAAAGCGGATATTTTCAACCTGACGAATAGCAGCACCAATTGTTTTGTTTAAATTAGCTGTTTCACAATTTACTAGTCGATTAACACTATTTCGCATATCCCGGACAATTCGTACATCTTCAAATTTTAGCATAGCTTGATGTGCACCAACAAGACTAAGGAAATTTGAAATCTTCTCCGCTTCTTTTAGGTACGTTACAAACCCTTTTTTTCTTTCAATCGTCTTAGCGTTAAGATCAAAGTGGTTCATAAGGTCCATCAAAGCTTCTCCATGTTCTTTATATAAAGAATATATTTCTAAATGATAGGAGGAAGTTTCAGGATTGTTAACAGAGCCTCCAGCTAGAAAGGCTCCTCGTAAGTATGCCCTTTTATCTGCCTCAAATCTAATCAACTCTTCTGAAATTGTATGATTAAATAGAAAATTACCTGAGAGAATATGTAGCTCTTCTAATAATTCTTTTGCTCCATCACGAACCCGACATATATATACGTTGTTTTTTTTCAGTCTCATTTTTTTCCGTACTAAAAGTTCAATACGGTAATTATAGAATTTTTTCAAAATGGTGTACATTCTTCGAGCAATGGCTGCGTTTTCAGTTTGCACATCAAGACTTAACTGACGATTAGCAAAAGACAGAGAACCGTTCATTCGGATAATGGCAGAGAGTTCTGCTTTTAAACTAGTATCTTCTGCTTCAACTTGAGTAAGCTCTTTTTTAGTTTCCGAAGCAAATGACATTTAGATTCCCCCTCTCTTTCAATTATCTATTTTACGCTAATTCGACAATGATTGCTTCTTTTGTTGATAGATTGTTGCATATTCTACAATCCATGCAGCAACGCTATTGGTTTCGTGACGTACAACACCATTATGGATCGTGGCAATATCTTTTTTTACAACTTCGAGACCCATATTTTCTAAACGCTCAATATCGAATTGGACAGGTTCTGATGATTCTTTGATATATGCTTCTCGTATTGCTTTTGGTACCTCTTCTTTATTGATCAAAATTGTTTGTATAAAATCTTCACCAACATGATCATAAAGCGCTCTCACATGATCCCCAGCAGTATAGCCAGAAGTTTCGCCAGCTTGCGTCATTAAATTGCATATATATATTTTATGTCCTTTTGCTTTTAATACTGCCTCTTTTATACCTTCTACTAATAAGTTCGGCAAAATACTAGTATATAAACTTCCCGGGCCAATGATAATAATATCTGCATGTAATATAGCATTCACCGCTTCTTGCAACGGTTTGACATCTGGTGGTGACAGAAAAACTCGTTTAATACGAGTCCCAAATGTAGGTATTTTTGATTCGCCTTGCACAATGGTGCCATCCTCCAACTCAGCAAGTAATGTAATTCGCTGATTGGCAGCAGGTAAAACTTTACCATGAACATTTAATACACGACTCATCTCTCGTATTGCATGTGAAAAATCGCCAGTTATTTCTGTTAATGCTGTTAACATCAAGTTTCCGAGAGAGTGACCTCCCAATTCTTCTTTTCCCTTAAAACGATACTGAAACATTTCTTCTACTAATGGTTCTACTTCTGAAAGTGCCGCAATAACATTTCGAATATCCCCTGGTGGTGGAATTGCAAAGTCATCACGGATTCTACCTGAGCTTCCGCCATCATCGGCAACGGTTACAATAGCTGTCAAATCTACTGGGCATTTTTTCAAGCCCCTTAATAGAGTAGAAAGCCCTGTACCGCCGCCAATAATGACTATTCGCGATTGACGTTTTGGCATTCAGCTATCCCTTTCTCTTCGCAATATCACGATGAGTAATCACGGTTGGAGCAAACTGATCAAGATGATTACCGAAGTACTCTGCTAAAGTAACTGAACGATGTTGACCCCCAGTACATCCAAAAGCAATCACCAACTGTGTTTTTCCTTCTTTTTGATAAAGCGGAATCATGTATTCAAATAAATCCATTAACTTTTCGATTAATGCTTTCGTTTCATCATACTTTAATACATATGACGAAACATCCTCATCTAATCCAGTTTTAGAACGAAGTGACTCAACATAATATGGATTTGGTAAAAAACGAACGTCAAATACCAAATCTGCATCAATAGGCATACCGTGCTTAAATCCGAACGACATAACATTTACTGTAAATGTTCGAGAATCCACATCAGAAAATTGAGCAATAATCCGCTGGCGTAACTCTCTCGGTTTCATACTTGATGTATTATAGATAAATTGCGCACGTTCTTTGACTTCTGCTAATAATTCTCGTTCATACTTAATGCCCATTAAAGGCAACCCATTTTCTGCTAACGGATGAGAACGACGAGTTTCTTTATAGCGTCTAACTAACGTTTCATCATCTGCATCTAAAAATAAAATTTTAGTTGCAACAAGATCTTCTCTTTCAATTCGATCTAATGCATCGATCAAAGAAGAGAAAAAATCTCCTCCACGAAGGTCCATTACAGCAGCAATACGAGAAATTTCTTTTTTTGATTGTTTCATTAAATTTAAAAAAGTTGGCAACAATGCTGGCGGTAAATTATCGATACAGTAAAACCCCAGATCCTCAAAACTTTGAATAGCCAAAGTTTTACCTGCTCCAGACATTCCTGTAATAATTATTAACTCGTTTACTGACTGTGGATTAGGCATTTCTTTCATCCCCTTCACAAGACATCTGAATTTTTTCATCTAACAATTGGAAATCCTCTGTATATGTAAAAGTTCCGTATTGAGTACCTTCTTGTTCAACTGCAAATAACAGATTTGTACGATCACCTTCTGCCATAGGCAAAAGATTTAAGTCTTCTACTGGATGCCATTCAAGTAAACCTTCGCGATTTTCTTTATAGGGTGTTCCTTCCAAATCTTCAGCTAAGAAAGTAAAGAGCATCCATTCATTGACCACTTCTTCTCCACGTCTTATCACCATTGTATAAACGCCTTTAAGATGTGGTTTGACAGCTTTAGCACCTGTTTCTTCTTGGAATTCACGGCTTGCTGCTTCGAAAATAGACTCTCCACTTTCAATTTTTCCTCCGGGCGCAACATACCAACCGCGTCGTGGCTTTTTTAATAATAGAACTTGGTCGTCTTTTTTAACTAACAAATTGGCGATTCTTTGCACACACGACACCTCATTTCTAACAATTCTTATAATAATTATTATACCGTTTTCAACTGCTTGAGTAAAAAAGAATAATCAAAATATAGAAATTCAGCTATCCAGTTGTATGAAATGGATAGATTAACTGATTATAACACTGATACTTAACATGAAATTTTATAAAAAAGAGGCTGCTCCATACGGTCAAGTGATCCGAAGGAAACAGCCATACCAATGTTCAATATTATAAAAGGGGTTATTACAATTCATACTATACACAATTATTATTGCAACTTGATGACAACCATATTAAAGTAAAATTAATTTATCCAACTTTAATGAGGGCACTAAGAACTTAAGTGGAAAAGTTAGTTTGAGAAATAACAACTCCTTGTAAAATCCCTATCGGTTCAACTACCCATCAATGTTTTGGAAAGTAAAAACACATCCTACTGCAACATTTGGCACTAGTATGTCATATTGACCCCTTTATATTGCTAGTTATTTTACTGCGAATTTTTCTTTTAGTTCTTCAACATAGTGTTGAACAGCTTGTGCTGCAATACTACCATCACCAGTTGCTGTAACGATTTGACGCAATGTTTTATCGCGAACATCACCTGCAGCGTAAATACCAGGTACAGAAGTTTCCATTTCTGCATTAGTTTTAATATAGCCAGTTTCGCTTAGAATACCTAGATTTTCAAAAGGAGCTGTAAGTGGCAACATACCAATGTAGATAAATACTCCGTCTGCTTGTACTTCTTGTTCAGTACCATCGACTGTAGAAACAAGTGTTACGCTACCTACCTTGCCATCTTTTTCATGAATTTCTTTTACTGTATTATTCCAGATAAAATCGATTTTTTCATTTGCAAAAGCACGGTCTTGAATAATTTTTTGAGCACGTAATTTATCGCGACGGTGTACAATTGTTACTTTATCTGCAAAACGAGTTAAGTACATACCTTCTTCGACTGCAGAGTCTCCTCCACCAACAACGATTAAATTTTTGTTTTTAAAGAATGCACCGTCACAAACAGCACAATAGCTTACGCCTCGGCCACCAAGTTCTTTTTCACCTGGCACACCCATTTTTTTATATTCTGCACCAGTACTAATAATGATTGCACGTGTTTTATATTCTTTTGTACCAGCTTTAATCGTTTTATACTCTTCGCCATCTACAATTTCAGTAACATCGCCGTAAGCATATTCTGCTCCAAATTTTTTCGCATGTTCGAACATTTTTGTAGATAATTCAGGGCCTAATATTGACTCAAAGCCTGGATAATTTTCGACTTCTTCTGTATTAGCCATTTGTCCTCCAGGAATTCCTCTTTCTAGCATTAAAGTTGAAAGATTACCTCGTGAAGTATAAACTGCTGCAGTCATTCCTGCAGGACCAGCACCGATAATGACAACATCATAAATTTTTTCTTCTGACATATCTGCTCCTCCTAAGTTGTGGCTATTCTATTTTTCTTTATCTTAGAGGATTGCCTTTCAGTATGACAAGATATCTGCTTATAAACAATACGTTATTTGTCAAATAGTGGTAAATATTGTATCAATTGATTCACATATTTTGTCAGGGTGGCTGGGGAAATCCCATAAAATTCAGCTATTTCTTTTTTAGTAATATTCTTCACTCGAGATGATTTATACATATATTCAGTTGCAGCAGCAAGCGCCTTAGGATTTTTAAACGCATAATCGTTTTCAAAAGCACGTTCATATAGAACAAACCACATTTGAAATAAGAAAGTATCATTCATATCTAAAGGTTTCATTTCTTCATATAAAATCTCAGCAACCTCTGCTGAATGTAAAAATGATTTTAAAGTACGATCATCATCTAGAAATTTATGATCCAAAGAATAAGCTAGATACAATTTTTCAAGTGGTGTGTAATTTTCAAGTTTAATCCAATTAGGATGAGCTACGATTTCTTGTTGATAAGGCGATTTCCCCAATAAAAATATGCCTAACAATCGTTCACTTCTATACTCACTTTCTAGTTTTTCAATGATAAAACTTCTATTTCTTTCAATTGAATCGGCCTGAAGTTGATCTTGCTCAAATGTCCATGGCTCATATCCAACTTTGTCAGGATCGATTTCAAGCAATTGTTTCCAAAACAATCTAGCTTCCTTTTCAAATCCGGAAAAATATGCAGAATGAGATAACCAAAAATAATAGCCAGAATCTCCTTCAAAGCCATGATTTTTTAGACTCTTTAACCACTTATACGCTTCTTCGTAACAGCCGATTAATGCAAGGGTTGCACCAAGTTTGTATCGTTGTTCAAATGAGTAAGGGCAAAGCTTTACAAGTAATTCTGTTAACTCTTGTAACTCCTCTTCCTCTTTTTCATAGTAGGCCATAACAGTCAAATTACAGAGTGCATGTAAATTACCATAGTTTCCTTGTAACACTTGATATAATAATGTTCTAGCTTGTTCTGAATCACCTTTATAAAAATACGCAAGTGACAAATTATTATATGCTGCCCAATAATCTGGATGATCCGTAATGATATCTTCTAAAAGCGTAATGGCTTCTTCAAGTTTGCCTTCTTCCATGAACTTTCTTGCCTTTTCTTGTAAATATACTACTTCTCTATCTACAGAGGTTTCAGGAGCAATATGCTTTTCCATCGATTTAGCAAAATCGATAATATCAATTGCTTCATCAGCATATTCTCCCATTTCATCAAGGCGCAAATATTCCTCAGCATAATACTTTGCATCATCAGTAAATCCTGCTTGTGCACATGCTTCTGCTAGGAACAATAAAATTTCAGGTTCTTCTGGATCTATTTCATTTGCCTTTTTCAATAATTCTAATGCGTGATCGATACGTCCGGCTTCCATTTCAACAATAGCATACTGTAGTATTATTAATGAATCCTCTGGACTTAACTCAGTTGCTCTTCTTAAATATTTTAGCGCTTTATCAACTTGATCATGATCTAATGCTTGTACTGCTTTTTTATAATAAAAATCACCATTTGGAATAAAGGACACAACATTTTCTCGAGTATTTTGTTCACTATTCATATCCTACAGTTTTCCTCCAAAATAATAAGGAACGCATTTTTACGTTCCTTAAGCATCGTATCCTATATTATATCATAAATTAGTGTTGCTCATGACGTTTTTGCAGAACTCCTAAAACTTCATATAAATCTAATTTTTGTTCTTGCAAAAGTACTAACAAATGGTAAATTAAATCAGCTGCTTCCCATTTTAGTTCTTCATGATCACGATTTTTCGAAGCAATAACGACTTCAGTTGCCTCTTCTCCAACCTTTTTACAAATCTTATCTACACCTTCATTAAATAGATATGTAGTATAAGCACCTTCAGGCATCTCTTCTTCTCTTCCTTTAATCACATTTTTCAATGTTTCTAAAATATCAAGAGAACCGATTGAAGTTTCTTTCTCTGTTAGAACTTCTGTAAAGCATGAAACAGATCCTTTATGGCAGGCAGGTCCTTTTGGCAACACTTCCACTACTAATGCATCCTGGTCGCAATCTGCACGCATCGCTACAACCTTTTGCGTATTACCACTCGTTTCACCTTTATGCCAAAGCTCTTGTCTTGAACGACTGAAGAACCATGTTTCACCTGTTTCAATTGTTTTCTTTAAAGATTCCTTATTCATATATGCGACTGTTAGCACTTCTTTTGTTTGTGCATCTTGAACAACTGTTGTTATTAAACCTTTTTCATCAAATTTAAGATTTTCAATCATCGTATTGGCACTCCTTGTTGTTTTAAACTTGCTTTTACTTCTGAAACACTTGTCTCTTTATAATGGAAAATTGAGGCTGCTAATGCTGCATCCGCATCAATATTATGTAATACTTCATAAAAATCCTCCGCTTTACCTGCGCCACCACTTGCAATAATTGGTACATTGACAGCATCTCGAATAGCTTTTGTTAACGGCAAGTCAAAGCCGTTCTTCTCACCATCTTGGTCCATACTTGTTACAAGTAATTCTCCGGCACCAAGTGCGACTGCTTCTTTCGCCCAATCCACTGCCTTTTTATCTGTTTTGTTTCGGCCACCATGGGTATATACCATCCAAGTTTGATCTTCTTCACTCCACTTTGCGTCGATTGCAACAACAATACATTGTGCGCCAAAATAATCAGAACCCTCTTTTATCAACTCTGGACGGTTAATAGCAGAAGAATTGATCGACACTTTATCTGCTCCGGCACGTAACAGACGTTTCATATCATCTAGTGTCCGAATGCCACCGCCAACTGTAAATGGAATAGCTAGTGCTGCTGCTGTTTTACGAACAACATCAACCATTGTTTCACGACCTTCATGTGAAGCCGAAATATCAAGAAAAACAAGTTCATCTGCACCTTGTTCGTTATAAAACTTTGCTAATTCGACCGGATCTCCAGCATCGCGAAGAGATACAAATTGAACACCTTTAACTACCCGGCCTTCTTTGACATCTAGACATGGAATAATTCGCTTTGTTAACATTATTCCGCCTCCTTTAATGCCTCTTGTAATGTGAACCGTTCTGCATACAAAGCTTTACCAATAATCACACCACTAACTGAGGAATTCTTTGCAGCATCTTTCACTTTTGAAATATCCTCTAATGCACTAATACCTCCTGAAACAATAATATTCGCTCCAGTTGCTTTTGCTAATTGAATATTAGCTTCTATATTCGGGCCAGATAAAGTACCATCTGTTGCAATATCTGTGAAGATGAAATATTTTGCACCTGCTTTCGCAAAATCTTTTCCTACTTCAATAGCTGATTGATCGGATGTTTCAATCCATCCATGTGTTGCAACCATTCCATCTTTTGCATCTAATCCTATTACAATTTTCTCAGCTCCGAATTCCTTGATGAAATTTTTCACAAGTTGAGGTTCACGAATAGCAAGGCTACCAATGATGACACGATCAACGCCATTTTCTAGATAAAATCGAACATCTTCTTCGGAACGTATTCCCCCACCAATTTGAACTTTCAATGGTAACTCTTTTGCTACACGGATAACTTCCTTCGCATGTCTACGTTCTCCATCTTTTGCTCCATCTAAATCGACCATATGTACATAGCTTGCACCTGCTTTTGCAAAACGCTTCACCATCTCAAATGGAGAATCTGCATAAACAGTTTCCTTTTCATAGTCGCCCTTTAATAGACGAACACATTTCCCACCTCTCATATCGATAGCTGGAAATATTTGAATTGAACTCATGAAACAGCAACTCCTTTCGCAACTGCACGCAGCCACTGTTGTAGTAAATAAACGCCACATTCTCCTGATTTTTCGGGATGAAATTGCATACCTGTTACATTTCCTTTTTGTACAATTCCAGGAACTTTCATATCACCATACTCTGCATAAGCGATAAGATTTTCCTCATCCATATCCGTTGCTAAATAAGAGTGTACAAAATAGACAAAATTATCTGTTGGTAATTGTTCTAACCATGTTGGCGATTTAGCAAATATTAAATCATTCCACCCCATATGTGGAACACGATAAGACTTTCCTGAAAGATCCTTACCCGAAAATTGTTTAACTACCCCTTTGAAAATTCCCAAACCTTTCCAATAGCCATTTTCTTCACTTTCTTCAAACAGAAGTTGCATACCTAGGCAAATACCTAAGAGAGGCTTATTAACCGCTACAATCTTATCGATAAATGTAACTAGCCCTGTATCATTAAGTTTTTTCATAGCATCCTCAAATGCACCGACACCAGGTAATATTAGAGCATCACATGTTAACAAACTTTTTTGATCTGATGAAATTAGCACTTCACAACCTAAACGTTTAATCGCTTGTTCAACACTAAAGAGATTTCCCATTCCATAATCGATTACGCCAATTTTCATGTTAACAACCCTTTCGTAGACGGAACTTTACCTTTCATTCGAGGATCAATTTGTACTGCATCATCAATCGCTCTAGCTAAAGCTTTAAAGATGGCTTCTATAATATGGTGTGTATTATGACCATAAGGAACAATAACATGAACATTCATACGTGCTTCTAATGCAAATTTCCACAAAAATTCGTGTACTAATTCTGTATCAAATGTTCCGACTTTTTGGGACGGGATTTCAGCACGAAATTCTAGATGTGGTCGATTTGAACAGTCAATAACCACTTGGGCTAGTGCATCATCCATTGGGACAAACGCATTTCCGTAACGTTTAATACCTTTTTTATCACCAAGCGCTTCTTTAATCGCTTGACCGAGTACAATTCCCAAATCTTCTGTTGTGTGATGGTCATCGATATCTGTGTCACCATTTGCAGTAATCTTCCCATTGAACAGGCCATGCTTCATGAAAAGATCAAGCATATGATCCATAAATGGTACACCTGTATCAACTGTTGCTTTCCCTTCTCCATCCAAATCGATTTCTACAGCAATTTGCGTTTCATTTGTCTTACGTTCTATTTTTGAATAACGTGCCAAATTATTCCTCTCCTTTGTTCCAGCCTCTTGACTCAACTGCTCTCGCATGCCCTTCTAATCCTTCTAATCTTGCTAAGCGAGCAATTTTAGGTGCATTTTCAGACCAAGTTTTTTCTGTATAATAGACAACATTTGTTTTCTTTAAGAAATCATCAACATTTAATCCACTAGCAAAACGTGCTGTACTATTTGTTGGTAACACGTGATTTGTTCCAGCAAAATAGTCACCTACTGGCTCTGAACTATAACGTCCGATAAAAATAGCTCCAGCATTGTCAATGGCTTCACTAACTTTCAGTGCATCTTCTGTTACAATTTCTAAATGCTCAGGTGCTAATTGATTGATAGCTTTTGTAGCTTGTTGCATCGATTCAGCAATATATATACATCCAAAGTTTTCTACTGATTTTCTTGCAATTGCTTCTCTAGGGAGGGTTTGTAATTGTTTTTCTACTTGTACCTGTACATTTTCAGCTAACAATTTACTTGTTGTAATAAGGATAGGGCATGCCATAGGATCGTGTTCGGCTTGTGACAGTAAGTCTGCGGCAATCTCATCTGGATAAGCCGAATCATCCGCAATAATCGCAATTTCACTTGGTCCTGCGATCATATCAATTGCTACCTCACCAAAAACTTCACGTTTTGCAAGTGCTACGAAGATATTACCTGGTCCGGTAATTTTATCTACCCCTTGAATTGTTTCTGTACCAAAAGCAAGTGCCCCGATTGCTTGTGCACCACCCATTTTATAAATCTCATCAATACCTAAGATAGATGCTGCAGTTAATACTGCGGCCGGAAGTTTACCGCTTTTATCACTTGGTGACGCTAATACAATTCGCTTAACACCCGCAACTTGAGCAGGAATAACATTCATTAAAACAGAAGATGGATAAGCAGCAGAACCACCTGGAACATATAAGCCTACAGAAGATATTGGCAAAATACGTTGGCCTAGCCAAGAGCCATCTGCTATTTGAAGTTTGTAACCTTCACGTTTTTGCTGTTCGTGATATAAGCGAATATTAGATGCTGCTTCTTTTAAATCTTGTACTAATTGAGGATCTAACGATTTAACAGCTTCTTCTATTTCTTGTTCGGTTACACGTAAGTTTTCCGGCGCATAACCATCCCATTTCCGACTATAAGCTTTTACAGCTTCATCGCCTTTTTCTCGAACATCAGCAAGCACTTGGCGAACTGTTTTAAGCTGTTCCTCATTGCCACCTTCCAAAGGTCTTTTTAAGGAAATTTCATCTGTTAACACTTTAATCTTCATCGCAAATCCTTCTCTCATTTCACACATTTTTTAAGGCGTTTTACTAAATCTAAAATACGTTCACTTTTCATCCGATAACTTGCAGGATTAGCAATAAGTCTTGATGACACATCTGTGATAAATTCATATTCTACAAGACCATTTTCCTTTAATGTTTGACCAGTAGAGACAATATCAACGATACGATCCGCTAGCCCAATCATTGGTGCCAATTCGATTGAACCGTTCAGTCCAATAATTTCTACCTGTTCCCCTTTTTCACGATAATAATCTGAAGCAACTGTTGGATATTTTGTTGCAATACGAGGAGCTATTTCGTTCAAAGTTGTATTTGGCAATCCAGCAGAAGCTATATGACATTTACTAATATTTAAATCAAGTAATTCATGAACTTCGCGTCTTTGTTCAAGTAAAACATCTTTACCAGCAATGCCGATATCAGCTACACCATGTTCAACATAAGTAGGGACATCCATCGGTTTAGCTAAAATGAATCGAATCTTTTCTTGTGGGATTTCAATCATTAATTTGCGTGACATTTCAACATTTTCTGGCAATTCGAAGCCTGCCTCGATTAACATCTCATAAGCTTCTTCGAAAATACGACCTTTTGGCATGGCAATCGTTAACTCATTCATGAACGTTACCTCCTTGTCCAATTCGTACAATTTCTGCGAAGTGTTTTTCAAATGCTGCTAAATTATCTAAACCTTCCATCGATTGTAACGTAGTACGTTTTCCTTGTGCTCGAAGTTTTTCGGCAGTTTCAAGCGCTTCTGCTAACTGTGGTGCTACAAATAGTACCAGAACTTCATCATTTGTTTCTGATTGTTGTGGAATAACTTCTAATAGATGGTCAATTCGAAAGCCAAAACCAATGGCGCCAACTTCAATACCAAATTCATCAAGTAATCCGTCATATCGTCCACCATTTCCAATTGGAAAACCTGAACCAGTTGCAAATACTTCAAATAACATCCCTGTGTAATAATTCATATGACTTGCTAATGTAAAGTCGAACGCAATGTAAGATGTAGCGTCTGCAATCTCTAAAATAGATGCTAGTTGTTCCATATAGATAAATGCATCTTTTTCATATAGATATTTTGCAATTTCTCGAATACTTTTCATCTCCGTTGCATCTTCCACAAAGGATAACAAAGTTTGCTCTTTTTCAATCGCTAAATTATACGAAATAACAGCTTCCTCAAATCCAACGATATTTTTTTGTACTAATAAGTTATGTAGTTCCTCAAATTGTTGTTGATCTTGGACGTTCTTTTTAATAATTGCCTCTAAGATTCCAGCATTTCCAATTGTAATTTTAAAATCTTCAATACCCAATGTTTTTAATAAACGTATTGCTGTTAAAATAGCTTCTGCATCTGCATACACTGAAGAATCTCCAATGATTTCGATTCCCATTTGTTCAAATTCTGCTGGTCGACCACCTTCAAGTTGCTGCGCACGAAAAACATTCGCAAAATAAGCTAGGCGTAGTGGTATTTTTTCTTTTAATAATTTTGAAGTAGCGACACGCGCTATAGGTGTCGTCATATCTGGTCGAAGAACTAATGTATTTCCTTGACTATCCACTAATTTAAAAAGCGAAGAATCAACTATAGCAGAAGCTTTACCCACTGTATCGTAATATTCGAGTGTAGGTGTTTGAATAAAATCAAAACCTCTTAAACGTAGAAACTCCATACCTGTTTGTCGAATTAC
Organism: Rummeliibacillus sp. POC4; assembly: GCF_003576525.1. GTDB lineage: Bacteria > Bacillota > Bacilli > Bacillales_A > Planococcaceae > Rummeliibacillus. The sequence goes on along the minus strand of NZ_QWUA01000006.1, from coordinate 105,386 downwards.
TTCTTTCTTTGCAAATATCTTTGGAAATGTATCGCGCATTCCTAATGGTTTTTCAAATTTTCGAATTGGAGACATTATGACACTTCCTAATCTATATACTTTAGTTCACTAGAGTGTTAGAGTGATGATGTATGAAAGTATTTTATAATAATAAACACTTTAAGTCAATAATTCTAAGTAAATTTATTTGTATCTTACAATTCTTTAGAATTAACTGAATTTTTTTTAGCCATCTCCTCTTTTGTATAAATGATCTTCATCGGATTGCCACCAGCGAATGCACCAGCCGGAACATCCTTGTTCACTAATGTCATAGCAGAAATAATCGCATCATCCCCAATTTCAACCCCAGGTAAAATCGTTGAATTGGCACCAATCATTACCCGATCTCCTATAACTACATCGCCCAATCGATACTCATTTACTAAATATTCGTGTGCAAGTATGGTTGTATTAAAACCGATAATTGTGTCTTTCCCTACTTTAATCCGTTCTGGAAACATCGTATCCGGGGTTACTTTCAATGCAAAAGATGTTTTCTCCCCAACTTTCATCTTTAAAAATGTACGATAAAGCCAATTCTTCACAGAGAGAAAAGGCGTATATCGAGCTATTTCTATAACCACAAAACATTTCACGACTTTCCAGAAAGAAACAGTTTTATAAATTTGCCAAAGTGATGTTGAACCGGATACAGAATATCTTTCTGTTCTACGCATTTGCATGCTCCTCTACTATAGTCAATAAATCTTTCATATCATGCAGCATATAATCAGGTTTAAATTGCATTAAAAAATCTTCTCCTTTTAAAGACCAAGCAACTCCAGCTGTTTTTACGCCTGCGTTCTTTCCTCCTAATATATCGTGAGAATTATCCCCTATCATAATTACGTCTTCTTTTTTTAAATGCATTTTCTCAAGGGCTAAAAGGATAGGTTCTGGATCAGGTTTAACATTTTTTACATCATCCATACTAATAATAACTTCTACTAAATCTTCAATATCTAGTAGACGAATACCTTTGATCAACGAATCGTATCGTTTTGTTGAAACAATTGCTAATCGAATACCCTTGTTTTTTAGTTCTTGTAAAGTGGACTTAACTCCTTCAAATTCTTTAGCTAGTTCATCATGATGTTCACTGTTCCACACACGATATTGATTTACCCATTCCTCAGCTTTTGAAGCATCAATTGTCGAAAATGATTCAATTAAAGAAGGTCCTATAAATGGAACCATGTCGTCCTTTGTAAATTTCCCAGGAAATTCAGGTTCAAGTACATGCAAAAATGTTTGAATTATTAATTCGTTTGTATCTAGAAGTGTGCCATCAAAGTCAAATAGCAACCCTTTAAATTTATTTGTTGTCATTCTAAAATTGCTCCTTTACTTCCTGTATGACAGTTTTGTTTAAATAATAAAAACAGTTTATCATCTTGTTCAATTTTACCACGTTAATAGATTAAAGAATTTCCCAATATTAAAAGAATCGCCGTATTACAATGGCATCTAAATACCGTTTAACAGGTATCTATTCTTTAACCAAAGTAATATCGGCGTATAGTTTTATATCCTTTTTTATGAAAAATACTGAAAAGGGAGTTTCCTAATAATGTAATGTATAAAAAAGATCATTCATCAAAAATCCCATGCAAAACTCTATGTGAAAAAACACCCTATTCATCCTTATAATGAACTATTGGTTTTATTTTAAGTCTACGGTAGATGATTAAAGCAACACCTACAACAAGTCCAACTAGTGATACAATTTGCGCCATACGTAAATTACCAATCAATAAGCTATCGGTACGTAATCCTTCGATGAAGAATCGACCAAATGAGTACCAAATAATATAAGTTAAGAAGATTTCTCCTCGGCGTAAGTTTATTTTTCGAAGTAATAAAAGTATTAGTAAACCAACTAAATTCCAAAAGGATTCGTATAAAAATGTTGGATGATGATAGAAACCTTGAACATTCATTTGTTCAATGATCCAATTAGGCAGATGTAAACTTTCTAAAAACGAACGTTCAACTATACTGCCATAAGCTTCTTGGTTCATGAAATTTCCCCAACGGCCAACAATTTGTCCAATAATGATCGATGGCGCTAGAACATCGGCTAATTTCCAAAAACTGATTCCTCTTTTTTTAGCGAAAATAATCGCTGTCACAAACGCTCCTATAAGCGCACCATGTATGGCAATACCACCATGCCAAATTTGAATAATTTCACCTGGATGTGCCGCATAATATGGCCATTCAAATGTAACATAATAAATTCTGGCACAAAGAATGGAAATAGGTACCGCCCAAATAAGTAAATCTTTTAATAGGTCTTCACCAAAACCTCTTTTCACCATTTCTCTTTGACCTATAAAATAAGCAATAATAATCCCACAAGCAATGATTATTCCATACCAACGAACCGTTATTGGTCCAAGTTTTAATGCTACTGGGTCTATTGCCATTAAAATTGAATCCATAGTAAGCTCCCTTCACTACTATCATCTTTAAATTCTTCTACTAGAATTCGTCATTTCCTTCAATTACATTATCTAAGCGACGTGAAAATTCTTCTGCTGCATTAACGCCTAGATTTTTCAAACGATGATTCATCGCAGCTACTTCAATAATAACAGATAGATTTCGTCCTGGTCTTACTGGAATCGTTAACTTTGGTAGCTCTGTATCAATGATTTTCATCGTCTCCGAATCTAAACCCAAGCGGTCATAAGTTTTATCTGAATCCCATGTTTCTAGATCCATAACAATTGAGATACGTTTATGTTTTCGTACAGCACTTGCGCCAAATAATGTCATAATATCAATAATACCAATTCCTCGTATTTCAAGTAAATGAGCGATTAAAGGTGGCGCATTACCGATCAGTGTACTTTCACCTTCCTGACGAATTTCTACACAATCATCCGCGACTAATCTATGGCCTTTTTTAACAAGTTCTAGTGCCGTTTCGCTTTTCCCTACGCCACTTTTACCGGTTATCAAAACACCTATCCCATAGATATCCATTAACACACCATGCACGGCTGTCGTTGGTGCTAAACGACTTTCAAGGTAATTCGTCAATAGGCTTGAAAAACGAGTTGTTGGTAGCTTTGTTGTTAAAATAGGTACATGATGTTCTTCTGAAGCGACTATTAAAGCTTCAGGTACTTCCATATCATGCGAGATAATAATTGCTGGTGTTTCTTGAGAACACAACTTATTCATCCGATCAAATTGAACTTCGCGAGATAACATTTCAAAAAAGGATAATTCTGTTTTTCCTAAAAGTTGCACACGCTTAGCAGGATAATGTGTAAAATAACCTGCCATCTCAAGACCTGGTCGTGAAATATCACTCGTTAAAATATGTCTACCGATTCCTTCCTCACCGCTTATAAGCTTCAGATTTAAAACTTCCATAACATCTTTGGTGCAAACTTGATCCAAAGGCATCTTCATACCACCTTCCAAATAACCATAAGATAAAATAGATTTTCATACTTGGAACCTGTTTCTACTGTGTTTAAGTACCAATCTAGGCCACACGGAGTAAATCTCCTACTCTTCACTTGCATTTCACTTCAGTCTGTATGTATAGGGCTGACTGCACTTTATGCAAGATAAACAACATGAACATATTTTAGCATAAAACTTTGTATGAAGATGCTTGAAAAACCTGAAAAGTAGAAAAGCATTATGTACTTTAAGTGTACAATTCATAACTAAGTAAATATTGCTTTAAGGAAAAATAAAAACCAAGTAAGTCATTCCTTACCTGGTCTAGAATTTTTCAATTTAATTATAAAAAAACTAGCTTTCCCCTCAATGAAAGCTAGTCCAAAAATTATTATTTTTGTTCAGAAAGCCATTTAGCAACAGCGTTTACTTCGTCATCACTTTGTAGACCATTGGCTGGTTTTGCAGGCATTTGACCTTTACCCTTATTTAAAATATCTTTAATTTCACTTTCAGATAAAGTAGAACCGATTTTTGTTAAATCAGGACCCATAGCACCTGTTAAATCATTACCGTGGCAAGAAATACATTTTTCTTTTGCAATCTTTTCACCATCGGCATTAGTAGTTGTGGCTTTTTCATCTGTTGTTGTATCATTTGCTGCGTTATCAGTTGTTTTAGTATCTTCGGATGCTGCGTTATCCTTATCGTTATTACCACAAGCACCTAAAACTAAAGCTGAACCAAGTAGCAATGCAAGTAGAGCTTTTTGCATGATAGACCCTCCTATAAAATTTAATAATAACCTACGTAGTAAGTATACCAAATTCAATAATAAATTAAACCTGAATAAAACATAAAATTTGTGACCATTTTGCGCCATATAGACTATTTCAAAAGACCAATTTGTAAATTGTTATAAAATTCTAAACCTTCAATCTAGTATTTTGATAGTAATTTATCATTTAATACAGTAGGGGTTTCCCGACGTATACTACATACTATGTCAACATTGCCACAGGACGTGGCGTTTTTAGTTGACTTCAGCCTACGAATTACTACACTATTGATTTTATTTTATTAGGAAATTCGATTGGTCCATTTATTTGCAGCTTTAAAGCTTTCAAATACTTCTTCTATATTTATATTTAAATCATTTGCAATTTTATTGACGACTTCAAAATCCATTTGTTCAACAGCAACTGTTAATTGAAGGTATGGTTGCATAGATGTATCACTCCCTGATATTGTTTCTACTATTTCATCAGATAGTGGTAATTGCATTAAGATGCTTTTTATCGGTCTACGTAAAAGTGCGTCAATTAGTGAGAACATACCAATTAAAAAGTATTCGGATGTATTTCTCTTGTTATTATATTTCGCTAATAGTTCACACATTTTGGCTCTACACAATGAAGTTTTCATAAGCTCATCATATGCGCCACTAGGATTATATTTTTGAGATTCACGATATGTTAATATGTATATCCATCTTTTCAAATCTTCTAGTCCTAAATGTAAGATTGCTTGCTTAATGGAACGGATTTTAAATTTTGACCGTTTAGATGAGGAATTGATCAGCTTCATAAGTTTATATGATAATGCGATATCATGCTCTATACCTTCAGTAATCTCATCAATATCTGGTTCTTCTACACGGAGTAAAGCGATAACACGATAATATTGTAATAAGTTTGCGGGAATGTCATTTGCACGAATGATCTGTGGCTTAGTAAAAAAATAACCTTGAAATAATTTATACCCTCTTTGAATCGCATCAATATATTGTTCCATCGTTTCGACTTTTTCCGCCAGTAAAATGATATGAGGAAATAGCTTTTTTATACGATTCTCAATTTTTTCTCTTTCATCTACTGAAGATATTATAAAGTCAACTTTTATAATATCTATATAAGGAAATAAATCGTTATAAATGCTAGAATCTTCTTGCATTATAAAATCATCGAGAGCAATGCGATAACCTTTTGCTTTCAGTTCCTTTACACGCTTTATCAATCCTTTAGTTATAGGGACATCTTCTAGAATCTCAATAACTACTTGTGATGGATTCAACTGTTCCATAATGTCATTCATCAATAGATTTTCAGTAAAATTGATAAAGCAAGGTTTACCATTTGATAATTCTTCAAAACCAATTGATAAAAAGGAATTGATAATTAACTCAACCGTAGCGATATCCGAATCAATATCAGGAAATGCATTGTTTTCAATTCCATTTCTATATAATAATTCATACGAATAGACTTGTTCATTAGTATTAAAGATTGGTTGTCTTCCAATAAAGATCTCCATTTTCTTTCTCCTTCAATACACATTTACCTATATTGTATCATTTTTCTCCAAATAAATAGTGCTTAATAATGATTTATTTTATAAAACTAGTCAGATTTATCAACACCCAACTCATACTTAGATAACTAAAATGCCCCACTAGAAAGATACTCTAAAATACTCATTCTTTCAACAAAAAATGGAATTATAAAATACTGTATATTGGAGTATATTGCTATAGTTACTACGATTAACTTTATATCAAGTAATTTAGGGGGCTAACTATTGAACAGTATAATTTTCGAAAAGTCCAATCATATTGCGACCATCACATTGAATAGACCAGAAGCATTGAACGCATTTAACTACGATTTGCTTGTTGAGCTACATGAAGTTGTGGAATCTATTCGTACAGATGAAGATTTATATCTTGTTATTTTCACAGGTGCAGGTGATAAGTCCTTTAGTGTGGGTGCAGATTTAAAGGAGAGGAGAAACTTACCAGAAAGGGACGTCAAACGAAATCTCAATAAGATTGGTGCATTATTTACAGCTATAGAAAAATTACCACAACCTACTATCGCTATGCTAAATGGTTATGCTTTTGGTGGAGGAACTGAGCTTGCTCTTGCTTGTGATTTTCGTTTTGCTGCTGATGATATTCAAATGGGACTAACCGAAACAAGTCTAGCAATTATCCCTGGAGCGGGTGGCACACAAAGACTTCCTAGAATAGTAGGAGAAGCAAAAGCATTAGAACTCATTTTAACAGCAAAGAGGATAACGTCTCAAGAAGCTACACAAATTGGGCTACTTACTGATTGTTTCAGCCGGTCTCAATTATCAGATAAAGTTTTAAATTTTGCCCATCAAATACTTTCAAACGGACCGATATCCATTCAACAAGCAAAATTTGCTATCAAAAATGGGATGAATACAGATTTAGAAACTGGTCTTCAAATTGAACGGAAATCATATGAAATCACTATTCCAACAGAAGATCGTCTAGAAGCATTGGATGCATTTGCAAAAAAAAGAAAGCCTAATTTTAAAGGGCGTTGAAACTTAAAAAAGGTGTTACAAAGACATTCTCTTTGTAACACCCAAATGAATCAATATTATTTTTCTTCTGCAAAAATTGTGCTCCACTCATCACGTTTAGCAAGCATTTCTTTTGCCAATTCTTTCGCTCCATCTAAGCTATGACTTGCAGCCCAACCACATTGAACTTCGTTGCAAGCAGGAACTTCTGTTGCCTCAAGAACATCGTTAAATGTTTTTTCAATTATATCTAGAACTTCATCATAATCTGTATGATTGATAAGCGATAAGTAAAAACCGGTTTGACATCCCATTGGACTTAAATCGACTACTTGATCTGTATGGTTACGTATATTTTCAGCCATTAAATGTTCAATAGAATGTAATGCGGGCATATTCATATGCTCTTTGTTTGGTTGTTTGAAGCGGATGTCATATTTATACACTTCATCCCCGTTGATACCTTTTTTAATGCCTGCAAGACGTACAAAAGGTGCTTGAACTTTCGTATGATCAAGGTTGAAACTCTCCACGTTCAATTTTTCCATTAGGCAAAACTCCTTTTATGTTCATATAATTTTATTTTATCATTATTTTAAATTTTTAGAATACTTTCGTTAAAAAACACCTCTGCTAATATCAAATTATTTTTGTATATTAACAAGAGAGGAGTTTATATTACTTTTTAAATTTGGAACGTAAAATTCCAATAATCGCCGGTAAAATGGAAACAAATACAATGGCTAAAATAACAGTAGAAAAGTTATTTTTTACAACTGGGATATTACCGAAGAAGTAACCACTAAATACTCCAACCAATACCCATAGTAAAGCCCCAGTGACATTATACATAATGAAGTATTTATAACGCATTTTACTTGCACCGGCTATAAACGGGATGAAAGTCCGAATCACCGGCATAAAACGTGCGATGACGATCGTCTTACCACCATGTTTGTTGAAGAAGTCTTGTGCTTTTTGCATTCGTTCTTTATTCACCATGCGCCCTAAAAAGCTATCTTCAGGAATTGATTTACCTAATTTATGACCTATCTCATAATTCAAGGAATCTCCTAAAACGGCAGCCACAAAAAACACAAGCAAAGAAACCCATAAGTTTAAGGCTCCTAGCGATGCAAGTGCTCCACTTGCGAATAGCAGTGAATCACCAGGTAAGAACGGCATAATAACGACGCCTGTTTCAATAAACACAATAAGGAAGACAATTCCGTAAACCCAAGCATGATATTGGGAAACAATTTCAGTTAAGTGCACATCAATATGCATGATAAAATCAAATAATCCTTTTATAAGGTCTATCATTACTTCCACTCACATTCTATACATATTCTTATTCATGATACTGTTTATGTTATCTTCTGTCACGGTATAAATACGTAACACTCTAATTGTAACGTTAAATGCTAGATGAATGTTGCAAAATTTATGACAAGTCAGATGAACATATCATTAAAAATAGTAATCCTTCTTCGAAAACAAATCTGTATTCTTTTTAATTTTCTAAAATGGAAGATTTACAAACACCACCGCATATACATAACTTATAATGATATTCCAAATCTAGGATTTAATCATTCAGAATATTTATATTTTTAGTGGCATAAATTCGTTTTTATTATCTCTATTTTGTGTTACCATAATGAAGTTACAATTTAATTTTATAGCATCGAAGGAGTTTTTATCTATGAACAAGAAACCACAGCTCCAACGAGGTTTGGAGTCGCGACATATCACGCTAATGTCGCTCGGTGCTGCCATAGGAGTCGGGTTATTTCTAGGTTCTGCAGGCGCTATTCAATTAGCTGGTCCTGCAATTTTAATCGCTTATGCCCTTGGTGGTATCGTAATTTTCATTATTATGCGTGCACTTGGTGAAATGGCGGTTGAAAACCCTGTCGCCGGATCCTTTAGTCGCTATGCTAAAGACTATTTAGGACCACTCGCAGGATTTATAACTGGATGGAACTATTGGTTTTTATGGATTGTGACATGTATGGCGGAAATAACCGCAGTCGGGATTTACATGCAATTATGGTTCCCAGGTTCACCTAAATGGATATGGGCACTTGCTGCACTTGTAATTATGACAATAGTCAATTTAATCGCAGTCAAAACATTTGGCGAATTTGAATTTTGGTTTGCCTTCATAAAAGTTTTTGCAATAATCGCAATGATTATAGTTGGATTAGGGATTATTTTATTCGGGATAGGTAATGGTGGTATAGCTATTGGCTTTAGTAATTTATGGAGTCATGGTGGATTTATGCCAAATGGTATAAAGGGTATCTTCATGTCATTACCAATTGTAATGTTCGCATATCTTGGAATTGAAATGATTGGTATTACTGCTGGTGAAGCCAAAAATCCTAAAAAGGTTATTCCTCATGCAATTGATACAGTACTTTGGCGGATATTAATATTTTATATTGGTGCTTTAACTGTAATAATGTCTATTTATCCATGGAATGAAATCAATACAAACAATAGTCCATTTGTTTTAATGTTTGATCAAATTGGACTAAGATATGCAGCAGGTATTATTAACTTTGTTGTATTAACAGCTGCATTATCAAGCTGCAACAGTGGTATATTTAGCACTGGACGAATGTTGTTTAACCTTGCTGAACAAAATCAAGCACCTGCTTTTCTTAAAAAGGTAAGCCATAATGGTCTTCCAACAGCAGCTATTATTGCTTCATCGTTTGTTCTTTTAATTGGTGTCATTTTAAATTATTTTGTAGCGGAAAAAGTATTTATGTGGGTAACCAGCATTTCAACTTTTGGTGCTATCTGGACTTGGATTATTATTTTAATCAGTCAAATGAAATTCCGTAAAACTTTATCGAAAACACAGGTTTCAAAACTTTCTTATAAAGCATATATGTATCCATTTGGCTCTTACTTCGCTATTGCGTTCCTACTTTTAGTTATTGTTCTAATGGGCGTATTTCCAGATACAAGAATTGCACTTGAAGTTGGTCCAGTTTGGATCCTCCTTTTAATTATTTTCTATTATACAAAATATAAAAAAGCTTAAATATAAGTCTATTTGTATTATGAAAAACCCGTCAATCAAAAGTGATTGACGAGTTTTTTGTATATTTAGAGTGTCTCTTTAAGCACTCTCATATTCTGTTTAAATCTCACTAAACGCGAGAAAGAGCTTGGTCTTTTAAATTACGACGTAATATTTTCCCAGTAGTATTCTTTGGTAATTCATCTAATATAATAATTTCTTTTGGACATTTATATTTTACTAAATGTTCTTTACAGAATGCATCTAATTCATCAACTGTAATAGATTTGTCCTTCAGTACTACGTATGCTAGTACTTCTTCACCTAGATTTGGATCTGGTATACCAACAACAGCCGCTTCTAATACTCCTGGATTTTTATAAAAGACTTCTTCTACCTCTCGTGGGTAAACGTTGAAGCCACCTACAATAATCAAATCCTTTTTTCGATCAACAATATAGAAATAACCATCTTCATCCATTCTTGCTAAATCGCCCGTATAAAGCCAACCACCACGAATTACCATAGCTGTCTCCTCAGGCATTTTATAATACCCCTTCATAACATTAGGTCCTCTTACAACAAGTTCACCGACTTCACCGACCGGTACTTCTTCACCTAACTCATTAAAAACTTTGTTTTCTACATTTACAATATTCGTACCAATTGAGCCAGGTTTTCGTTCACGGTCCAGTGGGTTAAAACAAGTAACTGGTGAAGCCTCAGATAGACCATATCCTTCTGATATTCTAACATTAAACTTATCCTCAAAATTATGAAGTAAAGCAACTGGCAAGGAAGATCCCCCCGAAATGGCTAAACGTAATGATTTTAAATCATCTGCATTTCCTTCCGGGAATTGATACAAGAAATTGAACATCGTTGGAACCCCAGCAAAAACAGTTGGTTGAAGTTCTCTACCAATTCTAAAAATTTCTTTTGGACTAAATTTAGGCACAATGATTAATTGCGCTGAAGTTAATAAAGGCGCATTGACAACAACCGTTAAAGCAAAAACATGAAAAATAGGTAAAGTAGTTATAATACGATCATTCTCATTGAATTGTAAATAATCAGATATATCTCTAGCATTTGAATATAGATTCTTATGTGTTAACATAGCTCCTTTTGGATGCCCTGTTGTACCTGAAGTATACAATATAATAGCTGTCTCATCATCATCAATCTCTACTGGTTTTACCACTGGCTCTGATTGAGCTAATAATTGCGTAAAAAGATGAACTTTTTCTTTCACAATTGGTGATAGCGTTTCCATTTTCTCGAATATATCTGGTTTCGTTTCGCATATTACATACGCTTTTACACTAGGAAATAATTGAACACCAGCTTCTACTAAAGGTAACAACGCATCTAAGGCAATCACGGCTTTAACATCACCATTTTGAATAATATATGTAATTTCATCTGGTGTATAAAGCGGATTAATCGGAATAGCTGTTGCACCAATTCGCATTGTTGCATATAAAGAAATTATAAAATGAGGTGTATTACTTAATAAGAAAGCAACATGATCGCCCTTATCAACCCCTAATTCTTTTAATGCAGTTGCCATTTTTGAAACAGAATTTTCAAATTCTGAGTAAGTAGTATCTTTTCCCCCAAAATGATAAGCTACTTTGTCTGCTTGTTCTATAGATGTCTTATAAACCGCTGAAACTAAATTCATATTCTCAACCCCTTTGTAAGAATAAAATGAACGGTAATTCATTCCCCATCCATATCTATTATATAGAAGTTGAAAAAATAAAACAACAGACATTCTATTTTTCGCTATCTGTTGTTAGTATTTTTCTATTTTTTGATGTTATTTTGTTTTTAATATATTTATCTTAAAGCCCTTATATAGAGTGAATTCTCTAAATTAAATAGCTCTTATATGCGACAAATATCGCCATCGAATTAGATAAAAATAACATAATTGCATACACGAGATGCCTGCTAGCACGAGGAATATCTCTCTTATAATCGATAAATCCGCAATTCCTTTCCAGAATACTTGTAATGCCATAAATGCAAATGTGCTATGAAACATCGCTAATCCCCATGGCATAAAGAACTGTGGAATCAGTTGACTATTTACTATTTTACGTAACTCTTTATCGGTAATGCCCATTCTACGTAATGCGTCAAATTGCTTTTTATCTTCTTCTAAGCCCGTATAAAGTTTAAAGTATATAAAGCTCCCTGATGCTAGGAAAAATACTGTAGCCGCTAATAATCCGATAAACAACAATAACGCAAACGTTGAGCGTATAAAAGAATAATCCAACCCTGAGTTTTCAAAATAGAAAGGCAAGTCATTTTCATGATTAGTCATATATGCTTCTGTCATTAAGGCGTCTAGGTTTTGACCGATATCTTTTGTTTCTGTCCATTCAGGTACTGAAAAAACAAAAATATGATTCGTGGATTGGTTTGCATTTGCACCTACCATTGGTTCTTTGATCAAACGAAAATCTTCATCGCTAACTACGATGACATTTGTTCCAAGCTCTGTAGGTGAGAATAATACTTTTGGATACACCTTATTTATCGTTAAAGGAATACTATTTTCTTGTAAAACTGTTTCAACATTTTTCTTTTTTAACATATCAATAGAATCCATTGAATAAGGTAGGAACATCGCTTCACCTGGTTTTAAATTAACGACCGGATAACTATATAAAAGAGCTAGTCTATTAATATCTGATTGCGTCAATATTTTTACGGTCTTTTGAGTATTTGACGATGTTTGTCTTTTTACATCGAATTTATTGAGGTGATAACTTAACCCCTTATCCTCTAATTCCTCGATTAATCCAGATACATGCGTTTTTTCATATGGGTTATCTATTTTGCTAGAATACACCATTCCCAATGGATTTAATTGATGATACTGGTGTGTAAATGTGGACATTGAACTTAAGGAGCCGACTGCCAAAAAAGCTAGTGTAGAAACCATACATGAGATAAAGAACATTCTCGAATTTTCTCGCATAATCGACGAAATTTTGGCCAATGAGATAATCCGATATTTATGCCAATACCATTTTCGATGTCTACGTATTCGTGACAATATAAAAGGTACAGAATCTGTAAAGAATAGATATGTACCAATCATTGCAAAGGGAGGTGTTAAAGAAACAAATACAATAAGATAGGCTTTATTAATATTGGCTGCCATTACATACGCCATAGTTAATAACAATAAGCCTGCAATCCCTCTCCAAACGGAATACTTTGCAATCTGTTCATTACGCCAATATCCTCTCAAAAGATTCACCAAATTATTATCCTTGATGAACATAACACTAAAAGATGAAATAATCACAAATAGACTTGTGAATGTACCAATTGTTAACGCAAAGGGCTTCCAAGAAAAATACAATGGTAAACTATCAATTTGCAAAATTTCTCTGACAATCATAAAGAAAAATTTAGAAAAAGCATAACCAAAAACTATTCCAACAATGATAGCAGCAATTCCAATAATCATTGTTTCAAATAGAATTAGCTTATTGAGTTTTCTTTTCTCAATCCCTAATTGTAGTAATATCCCAAACTCTTTTGAACGAGCTTCTAAAAAAGCCCGCATAGAATAAAACAAGAAAAACAATGTGAACAGCACTAAAATAACTTCTGCACCGAACATCCCTTGAAAGGCAATTTCCCGGAGAAATTCATCTTCAACTTTTGGATGAAACATTAACATGGAATAGATAAAAAATACCATAACCGATGAAACACTTGATAGAAAGAAAGCTGCATAAACACGCTGATTTCTTATTACATTACGGAAGGCGAACTGTCGAAAAGTCACCGACATGACCCCCTAATAAGCTCAACACATTTAAAATAGCTTGAAAAAAAGTTTGGCGATGGTTATCTTTATATATTTCATTAAAATACTCTCCATCTTTGATAAAAAGAACCCGGTCACAATAACTTGCTGCAATAGGATCATGAGTCACCATCACGATTGTTGTGTTTTCGTGCTTGTTAATACGTCTAAGTAATTCTAATACATCTTTTGAAGACTTAGAATCTAAATTTCCTGTTGGCTCATCTGCTAATAGAAGTGATGGCTTATGAATAATGGCTCTCCCAATAGCTGTCTTTTGTGCTTGACCACCCGAAATTTCATTTGGACGCTTTTCGAGTATCTTTTCAAGTCCTAATTGTTCTGTAACATATTGAAGTCTCGTTTCCATTGTTTCAAGATTTTGATCATCAAGCGTTAACGGTAATACAATATTTTCTTCTACGGTTAACATCTGAAGTAAATTAAAATCTTGAAAAACAAACCCTAGTTGGCGTCTTCTAAAATAAGCTAAATCATTTTTCTTCAACTTATGAGGTTTTATGTCATTGACGATAATCTCACCTGATGTTGGTGTATCAATAGTAGAAATCATATTTAGAAGCGTTGTTTTTCCACTTCCCGATGGTCCCATCACTGCTAGAAATTCACCATTTTCCACTTCGAAGCTAAGTTGATTGACCGCGCGATGTGTAACTTTACCTTCATATACTTTCGTTACATCCTGAATTTTTAAAATTGACATATACGTTTACCTCAATTCTATTATGAATGCTGGAAGTGAACACGTATGGTTGTACCTCTTCCTACCTCTGAATCTATTTCTAGTTGATGCCCTAACTTATCACAAACCTCTTTTGCCAAATATAGACCCATCCCCGTAGATTCGGCTGTTTTCCGACCATTTTCACCAGTAAAGAATGCTTTCGTTACACGTTTTAAATCTGAAGGTGGTATTCCAATACCCTCATCTCTAATGGTTAAAATAATTTGTGTGTCATTAACTTCTGCAGATAAATACAGCTTTTTTCCATCTTCAAAAGTATATTTTACTGCGTTGGTGATAAATTGGCCGATGATAAACTTCATCCATTTCGGATCAGTTGGGACGATACAATCCTCAGCGATATCAATATTAGGGTATACATGATTTGTGATAAATAATCTTTTATTTTCATTTACGATTGAGCTTACCAATGGGCGAAGAGCAACCTGCTCAATTTTCATATCCTCTTCAAAAGTATCTAGACGTGCATTCATCAAAACGGTTTCCAGACCATGTTTTAGTCTATCTACTTCCTCTTGAACACTAACCTTATCTAACTCTCCATCTTCTTGCAAAAGTAGTTCCAAAACACTAATTGGTGTTTTCATCTGATGTACCCACTGATTCATAAATTGAAGATGACGATTTTGTTGAGCATATAAAGCTTGTGCTTCTAATTCATAAATTTTGTATAGTTCATGAATATATTCTTCTGCAGCAATATTTGCTGGGGTTTTTGCGTTTTTTTGTAATGCGTCTTCCATAGAATGAGGTAGTTGAAGGATCTTATTATAGAAAGAGCGGCGCATAATATACCTTGTACATAAAAAAGTTACGGTTAAGATTAACGAGATAATGATAGAATAAATAGCTGTATCAATATTACGAAAACCATCTAACCAATATAATAGTAGGATAAATAACACCAGCAATATATCAAATATGACATAGCCAACATGCTCCTTTAGAAAAAGTTTTATAGAATCCATGATTATTGCTCCTCTTCACATAAAACAAATCGATAACCTGCACCACGCACTGTTTCAATAGTAGATAGCACATGATAATCCGAAAGCTTTTTTCTCACCCTTGTCATATTAACGTTCAAAGTATTTTCATCAACAAAAGCTTGATCATCCCATAATTCTTCTAATAATTTTTCTCTAGAGACTACCTTTGGGGCTTGTCCCATTAACAATTCTAAAATGACACATTCTTTTTTTTGAAGTGGAATTTGTGCATTCTTTGTATGCAACTCCATACGTTCCAAAAATAGTTGTAATTGACCAAGCTTTATCGTTCTTTCCTCTTGCTTCATCGCATATTCTCCATACGATCTTCTTAAATGACTTTTAATCTTCGCTAGGACAATTTCATAGTTAAATGGCTTCGTGATAAAATCATCTCCACCATTTTCTAATGCAAAAATTTGATCCATTTCCCCTGCTCTTGCTGAAATGAATATTATTGGGCAGGTCGTTAACTGTCTAAGCTGGCGACACCAGTAATAGCCATCAAATGAAGGTAAGTTTATATCAAGCAAAACAAGATGTGGATCGAACGCTTTAAAATCATCTAGAATGTTATCAAAAGATTCCACGGTAGTTACATCATAGTGATACTTGCGTAATGTATCCGCTAATAATGATGCAATTTTCACATCATCTTCCACGATTAAAATTCGATGTGTACTCATTATTCTCCCCTCCATCTTATTCGTCATATCCGTAAAATTAATAGATTAGTTTCAAAAATTCTTCTTTTGAAACTCCTCCAAAATACTTAGGTATATCTATATTTTCAAGAGCTTTTGAAATCTCATGAGGTTCATATTTTTTGCCGTTCAGAACTTCTTCTATGTCTTTCATTTCACCGACACCAAAGAAATCACCAAAGATATGCACTTGTTCCATAATACCTTTTTTTACTTGTAAACGTAAATCGATAAAACCAGAAGCGAATTTCTTATTTCGTTGAATATTAAACTTAGGCGATTGTCCATAATTCCAATCCCATTGTTGATAACGCTCTTCTGATAATTTATAAATATTATCCCAATCTTCTTTTGTTAGTTCGTAATATTGAATATTTTCTTCTCCACCGAAAATCGATTTTAGTATTTCCATTCTAAATTCTTCGATTGTTATTGGATTTTCCATAAAATCAGCAATGTTCGCAACACGTGAACGAACAGATTTAATACCTTTTGATTCGATTTTTTCCTTTTTAACTTTTAGTGCAGATACAACATGATCAATATTTGTATTGTACATTAAAGTACCATGACTAAACATACGGCCCTTTGTTGAGAACATGGCATTTCCTGAAATTTTACGCCCTTCTGCCAGGATATCATTACGACCAGAAAGTTCAGATTTAATACCGAGCTTTTTCATAGCATCTACAACTGGCTGAGTGAACTTTTTAAAGTTTTGGAACGATTCTCCGTCATCTTTTGTTAAGAAGCTAAAATTCAAATTACCAAGATCATGATAAACTGCTCCACCACCAGATAATCGACGAACTACAATGATATTATTTTCTTCAACGTAATCAGTGTTAATCTCTTCAATTGTATTTTGATTTCTTCCAATAATAATTGAGGGTTGGTTAATATAAAACAGTAAAAATGAATCCTTTTCTACATCCATTGTCTTTAATGCGTATTCTTCTATTGCAAGGTTAATACGTGGATCGTTGATTCCTTTATTATCGATAAAATACATGCTCGTCACTCCTTCAATATATTCATAAATTATTTTAACTTAAATTTGGAATTTTGTATTGACATTTACCTTTCTGTTATAATACAATACTTAATAACGAAACAGTAATATAACAGTATTGTGAAGGAGGGGACTTTCAATGTTAGAAAATGTTGTTGAATTTTTCAAAAACTTACCTGATAAACATTGTGCAGAATGTGGAGAAAAAATTGAAGAACAAAGCGAGTGCTATACTAACACTTGTGAACATTGCAATAACCTTTAATAGTTTATATTACTTACTAGACTAAACGTCTCCCAAGATTCGTTTAGTAATCGCTCACTCCTCATCACTGTCTGAACCGCAGATGATGAACTTATAAGTAAACCGCTTACGAAAAAAGCGTAAAGAGCCCGAACCCCTCTTTACGCTTTTTTATTAATCTTTGATATATTCATATTTTAAAAAGGCCAAGGACTATTCCCTGGCCTTTTATATTGATCTATTCTGCAGTAGCTTCTTTTGAATGGCGTTTTGCAAATAATAATGCAAAAAATCCAAACGTAATTGCTAAGAAAGCAACCAAATATGTTAACAAAATCGCGATATTAAATCCGAAAAAGCCCATATCTCCAGTTGAAATAGCCGCCTTGAAGCCTTGAACTGTATATGTCATCGGTAAGATTTTGTTAAATACATGCAACGCTTTTGGTACTAATTCTAACGGGAATGTACCAGCACTTGTTGTAAGTTGAAGAATAAGGACAATAATTGCTAAGAATCGTCCAGGATCTCCTAAAATAGTAACAAGCATTTGTATTAAAGCTAAGAAAACATAACTTGTTATTAAAGATAACAAGATAAACGCACCAATATTGGCCATTTCAATTTTTAATACAAATAATGATATTAATACTACGATTATAGATTGGAAGAAACCAACTACAGCTAAAATAACTGTTTTACTAGCAAACCATGAGAAGCCATTTTTTGGTTTGATAGCTGGTTCTACTAATGGGAAAACAATTGAAATTAGTAATGCACCAACAAATAATCCTAGTGAAATAAAGTAAGGGGCAAAACCTGTTCCATAGTTTGGAACTTTATTTACTTCTTGTTTATCTACATCAACTGGTTCGCCAACCATATCATATGTTTTTTGAGATGCATGAACACTTGAAGCAGTTTGATGAGCATCAGTAAGTTTATCTTGTAGTGTTCCTGCCCCATCTTTTAATTTAGTGGTACCATCTGCAAGTTGTTGCGATCCGTCAGAAAGTTTTCCTGCACCACTTACTAAAGATTGTGTTCCATTACTTAATGTATTTAAACCGTTTGCTAATTTACCTGAGCCGGCTTGTAGTTGACCCATTCCATTTACTAATGATTGTGTACCATTACTTAATGTACCCAAACCAGCAGTTAATTTTCCTGAGCCTGTTTGTAATTGACCAAGTCCATCAGTAAGCGATTGTGTTCCGTTACTTAATGTGCCCAAACCAGCAGTTAGTTTTCCTGAGCCTGTTTGTAATTGACCAAGTCCATTATTAAGTGAAGCTATCCCTGTATTTAGTTGGCCAGCTCCTGCATCTAATTTTTTAGCACCTTCTACTGAACTACTCCAATTTGAAGCGAGCTTATCTGTTCCTGCTGCTAATTGTTTTGTACCTGGCGCTAACTCTTTGCTTACTTTCTCATTCATCTGGTCTAAACCAGCTGAAACTTGTGCAGCACCTTCTTTTAATGCAGTTAAATCTCCTGTAGTTGGTGCATTCATTTTCGAAACTTTATCGTTTAGTGCAGTCGTTCCTGCACTTAGATTACTTGCACCTGTTTTTGCTGTAGTTGCTCCCGCTTTAAGAGTATTTGCTGTAGCTAATAATTGGTTCTTTTGCTCATCAGTTAATCCTAAAGAATTAATCTGTTGGATTAGTTTTTCTGTACCTGCTTCTAATTCGGCTGTACCTGTTGCTAAATTAGCTGCTCCACTATTTAAATCTGATACACCTGTTTTTAAAGAGGCAACTTGTGTAGGCATTTCTCCTAAGCCTGTCACTAACTGTGATACGCCATTTGATACATTGCTGGCACCTGGAGCTAATTTAGCTAATCCAGTACTCAATGTACCAATACCTGTATTCACTTGTTGTGCTCCATCATTTAAAGCATTGATATTAGCTGTATTGCCTTCTAGACCTGAAACTAAAGTTTCGGTTCCTTTTTTCAAATCAGATGAACCT
Organism: Rummeliibacillus sp. POC4; assembly: GCF_003576525.1. Classification (GTDB taxonomy): domain Bacteria; phylum Bacillota; class Bacilli; order Bacillales_A; family Planococcaceae; genus Rummeliibacillus. The sequence continues at coordinate 86,019 of NZ_QWUA01000006.1, read as the reverse complement.
GTTTGTAATTGACCTGATCCATCTTTTGCTGAGGTGATACCATTATTTAATTCATTTGATCCTTTTGCTGCGGATTTTGCCCCATTATTTAATTGGGTTGCTCCATTTGCTGCTGAATCAATTCCATTCTTTAAATCATTAGAGCCTTTTGCTGCAGATTTTGTTCCATCATTTAATTGGGTTGCTCCATTTGCTGCTGAATCAATTCCATTTTTCAAGTCACTCGATCCATTCGCTGCAGACTTTGCTCCATCGGCTAACTGAGTTGCTCCATCTTTTGCAGTTTGAAGCCCATCATTTAATTGGTTGGCGCCTTTATTTAATTTGCCCGCTCCATTTTCTAATTTACCTGCTCCATCTGCAGCTTCTCCGAAACCGTTACCCATTTTTTTGATATTCGCAAACAACGTTTTCGCATAAGTTGCTGAGACTTGCTTATTTACCTCTTTACGAACTAATTCTAAAGCCGTATTACCAATTTGTCCGCCTAAGAAGTTATAGCCTTCATTTGGCTTATATATTATTTTCATTTGTTCAGGATCATCCTCTAAGATTGAACCTGCATTCTTTGAAAAGTCTTTTGGAATAACAACTTCCATATAATAATCGCGATTTTTTAATCCCTTATTCCCTTGTTCTTGGGTAGTCTCCGTGAACTTAAACTTTTTACTATCAATTAAATTTTCTGTAAGGTCATTTCCTAGATGCTTTGTCTTGCCATCAATTGTTGCACCTTCATCATTATTTACGATAGCAACTGGTAAATCCTCTAAATTTGCATATGGATCCCAAAATGCCCATAAGAACATACCAGCATATAGAACAGGGACAAATAAAACAGCAATTATAGCAACTAAAACTTTTCTAGAATGAAAAATTTTACTCCATTCTGCTTTAATCACAATTTACTCCTCCTAAAACTGACTGACCAATATTCTCATTTGGTCATTTTATTGCAAAAAGAATCTCATGGTAAGAGACCTTTAAAGATAGTATCTCGAAACAATGCTGCGATTCTTTCTTCGGATAATTCCGAATCATGTGTTTCGCCCCAATCTGCGACTAGACCAATATAAGATTTAAATAATAGAAAGGCTACAAGTTCCGAATCACATGGACACAATTCTTTTTTATCTACAGCAATATTTATCTTTTCCGAAATGTAGGAGACAATTTCTTTTTCGATACGAATTAACATCGTTTGAACAGTTGGAGTTCGAAGCTCTTTTTCTTCTTCTACTAATTTTGCATATAGTTGATGTACTTCTCTAAATTGCAAGATTTTCATTAAAACATTATGTGCATTTTCTTGAAATGGACGACTTGTTTCAATTTCCTGTTCGGCCGCTAATTTCATTTCCAAAATTAGTTTCACTACAATCTCTTGGAAAAGAATTTCTTTATTTTCGAAAAATGTATAAATCGTACCTTTTCCTACATTTGCAATTTTCGCCACTTGATCCATGGTTGTTGCTTTATATCCAAATAGTGAAAAGGATTTGGATGCTGCTTCAAGAATCTCTTGTCTCCTATCCATATTGTTTCTTACCTACTTTCTGCTTGCATAAAATGACCAGAAAACATTTTTGGTCATCTGGTCATTAATTTTACACTTATTAATTTTTTGTTGCAAGGTATTTTAACAAAACAGAATCTCACTCGAATATAATTTAATGATCTTCGCTTGAGGAATCATCCATATCCATATTCATACTTCCATCGTCATTATCCTCTTTTACTTTACTCATATCAGGATTGCCAGCTACAATTTTTTGTTTAGGCATTGTGTGTAAACCGCGAGCTGTGGTGTGAGCATACATATAATAGACACCATCATGATCGAATTTTGTCGTTGCTTTGTATATGCCGTCTTTATCTAATTTACCTTCAAGCATTTGTCCATTATCTCTATTACCTGATTCCCAAACTTCAAATTTCACTTCATCAGCATCGTCTACATTTTCTCCACCTTGAGTAACATGAGCGGCTAATTCAATATCCTTTCCAACTTTTACTTTTTCAGGTGTTTGAATAGCTACTTTTACTTCTACTGTTGTTCCTTCGTTATGTGATGTAGAATCATCTGTCTTTGAACTATTTGCATTGTTACAGCCAGCAAGTACACCAGCTATTACAGCTAAACTTATTAGTAGTTTTTTCATCATTTAAATCTCCTTTATTAATGGTATTTGTATAGTCACTTTTGTACCATTACCTAATTCACTATCTATATGCCAAGTTCCTTTATGATATTTTACAAGCTGATCTACAATAGAAAGACCTAATCCACTACCTCCATCACTTCTGCTTCGTGCTTTATTGACTCGATAAAAGCGTTCAGTTATATGTGGTAAGTCTTCAGCAGGTATTCCAATACCATGATCTTGTACAGTTATAATTGCCATATTCTCTTTTCTCTTTGAACTTAGAATAATCTCTGTTCCTTCTTTAGAATATCGCAGTCCATTTTCTATAAGATTAATCATTATTTGTTTAATTTTTTCCTCGTTTGCATTAATAATGATATCTTCATCAATGTCTGTTCTCAAACTAATTGATTTTAAGTAAGCTTTTTGCTCCGTAATTGTTACAACTTCACGTAAAGTTTCCGCCAGCGGCAAAGGATATAAGGGTCCGGATTCTGTTTGGTTAACAGCTCTTGATAATTGCAATAATTCATTTGTCAGTTTTTCTAAGCGATTTGCTTCCCGAACAATAAGAGAAAGCGTCTCTTGTCTTTGTGATTCCTCTATATATCCATTCTGCAATGCTTCTCCATATCCTTTTACATAACTAATGGGTGTCCGCAATTCATGGGAAACTGTTGCTAGAAATTGCTTTTGAGCTTCATCCTCGCGTTGTATTGATGTGGCCATTTTGTTGAAGGTTTGTGCAAGTTCTCCTATTTCATCTTTAGATTTTACTTCAACTCGAGTTTCATAATTACCCACGGCCATCTTTTCAGCTGCATTTTGCAACTCTTTTAATGGTTTCATAATATGCTTGATACCTTTAAACACACCAAATCCAATTAAGACTATAAAGATAGCTGCACTGCCAAGTAAGATAAAGACTTCTTTTGAAGCCATTTCTGTTATTTTAGCAAGCGGGAAGTATATATAGATAATCCCCTCTAAACGTTTTTGATCAGTTAATGGAATAATGGCTGAAATTACTTGGCGATCAAAACGCTTTTCATAGCCTTTTTTTGTGATTGTTTTCCCCTCAAGAAGCTGCTGTCGTTCATCTGCACCGATTAAAGTATCATAATCGATATCAAATGGTACACATGCACTTAGTTCTCTAGGATTCCGAACTGCAAACACATTTATATTCGAGTAATCATTATATTCATCAATCTTTTGGATAAATTCATCAGTTACTTTTCCACCATTATAGATTGTTGACAATTTTTCTCCAACTTCAACCATTGAATCTTCTGCGTCTTTTACATAAAGGCCTTCATATAAGAAATCCGTAAGAACATACATAAATAATATTGTAATGGCTAAAAAAGCTACAATGACTGTCCAAATTTTCGTGGATAATTTTTTCATCTTACAACCTCGAATCGATACCCCAATCCCCATACAGTTTGTATATATTTTCCGGTCTTTGCTCCTAGTTTTAATCTTAATGTTTTAATATGTGTATCAACCGTTCTAGTACCACCGCTATAATGTGCATCCCATATAATTTCTAAAAGTTGTTCTCGTGTATAGACTACACTTTCGTTATTCATAAACAAATGCAGGATTTCGAATTCCTTTAATGTTAATGGAACAACTTTACCACTCACACTAACTTTTCTTGACACATCATCTAATTCTATTTCTCCCTTAACAATTAGATGATTGGTATCTTCAACAACTTCTCCTTCAGTTCTTCTTAATACGGCTTGTATCCTAGCTATTAGCTCTGATGCAGAAAACGGTTTTACTACATAATCATCAGCACCAATTGTTAGTCCTTTTACTTTATCCTCATTCGCATCCTTTGCTGTCAAGAAAATAATGGGGACATCAGATTCCTTTCTTATTTCAGCACAAACAGAAAAGCCGTCCATCTCTGGCATCATTACATCTAAAATAACTAAGTCTATATGATGTTCTTTTAGCAGCTTAAACGCTTCTTGTCCTCCATTCGCTTGAAGAGATTGAAAACCAGACTGGCTTAACATTACTTCAACTAAATTTCTCATATCTTGTTCATCATCTACAATTAATATTGTCGTCATTCTTCGTTCCCCCTGACAAGCAATTGGAAAGGTCCTTTACCTACATTGATTGTTTTAGCAATTTTCCCATTTTGTAAAAAATAGACGTGATGATCATCATATCCAGCTACCACTATGTTGTCTTTAAAGATTGTTACAGTAAAGGGATTCGCCCCAACTTCCATTTTACGAATTACCTTACCATTGAAATCCACTTCAGAAAGTGCACTATCACCATGACTAATAACATAGACGCGATCTTGACTCTTTGCAAAACCAACAGGCATTAAAGGTAGTTTAATCTGTGATATTCTTTCACCTGTTTGTAAGTCATAAATATCGGCCGTTGAGTTTGGTTTAATCCCCTCACCATGACCACCAATCCATAATTCCTTATTCTTAACAATCTGCATACCATTTGATGACTTCTCAATAGTCCACTCTTTTAAAGGTTTTAAAGTATTTGTCTGCAATATTGATAAAGTAGTATCTTTGTAATTTACTATATAAAGTTGCTGATCATGGATGATCATGGACATAGGGTAATTTCCTACCTTTTGAGTTTTGGCTAATTTTCCATTACTAAAATATGCCGAAATACGGTTGGTTTTCCCGTTTGCTAGATACACTTTTTGATGTTTTTTATCATAAATAGCATTTGTTATACCAATTCCAGTAGCAATGGTGTATTCTTGTTTACCCGTGCTCAAGTTATAGACAGTTGCTTTTTTTAACTGATATCCATACAGCAAAATATAATCATGATCTATTAATGTTGCACCAGTATATCCTTCATCTAGTTTCCATGTTGTAAATACTTTTCCTTTATCGTTTATAAAACTGATTGATGGTGCTTGTAAATTTACAGATGCTACAAAATTTTTTGTTTTAGATATTGTAGGGTATGTAGTCTCACCGCATCCACTAAGAATTAGTGCAAAACTGACGATCCATAGAATCCACATTTTTCTCCAAATCACAAGCATCACCTCTATATACTATTTTACTTTGTAAATGTGAAATATAAATGAAGTCTTCTTAGCTATTTTTTGAAGAAATAATAACGTTCGCAAAGCTAAATGTAACTATTAAAACAAAAGAACTCCATCTCTTACTAGAGACAGAGTTCTTTTTGGAATATTGATGCTATAACTTCTTTTGCCGCATTTTCCCCTTGTAAAATACAATCGGTTAAACTGAAGCCTTCATAAGCATTTCCAGCAAGACGAATAGTCGGGTATGACTCATGCAATTCTTTTTTCGCCTGTTCAACTCTTTTTTGATGTCCTATTGTATAAATCGGCATTGCCTTTTTAAAACGGGATACTACTGTATGAATTGGTTTTCCAGCAACTTTAAGGGTGCTTTTTAAATCTTGTAAGACAATTTTTTCAATTTCTGAATCAGACAGTTCAACGATAGATTCATCACCTGCTCGTCCTACATAGCTCTTAATCACTTCATAATCTCCAGGGACTTTGTGTGGCCATTTGCGATGAGTAAGAGAACATGCAGTGATAGAATATTCACTACTTCTAGAGACAAAAAAGCCATATCCATCAAACGCTTTCTTGATGGTGTTGTGTGGAAAAATCATTGAAACCGTCGCAAATGAATTCACTGGAATATCGAGTAAACTTTTCAAAATACCTTCTCGCTCAAATAACTTTGTTGCCATTTGATGTGAAGTCGCAACAATCACACCATCTACAAAGATAGAATGCTGATTATTTAGTGACAGTATTATTTTATCCTTCGATTTTGTAATACTTTGAACCCGAACACTTTTATAAATAATAGCCATTTCTAACGCTTGCTCTAAAGCATCGATTAAACTCTCCAAACCGTCCTTTAACGTTAGATAAGAGTATCCATTTGCACCTTCTTTTAGTTTAGATGTTTCCTTTTGAATACCTTTAATCACACTGCGATGTTTTCTACAAGCATTAGATAAATTCGGAAGTGTTTCATGTAAACTCAATAAATCGATATCACCCGAATACGCTCCCGATAATATAGGTTCGATTAAATTTTCAACAGTCTCTTCTCCAAATCGTTTACGTAAAAACTTACCTAATGATTGATCTTGACTTATGTCAGATGGAGGTAATAATAAATCACAAGCCGTCCTTAACTTTCCACTCCAAGAAATCGCATCAGACTTAGCAAAGGGCAAAATTTCAGTTGGTATTCCTAAAATAGAACCTTTTGGAATGGGGGAAAGTTGATTATTGATAGCTACATAAGATTTTCCCGGGGAATTACTGATTAGCTGGTCTTCAATCCCTAACTGTTTTGATAAATCTACAACTACTTGATCTTTCTCAAAAAAAGAATCTGGACCTCTTTCAATGATAAAGTCATCCTTTTTTACTGTTTGAATACTGCCACCTAATCTGTGACTTGCTTCTATAAGGACAATCTCAAGCGGTAGCTTCTGTTTTCTTGCTTCTTGTTGCAAAAAGAACGCAGCTGTTAAGCCCGTAATCCCCCCTCCGATAACGGCAACCCTTCGCTTTTGTTCAGTCACATCAATCATCACTTTCTATTAAGCATGAGCTACTAATGTTTTTTGTACTACATCAACTAATGCATCTATAAATAATGGATTGTCATTTGGCATTGCTGGACGATGGTAGTTTGCTCCTAGTTCTTCACAAACAGTTTTACATTCATAATCATTATCATAAAGAACTTCTAAGTGCTCAGCTACAAAACCAACTGGTGTATATACAAATGAACGATAGCCTTTCTTGTTATATAACTCACGTGTTAAATCTTGTACATCTGGTCCAAGCCATGGATCTTTTGTTTGACCGGCAGATTGCCAACCAAATTCCATGTTTTTCACGCCTGTACGTTGTTGAAGAATTTCTGCTGTTTCATGTAGTTGATCTGCATATGGATCACCCATAGCGATAATTTTTTCTGGTAGAGAATGAGCACAAACGATTAAGCAAGCCTTTTCACGTTCTTCATCAGACATTGCAGCAAATTCTGCATTGATTTTTTCTGTCCAATATTGAAGATATTTTTCTTCTTTATACCAGCTATCAATAGTATAAATAGTTAAATTGCCAAGTTCCTTTGCTTTATCTGTTGCACGAGTATTATATGATTTTGTTGAGAATGAAGAAAAATGTGGTGCTAAAACTAGTGAGACTGCTTCAGTAATACCATCATTATGCATTTTTTCAACTGCATCTTCGATAAAAGGCGCAATATGTTTTAAGCCAATATATAATTTGTACTCAACTTCATCTTGTACTTCATTTAAACGTTTTTCTAATGCTTTTCCTTGTTTTTCAGTTGTTTCAGCAAGTGGTGAAATTCCACCGATTGCTTTATAACGGCTGCGTAAATCTTCAATATGTTCATCACTAGGACGGTGTCCGTGGCGAATATGTGTATAATAAGGAATTAAATCATCATCGTTTTTTGGCGTTCCATAAGCCATTACTAATAGTCCGATTTGTTTTTTCATTTCTAATCACCTCAAGATTATAATGAATGCGCTTTTATTTTTTGCGCACTATATTCATGTATTAAAGTTGTTAATCGTTTTAAAACATCTGGATTTACTGATGGAAATACTCCATGGCCCAAATTGAAGATATGACCTGGCACTTCTAACCCTTGATCAATAATCTCTTTTGTACGAGCTTCAAGAATTGACCAATCAGCTAATAATAATGTTGGATCAAGATTTCCTTGAACAGGTTTTGTAATACCCATTTCACGCGCTTCTCTAATAGGTAAACGCCAATCTAATCCAACTACATCTAACGGTAGATCTTGCCAATCTAGTGCTAAGTGACTTGCACCTACACCAAATAAGATCATCGGTACACCTTCGCCTTTTAGCTCATTAAAAATACGTTCCATAACCGGTTTGATGAAAATGCTATAGTCTCGATGACTTAAAGCACCCACCCATGAGTCGAAGATTTGGAATGCTTTAGCACCTGCTTTAATCTGTGCTTTTAAATCTGTAATCACCATATCTCCAAGTTTCTCCATCAAAAGGAACCATGCTTCTGGTTGTGACACCATAAATGATTTTGTCAACGCATAGTTTTTAGAGGGACCGCCTTCTATTAAATAACTTGCCAATGTAAATGGTGCTCCGGCAAAGCCGATTAAAGGTACATTAAGTTGTTCTTTAGTCAATAACTTTATCGTATCAAGGACGAACGGAACATGCTCCTCAGGATTAAATTCTCTAAGATTCTTTACATCTTGCGCCGAGCGAATAGGATTGGAAATAACAGGGCCTACTCCGCCTTTAATCTTCACATCTATTCCCATACCAGGTAAAGGAGTAACGATGTCTTTGTATAAAATCGCTGCATCCACATCATAATTTTGTACTGGTAAGTGCGTTACATAAGCACATAATTCTGGTTGGTGCGTTATTTCTTCTAGTGAATATTTTTCTTTAATCTTGCGATATTCAGGTTGTGAACGACCTGCTTGTCGCATGTACCAAACTGGTGTATAGGCTGTCCTTTCACCTCGTGCTGCGCGTAAAAGCGTATCATTAAATGTTCCCATGAACAGTAAACCGTCCTTTCATCAATTCAGTAATTATTTAATTCGACATTCATATCCATTGTTCATAATAGACGTTTCTTCAAGCGTTGTATAGTTCAACGAGCTGATTGTCAAAAAAATGTATAAATTGATGACATCTTTTTGACAAAGTGTCTACTTATGATATTTTCTAATTTAAAGGATATACTATTATTAACTTTCTTTCATAATGTTTATACCATTTTTTGTCGATTTAGAGGGATGATTTCCGAGATAGACATTGATTTTTCTTGATAGGATTACTCGTTCATACTTCTCTAATATAATGTATTAAATTTTCTTGTACTGTTGCAAGAATTCAAATTAGCTTACAAAGGTGGAATTTCTATGTATTTATATTTAACTTCTGGAACACCAGAATTTATGGAAAGTCTAAAAAAGAAGTTTTCGAAAGAAGATATGATTGTTTTATATGGTGAAGGAAATACAGTTCTACTTCATGAATCTGATAAAAAAAGTGTGTTTGCTACCCCGAGAAGCTATGAAGTTATAGGTAATATCAATACCTTAGACGAACATGGCTATTTTGTTATGAACCATATTCCTGTTAAAAGTGAAAGTCGAAAAATATTTGAAGATCGTTTCTTAGACACGATTAAAGCGATTGAAAACGAACCCGGTTTAATCGCATTTCGTTTACTAAGACCTTTGCATGACGAAACATATATTTCTCTTACTGAATGGACTGGTCCACATTCATTTGAAGCATGGAAGGCATCCAGTTCCTATAAAGAAACCCATGAAGATGTAAATGGAGTAGATCGTGGAAATATTTTCACAAGTGCTCCTTATGTAAAAATATATGTGACAAAGCGCCCTGATGAAGAGGAGCTATAAATCATTAAAAGTTGAGTGATTCGCTCGGCTAAAAGGAATTTATCTTCTCCGAATTTGTGGTTGATTTTCACTACTGAATCACTCTTTATACGGATGAAAAGAGCCTCCTTCACGTTAGGAGGCTCTCAACTTACCCATAGATATTGTTATTTCTACTCTTTTACTGCCGAAGCTAATATTTCATATGAACGTATACGTGAGGCTGGATCATAAATATGTGAAACAGCCATTATTTCATCCACGCCTGTTCTTTCAACAAAAGCTCCAAGATCATGTTCAATCGTTTCTTGGTCTCCGATAAATGAATAATACAATGACTGCATAACCATATTCTTTTCGGATTCTGACCAATAATTTTCCATATCATCTACTGGTGGTAGTAATTTATTTTTTGTATTACGAACAATGTTCAAAAAATGCAAATATAGACTCGTCGACATTTTTCTTGCTTCCTCATTTGTATCGGCCGCAATTACATTGACACAAGCAATCGTGTATGGTTCTTTTAATTGCTCGGATGGTTGGAATGATTCTCTATACATTCGAAGTGCTTCCATTAAATATGTCGGTGCAAAATGGCTAGCAAATGCATATGGCAATCCTAACATTCCAGCAAGGCGTGCACTGAAAAGGCTTGATCCTAGTAAATATAATGGTACGTTTGAACCTTCACCAGGATATGCATGTACATGACCATCTGGATTATTGCTTAAATAACGTTGTAATTCTAGTACATTCTCTGGGAAATCTTCACCCGAACTTTGCAAATTCCTACGAAGTGCTTGAGCTGTTATTGGATCTGTACCTGGTGCTCTTCCTAGACCTAAGTCAATGCGGTCTGGATATAATGCATCTAACGTACCGAATTGTTCTGCAATTACTAAAGGGACATGATTAGGAAGCATTATACCTCCTGATCCCACTCGAATTGTTTTCGTTCCTTGTGCAACATAACCGATTAACAATGATGTTGCGGAACTAGCGATACTCGGACTATTATGATGTTCTGCAAACCAATAACGTTTGTACCCTAACTTTTCTACATTTTGCGCTAACTCCAAACTATGTTGGAAAGAATATGATGCATCATGATCTTTTAATACAGATACTAAATCTAACACAGAAAGCTCAATATCCTTTAATTTCTTTTGCTTTTCCGTCACTTATTTCAATCCCCTTTCATGAGGTTAAACTTTAATCTCTCACAATCAATATATATCATTTGAGAACAATCATAAAAAAGGATGCTCTTTAAAGAATAAAAACTCCTTAAGGGCACCCTTTTATAATTCGTTATTTACTTAAACGAAGTGTAAGTTCACCAACTACTAGTACGATTAATCCTTGTACATAGAAATATGGTATTCCTAATCCTGCAAGTAACACAACAATTGCTTGTACAATAATAGTATACCGCACTATTTTAACCGCTGCTTTTTCACGCGCATTCTTTGGTAAAGGATACAACATGTCCATTCTGAAATCATTTGATGTTATTAATGCTTGTTTCAACTGAATAGCAGTTGCAAATGATAATGCTGCCACGACTACGCCAATGGCAATAGGAATGTTAACAAAGGCTGCAGCTAATGCAGAAATCACCGTTAAACGAAGCCATAAAAAGAAATGATCATCTGTCCGTATAAATGAACGGAATATTAAATATTCCTGCGTATTTTGTTTTGCATATGGTATAAGTTTATAAACTCCATCTAACCATGCACGACTTCTTATACTTCCATGTATATTAGGTACATCTGTAAAATAATTTGCAAATCGGTAAATCCCCATCATACGATTTTCTTCTAATCTAACAAAATGTTCATATGGGAATGGTGTTTGTTGAACTTTCTTTTTCCATGACATCGGATAAGATACGATGATTAAGATCAGAACAATCATCGGAATAAATTGAACGTTCAAAACAGAGAAAAGCATGGCAAATGAGCACACCATCCGAACAATCCGATCCATCCAAACATTGTGACCCTTATAAGCCCATCTGTAACTGAACTCACTATAAATATTCCACCACTTCAATAGAAGTGCTACAACTAATCCGATGAATATCGTTAACGGTTCTAGACCCGCAACTTGTCGAAGCATCGGCCATGTCACAATATAAAGAAGAGCAACAAGGATAATTTGTGAGCCAAATGTATATCTTAAAGCCTTGCTAAAATATAGAGGTAATTTTGTCTCCAGAGGGAGTAAATATACCTCGTCTGGTTTTCGAATTAACGTAATAGGTCTACTAATTCCCAATACAATTCCCAGAATTACTGTCGCTAATAATATTGAAGGAAAATCACTGGATGCTGTTTTTAGCCATTCACTGTATTTATAGCCCGCTGCTCCAAGAACGAACATAATAACAATAGCTAAATGACCAGTAAAGACGAATCGCAAATACTTTTGAACTTCCCCCATATAATGGGTAAACCGCGCACGCCAAACATCATGCAAGCTATTCATCATCTTGCTCCTTTGTCATCGCGATATATAAATCATCTAATGTTGCGTTCGGCATATTGAATGTTTGGCGTAAGTCATCCATTGTACCAAATGCACGCAAACGACCGTTATGCAATAATAGGATTTTATCGCAATGCTTTTCTGCGGTAGCCAATACATGCGTTGACATTAAAATAGATGCCCCTTCTTTTTTCTTTTCATCCATTTGGTCTAATAATGATTGGATTGCTAATGGATCTAGACCTAAAAATGGCTCATCAATAATATATAAAGAAGGATTGACTAAAAAGGCACACATAATCATTACTTTTTGGCGCATCCCTTTAGAAAAATGAGAAGGAAACCAATTCAATCTTTTTTCCATTCTAAATTCTTTTAGTAAGGGTGCTACTCTTTCTTCCATAGTTTCTAATTCAATTCCATAAGCCATAGCAGTCAACTCAAGATGCTCTTTTAATGTCAGTTCATCGTAAAGAACCGGGGTTTCTGGAATATAAGAGAAAGAAGAACGATATTGATCCATATTGTCTTTAATGGATACACCGTTTAACAAAATTTCTCCTTTTTGTGGTGTCATTATTCCAATAATATGTTTGATCGTAGTACTTTTACCAGCACCATTTAAGCCGATTAATCCTACCAGCTCCCCTGGTTCAATAGAAAAAGATAAGTCATGAATAACAGGTTTTCGTGTATAACCACCTGTTACAGATTGTAATTCTAATACCGTCATTCAAAGTCACTCCCATTCTTATTTACAGTTTATCAAAAATTCCTCTTTCTAGCAGTTCCTATGTGGTAAAATGAATAGCAAAATAGTGAAAGGTGTGTTTTTACATGAGCGATTGTTTATTTTGCAAAATTATCGATGGGTCTATTCCAAGTACTAAAATCTATGAAGATGAGTATGTCTATGCGTTTATGGATATCGGTCCATTAACAAAAGGACATACTTTACTAATTCCAAAAGAGCATGTGGCAAACGTTTTTGAAATGTCCGAAGAAACAGCTGCTAATCTTTTCAAGGTTGCACCTCGTATCGCAAATGCGATTAAAGATACTTTCAAGCCAGCTGGCATGAATCTATTAAATAATAATGGTGCTCCCGCTGGTCAAAGCGTATTCCACTTCCATTTACACTTTATACCAAGATATGATGCAACTGATGGTTTTAAACCTACGTGGAATACAAAAGAAGACGAATATACTCCTGAAATCCTACAAAAACTAGCTGAAGAAATTAAAGCTAACTTGAACAAATAATAGAATTCTATCTATTGAATAGAGAGTATTAAAAGCACAGAAATTGTTCTGTGCTTTTTCTGCTTTATGACCCGAATACGCTATTGCCTTTCAAACAATTAAATTGTAAAATCATTATAAGTTTTCGCTTTCGATCAAGAGGATACGGAAGGAGAACATTAGCTTAGCTTAGGCAACTGAATAGGAGAGATGAGAAATGAATACAAAAAATTTAGTATTAATGGCACTACTCGTTGGTGTGGGAGCAGCATTATATGTTGTTATTCCTGGGTTTAATGGTGGGATGAAACCTGACTTCATGTTAACAATGATGTTCATCGGAATTCTACTATTCCCTAGAGTAAAAGAGGTATTTCTTCTTGCTGTGACTACCGGCATTATTTCAGGACTATTTTCTACATTCCCAGGTGGATTTGTACCAAATATAATCGACAAATTTGTTACAGCATTTATCTTTTATGTCATTGTTGTTTTATTGAAAAAAATGGCTCAAAAAATTGTTGTATCAGCTATTCTTGCCGGTATTGGTACAATTATCTCAGGTAGTGTATTTTTAGGTTCTGCAATTGTAGTTACTGGTGCTAACATTCCTTTTGGAGCACTATTCTTAACAGTGGTCTTACCCGCTGTAGCTATTAATATTGTAGCTTTCGTAATAATTTACCCAATTATTATGAATCTCGTAAAACGTTCAAAATTTACAACAGCTTTACATCAAGCCTAACAAAAAGAAGGAGTTGACCTTCAGTATTATATAGGTCAACTCCTTCTATTTATATGATAAATGGGATAACTCTTAAGTATTTACTTAGCTCACGAGTTATCCCCATTTTATTTTTTTAATATCTTGTTTTAATATAGTATTAAGAGGAAATAACTATAAGAAAAAAGGAGACTGAATTTTATGAAAGCCTCAACTTTTTTATTCGGACTTACAACTGGTCTATTGGGTAGTGCTGCAGCGGTATTACTAACTACACCACAATCCGGAAAAGAATTACGCTCTACTTTAAAAACGGGTAAAAATATTGTAAATGAACAAGTAAAAGATTTAAGCCATCATGTTACGAATATCAAAAATTCCATTAATAATATTAAAAGTGAAGTAAAAGTTGCTGTTCCAGCTGTTTTAGAGGATACGAAATCATCTATTTCTGTATGGCAAGAAGAAACTGCTCCTATTCAACAACATCTTCAACAAGAAATTTCTTCATTGCAAAGCTCTGTTGAAGAAATTCAACAGCAAATAAATGCGTTTCAAAATAGAAAAGCCAAAAAAGAGAGTAATAATTAGCTAAATAATAAACAAAATATTATAACGATAAATTTTCTTTGCATAACATTTCTTTATTCTATTGTATATTTTTGTAAGAGAATGATATAATATTAAGAAATTACGAAAGTGGTGATAGCTATGTCTGAAGAATTACTTACGGCTAAAGAAGCCATGCTCTACTCACAACGTGTTGCACAATTATCAAAAGCCCTTTGGAAAGCCGTAGAAAAAGATTGGCAAGCATGGATCAAACCTTATGATTTGAATATTAATGAACACCATGTATTACTTATTGCTAACAATTTGAAAGGTGCTTCCATATCTGATATTGCTAAATTCGGTGTAATGCATGTATCGACAGCTTTTAATTTTTCAAAAAATTTAGAAGAACGTGGCTTGCTATCATTCTCTAAACGTGATGATGATAAAAGAAATACATATGTTGAGCTCACCGAAAAAGGTCAATCATTGCTTTTAGAGCTATACGAAAACTTCAATCATTCTAGACATAGTATTATTGAAGGTTCTCTTCCTTTAAAAGGAATGTACGGTAAATTCCCGCAATTTTTAGAATTAGTCGCCCTTATCCGTAACATTTATGGGGATGACTTTATGGATATATTTGAAGATTCTTTAAAAAATATAGAAGATTAAATAATCGTTCCAACATCAATGAATGGTTCCTTTAAATTTTGATGTTGGTTTTTTTATACTAACTTTAACTACCTACTTATTTCATTCAAATCAGCATTAGAAGCCAATCTAACATGGTATCTTCTTAAAAATAGCAACTTGTTTAAAAAAATTAAGCTTGATTTTCCTTCTAAAAACCTTTAATGTTATGTATCGATGATTTTATTAAATAAAAAAATTGGAGATGCTACAAGTTGCATTGTTGGAAAACCATTAATGTACAAAAACAATATGGACATCATCGTATCTTCTTAATATCAGCAATATTTGTTATGATGGTCTTTTCTGTTTTTTACATTTCAATAACGGCTTATAAAGACAATCCAGTCTCTGATCGATTATTTCCACTATTCATTTTAGTGTTTTTAATGATCTACCCTATTCATAAGCTTTTGCATTTTTTGCCATTGATGCGTTATCGTTCAAGATTACGCTTTTCTATAGAAAAACACTTTAAAATTATTCCTGTATTAGCTATGCGCATTCATGAGCCTATTTTGAAATCACGTTATATAGTCGCTTTAATAGTACCTTTCATGGTATTAAATAGTATACTCATAGTTGGGGCAATTATTTTCCCTACATTTAGACATTACTTTGCTATTTTATTAGCTTATCACTGTGGATTATGTGTAATGGATTTACTTTATGTAAAACATTTAATACGTTCACCCAAACAAGCGTTAATAGAAGAGACAGATAAAGGCTTCGAAATCCTTATTTCGCCTACAAATAACTAAATGATACCAAACTTGTATTTTCTGTCTTTTTTTTGATATGCTAAAAGGGTATATATAGAGGGGAGGAAAAGACTTGATCATTGCCATTGTCGTCCTATTCTCGGTGTTCTATCTATTCCAAATTAATCGGATGACGTACGCTTTGTGCGCACAGAAAGAAATTCCCGAGGAAAAGCAACCTAAAATTTATCGCACCATTAATGTGCTTATTACCATTTTATTAATTTCATTTTACTTAGAAATGATGTTTACTTTATAGAATAGGCTTGCGCATGGTCATGATGCTTCTCGTGCCCTGTAAAACTATAGAAAAGACCATTTACATTTAGTAAATGGTCTTTTATTGATTAGTAACCTCCGTAACCCATAAATGCTGCACCTACAATGATCAACAAGATGAATAGTACCACCACAAGTGCAAAGGAGTTAGAACCGTAGTTATTTTGGTAACCTCCACTCATGTCTGTCACCCCCTTTCTTACCTATCCTATGCATTTGTTTAGAGCATTGCTAGGCGCTTTTTGCAGCAACCTTTTCCATTTTTTTTCGTTCTATGGTATAGTTACATTTGCATATATTCAAGTGACTTAAGTTGGGAGAGATAAGGAAGATGAAAAAAACAGTTTTATCATTAACACTTGCAGCATCCGTACTTGCATTGTCAGCTTGCGGTAACGCGAGTGACGAAAAAGTTGCTACTTCAAAGGTTGGAGACGTAACAAAAGATCAACTTTACAAAGAAATGAAAGATTCAGTCGGTGACTCCGCATTACAATTAATCATCATCGAAAAAGTATTAAGCGATAAATATAAAGTATCTGATAAAGAAGTAAGTGCTGAATACAAAAAGCAAAAAGAACAAATGGAAAGCCAAGGACAAGACTTTAAACAAGCTCTAGCAGCTCAAAATATGACTGAAAAATCATTTAAACGTAGCGTCAAACTAAATCTGTTACAAGAAGCTGCATTAGCTGATGGTGTTAAAGTATCTGAAGCTGACATGAAAGCTTATTATGAAGAAATGAAAAAAGAAGTAAAAGCTAGTCATATTCTTGTTGCTGATGAAAAAACAGCTAAAGAAGTGAAAGCTAAATTAGATAAAGGCGAAGATTTCGCTAAATTAGCTAAAAAATATTCTACTGATACAGGTTCACAAGCTCAAGGTGGAGAACTTGGTTGGTTTGGTCCAGATAAAATGGTTCCTGAATTCACAAAAGCTGCATATGCGCTTAAAAAAGGTGAAATTAGCGAACCTGTAAAATCTTCTTACGGTTACCATATCATCAAATTAGAAGATGAACGAGATGCAAAAGTAGAAGGTTCTTACGAAGACAATAAAGCTCAAATCAAGAAAAAATTACAACTTCAAGAAGCTGACCAATCACAATTGTTAACAAAAGTATCTAAATTGATCAAAGATGCAGACGTGAAGATTAAAGATAAAGACTTAAAAGATGCATTAGATCAATTCAAAAGCTCATCTAAATAACTTTTCCTATAAAAAAAACTCGGACAAACTATAAGCTGTCCGAGTTTTTTTATTTTACTTTAAGTGATTATTCAATTGTTGGTTTATAGAATGAACGGTTATCTAATGGGAATAGGCGTTCAGTAAATTCACCAGGTTTTGTTTTACCTAATGCACGTTTTAATGTGTTCATCTTCGCATCTATATTATCAATATAGTGCAGTATTTCAGCTTCTTGAAGCATTGGTTTTTTAGGACTTCCCCATTCTTCTTTACCGTGATGTGATAAAACCATATGTTGAAGAAGCATTACTTCCTCTCCTTCAATATTCAACTCATTTGCTGCAAGAGCAATTTCAGATACCATTATTGAAATATGTCCTAACATATTTCCGGTAACTGTATAACTTGTTGAAATTGGTCCTGATAATTCTACTACCTTACCAATATCATGTAAGATTATTCCCGCATAAAGTAGATCTCTATTTAAAGTTGGATACAAATCTGCTATTGCTTTCCCCAGTTTCAGCATAGATACAACATGATCTAATAATCCTGAAGCATAATCATGATGATTTTTTGTCGCTGCAGGAAAAGTCATAAGAGATTGTTGATTTTCCATAATTAAATATCTTGTAAGACGAGAAATGTTAGGATTCTTTATCTCAAAGAAAAAATTCATGAGCTGATCGAATAATTCTTCTTTAGGAGTTTCTGCTGATTGAACTAAATCAGTTACTGTAATATTCTCATCTGCATTTATAGGGCGAATTGTTTTAATACGCAATTGTAGTTTTCCGCGATAATCATGAATTTCTCCACCGATGCGAACAATTACACCAGCTTGATACAATTTTTCTTGTTCTTCTCCAGTATCCCAAAGCTTTGCTTCTACGCTTCCGCTTTTATCTTGTAAAATAAGTGTCATAAATGGTTTTCCCATTGTTGTAACACCTTTTGTTGCTTGTTTAATAAGTAAATATTGATCGACTGGTGCTCCTGCTTGTAATGTTGCTACTCCATTCATACCGAAGTCAATCCCCTTTCATTATTAAGATTTGCTACTTGGATGATATTAGCTTTCTCCCATTGTTCCAGCATTCCATCATGGCATGTAAAATAAAGAATCTGATGTTCACTTGAAATTCTTTGTATTAATTGTACCATGTAAATTATTCTTAAACGATCAAAATGGACAAACGGATCATCCATGATAATTGGGAAAGGTGCTGATTGTTTAAGTGAACCAGCAAGAGCAAATCGCAATGCAATATAAGCTTGTTCTTTTGTCGCTTGTGATAACTCTGCAACTGAATAGCGAATGCCCTCCACTGATAATACTTCAAATTTCCCCTCTGTATTCAGATAAAGTGATTCATATCGATTATTGGTTAATACGTTAAAATATTGCTCTGCATGTTGTAAAACTGCAGGAAGCTTTTCTTCTTTTAACTGATGCAAAGTTTCTTGGATAGCTGTTGATATAAGTTTAGATACTACCCATTCTCTTGCATTGGTATTGAAAGCCGCCTTATGTTGTTCAAACTGTTGTAGGTGGTTACCATATTGTCGATCTTCCAACAAATGTTCAGCTTGCGCATGGAGAGTAGCCTGCTCTTTCAATAAGAGATTTTTTTGTAGCTGAAACTGTTTTTCATGCTCATTATACTGATTGATACGATAATTGATGTCTTCTATAGATAATTCTGTTGTCTGTACTGTTTTATCAAACATTTGAAGCTGTGCTTCAATTTGTTTAAGTGAAAAGTACGTTTTCTCAAACTCATTATATTGTTCTGCAGCTTTATAATACTCGTCTATTGTTTTAACATTGGCATCCTGCAACAATTTGAATATCTCTTCTTCATACGTATCATTCAACAAGATCAATTCCTCTAATTGCTGTTGTAATTCTTTTTTCTTTTCGAGTGAATTTTCTATAGATTGTTGTAATTCTAGCATTTGTTGATAATTACTATGCACAACTGAAGATAAATTTTCCACAGTACAAGTAGCGTTACAAATGATTGAAGCTTGTTGTAACCTTTGTTCTGTTAATCTCATCAATTGTTCTTTCTGATCAATCATCATCATCAAACGGTTATTAGATAACTGTAATTGACGAACATTTCTAAATAACTCGTTTACTAATTTAGGCTGAATATCCCCTCTGATTTGGAATTTAGCTAAAAATAATTTCAGTTGTTCTTTGCTTTGTTCTGTAAAAATAGTTAACTTATTTAATGTTTTTAAAACTTGCTTTTGTTCTATTTCTTTATCTTCTAATTGTTGCTCAACTAAAACAACACGATCATGATAGAGGCGGATTGATTGTTCAAGTTGTTCCATTTCTTGTGCCATTTTGCGAACTCTATCTAGTTTTCTTATAGATTGTTCCAACTGTTTGTCTTGATTTGAAGCATTTGACTTTCGATTGAATAATATATAAATTGCAATTGCTACAACTACTCCAACTATACTTAATATCATTTTCCCTTGAGCTATACCTAAGATAATAGAGATTACTGCTAGAAAAATACTTAAAACATTTACTAACCGCTCTGATTTCGATCCATGATGTTGTAGTAATACTTTTGCTTCAGCAGCTTCTTCTTTTTCTTTTTGCCATTTTTTTAAACGTTCCTTGTCTTCCTCAGTTGGCATGCTTTCATACAATTCGTCCAGTTTATGTGATAGAGTATGGATTTCCTCTTCTAAACGCTTTGATATTCTCTCTTGAAATCGTAATTGCTCTTGTTGTTCATCCATTTGTTGAATCAAACGTTGAAATTGATCTTCCTGTTGAATAGAGACTTCTGATTGTAAAACTGCCTGTTGTTGTTCCGATTTTATAATGCCTAAAAGTTGAAATTGACTATGCATCTCTTGCTTAACAGTTTGAATATCCCTTTCAAACTGGCGAATTTGAGTTTGCCATTCTCTCCATTCACTATCACGCTCGACAAGTTCCTTTAATGAACTTAATCGTTCACTATCAAACTCTTCCCGTAACTGTTCTATTAAGAAATGGTAATTTTGTTGTACTTTATTTAAAGAAGCTTTGTTTGTTAACTGAAGTTCTCGCAGTTGCTCATATCGGTTGATGCCATTGTTTGGAAATGAGGTATATTCAATACTAGCTATTACGGATTCTAATCTTTGTTTTTCTTCTAATAAAGGTGAAACTTGCCGTAACTCATTTAACTTTTGTATATTTTGTTTTAGCAATTGTTCTTGTTGATCGAGAGTTTTAATCTCATTTTTAATCTCTTCTATCCTTTTCATAGAAGGCTCATATTCATCTATTTTTTTCCGTTCTTCTTTAATCTTTTGATCTTGTTGTACTAAATCAATAATATTCTGATTTAAAAGAGGAACTCTTCCTGATTTTTTGAATAATTCCTGTTGTTTTTTTTCTAACTCCTGTTTTACATTACCTAGTTGATCTGCACCAGTCGTACCTGATGCTAATAAAACACCACTTAACTCTTCCTCAGATAAATTCTCCATCTGTTGTAATTGATGCACCGAAAAGGAGAATACTGCTTCAAAACTGTGTCGGTTATACCCTCTCAGAATCTTAGCTAATAACTCTTCATGGCCTTTTTCACCATTAGCAAGATATACAGTAACATCTCCACTTGCTTTTCCTTTTACTCGTTCAATGATACATTCTCCATATTCACGATCTGATAGATGGACTTGTCCACCAAACTTACCACCTTTTTTAGGTTCATATCGTAGTTGTTGGTGGTTTTTTTGAGGAAATCCGAAGAGAATTTGCAAGATAAATTGTTGAATAGTCGTTTTACCTGCTTCATTTAATCCATAAAAAACATTGATGCCTTTTGATAATTCAACTGTAATATCTTCATGTTGTCCAAAACCGTATATCAATAGTTTTTTTAAATACACATCTATCCCCCCTATCATTTGGACGTACTAATGTTCTTTAAAAACTGTTGTTTTGCCTCAGATACAAGAGATTCTAAATCTTCTGATGTTAACGTTTCTAAGTAGCGACTTCCTTTTGGATGTTGATACAGATCCTTTATAACCTCTTTTAAATGCTTTTCATCCCATTCACTTAACACTTTTAAGACTGATTCAGATGCTAATGTTGGCTCATATCTATTAACAGCAGAATCGTCTATTTCTAATGATTGTATCCATACAAATGGGGTCTTTTCTTCCTCTTGTTCACGAATCACTTCGAGCCAATCTGCAAGTGGCGTCTCTTCAAATAGAGACTTTCCTTGTTCATCTATATTTTTTAGATAAAGCCAGACAACTCCAGCCCCAAATTGTTCTCTGAAGTTTTCCAAAGCTTGTCCACAAGCCCTAAGAACTTCATTGGCATGTATTAAGTTGGCACAATCGATTTCTATTTTGTCATACACAATAGCGGAAGTCGGAATAAATGTACAATCTGAAGCGAAATTTGTAATTGTAACATCATAAAACCCTTTTACGCCTTGTTCCTTTAGATGTCTACTTTGTATATTCCCCGGATAAATAATGGGTGGATCAGTATGCAAAACTTGACGCTTATGGATATGTCCAAGAGCCCAATAATCATAATTTTTGGAAAGCAATTCTTCAATTGTAAACGGTGCATAAACATCATGCGTTGTATTCCCCTGTAAACTTCCATGTAACATCCCAATATGTACGGCATCTTGTTCTGTGGCAATTGGGTATGTGTCAATCATAGGTTTTAGTACATGCCGTTCTGGATAGCTAAATCCGTATAGATTCACCTTGGAATCACGAACATTCAATGTCAATTTAGTCGTCTCTTTTGGCATTACGTAAACATTTTCCGGCAATGAAAAGCGTGTCCATTTCCCCTTCAAATGATCATGATTTCCATAACTAATAATAATGGGAATTTGATATTCCGATAACTTCTCCATACCTTTTTGAAAAATTTGTTGTGCCCTTAAACTGCGATCTTCCCCATCATAAATATCACCTACAATCAGGATAAAATCAGGTTTTTCTTTAATCGCCTTTTCTATTAAATTTGAAAAAGCATCGAATGTACTGTTACGTAGCTGTTCAAATGCCTGTTCAGGTAAATTAGACATTCCTTTAAATGGGCTATCCAAATGCAAGTCAGCAGTGTGGAAAAATCGAATCGAAGACATACTATCCCTCTTTCAGTAAAGCGAATATTTGTTCTTATTTTAACATGAACTTCCAATTATTTATAGCGTTTTCTACTTAAGTCTTACACATTTTAATGTACAAGATTTAATCCATTTTAGTATAATGAATGTACATTCATTATAAGGGGTGAGGATGATGCTAACGTTTCGTTTTACAGCTTTTAAAAAATCTGGTGAAATCATTAAAGATGAAGCATGGGAATTCTCAGATGAAGATACAGCAAAAAAACAAGGGGCAGAAAAAATTGAACAACTTGGTTTATCCGAAGAGACTCATCGTCTTGTTAACTCAAGCGGTAAATTAATATTATTTCATGTGTGAGTAAAAAGGAGTTGTCCTGTAATTTTGGACAACTCCTTTTATTGACAATTATTAGATTTGATTTATTTTCCTTCAAAATTCGGCGTTCTTTTTTCTACAAATGCTTTAATACCTTCTAGATGATCTTTAGTACTACGCATTGTTGTCTGCCCCACTGACTCCATTTCTAAAATACTATTCAGTTCAGCAACTTTCTGTGCATGCAATATTTTTTTCGTCTCAATCATAGATAATAGTGGAGAATGTAGCAATTTTTGCGCTAATTGTCCTGCTTGTTCGATTGCTGTTCCATTTTCTACAACTTCGTCGACTAATCCTACTTTTTTCGCCGCAAAACCATTTAAAACATCTCCAGCCCAAATCATTTGCTGAGCTTTTGGAGCACCTAATCTTTCTTTCATAAAGAAATGCCCTGCTCCATCAGGGATAAGACCAATTCCTATAAAATTCATCGCAAATTTACTATCTTCTTCCCCAATTATAATATCCGCTGCTAATGCTAAACTAAAACCAAGTCCAGCAGCTGCACCATGAACTGCTGCAATAGTTACCATAGGTAAGGTGTAAAATGCCTTCACCAATCTAGAGATATCTATCATAACATCAGCAATATCAAAGCTCTCAGTTAACATCGCTTTAATATCTCCACCGGCGGAGAATACTTTTCCCTCACCTTTTAATATCAACACTTGTATCGTAGGATCTTTATGCAATGCTTCAAAACAATTTGCTAACTCATGGAGCATTACATCATCCATCGCATTCATTTTTTGCGGTTGATTTAAACTAACAATCGCTAATCTACCGTTTCTTTCAATAGTAATTGTTTCATATCCCATTTTGGTGCACCCCTCTGTGTTCATAATAAATTACATAATGCTACCTTACTTAAAGATATTCTATGTTTTATTATAAAAACCTTTATTTTGAAAATTCTAATATTATTTTATTATTTGAGTAGATTTACAAAAATCAAAACATCATAAAAATTCTATTTTCTGACTATGTATTTTAATGAATAGCGGAATATTTAACTATTTTAAAAAAGTATTTAAATAAAATTATATTTGTCACCTTTTATAATTATCATTTCACTTAAATATACAAATTTCTTTCAAATATATTATTTCGTTATCATTATGTACTTAATTTCAGGGTGTTATATATATGTGCTATTGATAATGTTTTATTGAATTATCAACTTTTTTATTTTCCGGATAAAAACTTTCCTATGGGTTGTATTTATTATTCTAAAATATTTATAAGTAATGTTGTTTTTTCTTTATGTCATATAATATTGTCTTTTCTAAAAAGACGTACGATAAATATATAAAACATTTTTATTGTTCGTGTTAATGCTCATTAATCAATGTTTCAAAACAATAATTTTAAGAAATTCCAAAAATAATGTTGACATTCGATGTTAATGGTTTTAATATTGGATTAAATTCAATACGACGAAAAAATACGACGACGAAGACATACTTAACGATTTGAAAATCCCACAGCGAGCTGATGGTTGGTGTAAATCAGTGATTTCAACGGTAAGTTCCACTTCTGAGTAGGTACTCCGAACATATAAAAGTAGGTTTACCCGGATCATGCACGTTAAGCATATAGCAAAGACTGTCCATTTCAAAAGGACAGTGAAACAAGGGTGGTACCGCGATTGTTTATACAAGCTTTTCGCCCCTTACGACGGTAAGGGTGTGGAGAGCTTTTTTTTATTTAAATGCTGAAGTACTTGACTTTCCAAGTTACTTTTGCAAATTTTTCTAAAAACGAGAGGGGCAATTACTTATGTTACAAGATTACCAATTATTACGTATTCCAGGACCAACACCAATCCCACCAAGCGTTGAACGTGCAATGGCTAAGCCAATGATTGGGCACCGTGGGAACGAAACTAGTCTGATGATTCAAAATATTAAACCTAGACTGAAAAAAGTTTTCGGTACAACTCAAGACGTCATGATGTTAACAGGTAGTGGTACTTCAGGACTTGAAGCAGCAATTGTTAATGTTGTAAAACCAGGTGATAAAGTATTAGTTGTTGCCACAGGAGTATTTGGAAATCGATTCACTAAAATCTGCGAAGCATATCAAATAAATGTAGAAGAATATAAAGTTGAATGGGGAACTTCACTTAACCCAGCTGAAATTGCTGAATATGTAAAAGCAAACCCTGATATCAAAGCAGTATTTTCTACATACTGCGAAACTTCAACGGGTGTCTTAAATCCTGTTGGTAAATTAGCACAAGCTGTTCATGCAGTAAATGATGAGACATTAGTTATTATCGATGGTGTTTCTTGCATGGCAGGTGTAGAAACTAAAATGGATGAATGGGGTATCGATGTTGTCGTAACTGGTTCTCAAAAAGCATTTATGCTACCAGCTGGACTGAACTTTATTGCAGTAAGTGAACGCGCATGGAAAGTTATCGAAAGTAATCCCAAAAAAGGTTTTTACTTAGATCTAACAAAATACCGTGACAATCTTGCAAAAGATACAACACCTTTCACACCAGCTTTATCTTTACTATTTGGTTTAGAACAAACACTTGAAAACTTCGAACAAGAAGGTCTTGAAAATGTATATGCTCGTCACCAACTAATGCGTGACATGACTCGTGCTGCATTTAAAGCTTTAGATCTTCCATTATTCGCTTCAGACGAAGATGGTTCTCCAACAGTTACATCTGTGAAACCTGATGATTTCGATCCAGAAGCATTCCGAAAAGTATTAAAAGCAGACTTCAACTTATCTATTGCAGGTGGTCAACAAACATTAAAGGGAAAAATCTTCCGAGTTGGTCACATGGGCTATTGCGCTCCAACTGATGTACTACAATATGTTGCTGCAATGGAAATCGCACTAGTAAAAGTTGGAAAAGATATTCAACTTGGTGCTGGTGTTGCCGCAGCTCAAGCAGTTTACTTACAAAATACTACAGAAAAAGTTGCACAATAAGGAGAGAATACAAAGATGGCTATTAACATTTTAATCAGTGACCCACTAAGCGAAGATGGAATTTATCCACTTCGTCAAGAACAAGAACTAGATTTGAATATTGTGATTAACACTGGCCTTCAACCAGAAGAATTGAAAGCAATTATTAAAGACTTTGATGTATTACTTGTCCGTTCTCAAACAAAAGTAACACGAGAAATTATTGAAGCCGCTGATCATTTAAAACTTATCGGTCGAGCAGGTGTTGGTGTCGATAATATTGATTTAGATGCTGCTACAGAAAAAGGGATTATCGTCGTAAATGCTCCGGATGGTAATACAAACTCTGCTGCAGAACATACAACTGCTATGATTATGTCTTTAGCTCGTCATATTCCTCACGCCTATCTATCTTTAAAAGAAGGACGTTGGGATCGCAAAAAATTCGTAGGTGTTGAGCTTAAAAACAAAACATTAGGTGTCATTGGTTTCGGTCGAATCGGTCAAGAAGTGGCTCATCGTGCTAAAGGAAATCGTATGAATGTAATTGCTTATGACCCATTCTTGACAGCCGAAAAAGCCGAAAAAGCTGGTGTTGATTATGGTAGTGTTGAAGATGTAGCACGTGTAGCAGATTTTATCACTGTCCACACACCACTTCTAGATTCTACTCGTCATATGATTAATGAAGAAGTTTTCAACATCATGAAAGACGGCGTTCGCATTATTAACTGTGCACGTGGTGGTATCATCGATGAAGAAGCTTTGTACAATGCCATTGAAAATGGTAAAGTTGCAGGTGCTGCACTAGACGTAATGGAAGATGAACCATTCGTAGGAAATCGCCTTTTAGACTTACCACAAGTAATCGCAACTCCACACCTTGGTGCTTCAACTGTAGAAGCGCAAGAATCTGTCGCAGTTGATGTAAGTAACGATATCTTAAGTTACTTTAAAATAGGAACAGTTCGTAACCCAGTGAACATGCCATCAGTTCCTAAAGATATGGTCGCTAAAGTAGAACCATTCTTTGATCTTGCCAATAAAATCGGTGCTTTCGTTTCTAACTTAGTAGACGAAGCCATCGAAGAAATCAATATATACTACTCTGGCGAACTTGCAAGCTTTGATGTTCGTCCATTAACAAATAACGCTGTCAAAGGTGTACTTAGTCGTAATCTTGGAAATCATGTAAACAACGTAAATGCTCGTTATTTAGCAGAAAGAAATGCTATCAAAATCAACGAACATAAGTCTACAACTGCTAAAGCATTCTTAAATTCTATCTCAGTTGAACTTATAACAAAAAATGAAACGCACAAAGTAAAAGGTACATTACTAAACGGACTAGGAGCTCGTATCGTTCAAGTTGATGACTATGTTGTTGACGTTGTACCAGAAGGTCATTTAATCTTTATCAAACATACTGACAAACCAGGTGCCATCGGACGCGTTGGTACACTACTTGCAGAAAAAGATATCAATATTGCCACAATGCAAGTTGGTCGTTCAAATCAAGGTGGGAATGCCATCATGATGCTTTCTGTAGATAATGCTTTTGAAAATATCGAATTCTTAACAGCTCAAGACAATGTCTTCGAAGCAAAAGCGATTAACTTATAATCTTCTACTTAAATAATGCCAGAAGCGGTTTCTATTAATTAGAGACCGCTTCTTTTATTTTGCTATTTTCACTAATGTGCTAATAAATGATATCTGGATTTAACGACATAAAAAAAGAGCAGCTACGCTACTCTTCGAAAATTCAATAGAATCGATATATCACCAAAGCCAATGTCAAAGCCCCTGCAATAAATATTTTAGGATCTTTTAATAATCTTTTCATAGTCTTCATTCTCTTCCCCTCACGATATGAACGACTTTTTCCTTTCTTGGGTTTCTAATTTTTTACCTAAATTTTCTCTACCAATTGAACAAGCTCATGTAAAGCATGAATTTCATAAGTAGGTTGAACCCCTTCAACATGAGGTTTGTTTTCACGGTTTATCCATGCAGAACGCATTTGCACACGAGAAGAACCGAGAATATCGGTCATTAGATTGTCTCCAACCATAATAGCTTCTTTTGCATCTACTTTTGCTACTTCTAAAACGTGTCTGAAAATGGAAGCAGCTGGCTTACCTTCACCAAAATTCCCGGAAATAATAATATGGTCAAAATAAGGTACAATTTCAGGTGTAATTTTCAATTTTAAATTTTGTAGACTAGGAGAACCATTTGTCAGTAAAATAAGTTGATATTTTCCCTTTAAAGTATCCAATACTTCAAATGTATCCTCATAAACAAATGGGCTTTGTTTTCTTGCTTCTACAAAATATTCACCCAGTTCTGCCCCAAGTTTTTCATCTTGTATTCCAAGCTTTTTTAATCCACCAGTCCATGCATCTTTTCGATATACTGGAACAATGCTTTTCAATTCCTGAAATTGAGGTGTTGGATCATCAAATTGTCCCCAAAGCCCTTCGAATGGATTAATCCCTATTAACTTTGTGTATTCATATGTAGGATATGTACTATATAAATTGCGAGCAGTTTCACGTACTTTTTCTTCTAATTCCTTCGCATCAACTTCAACGATGGAAGCAGCTTTCTCACAAGTTAAAGCAAATGCGGTAGCAATACTTTTTTTATCCCATAATAGCGTATCATCTAGATCAAAAATTACTGTTGAAATTGTCACTTAATATTCGCCCCTTAGTATAAATATCGTTAATAATATCGTAGCATAGTTTAAAATAAAATACGGAATTTTCTTTTAATTTTTCAAAGTAATTAAGACGTTTAAATTCTGAATTTTTCGGTCCTTATTATAATTTATTTTTATAACCTTTAAGATATACGAAAAAACAAGAAATCTAGAATTTAAAGCATCCCCATATTCTGATACCAACTTACAGTTTTTATCGGCAAGTTATGTACTTTTTCGATTTAATTCATTAATATTTACATTCATTTTTCAAAAACTTCCAATAAAATCTTCACAAAAAAAGGAGAGAAATATACTCTCCCCCTTTGAACTATTTATAATTATAATTTTTTTAAGCAACTGCTTATTTTCTTTTGAAATTCAATATATTTTTCACTGGATCCTACGCAGACATAAAAGCTCTTTAAAAAGCTTTTGCAATTAGCATTTAATTTTACGTATTTTTCTTCTTCAAGTTTACTTTTTTGTAGCTTTAGGAATGATGGAATCTTATCGAATAAATCATCCACTATTTCTGTAGCAATTCCTATTTCAAGCATTACCATTATCGGTTTTAATAATCTCTCTGCCTCGTCTGCTATATATACATCCGCAAAGGTCAGTGCCTTATTAGCCAATCCTTGAAAAATAGAAGGGAAAAATTTCACATCCATTTTAGGATTTTTCACTAATTCATCAATGGCATCAGCTGTATGCGCTACACTATGTGCCCAACCTTTTTCGGAAACAAATCCTCTTAAATCCTGTTCTAAATCTAAATATAGGAGCAATTCATTTCTAGTGCGATCTAATAATTGTAATGGTATAAAGGAATGTTCTAAATCTTTACCTAATATTAACGTGATTAATAGGACTGAAAAAGAACGCTTAAAGATATGGTCTGTTCCGACGTCACCAATTTCATAAAACAAATATTCGTCTCCTAATGCTTTTGTAAGCAAATCGACGAGTTTTTCTTCTGGTATCAAATTCTCGTCCTGGATAAGTTGAGAAAAACCTCGATAAATTAATTTATCTCTAAGCTCTGAATCTGGAGAACCGATATGTTCCATCATTGAATCAATGAGTTCTGTTTGGTTTTGTTCTTGCCAAGTAGTTTTTCCATTTTGAATATCGAGTAGAAGTGTTTTTAAAGTTATTTCGTCCATAATTAAAACCTCCAATACGAATATTTCATCGACTAAACTGCAAAAAATACACTGTCAATTACTCTGTATTGTCATTAATAGTATAGCACTTGACTTGTGCATCAGATAATTGTTTATTTCATCCTATGTAATCTCTATTTTTCTTATGCATAGGTTGTCCATATTATTTTTCTAAATAATTCCTTCTATTAAATATTCCTATATTTTAATAAATTAAAAGCCTAATGTATAAATACTCTACATTAGGCTTTTATATGTTATTTTATATCTTTCGGTACTTACACAAAGATCAACCAAATAATCATGGTAACAATAATAGTTGTGATACCTTGTAAGAGTGTTGCCATTGTTTGGGCTTTGTAAGCATCGGTTACCTTCATGCCACTAAACTGGGTTACTACCCAGAAGAAGCTATCATTAACGTGGCTAACTGTCATTGCTCCTGCACCAAGTGCCATGACAACAAGTGCTAATGGAAGAGCACCTTCTATTCCTAAAGTTGGTAACATCGGTGCGATTAAAGACGACGTAATAACTAAAGCAGCAGTAGAAGAACCTTGCGCAGATTTTAATGCTGCCGCAATAATAAATGGTACTAATAAGAACAATACACCTTGGGATAATGCACCGAGATCCATAGATTGTAGAATCTCTGCTACACCTGTATTTTTGATAATGGTACCAAAAGCACCTCCAGCACCCGTGATTAAAAGAATAGGTGCTGCTTCTTTTAAA
Organism: Rummeliibacillus sp. POC4; assembly: GCF_003576525.1. Taxonomy (GTDB): domain Bacteria; phylum Bacillota; class Bacilli; order Bacillales_A; family Planococcaceae; genus Rummeliibacillus. Next base: position 55,402 of record NZ_QWUA01000006.1, on the reverse strand, counting down.
CTTTCCCCAATCCAATCATTTAATGTCACTTCACTAATTTCTGGAAGTAATAAGAATGATGCTAATACTCCAAATAGTAATGCTACAGATGGTGAACCAATAAACTGTAAAAAGTGTGACACCCCAGATTTATCATCTAATGTTAAAGCAGCTACTGAGCCGATTCCAATCAAAATAATAGGTAATACAATGGGCAAAAATGCTTTAAAAGTAGATGGCATTTTACCAAATGATTTAATCACTTCTTCATAATCTAAAGCTTCTTCATGGTCAGCGGGTACCTCGATTTTAGTTCCCATCTTCAATGCCCAGAAATAACCAACAATTGTTGCCGGAATAGCTACGATTAAGCCAACTAAAATAATCGTTCCTAAATAATCAGTAGCTCCGATATTTCCTGCAGCAGCGATTGGTCCAGGAGTTGGTGGCACTAATGTATGCGTTGCATATAATCCGGTTGCTAACGCGACAGCCATTGATGCTACTCTAACTTTTGCACGTTTGGCTAAAGATTTTTGTAAACTTGATAGTATGATAAAACCTGAATCACAAAATACAGGAATCGAAACAATATACCCAATAATACTCATCGCTAATTGCGGACGTTTTTCTCCAAGAATTCGTAATACAATCTCAGCCATTCGATATGCTGCGCCTGATTTCTCTAAAATAACACCAATAATTGTTCCAGCAATAATGACTATACCTATGCTGGTCATCAATCCGCCGAAACCTTCATTGATATTTTTAACAATATCTAAAAGTGGCATACCAGATGCAATTCCTACGAAGAAGGATGCACCGAGCAAAGCTAAAAATGGATGAAGCTTTAGTTTTGCAGTTGCAAAAACGATAAACAATACACCTATTAAAATGATTAGAAATAACATTATTCCACCCCTATGAATTGATTAATTTTTGAACTGTTTCATATGTTCTTTCTTTTAAGTAGATTGCTGGATTCGCAATCGATTCTTCACTAGAAACTTGTTCATTTGCAACACTAGCAATTTGGGTAAAATATTTAGCTAGTTGTACTCTACTAGACTCTTCTACATATCCAGATATTAAGACGACTGGCACATGCTGTTTAGCTGCTTCTTTCGCAATACCAACAGGCGCCTTTCCAGATAGCGTTTGAACATCAGATTTTCCTTCCCCTGTTATCACTAGTGATGCTGACTGAAGATGACGAGCAAAATCTATTGCCTTCATGACAACTTCAATTCCTGGTTTTAGTTCTACAGGAAAGAATGCCAAAAAAGCTCCTCCAATACCTCCTGCAGCACCTGCACCTGGTTTTTGATGCAATGCAATCCTCGTTTCTTTTTCGATAACATTTGCTAAATGGTATAAATTTAAATCTATTTCTTTTACCATTTCTTCCGTAGCACCTTTTTGTGGGCCAAAGATTGCCGTTGCACCATTTGGGCCTACTAGTGGATTGTCTACATCACACGCAATTACAAATTGTGATAATTTGATACGCGGATCAAATTTGCTCATATCAATTTTAGATAAATTTTTTAATGGCTGTGCACCTTCTGCTAGTTCTTGGCCTTGTGCATCTAAAAACTTCATGCCTAGTGCACGTAGCATTCCTGTACCTCCGTCATTTGTAGCACTCCCCCCAATGCCAATGACAAATTTACGATATCCAGCATTTAATGCATGTAAGATAAGTTGACCCGTGCCAAATGTGGAAGCAACTAACGGATTACGTTCATCTGGTGACAATAGTGTTAAACCTGATGCTTTTGCCATTTCAATCATGCAAGTTTCACCATCACCAAGAATTCCATACTCTGCATTAATAGTTCTACCTAATGGGTCTTGAACTTTAACGCATTCAAGCTTCCCGTTCGTTGCATTGATCAATGGCTCTAACGTTCCCTCTCCACCATCTGCAACAGGTAATAATACAGTTTCAATTTTTTTATCCATTTCATGTATGGCATCTGCCATAATTTTTGCCGCATCTGTAGCGGATAATGAACCTTTAAAAGAATCAGGGCTGACAATGATTTTCACGTCAATTCCTCCTATAAGTAAAACGCTTACATAGAATTATATTAATAATTCTTTCATTTTACATTATACTTAATGTATAATTTATCTGTCGTATAACAGTTATAAATTTATACGTGAAGGAGTATCTTATGATTTCAAAACAACTAGCAAACCAAATTGTTGAACAAACAATGTTACGTCTTCATCGTAATATCAATGTTATGAACACAAGTGGTATTATTTTAGCTTCTGGAGATCAATTACGTGTTGAAAGTATTCATGAGGGAGCAAAAATGGTTGTAGAAAGTGAAAAGCCATTAATCATAACTGAAAAGAACATGCACCTTTTTCCAAAGGCCAAACCTGGCATTAATCTACCTATTTACTTTCAAAACGAATTAGTTGGAGTTGTTGGAATTACCGGAGACCCAGATGAGTTATTAGAGGTAGCAACACTTGTACAACTTACTACTGAAATGATGGTACACCAAGCACTTATTGTTTCTCAATCTGAGTGGAAGAGAAAAATGCGTGAAAGAATTTTTGAAGATTTACTAACAGGTCAACCTATCGAAAAATTAATGACTGAACGTCTTTTAAAAGTTTCCTTCCATTCAGAATCACCCTATTATTTAGCAATTCTTAAAGTAATACCAAAACATCAAGCCTATCAATCTTTTGTCGAATACTTAGAAGACTTTTATGTTCATGATTCTGTATTGATTGGAAAATATCAATCAGATGAATACTTTATCTTAACATCAGGGACTTCCGAAAAAGCCGTAAAGAAAAGTCTGAGTTCTTTAGTCAAACAAATTCAAAAATATTTTAAGGTGAAAATCGGCGTTGGAACGATGATAGATGATCTAAGTAAAGTTCGCCATGCTTACGATACAGCTAAGACAGCTCTAGAATATAGCGAACATAGCCAAATTATTTCGTTCTTTGAGTCCGTAGAACTGTATTCTTTATTGAAGAAAAAGGAATCTCCTGAAGCACAACAATTCACACATAGATTGTTGAAGGACGTTAATCCTAAATTACTTCATACGCTAGATGAATTTTTACATTGCAATCAACAGATTTCATTGACAGCAGAGATGTTAGATATTCATCGTCATACCCTTACATATCGTTTGAATCAAATTTTTGAAATGACAGGTTTTAATCCAACCGTTTTTCAAGATGCCGTTGTATTGCAAATAGCTTTGTGGCTTTATGATGAAAAGAAACAGAAAGAGTGATTTCTCTCTCGGGCTCCCTTTTATCACAAAGCCAAAAAATAGTTGGGGAGAGCCCCAACTATTTACAAAGAGTCTTATTTTTCAAACCCATATAGTTCATCTAATGCTTCGATTTTTTTATGAATTGCATCTTCAAATGACATGATATATTGCACAGGTTCTTTCGGGTTATGATATTGTGAGATTTTCCCTGTTTCAGCATTTACTAATTTCGTTGACGCACCACAGCCTAAGCCAATAATCGTTTGGACTTCTTCCATAATTGCAATATTATAAATGCTCTCCTCACCAGGTAATGAGTATCCCACATTTTCTAGATTGCCAAGGATATTCTTTTGTCTGTATAGATAATATGGCTTGTAACCATGTTCTGCAGTCCATTCATGGGCACGAAACATCATTTTTTCTGCTGTTTGACGATCCGCTACTTTGTACTTTTCTTTGTTATGGGTCATTTCCGATGCTCGTTTAAACGACAATGTATGAACGGTCAAAGATTCCGGCATCATTTTTTCAGATTCGCTAAGTGAATGTTCAAATTCCTCAGTTCCTTCATTTGGTAAACCAATAATAAGGTCCATATTGATGTTATTCATACCAGCTTCTCTTGCCATCCAGAACTTATCAATTGTTTCTTGAACCGTATGATGGCGACCGATTGCCTTTAACGTTTCATCTGTATAGGATTGTGGATTAACACTAATACGGTCAATACCCCATTTTTTTAATATAGCTAATTTTTCTGGCGTAATAGTATCCGGTCTCCCCGCTTCGACCGTAATTTCACGAATAGTTTCTGAATGCGGGAACGAATCAAACATAGTTTGATACAATGCATCCATCTCATCCGCTTCAATAGAAGTAGGTGTACCTCCACCCCAATAGATTGAGGTGGTTTTCATATCGTGTTTTTTTAACCATTTCCCCATCTCTTGAATTTCTATATGAAGTCCATCTAAAAATGTTGCAACTCTACCTTGTTTACGATTACTTTGGATAGCATAAGCAGGAAATGTACAATATGCACACTTCGTTGGACAAAATGGTATGCCGATATAAATACTAACCTCATTACCTATTGTGTCTAAGTCCGGAATTGTCTTTAGCTGTGTTTTTACAATACTTTTTAACATATCGATTTTTTCATCAGCAAGGCTAAACTCATTTTTGAGCTTATCATGTATTTGTTGATCCGTTAAACCTGCTTTTCTAAATTTATGATACAGTTTTGTAGGTCGAATACCTGTTAGAATACCCCATTGTTGAATAATCCCTGTCTTTTGTTCAAGCATATCAAGTAATACATGAGATAAAGCTCTTTTTACTCGAATTCTTCTTTCTCTTTCTGTTCCTTCAGTTTCATATGCCTGTTGAAATTGACTTTTATAAATTTGACCATCCATTTGAAGAGTTCCATCTGCAATTACTGTAAAATCGGCAGTTGTATGATGGTTGAACTGAACAACCAAGTCCGGTACTAAATCTTTTTTCGCTAACTTAGTATCTTCAAAAAACAAATTTGTTATATCATGAAATACCCGCATAAAATCTTGAGGGTACGCACCTTCCACTTTCAATACTTGCATATTCTTAATCACTTCTTTCTAAAATCATTTAATAAATCTATTAGGTCGATCTTATAAATATACGTATTAGGATAGATAAAAAATATCTAGTATATTGTAGCAAATTTCCGTCTAAATCTCGAAAGGAATCTTTATAAATATAGTTATTACAAAATTGAAACATACAAAAAGCCCTCAAGTATTGACTTGAGAGCTTAAAAAATTATGGCTTTAGTTGAAGTCTTTGTATAAGCCTTCGATTGGTTTTACTAATACTCGGTTAATCTCTTCAATTAGACCACTTAGTGCCATTTCTGCTTGTAACATGTTGGCGATTTTTTCATTTTGTTGTGCTAGTTGTGCAGTTTTTTGAGCATATTGTAATTCGTCTTCTTCAATTTGTTGTCCTTGCATTTGTTTTTGTTGTAGTTTCAATTGGACATCACGGAAGTTTTTGAAAAGCTTTGCAGCATCTTCATCAGCTTTCACTGTTGTAATTGCTTGTTGTAAAGCTTGAAATTCATTTGTTTTACGAAATGCACCTTCTAATGCATTAATTTCATTATAAATATTATTCAATTCATTTCCCTACTTTCTTTTATTCAACTTTTCTTAATCATTAAATGCCAATCATCTCTTAGAATATGCTAACAAAGATTCCTTGTATGACACCAATTACTCCTCCAAGAACAAAACCTAATACTGTAATCATTTTAAATTCGCGTTTTGAAATGCCCAAAACCAAATCTTCTAACACAGATACTGGGAATGAATCTACTTGTTCTTTTACGATTTGTTCCAAATTCAAGCGTTTAATAGCATCCTCTAATTTATCTTCAGCTATAGCAAAGCCTTTTTCAACGAATTGTGGGACAACGTTTCGTGCCATCCACTCTGCACCATCATTCCAATAATATACAAGTGGCTTATCCAAACGATTTTCGATTTGTAATTCTTGTTTCACATAGGCTTGAATTCTTGCTTGTGTTGAGTTGAAATCTAATTCACCTACTAATTGAGGAACCGATTGTACTTTTAGTTTTTTCCACTCAGATGTTAATAAGTTTGTTAATAACACCATTGTTCCTGGCGCATTGATAAATTTATTTACTTCTTTTTGTAATTTATCCACAAGTGATGATGAATCACCTAAGAACATTTGAATCATGCCACCTAAAGTCCCTTTAGACTCTAAGAAATCATCGATTAACTTTTTAATGGTTTGATAACCTTCTTCAGATTCAAAATAATCCTCGCCTTTTTTTAGAATATAACGCGCAATATCAGGAATCTTGGAAGTTGCCTTTTGTTCCCACGATACTGGCAATAATTCTTCAATTGCATTTGACGATAATACATTTTTGAAATGATTAACTTGATCCACAACAATGTTGTCTACTTTACCTTCAACCGTTTGAGGTAAGTTCGATACGCCAACTTGTTGTAGCCAATCTTTTATCGTTTTTTCTTTCGTAAAAATAGTTTCTTGAATTTTATCATTCAACCATTGTTCTACCTTTTGCTGATTGCTATTTGTAAACAGCTTTTTACGAAACATTTCGGGCGTTAACAAATAGTTTACAACTGTTTTTCCTAATTGTTTCGCTAATTCACCACGTCTTTTTGGAATTAGACCTGGTGTAAAAGGTAATCTCCACGAACCAATATATATTGGCGCATGTGGTCTAAACAGCATTTTAATAGCCAGATGATTTGTAAATCCCCCGATTACTGCACCAACAACGGTCATAAATAAAATCGAAAGTAGTGTATTCAATTGATTCACCCATTTCTTTCAATTAAGCTTTAGTATTTTGTGCATAAATTTATGCTTCAATCGAGTCCATTTACTTCCACATATTGTATGAAAGCAGCTAAAACTAAGCCTTATTATAGCAGACAGTTAGTTATTGTTAAATGGATAGCCATTTTTCGACAAGCCCTTAGATTTTGCTATGAAATTAGGGACTGGTAAATTATACTAAGGATAACTTAAAAACTCTGAAAGGGGCTTACTAGATGATTCAACATTTTAGCTTCAAACCACTATTTGAAAACCAACAATTACCTGGCTGGTCAATTAGTTTCTTTTATAAACAAAATCGTTATGAAGGAATTTATGAACAAGATGGCACGATTAAATGGACCGACACAACCCCACCTGACGAAGAACAAGTAAAGAAAATGGTACATGAACTAATGCTGTTTCATGTTTATGATTAAAATTAGATATTACTTTATTTGTTCTAAATAATCTTCACGCCATTTTAATAATTCTTTTTCTGTTAAAAGTTTTTCCAGTGTTTCATCCCAGTGTCCCGTTAATGTGTTCCATACACGGGTATAGAGTAAATCTTTCTCTTTATTGTAAAGGATAAATTGTACACAAGGGACATCGTTAATTTGTATGATTTTATTTGATGTGATTGAGGTGATGAAGGTTTGAACTGCATCTTGGTCCTTTTCTTCGTTCTTAAGTGCAGGACGATTTTCTTGTAATGCATTGAAAATCACTTCATCCTCTACATCCATCGGTTCTTCTGAAGCATAAGGAAAGGGCTCTGGTAATTCATCCAAATCATCTAAATCTTCCATATTACCTGTTAGAAAATCTTTGTGATTGGCACTATATAATAATTCTTGTGTTTCTTCTTCCTGTTCCTCTTCAAATATTCCGTTTTCGAGCTGTTTTTCGCCTCTTGCAGTTAATCGAAAGTACGCTTCTTTTTCAACTAATCCTTTATTTTGTAGGTTTTGAAGCAAATCTCGAATAAATAATTCTTCTACTAACAACAAGTCACTAAGTTCTTTAGGTTCTGCAATTTCTGCTTGTTTGCAGCTGAGTAAAACCATTTTCATCAAGATATCCATTGTTAGTCGTTTTACTGGTTTATATTTAAACTCTATTGTTTGAATAGGGAAGCACCAGCTAAATGTAGCTAAGATATTCGCTTTTGGATCTTGTTTAATTTTTTTAGTTAGCTTATTTTCTAATGCGTTCACAATTGGTGCTCCTTTCAAACACTATTTTGCTTTTCCTTCCTCATCACGCAGTCCATTTTGCGATTTGACAACTTCAAGTAAATGACTATACATGGCGCGAGATTCTTTTTTCTTCGCACGTTTCGTAAACATTTCTACACTACCAACAAGTATTAGTAATTCCCTTGCACGAGATAACGCAACATTTAAGCGGCGATAATCATTAGCAAACCCAATGTCTCCACCTTTATGATCTGTGTTGCGGACCATACTAACGATGATCACGTCCATCTCCATACCTTGGAATCTATCCACTGTACCTGTGCGCAATTGCAAGTGATCTAGCTTCAGTTCTTGTTGAATGAGATGATCAATTTTCTTAACTTGTTCACCGTAAAAACTAATAACCCCTACACTTTTCTTCGTTCCTTTTGGTAGATTTCCACTTGTAATCGCCATTTCTGTAGCTTGATTTAAATCGAGTAATGTATGGCGAATTGTATCTAATTCACCCGGGTTAAAACGACTTTTCCCGTTTTTCATCTGCTCTTCAAAATAAGGCTTTCTACTTGGCATATCAAGCCATATTAAATGATCATCTCGTTTTACATAATGACCTTCTAAGTGATGATCTCGTACTTGATCTGAATTTTCTAGACCACATTGCAAATGGCTATCTTCGTTTTCATAGAAAGGAGCGATGGTTTTCATAATATTTTCGTGCATGCGATATTGAATGGCTAGCATTTGTTTATTTGATTTTGGTAAGTTTTTAAATAATCGTTCGAATAAGGATTCTTTTAATAGTTTCTTCAACTCATTAATTTCCTGTAAATCATCACTTTCATCGATAATCGCTTTAAGCGTTTCCTCTAAAGTGTCATCCCCAATTAGTGGTGGAAGTTGATGATGGTCACCTACTAAAATAATTTTCTTACCCTTTAACATTGGAAGTAACAATTCAGGTGGCGTTGCCTTTGAGACTTCATCAATAATTACCACATCAAAAGTCGGATAGTTGTCCATAAATTCTTTACGCGCAGAAGCAACACATGTTGTTCCAATGACATTTGCATGGTTTACATATAGTTTACGTATCTCATCTAGGTCATGCTCGCTCGCATTTAACAATAGTTGATGCCACTGTTGTTGTAACTTTTGTTTAATCGGCAATTGTTGTTTGTCATGATGAAGTTTTTCAATTATATTTTCGACACCTTTAATCGTTTCTTCTGTATATTGTTTTTGTCTTGCTAAATCTTGTTGCAGGATTTGTTCAAGTTCTTTTAATTTTTTCTCTTGTAAAAGTCCTTTTGTATTAATTTCTTTTACTTTTACTTCTGTTTGTGCAAGGTTTTCGAGCGCATCTTCTTCCTCTTTTAAAAGAGTCTCAAAAGTATCCTGTATTTGCTTAAGTTTAGGTAAAGTTGTAGCTACCGATTGCATTTGAATAGTCAGCTGCTCTAATTCTTTTTCTTGAATGTTCAATTGATGTTGAATGTCTGGTAAAGCTTCTGTCAGTTCTTCTTGAACAGCTTCACTTAACTTGTCTATTTTCTTTTTTAACTGTTCAACCTCAGCACTCCAGCGATTTCCTACATTTAGCAATCCACTTTCATGTTGTTTTGATGTATTCAAGATATACGATACTTGCGATTTCACTTCTTGTTTCATCATTTGGAATAGTCGCATGATTTCTTGACGCTGATTTTCAAGCATGCCAAATTGTTCTTCTACAAAAAAGCGTCGATTGTACAAACGCTCAAGGTATACATAAAGCTGATTTATATAAAGGTCAGGTGTCTCGAGTAAGAATCTTTTAAAGTGATCGATTGCCGAATCGATTTCACGAATAGAATAGGAAGAATATCCATTCTTCGTTTCTATCTCAACCTTTTGCAAAATACGCTGACTTTCTGAAACACCTATTTGACCTTCAAGATACCCGATTGCTCCGTTTAGTCGATTTCTTACTTCTTTCCAATCGTTATAGCCAAACATTTGAGCTTTAATGCGTTCAAAGGAATTACGTTGCCATTCAATTTTTGTATTCGCTTGGATATGATGTTCTTCCATAAAAACATTTAAATCCTGGATTTTTTTGCATTCTTCAATGGCTTCATTGGACGCTTGAAGTTTTCGATGGTTTTCAAGCCATTCTTGGTAAGCAGTTCGCGCATTTTTCAGTGCTAGTTCTGCTTTTTCTAATTCACCTTTAGAAAGTAAATAGGAAACTTGTTGGCGCAATTTCACAACTTCTGTTTGTTTTTCTTGTACCGTTTCTTCTAACTTTTCTAACGAACCATATTTTGATAATAGCTCTTCGAATTGTTGAATCTGTTTTTCTTCGATTATTTTTTTAGCAGTAAGTTCACTTGCTTTCTCTTCTAAAAGACGCTGTTCTTTTCTTAGAGGTCCTAGTGATTTCTTTAAATTTTTTATATCTTCTTCAACGATTACATAATCTTTTTCAGCTTGTTCCTGTTCTGCTATTTTTTCTTCTAGTACCGCGAGCTGTTGTTGTAGCCCTTGAAGTTCTTTTTCTTTTTGATCAATTGCAAGGTCCAATTCAGCTGTACGATCTCGATGAATGGCTAGTTCTGCTTCTAAATCATGTAATGTTTGTTCTCGCCAATATAACGCTACATTTTCTTCGATGAATTTTTTTCCTTCTTCTTCGATACTTTCTGTACGACCATAGCGAAGGATACGAATGTCCTTGTTTGCGAGAAGTCTACTTAATGCGTTATCAACAGCTAAATTGGATTGTGATGCAACTAAAGTTTTTAATCCTGCCTTAGCGTTTTGTTGACAGATTTCAGATATAACGGTCGTTTTCCCAGTTCCAGGAGGACCTTGAATGACATATAAATCTTCAGCCGATAAAGCACCAATAACCGCTTCTCTTTGGAATTCATTGAGTCGATTATCGAATTGTAGTTCTACTCTTTTTTTAGGTTGTTGAATCCTTGGACGTTCTTCAAATAGAATTTTTTCTAAATTCGCATTCGCAGCCAATCCTTTTTCTAGATCACTAAAGCCTTTTCGTAAACGACGAATCTGACTCAAAGTAGCAAAGTTACTAAACACGAGTTCTCTTGTTTTAGGATGCCATCTATCTTTTCGTACTTGTTCCTGTATAAATGGACGCAAATCAATTTCAACTGTTTTTTTGGAAGAATGAGCTTTTAGTACTGACCCCAGTTCATCTTTAGATCCTTGCACTTTTGCACTTAATCCAACAATTTTCTTCCATTCATTTTCTTTTAATCCATTGATTTTAAAGGTTATACGACTGAAATCTTCATTCACTTCATAATGAGAGAAGGAAACGGTCATATCATCGATAGTCGCATCTCGTTCTTGGATTTTCAGGTACCCTTCCCAACTTGAAATACGCTTTTGGACATACTTTGAGCGTTCTTCTGCAATTGGTAACTCTCGAATTTTACTATGTAATTCGAGTGGTAATCCAACAGTATTGCTAGCGTTTGTAGCAAACTGCATTTTCGTCTTAAAACGGCGATTCGTATGGACAGGTACTCGTTTACTTAATACACGGAAATTTGTTGCGAGTAAACCTTCATATTTTACAACACAATTCATGACCGCTACTTGTTCATCCAACTTTTCGGCAAGTGCATTATTTTCCACATTATCAAAATAGAGAGTGACAGCCATTTCGTCATGTGATGTATTTTGAACATGCTCAATGTGTACAACAAATGATTTTTGTAGGTGAAAAAAAGCATGTTCATCCTTCGCCCATGCTAAAATGCCTTCACGCGCTTTGTTCGTTAATATTAAATTTGTACGCATTACAGTTGGCTTAGCAACAACTTGTGCCATGAACATAACTTCCTTTCTTGTTCTTCAGCAATATCTTAATTACCTTTTCTCTGTTCAGATTAAAAAACACTAATATCTATCATATCAGTTTTTTCGTTAGAGATGGAGTGATGATATTTGGAAAAAATAAAAAAACAACTATAAACAAAAACGTCTATAGTTGTCTTTTGTCATATTGATTTGATTTATCTTGCTATATAAGAGAGTAAGAAATTATTTCATTTCACCAGATTGCAATTTATACATCTGATTATATCTTCCACCTAAGGCTAAAAGTTCGTCATGCGTACCTTGTTCTACAATTTCACCACGATCAAGTACTAAAATTCTATCTGCATTTTTAATAGTAGAAAGTCGATGCGCAATGATAAATGTTGTGCGCCCTTTTTTTAATACTTCCATTGCATGTTGAATAATTTCTTCTGTTTCTGTATCAATATTAGATGTAGCCTCATCTAATATTAATATAGCTGGGTTAAAGGCAAGTGCTCTCGCAAACGAAATCAATTGTCTTTGTCCTGATGAAAGCGTACTCCCCTTTTCAATAACAGGTTCATCTATACCACCAGGTAAATTAGCTAATACTTGATCTCCTCCGACAGCTTTTATCGCTTTTTCAACCGTTTCCCGAGAAATTTTAGGATCCTCTAAACTTACATTAGATGCAATTGTACCTGTGAATAGATAAGGATCCTGTAACACGATGCCCATATGCTCACGAATAGTTTGACGAGAGTAATCTTGAATATTCAGTCCATCAATCGTAATAGACCCCTTTGTCACGTCGTAAAAACGGAAAAGTAGATTCATAATTGAACTTTTTCCTGAGCCAGTATGCCCTACTAATGCAATTGTTTCGCCTTGTTTCGCCTTGAAATTGATATCTTTTAATACATATTCTTCTTCCTTATAGGCAAACCAAACATGGTTAAATGCCACATCTCCATGATAACGGTCTATTCTCGTATCATCGACTGCTTCACCAGGTTGATCTAGTAAATCAAATACACGTTCAGAAGCAACGTTCGCTCTTTCTAAGTTAGCAAGCTGGTTAACAATATTTGTAACTGGATTAAATAGTCGAGTAATATAGTCGACAAATGCATACAACATACCAATTGAGATAGCACGGTCTCCAGTTAATTCGGCACTTCCGAAATACCAGATGAACATAATAAATGTAAGTGAACGAATAACACCAACTAAATTATGTGAAGTTGCTGAGTCTAGTAATACTAGCTTATTTTGATATTTATAATATTCGTCATTTAATTCATCAAACTCTTTTTGCATTTGCTTTTCTCGTCCAAATGCTTGAATAATTGTCATCCCATTAATAGACTCATTGATCATTCCATTCATATCAGACAACTTACCACGAACGATATGATTGTATTTTGCTGCATACTTTCGATAAAGGATTGCCCAAAGAATAAGCAATGGAACAACCAATAATGCAATACAGGCCATTTTCCAATCTAAGAAAAATAGCGCAATATAGATGCCGAATATCGTCATGAAACTTGAAGCAAATTGAGACAATACTTGAACAAATAAATCATGAATCGCTTCCGTATCATTCGTAACTCGTGATACTACTTTCCCAGCAGGTAGACGGTCAAAATATCGAATTGGAAGTGTTTGTATATGTTGATAAATATTATTTCGCATTTTTTGAATAATACGATTTGCGCCCATTTGTAATAGAATATATTGTCCATATCGGAATATAGCTGTAATTACGGCTAAGCCAAAAAATACGGCTAATAAAATAGCAATTGGTTGAAATTCTAAACCTTGTTCAGTAGCTTTTGAGATATGATCATCAATAATCTTCTTTGCAACTAATGGACCTGCTAAATCTGCAACTACTGCAATTGCTAGAAGAAAAAGTCCTGTTGCTAATATTTTTTTATAAAGTAAGGCATAACGCCAAAGTCTTCTGGTTGTACTCATAATTATTTCGCCCCCTCAATCTGTTGGCGATCATGTTGTTCTTTGTACCAACCCTCTTTTGAAATCAGTTGTTCATGTGTACCTTCTTCAACAATTTTGCCATCTTCTAATACGATGATCCAATCCGCATGCATAATTGCAGACAAACGGTGGGTTACAATAATTGTTGTTTTCTGTTTGCGAATTTCTTGGATATTCTTGATAATCGCACTCTCCGTTTTAGCGTCAACTGCTGAAAGTGAATCATCCATGATTAATATCTCCGGATCACGTATTAAAGCACGGGCTATGGAAATACGTTGTTTTTGGCCACCTGATAGAGATATCCCCTTCTCACCAACTAATGTATTTAACCCCATTGGTAGCATTTCCAAATCTTTTTCGAAGCATGAAACTCGAATAGCTGTCTGTAATTCTTCTTCTGTGGCATCTGCCTTTCCAAACAATATATTTTCCCTTATTGTACGGGAGAATAATACGTGATCTTGCGGCACATAGCCAATCCAATTACGAACCTGCTCTTTTGTTTGTGCTTCTATTAACTCACCAGATAGTTTTAGATTTCCTTCACCAGTAGGGTATTCTCGTAGTAATTGCTTTACTACTGTGGTTTTTCCACTTCCTGTTTTACCGACAATCCCTAGTGTTTGCCCTCTTTCTAGAGATACCTCTAAATGTGACAAGTTCGTCGATTGTGATTGAGGATATTGGAATGTTACATCATGGAAAACAACCGAACTTGGTTTTTCAATAACCATAGGTTCTTGAGGATCAGCCACGTCTTCTTTCTCGTTTAGCGTTTCTTGAACGCGATCTAATGATGCATTTCCACGTTGCATCACATTGATCAATTCCCCTATTGCAAACATCGGCCATACGACCATACCTAGATAAACGTTAAAGGAAACTAATTTTCCCAGAGTAATATCACCATTTGATACCAAGTATGCTCCGTAACCCAGTCCAATCATATAACTTAACCCTGTTAAAACTCTTGTGATTGGCGTAAACCATGCATCAATTTTTTCAACATCCATATTTTTTTCATAAACTTCTTCTGTCATGTCGTCAAAATGTTTTTCAGTTGCTCGTTCGTGAACATATGCTCTGACAACACGTACACCTTCGACTGCTTCTAGTACACGGTCATTCATCTGGCCAAAAGCATCTTGTGCAATCATATATTTCTCATGAATTTTTTTACCTAAGATTTGCATGGTAATTGCTAAAATAGGCAATGGAATAATTGCTGCAAGCGTTAATTTCCAAGATACTGAAAAGCCCATCATTAGAATAATCGTGGCAAGATATAATGTTGAATCTAAAAGTGTCATAATGCCAAATCCGGCTGTTACGGAAACAGCACGCAAATCATTTGTAGCACGGGCCATTAAATCTCCTGTACGATTACGCTCATAGAATGGTGGTGACATTTTCAAAAACTGAGCCATTAAATTTTTTCTAAGCTTCCGCTCAATTACATTTGAACCGCCGAATAATTGATACTGCCAAATAAAATTGACAATATACGCAAGTACTAAAAGGCCTGCTAACGCACCAATATATTGCCATAATAATATACTTGTAAGTGTCCCACGATGTATAGAATCAATCGATTCACCGATTAACCATGGTGGCAGTACTTCTATAGTATTAGCAATGATTAATAGCACAACAGCAATCGTATATCGTTTCCAATTTTCTTTAAAAAACCATTGAAGTTTTATTAATACATCAAACATAGATCAATTTCCTTCCCTTCTTTTGCAAAGTCTAGCTAGCCATCTTCTATCGAATCCTTGTTCATTTTCCTTCGCATTTTTCGCACATACATCATGCACACTCCCTTTTTTGTTATTTCACTAAATTTTATGAATTAAAGGCAACAAAAAAGCACATACCCTAAAATGAGCATGCGCTAATTTTAACGAGTACGGAACACACCCGTACCAACCATTAATTTTTAGATCAAAAGAAAATTAGGAGGATTTGGTGTGGATACATTATGAAATTTGCTTGTGATTGAATTATGCTTAATCATTTTCATGTTCCATACCCCCTTTTCCTCAAAATATTTAGTGTTTCTAAATATTAACATTAAGATTTTGTAATTGTCAATACTTTTTGAAAATTTTATCAATATATCCTATCATTATATATTTTTCCATGCAAAAAAATAAATGTTTATTTCAAATAACCTTAATAGTAGAATTTATCTTATGTAATCTTAACTAAGATTCGATTCGTTAGGTAAAAAGTTTGAGAAATATAAACAAAAAGCATATGGATAATTTGTCTTTTGTCGAAAAATATCTTATTATATTCTTAAAACATTTTTAAAATCACAGGAGGTGTACACTTTGTTCTCCCCCTCATTTGGGTCTTGGAACAAAGGAAGTCTTTGGACATAGCCATACGATTGACAGCTTTTGCTGTCTTGATCGCATGTTCAGCAGTTTTCGTAGCAACAGAGTTTGCTATCGTAAAGGTTAGAACAACTCGAATTGATCAGCTTATTGCTGAAGGTAACAAAAAAGCATTAAAAGCAAAAAAGGTAGTAAACAGTTTAGATGAATATTTATCTGCCTGCCAACTAGGGATTACGATTACATCTTTAGGTTTAGGTTGGTTAGGGGAAGGTACGGTTGCTAAACTATTAGATCCGCTATTCAACTTACTTAACTTAAATCCTAGTATTACATCTATCCTATCATTTATCCTATCATTCTCTATCGTGACATTTGTCCACGTAGTTATGGGTGAGTTAGCACCAAAAACATTGGCGATTCAAAAAGCAGAAAGTGTAGCCCTTAATATCTCTGGCTTTTTAATCGGATTCCATAATGTGATGTTCATATTCATCAAACTCTTAAATTCTTCAGCCAATGGCTTAGCTGCCCTATTTGGTTTAAAAGGTATGAAAGAGTCCGAAGTCGCAATGACTGAGGAAGAATTACGAATCATCTTATCTGATAGTTTAAAAGGCGGCGAGATTAATCAGTCTGAATATAAATATGTTAATAGCATTTTTGAATTCGACGATCGTATTGCCAAAGAAATCATGGTACCTCGTACAGAAATCATTGGTATCGAAAAAGAGCTAACGTTAAAAGAAGTATTTGAAGTTATGGGCGTAGAACAATATACTCGCTATCCAATTATCGATGGAGACAAAGACCATATTATTGGCCTTGTCAATATGAAAAATCTTTTAACAGCTTATATTAAAGATCCTGCAAACGGTTCAAAACCGGTTACTGAATATATGCAACCGATTATTCGTGTATTTGAAACAATGCCAGTTAGTGATTTACTTTTAAAAATTCAACGCGAACGAATCCATATGGCCATTTTAATGGATGAATATGGTGGTACTTCAGGTCTTGTTACGATTGAAGATATTATCGAAGAAATTGTCGGTGATATCCGTGACGAATTTGACCAAGATGAAGTCCCTGAAATCCGTAAAATTGAAGATGATCACTATATCTTAGATGCCAAAATGTTGATTGAAAATGTAAACGACTTTTTAGGCATTAACATTGAAGAAGAAGATATTGATACAATCGGTGGTTGGTTCATGACTCAAGATTTTGATGCAGTAAAAGGTGAAAAAATTACTGAACAAGGTTATGAATTTATCATTAAAGAATTAGACGGTCACCATATTCTTTATCTAGAAGTCATCAAACTTCCAGAAGAATTAAAAGAACAAGCTTCAATTGATGGAGAAAACAACACATCTGAAGAATAACTTTTAATGTTTAACTAAACATAGAACGACGCACGCTAAAATTTATAGTGTGCGTCGTTTTCGCTTGTCTGAAACTTTTGCAAGGGGGAAACATTGTGGACTTATATACAAATTTAAGACAAGGGGAAAAAGGTGCATGGCTTAGTATTTTCACCTACCTTATCCTTAGTTCTACTAAATTAGCCATAGGTTTTATAGGACATTCTACTGCCCTTAAAGCAGATGGGCTAAATAATACAACAGATATTATCGCATCTGTAGCCGTTCTAGTAGGACTTCGAATTTCTCAAAAGCCACCCGATAAGGATCATCATTACGGACATTTGCGAGCTGAAACGATATCATCACTAATTGCTTCTTTTATCATGGCAATTGTAGGTTTTCAAGTTCTATTTAATGCTGCGAAAAGTTTTATTGACCACAATCATGCTACACCATCATTGCTAACAGCATTTGTCGCACTTGGCAGTGGTGTCGTGATGTACTTGGTTTACTTATTTAATATTAGACTAGCAAATCGCATTGAAAGTTCAGCAGTAAAAGCTGCAGCTTACGATAATCGTTCAGATGCATGGGTCAGTTTTGGTACTTCAGTTGGGATTTTCGGTGCTATTTTCGGCTTTCCGATTATCGATTCGATTACCGCAGTAGCTGTAGGATGTTTAATCTTAAAAACTGCTTGGGAGATATTCTTTGAAGCCGTTCATACATTAACAGACGGCTTTGACGAAGGGGAATTAGAAGCCCTGTCTGTGCTTGTTAAAAATGTAGATGGCGTCATTCAATTGATAGATTTTAAAGGTCGTAATCATGGCAATCTAATTTTTGTCGATCTAACAGTCACTGTAAACCCTGATCTTAATGTTTGGCAAAGTCATCATATTACCGAAGAAATTGAGCAAACCATTCGTCGTGTAAAACCATTAGCAGTAGTACTAGTTCATATAGAGCCAGAAGGTTTAGAACGTGATCATGAGCATAATATATTTTAACCAATCGATAAATTAAAATATAAATATTGACACTATAACTAATAAATGTTAATCTTGTTTCAACTAAGAGAAAGTAGGTGAGGTATCATGAAAATTCTATCATTCATTGAATCCAAGCAAATTGGTTTGTTACGATACACTCACTACTTGTGTGCTTTTTAAGTACACTCTCTTCTAATGTGCGTGAAACCTGTGACTGCCAATTTGCAGTTACAGGTTTTTTATTTTTTAGGACTCTATTAGCTCAACATTTGCAATGAAGTTCAAAACAAAAATGGCTCTTAAGCCTACACACATTAGGAGGAACAAAAGTGAATTTACAAGATTACGGTTGGAATAATAATTGGCAAAAACAATTTGAAGCATATAAGCATTTAAATACGAACGAACATTTAACAGTTGGTCGTGTTTTATTGGAACATAAGCATTCATATCGTGTGATGACAGAATTTGGTGAATGGATGGCTACACCTTCTGGTCATTTTCAATATAATGCTCAAGTTCGCCGAGACTATCCTGTAATTGGAGATTGGGTTGTATTAGAACAAATGCCTGGAGAAGAAAAAGGGATGATTCATGCAATCCTTCCAAGAACTTCTCTTTTCTCAAGAAAAGTAGCAGGTTCAAGCGTCGAAGAACAGATTATTGCTGTTAATATCAATTATGTATTTCTAGTCATGAGTTTAAACAAAGACTTCAATCTACGTAGATTAGAAAGATACTTAATCGCAGCCTATGATTCTGGGGCAAATCCTATTATTGTCTTAACCAAAAAGGATTTGTGCGAAGATCCTTCAGAATATGTAGACCAAGTTGAAACAATCGCCTTTGGTGTTCCGATTTACACAGTCAGTAGTTTAACTGGTGAGGGAATTGACCTATTGCAACAATTACTTTCAGATGGCAAGACAGGGGCTTTACTCGGTTCATCCGGTGTTGGTAAATCCTCTTTAACAAACGCACTTTGTGAGGAAAAGGTAATGTCCGTTCAAACAATTCGTACGAATGATGATAAAGGCAGACATACAACGACACATCGTGAGCTTTTCCAATTGCCAACTGGCGGGTTACTGATTGATACCCCTGGAATGCGCGAATTTCAATTATGGAATAATTCAGATAGTCTAGATAGTAGTTTTAATGATATTGAAACACTAGCTCAACACTGTCGTTTTAGAGATTGTGAACACAAAAAAGAGCCTGGATGTGCTGTAAAAGCAGCAATTGAGGAAGGTACACTCGAAAAAGATAGATATGATAGTTATTTCAAACTAAAACGTGAACTTGCATTTATTGAAAGAAAAGCGAACACCCAAGCCCAATTAGCTGAGCGAAGCAGAGGGAAAAATACTTCAAAGCAAATTAAAAAGAACACCAAAAGGTAGATTACATTTTATTTGATAAAACGAAATTTCAGAGGGGTTTCTAATCCCCCTCTTTTTGTTTGGACTTTACAGGCAGTTTTTCTTATTTCTCTTCAATTTGATGAGAAGCCTTTAATATTTGACCCCTTAAATCATTAGATTGTAAAGATAGATATATATCCAGGCATTCTCTAAATCGCATTTCCTCTTCACGCACTCCATTAAATTCTAGTTCCAAATCATAAGAGTGACGCTTTAATAGTGCAGCAATTTCAATAGGATTGAGTAAAGTGAGGACTTCCATTATTTCACTTTTTGATAATGTGGCATCTCTTATCACATCTTCTAAATCACTCATAGAATGTATTTCACTTTTTATAATCGCTAATTTATCAGAAGTATAGCGACATTCTTTTATTTCTTTGATGACGTTTCTATATAACTCATCGTCTATTTTGCTACCGTCTGAAAATTTTATCTTATAGTTCTTGTCAATATATTTTGCCGTTATAAATTGTTGATCGAGCGCATTCGATTTTACTGCTGTAGCTATATTCGCCACTATAATTGATAAACTCTTATCAATGTATTTTTCTAAAGAACCGGCGTTAATACCTAGCTCATACTTTAGAAGTTTAGCTGCCTTCAATACAATTTCTTTTAATTGCTCAACTGATTGTGTGGATAAAAAATTCAACAGATAATTTTTTTGAATCTTAGAGATTGTTAAATCCCTCGAATCCTTTCCAATGATTTTGCAACCAATTGCTGTTGTAAGTACCTTTTCATATATATTCATCACTAAATATTGATACTCTTCTTGATATCCACTTAATAGGCAATGAATAGCCTCTGATGAAAAATACCGACAAAATATATTTTCATAATTAATGGTTTCTACATATTTTTGCATAAATTCAATGCCAACAAAACCATTGATTGGCACACAAACTGGATAATCGGCGGTAATATGAATTTCGTGAGCTTCGAAATTTGGATTATAAATTTTAAAAAAGCCCTTTACTCCTTCTGTCACAGTAGCATTGTATATTTCTTGAGGAGTATCCAACTTATTTTCCAACATTAGATTAGTAAGAACCTTTGTCGCTTTTAACTTTTGATCAATTCTTTTTCTTCCTAGTTGATACAGTTTTTCGATTGTAGTTGTTTTTAACATATTAACTGCGTCTTTCGGGGTTGGAAACGTTTTTAATTGAATGCCTATTGTATAAAGAATCGACTTCATGATTCCCTCAGCCACTTCAATTCTAACGGAACTAGATTGACCATTATTATATTTTTCGATTTGGCTGTTAAGAAGTTGTATGCATTGAACCTGGATTATTTCTAATTCTTCTAGTGTTAATATATTCTTTTGAACAGCTATTTCTAAAAGAGATTGAACGTAAAATTCTTCACTTAGATTAAATCGATATATCTCACCAAACTTTTCAATACTCCTCATAATTATCATCATCCTCATTCTCGCAATCAGCTTCTTCATCATCTAATGGATTTTTTCCATACCTAAGATTCGTAGCTATTTTATCTAGTTCTCTACCAGAAAGTAACTCTAGAGACCCTTGACATTTTTGATTAAAGGCATTTCCCATGAAATAGATTAAATCATCATCGCTCACTAAATCTTCCATTTCATTTTTGTAATAGTAAAAGATTTCAATGAGTTCTTGGATTGTAGAGACGTAATTGTCTTTTGTAATATAAGGAGAGTCACAAAATTCCTGAATGATTTTATGAATAATTCCTCCACTAAATTCAACTCGACCATTTGAACTTAATACTTGATTTCTTGTTTTAACTAATTCCATTGCTTGTTGTTCCGTTAAACTAAGACCATATTTAGTAGTAAAATCATTACATTGAAAAATTTCTTGCACTGCCTGTTTTTGAATTAAGGATGAATGAATATTCATGATATTAAAATCCAATCGAGTCACCTTCAATTTTTTTAATATTTTAAACGAATTAAACTTGACAAATTATAATATTTATGATATATTTAAATATTATACACCTTTACGGATTTTATATAATACCATATAAAAGTGGATATTGTCTATAGAGAGATTGAATATTGAATTTTACTCATTTATATAAATAAAATAAAAAATCGCCTCTCTACACTAAGAGATGGCGATTTTTTATATTAAGAATATCTGATCAAATAACAACGTAGAGCCCCCGCATAATATTTTTTCTACATGCGACCTAACAGCGTAATTATCTTAATAATCTTCTCCACTGCCTTCTGTTAAACCATGTTTGACAGCATAGAGTGCAGCCTGTGTTCGATCTTGTACTTCTAACTTAGCGAAGATATTCGAAATATGTGTTTTCACTGTTTTTTCAGTAACAAAAAGTGATGCCGCAATTTCTTTGTTACTTTTTCCTTTTGTCAATTCTGCTAGTACATCCTGTTCTCTTTTTGTTAGTGGATGTTTGACATGTGGAAGATCTTCCATTATCTCACGATTTCGTATAAGTTGTGTTGTTGCTTGTGGATGCATAATATTTTCTCCAGCCATAATTCGGCGAATTGCTAAAACAAGCTCATCAGGTTCGATATCCTTTAATTGATAACCTGCTGCTCCTGCTTCAATTGCAGGTACAACATGGTCACGATCAGAAAAACTTGTTAACATCAAAATTTGTATTTCTGGATATTTTGCTTTAATGCGTTTTGTTGCTTGAATACCATCCATTTCAGGCATGACTAAGTCCATTAATACAATATCAGGATGTAGCTCTTTAGTTAGTTCGACTGCCTCTTTGCCATTACAAGCTTCTCCTACTACTTCGATATCTTTTTGAGTTTTAAGGAAGAACAACAATCCCCTTCTTACCACATGGTGATCATCAGCTATTAAAACGTTAATCATACTTATCCCCCTTTAATAAGGTAAACGGATTAAGATTTCTGTTCCTTTGCCCAAATTACTTACCCAATCAACCGAGCCACCTAAAGCTTTTGTGCGGTCACGCATACTTTGTAACCCGATTGAAGGTAGTTGGACGAGTGAGTCAACTTGGAATCCTCTACCTTCATCTTTTATAACAAGTAATACATCTGTTTGTGTAATCGTGATGAAAATTTGTGCTTCTTTAACACCTGCATGTTTTCTTACATTGTTAAGCGCTTCCTGCGTTAGTCTGAAAAGTGTCTCTTCAATACGAGAAGGTAGTTGGAGTACGCCAGATACTTTTACTTTCAGCTGTAAACCGAGCATTTCGGCGTATCCTTTTATCGCTTCGATTAAACCACTTTCTAAACCTTTTGGACGAAGTTGCCAGATTAAAGCACGCATCTCTGTAAGTGCCTCTTGTGTTAAATTTTGAATTTCTTTAAAAGTTTCTTTTGTCTCTGTTTTCTCTGCCATTTCAATACCTGCTCGTGAAGTTAACGTGACAGAGAAGAGTAATTGATTGACCGAATCATGTAAATCTCTCGCAAGTCGGTTACGTTCCTGTACAAGTGCCATTTCTTGCTCTTGTTTTGTTAGAAGTATCCTCTTGATTGCAGAACCCATTTGGAAAGCGACCGATTCAAGCAAGGCTAATTCATCGTCAGTAAAACGTACTGTATTCGGTGAAGCTACATTTAGTAATCCAAATCGTTCTTGTCCAGATTGTAAAGGTACCGTCGCATGATGAGTAATACCTGCACAATCACCAACACAAGCAGTAGTAGCATTCTCAATACGTTGGCACTCAATAATATTAGAAGCTTTCATCAATTCTTGATTGCGATATTTTGATATGCACCAACAACCGCCTTTTGCGAGGAAATGGCAGTTTCGATCCTCCAATGCAAGTGGTAAATTCTCATGTGCAATTAGCTCGTGTCTACCTCGTTTATTGACAAAGAAAATCCAACCTGTTTCAAAATTAGTACCCTTCAAAAACTTTCGTAGTGCACCTTGTAGCATCGGTTGCATTTCTGTTCCTTCATTTAACATTTCTGCAATTTCTTTTAATAAACTAATATTTGAATGATCTGTAGAATTCATCAATTGCCTCCAATCTTGGATGCCCAATTCTCTTCTTTACTTAATCATACCACTGACCTATCTTTCTTGGCATGATTAGCCTCTCGGTAATTAGACTGATATTTGTTTACGGAAAAATAAGCCTTTAATATGTCAAATTGAAATTTAAAAGAGGATTTGTCTAATATCTTCTTTAATATAAGAAATAAGATAGATCACATAGCTATAGTGTTACCAAACCTGTTCAAAGTGAGATATACAGATAAAAGGAGGAGTAATATATGAAGTTTTATAAGATGAACGCAGAGAACGCAAAGCGAGTGACACAATATAATTCTAATTTTCTTATGAACTCTTTTATGCATTTAAATTGTGAGCTAAGAATTTCAGTTATGACTTTAAAGGAAATGGTAAAATTGGGTTTCATCAAACAACAACACCTCAATTACTCTATTTACTTGAAGGCGAAGGCGTCGTTTGCAATGAAGATAAAAAATATTATTCCGTCCAAAAAGGTATAGCCGTATTCTGGGATCATGGAGAATGGCATGAAACTAAGTCTAATCAAGGATTGGTTGCGCTTATAATAGAAGGATTTAACATTAGTGAAGATAGTATATTATTGGATACTTTATCGAGTGAAGCTTTACACTGTAGTGATTAAGAACTTTTTTATGAAATAATATTAGTGGAAAATAAATCCTCATTCGAGTACTAATGTTTTACATCTACTATTATTATTATTATAATCGGAAAAGAATATACTAAGATTAGGAGATTTCATATGTCAAAAAAGTTGGAGTATAGCTTACTTTTTATGTGGGTTGTATCACTAATCGCAACAATGGGCTCTCTTTTTTTCTCAGAAGTCCAAAATTTTGAACCTTGTAAATTATGTTGGTTTCAACGCATTCTAATGTACCCACTTGTCATTGTACTAGCTGTGGCATATGTTCAGAAAAACGCCCGGATTGCAGTTACAAGTGCTATTTTCTCTTGTTTAGGTGTATGTATTGCATTGTATCATTATGGTATTCAAAAATTACCTGCACTACAAGAATCAGCTGTTTCATGTGGACGAGTACCTTGTACATCAGATTATATTAACTGGTTTGGATTTATCACTATTCCATTCCTTTCACTTATAGCCTTTATCTTGATAGCTGGTACAAGCTTCTATATGTTAAAAGCACTTAAGGAGGAACATTAATGGCAAATTCTAAAAAAAATAATGCCCAGAAGAACGACAATAAGTTAACGGTTATTTTAATCATTGGTTTCATCGTGATAGCCGCATTTGCTACACTTTATTTCTTAAATAATAGTTCCAACAAAGAGAAGACTTCCGGTTCTAGTAACCTTTACGGTAAAACAGATTTAGCACAGTCTACGATTGATATTTTAGATGATAAAAACTATCAAAATATTATTTTACCTGAAGACTTAGAAAAGAAAATCTCTAGTGGCGACGAAGAAATGGTCTATTTCTTCAAATCCGACTGTCCACATTGTAAGAGAATCACTCCAATCTTAATGCCTCTAGCAAAAGATATGGGTGTTCATATCGACCAATATAATCTACTTGAATTTGAACAAGGTTGGGATCAATATAATATTAAAGGAACACCAACGCTTGTTTACTATAAAGATGGTAAAGAACAAGCACGTGTTGTTGGAGAACAAAAAGAGGACATTTTTAAACAATTCTTTGAAGCAACGATTTTGAAGGATAGATAATCCTATTAAAAACTCTAGAACAAATGAAAAACAACGCCTCAGATTTCTCATGAGGCGTTGTTTTTTTGTGTACTAAAAAGAAAAATGATCTGGATGTGAACCGAAACGTTCGTTACGATTTAGTGCATCGATTGCCGCCATATCTTCTGCAGTAAGTTCAAAATCAAATACATTTGCGTTTTCTTCGATACGACTTGGAGTTACTGATTTTGGTATGACTATATGGTCACTTTGTAAATGCCATCGAATGATGGTTTGAGCAACTGATTTACCATATTTTTGACCAATTGCAGCAATAGTTTCATCTTGTAAAACACGACCTCTACCTAGAGGAGACCAAGCAGTAATGACAATATCATTTTTTTGACAGAACTCGCGTAATTCGACTTGAGAAAGGTAAGGATGTAATTCGACTTGGTTTACCATTGGTTTTACATTTGCCGTTGCAAAGAGCTTTTCAAGATGATGGATTTGGTGATTTGATACACCTGTTGCTTGAAGTAACTTCTCATCATATAATCTTTCAATTGCACGATACGTTTCTGTAAATTTATCAGGAACTGCCCAATGTGTTAAATATAAATCTAAATAGTCGGTATTAAGAGCCGTTAATGTTTTTTCAAACGCTCTTAAAGTTTCGTCATAACCTTGATCGGTATTCCAAACTTTTGAAGTGATAAAAATTTCTTCTCTACGTTTTCCAGATGCACGAAGCGCTTCTCCAACTTGTTGTTCATTTTTATAAAATGCTGCTGTATCAATTGCAATATAACCAGTGTCCAACGCCTTTCTAATCGAATTGAACGCTTCTTCTGGTTGATCCATCTTATAAACACCTAATCCAAAACGTGGAATTTCTATACCGTTATGTAATTTTTTTGTTGAAGTTATTGAATACATGTTATTTCCTCCTTTTGGGTATTCTTATTATACAAATATTATCAAAGTATTTCGAGAATAATGAATTTTTCTGAACGGTTGCAATTTATTTCATAAACGAATATTATATTAAATGTTGTTAAAAACGTTCGTGTTTAGAAAGAAGGTATTTTGTTGTTTCATTTAAAAGAAAATAATACTGATATAAAAACAGAAATAATTGCTGGGATCACAACATTCCTTACAATGGTCTATATTATTGTCGTCAATCCAGTAATTTTATCTGAAGCTGGAGTGCCTGTTGACCAAGTATTTATGGCTACTATTATTTCAGCAGTTGTAGGAACTTTATGGATGGCACTTTGTGCTAATTATCCAATAGCAATTGCACCTGGTATGGGCTTAAATGCATATTTTACTTATTCAGTTGTGTTAGCTTCAAATGGAAAAATAGATTATATGACTGCCTTTGCATCAGTTTTTGTAGCAGGTATTATATTTATTATCCTATCTTTAACTCCTCTTCGTGCGAAACTAATTACAGCAATTCCTGAAAATTTAAAACGTGCAATTACTGCAGGTATTGGTTTATTTATCGCTTTTCTTGGTTTGCGTATGAGTAATGTAATTGTTGCAGACGAAAGTAGTAATCTTGTTAAACTTGGTGATTTATCTTCTCCTGGGGTTATGTTAACTTTGTTTGGATTGATCATTACAGTTGTGTTAATGGTGAGAAATGTAAGAGGTGCCTTGTTTATCGGGATGATTACAACCGGTATTATCGCTGCATTTACAGGACAATTGAAAATTGAAAAGGTATTAGCAATTCCACATTTACCTAAAGGCATTTTAATCTGGAACCCAGTAGATGCATTTGGAGATGTCATCCATTATGGTTTATATGGTGTAGTATTCTCCTTCATCTTAGTCACTTTGTTCGATACAACTGGGACACTCGTTGGTATTATGAAGCAAGCTGGTTTGATGAAAGGAAATGAGTTACCACGCGCTCGTAAAGCTCTTTTAGCAGATTCACTTGGTACTACAATTGGGGCTATGTTTGGTACAAGCCCAAACTCAGCATTTGTTGAATCATCTTCTGGCGTTGCTGCTGGTGGTCGAACTGGTTTAACTACTCTAACAGTTGCTATTCTTTTTATCGTTTCTTCATTCTTTGGTCCTTTAGTTGGTGCTGTTTCTGGCGTTGCTGCTATTACTTCACCAACATTAGTTATTGTAGGTACATTGATGATTGCATCTGTCAAAGATATCGATTGGAGTAAATTTGATGAAGCATTCCCTGCATTCTTAATCATTTTAATCATGCCTTTGACATCAAGTATTTCAACAGGTATAGCCTTTGGTTTTATCGCTTATCCTATTTTAAAAATAGTCAAAGGTGATGCAAAAAAGGTTCACCCATTGTTATATTTCTTTGCTATTTTATTTGCTATTCAGCTTATTTTCTTAAGATAATTAAAATACCTTATTCTTTATATTTAAAAAGCAATTGGAACAGAGATTTTTCTCCTCCAATTGCTTTTTTAACTTTTTCCACTAATATTATTTTTTATTTATTATTATCATCAAATTGTTCAGGGTCTTGCTCTCTACCTACTTCTTCTAGTTCCGTTTCACTTCTGCGTTTTTCCATTTGCCATCCAAGATTTTCAACATCGTCAAATGAAATGGCCATTGATCCATTTTCTTTTGCTTTTTTATCTCTTGACATGATTAACACTCCTTTTAATAGGTTATTCTTATTCTGTACAGTAATACAGATGTTATGAATTGAAAAATCATGATTAGATAATGACCAATTTCCGCCATATTTTAGTTTGGAAATTACATTTCATTTTTGGTGAAATTGGGCTATACTTGTAAGAGAACTTTTACTTTTTCATTTATTATGAGGAGGGTACTTCCATGAAATTATTATTAATACTTGGAGTTATTCTATCTTTCTTAACTGCAATCTTCACTGCTGGTTATGAAGACAAACCGTATTCTGAAAAATAATCATTTATATAAAAAGAGGACAGCCTTTTATGGTTGCCCTCTTTTTATATATTTGTTAGTGCATGCCTCTAAACCCTTGTTGACGTAAGGCTTCAAAAATTACAATAGCTGCAGTATTAGATAGATTCAAAGAACGAACATTATCACTTTGTGGAATTCGTAAGCATTGTTCTTGATGCTCTTGAATGATCTCTTTTGGAATGCCTGTCGTTTCTTTTCCAAACATGAAATATATTTCTTCTTCTGTGTTACTATAGTCGAAATCTGAATATGCTTTTGTTCCAAATGTTTCAATATAGTAGATAGTACCTTCTGCATTTTTTTCGTAAAATTCTTCTATAGAATCGTAATAAGTAATATTAACTTTTGGCCAATAATCTAAGCCTGCTCTTTTTAACATTTTATCGTCTGTTGAAAATCCTAATGGACGAATTAGATGTAAATGTGTATTTGTTCCTGCGCAAGTTCTGGCAATATTACCTGTATTTGCAGGGATTTCTGGTTGATATAATACGATGTGTAAAGACACTTCGAGACACTTCCTTTATTTTTCTAATAACAATTATAAAGCGAAACTTCAATACATGTGAAGTTTACGTACAGGACGTGATGCTAATCCCTACTATTGTTAGTTTTTATTGGCCGCTAATAAACGCTAACCCTTTTTGTATTTCTAATTGAACTTCCTCGTCTTTTTCTCGGATGAGACCTTCTCGTAACACTTCTTCTACCTCTTTACCACCGATTTTACCAATGGCCCATGCAGCTGTTCCTCGTATAACAGGGCGCTCATCTTTTTGAAAAACTTCGATCAAAGTAGGTAAAGCAGAGACTTCTTTAAAATGCGCCAATGCGATTATAGCATTTCGTTGAATGGGTTTCTTGCCTCTCCAAGAGCCAGATATATGTCCATAGGTTTCTTTAAAATCACGGTTTGAAATGGCTAATAGAGGTTCAAGTAATGGTTTTGCCACTTCAGGATCGGGCTTAAATGCCTCATGTATCCAGTTACTCTTCCCTTTATTTTTTGGACAAACAGTTTGGCACGTGTCGCAGCCATAAATACGATTACCTATTTTAGCACGGTATTCGTCTGGCAAAAATCCTTTTGTCTGAGTTAAATAAGCAACACATTTTTGTGAATTTAGTTGTCCTCCCTGAACAAGCGCACCTGTTGGACAAACATCTAAGCATAATCTGCATTCTCCACACTGATCTTCCATCGGCTCGTCTGATTCAAATGGTAAATCTGTAATCATCTCACCCAAGTATACGTAAGAACCATATTCAGGTGTAATGACGGCGCAATTCTTTCCACTCCAGCCAATACCGGCTCTTTCTGCTACTGCACGGTCTGATAATTCTCCAGTATCGACCATTGAACGTATCTTACATTCAGGTACTTTTTCTTGAAGAAATGCCTCCAATAACGCAAGCTTCTCACGCAAAACAGTATGATAATCGATGCCCCAAGAAGCACGACAAAATATTCCACGTCTTGCACCTTTTTTTCCTTGAGGTGCATTTTGCATCTTTGATGGATAAGCAATCGCAATCGCTATTATACTTGCCGCATTCTCCAGTAAAAGTTTAGGTTCTGTTCGTTTCTCTATATCTGATTCTTCAAAACCAGATTGATAACCCAATTCTTGTTGACGACGAAGGTGATTCTTTAATTCCATAAATGGTGATGCAGAAGTAAAACCAATTTTATCGACGCCTATGCTTTGTGCATAGGCGATGAACTCTTGTTTTAGCTCAGTCATATTCATTTGGTTTCACTCCTCTTTCTATGATAAACTGGAAAAAATATATGATTAGGTGATGTATAGTGACTAAAATAACATTGGACTCATCATTAACAAATCTAGTACCGGCATTTAAAATCGGCATTATTCATTATACCAAAATTGTAGTAGCAGAATCTCCTCAAATGATTAAAGGGAGAACACAATTGTATCAAGAAAACCTTTTTCTAGAATTACAAGAACAAGCTGTTACAGAAAGACCTGGTATTAAAGAATGGCGTTCAACATGGAAAGCTTTAGGTGGTGATCAAAATCGTTATCGTCATTCAGCAGAAAGCTTAATGAGAAGAATTGCCAAACAAAACTATTTAACCCCTTTCCAATCTGCAGTAGATTTGAATAATTTCTTTTCTCTTCAATATGAAATTCCTATTGGGATTTACGATGAAAATTTAATAGATGGAGATATTGTGATTGCGCTCGGCAATGAGGAGACCGGATATGAGGGTTTGAACGGTCGTTTTAATTCATTAAAAAATATAGCCCATTCAAAAGATTCAAAAGGACCTTTCGGTAGTCCATTCGTTGACTCTAAGCGGACAGCTGTTACAGAAAATACAACTGATGCCATTCAACTATTCTATTTACGTCCATCTTTTTCAGATGAGGAAAGTATAGAATTATTAAATGCTGCTGGCAAAATGTTCTCTCAAATTCACGGTGGTGACTACACAATTGCTCTAATAACAAAAGAACATAGAGAAGTCGAAATATAGCTTCGAGTAGGAGGCTTATTATTAGTTGTAAGCCGACCTTGTCATACCAACGTAAATACAACTCAATATATATCAGTTAGAAACAAAAAATCCACCTCTTATCTCAAGAGGTGGATTTTGAATTTAAGAAAGTTAGATAAATTAAAAATAATAATGAAAAAGAATTGGTACCAATAATACAAGAATGCAGCCGACAATAGGCACGGTTAAAACTTTAATTAAACCTTTCTTTACCTCCCTTTCCAAAGGAGCACCTCCATAAATATTTCTTGCTTCTTTCGCTGCAATTTAGTATTTATAAAAGTGTAGGTCTTGTTGTCTACTACGCCTCAAAGTTTTACTTTTAGAACCTATTTTGCATCTATACAGTAGTTGATGAAGCTTCTTTTTCAGCTCTCATAACCTCATCATCATATAGATGACAAGCCACGAAATGCCCTTGTTCTTTTTCTTGCCAACGAGGTTCCATATGCTTGCAAACTTCTTTAGCCATCGGGCAACGTGTATGGAATACACATCCTGAAAGTGGATTGATAGGACTAGGCAATTCACCTTTTAATATAATCCGCTCCCTTTGTTCTTCTATATCTGGGTCTGGAATAGGAATTGCCGATAATAATGCTTGCGTATAGGGATGAAGCGGTTTGTGATATAACTGTTCAGAACTTGTGAGCTCTACCATTTGGCCCAAATACATAACCCCAATACGACTCGAAATATATTTGACCATTGATAAATCATGCGCGATAAACAAGTAAGTTAGTTCTTTTTCCTTCTGCAAACGTTGTAATAGCTTTACAACAGATGCTTGGACAGATACATCTAACGCTGAAATAGGTTCATCTGCTATGATAAATTCAGGATTCAAGGCTAAAGCTCTAGCAATCCCAATACGCTGCCGTTGACCGCCCGAAAATTCGTGTGGATAGCGATTAGCATGTTCTCTATTTAGACCCACGTCTTCTAATAATTCATAGACTCGTTCACGTAAAGCTTTTTTCTCTTGATATAATCCGTGAACTTCCATCGGTTCCGCAATAATCTCAAATACTGTCGAACGTGGATTTAAAGAAGCATAAGGGTCTTGAAATATCATTTGCATATTTTTTAGCATTTGATCTTTATCTTTTCCTACTTGTGCATGTACATCTCTTCCTTCGAATAGAACTTTTCCATCCGTGCGATTATAGAGACCCATAATAGTACGTCCTGCCGTCGATTTACCGCATCCAGATTCGCCTACAAGACCGAATGTTTCCCCTTTATAAATATCAAAGCTAATACCGTTGACCGCTTTTAATGTATTTCCTTTTCCTAGTTCGAAATATTTTTTTAAATTTTCAACAGATAGTAATACTTCACCCTTCATGATGCTCACCCCAATTTTGCTTGATATCGACTAACTCCACAAAG
The DNA here is from genome assembly GCF_003576525.1 of Rummeliibacillus sp. POC4. Taxonomy (GTDB): domain Bacteria; phylum Bacillota; class Bacilli; order Bacillales_A; family Planococcaceae; genus Rummeliibacillus. The sequence goes on along the minus strand of NZ_QWUA01000006.1, from coordinate 23,107 downwards.
TTCCTCTTCAAATTTGGTACCTGCTAGCGTAATAATTTCTACCGTTTTTCCAGTTTGCGGAGAATGTATCATCTTCCCATCTCCTAAGTAAAGCCCTACATGGCGAACGGGCGCTTTCCCAAAGTCATCTGCAAAAAACAGTAAATCTCCAACTTGCCATTCTTCCTGGTTTTCTTTATCAACTGCTTGACCTGCTTCTTTTTGCTCTCCCGCATCACGTGGAATAATAATGCCACATGCTTTCAACATGTTATATGTAAAACCAGAGCAATCGTATCCATAAGATGACATTCCCGCCCATAGGTAAGGCAAATCTAAGAATGCTGTTCCTTTCGCAACCGCTTGATCCATAGTTGTTGGATTTCCTGTAGTACTACTTGTTGTAATTTCCACACCAATTTTAGATAAAAGCGCTTTTCCATTTGGCGTATCAACATGATAGAACTTTGAACATTCATCTTGTAAAGGCAAGATTGTATTGAATGGTAGAACTATTAACGGCTTTTCATCTTCACTCCATAATTGAACTTTATCAGCGGTAACTATTACATAGTTTTTAAATTTGTTTGTACCGCCTTCTTTTAACTGAGCTACTGGAACCCACCCCGGATAACCTCTGCTATCTTTTTTAGATGGCTGATGAATTGCCACAATTTTAGCCCAACCATCAACTATTTCATCGACAATTACTTCTTCCCCAAAGAGCAATTGTGTTTGAATACGATTGGCATTACACAAATCTACTCGTTCCTTGTATGGCAATGCCTCAAGCCATTTCACAAGATGCACTGGATTTTCAACACCTGGTGCATCGATATCTCTTACAGAAGATACGGAAGTCCAGACTGTTGCCACTGGTACTGCACAACGCCAAATATTACTTGAAGCTGCCATTTAAATTCCCCCTTTGCACAAGTTATTCACCCGTTTAATGCCTAAACCAGGCGTAGGATCAAATGTTATTTTTGAATCTTTATATTGTATACCGCCATCTAGTAAATCCTCTTTTAACATTAGCGGTGCATCAAAATCATAATAGATAATATTCGACTGACTTGCAGCAAAATGAGCAGCGGCTCCAACGCCTAATTTTGTCTCAATCATACTACCAGTCATACATTTCATATCATGACTAGCAGCTAGAGTTGCAATCTTCAATGCGTGATAGATTCCTCCAGCTTTCATTAACTTTATATTGATCAAGTCTGCAGCTCTCATCTCAATAACTCGCTTAGCGTCATAAACACTAAAGACACTTTCGTCCGCCATAATAGGGATTAAAGTATGATCTGTTACATACTTTAATCCTTCCAAATCATGCGCTAATACTGGTTGTTCGATAAATTCAATATTTAATTGTTCCTGTTCCATTTGCTTAATAGCTTGCACTGCCTCTTTTGGCGTCCATCCTTGGTTAGCATCTAAACGAAGTTTGATGTTAGATCCAACTGCTTCACGAATTGCTTTAATCCGTTTTATATCATCTGAAATTTCGCCGATTCCCACTTTGACTTTTAAAATTTGAAAACCATCATTTACATAATTTACTGCATCGTTCGCCATTTCAGATGGTTCATTCACACTAACGGTATAATCCGTTGTTAACTCTGATTTCGCACCACCTAGATATTGATATAATGGCAGTCCAGCATATTGTGCCAATAAATCATATAAAGCCATGTCGACAGCAGCTTTTGCACTTGAATTACGTACCATTGAACGATGAAGCTCTTGGAAAAGCTGTTCATGATAGTGTAAATCTCTTCCTATCAATAAAGGTTTCATCACTTCTTCAATCGCAAATCGAATACTTGCTAAAGATTCTCCAGTAATCACATGAGTTGGTGGCGCTTCGCCAAATCCTTCTCTTCCATCCTGCGTTTGAATACGAACATAAATTGCATCTGCTACAGTAACAGTTCGTAGTGCAGTTTTAAACGCCTTTTTTAACGGTACTGCCACTTGAAATGTCTCAATTGAACGAATGATCATTATTCCTCACCTCATTTTGTTATTTGACACCCGGTTGTATTGTGATTGTTTTTTCATCCGCATCTAAAAATGCATTGGCCCCTAATGGAACGGCAAAATGTGGTTGGCAATGACCAATTTTTACATCCTTCACAATTGGAATTGAAAGCTTTCCAAAATAATGTTCGAATACTTCTTCTAATGTTAGTGATACTTTGCGCTTTTTGGGCTCTGCATGGCTAAAATCAGCTATAATAATCCCTGCCACATCATCAAATTTACGAGCTTGACGAAGTTGATTTAGCATACAATCTACTCTGTATGGCTCTTCATCGACATCTTCAATGATTAAAATCTTCCCTTTTGTATTCACTTCAAATTTAGTACCAATACCATTTGATAGCAAGCTTAGGTTTCCTCCTACTAGCTCACCTTGACATTGTCCTGGATGAAAGGTTTCGATTGAGGCGAAGGATTCATCGTATTGAAGAACTGTCGGCTCAAACAATTGCTCGAACATTTTCGCTGATTTCTCCTGAAATGTATCTTTACCGATATCTGAGGCGAACATAGGTCCATGAAATGTCACGAAATCAGCGTACCTTTCAATGGCTGTATGTAAAAACGTAATATCTGAATATCCCCAAAAGACTTTTGGATTATGTGCAATTAAATCAAAGTTAATACGATCCGTATAGCGTGCAGCTCCATAACCACCACATGCGCAAATAATCCCCGCTATATTCGGATCTGCAAACATTTGATGTAAATCATCTAATCGTTCGTCATCCGTTCCTGCTAAATATCCATATACTGAATTCACTGATTCTCCTATTTTATAATTAAGTCCTAATGTTTTTATGAATTGTAAGGATTTATGTAAACTTTTTTGATCTGGAGGACTAGAAGGTGCAATAATTCCAATTGTATCGCCACGTTTTAATCTGTTTGGTTGTTTTTTCAAAATACCTCTCCCTTTCTTTCAACTTATATTTAAGGAAGAAATTGCAGTGTCATATTATGACACTGCAATTCTATTATTTTTTATCTGCCCATTTAAGTTCTAAATAACCAACAGGATGACGAACAACACCTGTTACAGACGGCTTTTGTAGTGCTAATTGGTTGTAGAAGTAAAGTGGAACAATTGGCGCTTCATCGATTAAGATTTTTTCTGCATCTTGAAGCATTTTCCAACGTTTCTCATTATCTGTTTCTTTTTTAGAATCTGCGATTAATTTATCAAATTCTTTATTAGACCATCCTGTGCGGTTCATAGTAGAATCTGTTACAAAACTTTCAATTGCATTTACCGGGTCAGCATAGTCAAATAAGAATGATGAACGTGATAATTGGTGTTTCAATTCTTTTTGTTCAGTCATAAATACAGCAGGTTCAACATTTTTTAGCTTGATATCTACACCAAGATTCTCTTTGAATTGGCTTTGAAGAGCTTCTGCAATTTTTTTGTTATCTGGGCTTGTAGAATAAGTTAATGTAACTGCTGGAATCTTAGACCAACCTTCTTCTTTCAAACCTTCTTTAAGTAATTTTTTTGCTTCCTCTTTGTTGAAAGTGATTAAATCACCAGTTACTTCACGGAAATCTTCACCTTTTGCATTTGTTAAACCATAACTTACAAATCCGTGAGCAGCTTTTTGACCTTGTTTAGTTACATAGTCAACAATATTTTGTTGATCTACAGCCAAAGCAAATGCCTTACGAACTTTTTGATTGGTGAAAGGTTTTTTATCAACATTGAAACGGTAGAATGCAATACCCGCTTGATCTTGATTTGTTAGCTCTTTGTTATCTTTTAACTGTTCAGCGAGTTCTGATGGCACTGTTGAAATATCGAGCTCATCTGATTGATACATTTGATATTCAGTGCTCGAATCATTAACCATTGCCCATTCAACTTTATCTAACTTCACAGTATCCTTATCCCAATATTGATCGTTCTTTGCAAAAACCATTTTAGAATCGTGATCCCATGATTCTAATTTAAATGGACCGTTTGCAACGAATGAATCTGCTTCTGTAAACCATTTTGGATTTTCAGTTGCTACCTTTTCATTTACTGGGAAGAAGCTTGGATTTGAAATAATGTTCAAGAACGCTTCAGTAGGCGCATTTAGTTTTACTACAAATGTCTTATCATCTTTTGCCTCAATTGCAATGTCTTCCGGTTTTCCTTTTCCGGTATTGTAACTTTCTGCACCATCAACTACATAAGCTAAAAATGCTGCTGGAGATGCAGTTTCCGGATCTAGCATATGTTTCCAACCATATACAAAGTCGCCTGCAGTCACGTTATCACCATTTGACCATTTCGCATTATCACGAAGTGTAAATGTATAAGTTAAACCATCATCTGAAACGTCAATTTTTTCAGCCATAGCTGGTTCTGGTTCATTTTTGTCGTTTAATCGTACAAGACCTTCCATTAAGTTATTTAATGGAGCCCACGATACCGCATCAAAAGCAACTGAAGGATCAAAAGAAGACGGTTCAACACCGTTATTTAAACGTAATACCTTTTCTTCTTTCTTTCCTCCATCTTTAGATGTTTCATCTTTTCCTGCATCTTTGCTTGCTGTACATGCTGCTAGTACAAGCATTAAAAGTGCCATAAATACTAGCGGAAGCCATTTTTTTCTCATACATTTCCCCTCTTTCCCCTTTTTATATTTATGTGAAGCACTGAGTGCCTATCACCTATTCACTAAATAATCCCTTTGCTCTTTCATCTTGTAGCCAACAATCCGTATAATGACTAGTCGTTAAATAGGTTGTTTCTGGTTGTACATAGTCACATACCTCCATTGCAAAAGGACATCTTGCTGCAAATGCACATCCTTTTGGTGGAGCAAATAAGTCTGGCGGTGTACCCTCGATTGGTTCTAATTCTTCCTCTAACAAATCTAAACGTGGAACCGAATTAAGTAACCCTTTTGTATATGGGTGTGTTGGGTTATAGAAAATTTCACGTTTCATACCTATTTCGATAATCTTACCTGCATACATCACAGCTATTCGATCTGCTATTTTCGCAACAACACCTAAGTCATGCGTGATTAAGATAATGGAAACACCTGTTTTTTCTTGAATTTCTTCGAATAACTCGAGAATTTGTGCTTGAATCGTGACATCTAATGCAGTTGTCGGTTCATCAGCTATTAATAACAAAGGCTCGCATATAAGAGCAATTGCAATAACAATCCTTTGCCTCATACCACCTGAAAATTGATGAGGGTATTGTTTTAAGCGTTCTTCTGGGTTCGGTATCCCCACAAGATTCAATATCTCAATAGCCTTTTTATTTGCTTCGATTTTGCTAATCGATTTATGGGTTCTAAGACCGTCCGTTAGCTGTTCTCCAACTGTCAGAGTGGGGTTTAGAGCCGTCATAGGATCCTGGAAAATCATCGAAATATCTACACCTTGAACTTTCCTCAGGGCATTTTTATTTAATTTTGTTAAATCTTTTCCTTTAAAAAAAATGCGTCCATTCGATATTTTACCGGGGGGTTGTGGGATTAGCCCCATAATTGCGTTTGATGTTACACTTTTCCCACACCCTGATTCACCAACAATTGCTAATGTCTCCCCTTCATATAAATCGAATGTAACACCACGTACAGCATGAACTTCTCCACCATACGTTTTAAAGGTCACATGCAAATCTTGGACTTCCAACATTTTCTTTCCAACTTTTGTGGAGAGATTTTGAAGTTGTTGTTCATCGTAGTTTACTTTACTTGTCATCCCTCTCACCCCCTAAGCTTAGGATCAAGTGCATCTTGCAAACCATCACCTAAAACATTGAATGCAAACATCGTTATTGCTATAAATAATGCAGGGAAAAACAACCTCCACCAATCCCCTGATAAGATAACCGGTAGTGCATCATTTGCCATCACGCCCCAACTTGCATATGGTGCTTGGATTCCTAACCCTAAAAAGCTTAAGAATGCCTCTGAGAAGATAGCACTTGGCACGGTTAAAGTCATTTGAACAATGATAGGTCCCATTGTATTTGGCAGGAGATTTTTTCGAATAATTCTAGACGTCCCTGCACCAAAAGATTTTGAAGCTGTAACAAACTCATAGTTTTTGATTTGCAATACTTGTCCTCGTACAATCCGAGCCATACCTACCCATCCTGTAATCGTTAAAGCCACGATTATTGTCGTTAAACTAGGTTCCATGACAACCAACAGTAAGATAACTACTAACAAATGCGGTAAACCGTATAAGATTTCAATGATTCGCATCATAACTAAATCGACTTTACCGCCTTTGTATCCGCTAATACCACCATAAATAATGCCAATTGTCACATCGATGATTGCTGCCATTAAACCTACAAACAGCGAAATACGAGCTCCATACCATGTTCTTGTAAATACATCGCGGCCTAATTCATCGGTACCAAACCAATGTTGCATCGAAGGAGCTTTGTTTTGATTTGGTAAATCAGTACCTGTTACCGAATGTGGTGAAAGCATCGGTATTAAAATAGCAGCAACCCCTAAGAATATTAAAAAGAACAAGCCTATCATCGCTAATTTATTTTTCTGTAATCTTCTCCAAGCATCTGCCCAATAAGAAAGTGATGGTCGAACAACTGTCTCTACTTTTTCAAGACCTTTTTCTTTTGGTTTGAACCATTCATCTTTTACTTCAACTTTATGGATATTCGTCATGATGCGTCACCTTCTTTTTTATGCAATTTGATACGTGGATCTAGAATGCCATAAACAATATCTACTAGAAATAACATAACGACTAGAAAAGTACTATAGAATACGGTTGTCCCCATAATGACGGGATAGTCACGGTTGTTAATACTTTCAACGAAATATTTCCCCATACCTGGTATAGCGAATATCTTTTCTATGACAAATGTTCCTGTCAAAATACTAGCTAGCATTGTACCCATAATCGTAACGACAGGCATCATCGCATTTCTCAATGCATAGCGGATGATGATTTTCCATGGTTTAAGTCCTTTAGCTTTTGCCATTTTAATATAATCCTGTGTCAAGACCTCAAGCATACTTGCCCTCGTCAACCTTGCAATAATTGCCATTGGTCCTGTGGCTAAGGCTAGAGTTGGTAGCACCATATGCATCGGACTTTGCCAAGTTGCCGCCGGAAACCACCCTAGTTCTCCAGCGAAAACTTTTATTACTAATGTTGCTAAGATAAAGTTTGGTAAGGAAATCCCAACAACCGCAAACGTCATCGCTAAATAGTCAACCACACCATTATGTCTTAGTGCGGCAAGCGTTCCTAGAATGACACCCGAAATAACCGCAACTAATATTGTCACCATGCCCAGTTCAAACGAAATCGGAAATCCTCTACTGATCAAACTATTTACAGTCTCATTTGGCTTTTTAATAGAAGGTCCAAAATCAAATGTTATGATTGATTTTAAATAACTTACATACTGCGAGGAAAGCGGTTGATCCAACTTGTAAAACTTCTCCAAATTCTCTTGAATCGCTGGATTTGTTGTACGATCGCTATCCAATGGTGATCCTGGAATGGCATGCATTAAAAAGAACGTTAAAGTAGCAATGATTAAAATCGTCACAATCATCATCAAAAAGCGCTGGATAATATATTTCACCATAGAAATCTCCCCCTTTGTGTGTGCTCTTAGATGTCTTTAACAGTAGCGTGCTTGGAAAGCAAGCTCAGCCATTACTAACATTGCACGATAAGCTTCGAGAATATCCTTTGCTTTAAATTCAACGATTGTAGTCCCTTCAATAATTCTGGTTCCTGGCATTAAAGCAGCCCACTCTGCCTGACCATAATTCGTAAATTCAATTTTTAATACTGGCTTATCTGGTGGTGTTAATGGTTTAATGTCATCTTTTTTAACAATTGCTTCAGCTACTTTTTCAGCAACTAATTCTCTTGCCTTTTTAGGATGAAGTGTTTTTACACAAGAGCGTGAAATGGTTTCCTTCACGGCTGCTGTTACTACACCTGGTACAAGTGCTTCTATTTCACGACATGCACAATCATCACCTGCTAAAAAAATGACAGGTACCCCATAATACCCTGCCACATATGCATTGAAGCCAATTTCTCCTATTTCTACATCGTTTATAAAAATTGTTCGAAAACTAAATGTCATTGAATGACTCATTACCCCTGGCATACCTGCGCGTGCATGATATCCAGCAAATAAGACACCGTCAAAACTTGAGTCAACATTATGTACCATCGAAAATTGCTTAAAATCTCCGGATATTAGAGTTGCTTCTTCATGCAACTCTTCTACTAATAAATTGTTCATCTTAGAGTGACTATCATTCACCAATACTTCAGTAGCTCCATTTTTAAATGCAGATTCAATAATTGCATTCGCCTCTTGCGTCATGATTCTTCTGGAATTTTCATAGTTTCGCTCTGATGATGTGACAAAAGTATAATCAGGTAACCCCGTAATACCCTCCATATCTACTGAAAGAAAATATTTCATTAATCTCTCCCCCTATCAATCTTGCTGTCCTTATTGCTAGATTAACAAAAATATTTAGAATATTCAATTATTTATACGCAAGAAAATGTAACATTACTTTATTTTTACATAAAATACAATAAATAATCCTTTTGCAAAATAAAAAATCCAATTCTCATATGAAAATTGGATTTTATTTTGTACCCTACTCTACTCCAGGAAGAATAGCTAAGTCTTTGTTTTCTGCATCTAATAGGACATCTACGCCTAACGGAATTCCTACATTCGGTTCGCAATGACCAATCTTAAAACCGCTCACGACTGGAATATTTAAATCTTTAAAGTAGGATTCAAATAGCTCGTCTAAACTTGGCGAATCTTCGTATTCTCTTGGATGTATTTCAGTAAATTCGCCAATAACTATACCTTTTACTTGTTCGAATTTACGTGCTTGTCTCAATTGGTTCAACAATCCATCAATCTGAGCTGGCTCTAATCCGATATCTTCTATTAGTAGAATCTTACCGGCAGTGTCTATTTCAAATTTTGTTCCTAAACTATTCGCGATTAATGTTAGGTTTCCACCTGTTATCTCACCCCGTGCTGCTCCGCCACAAATTGTTGTAAGTGGTGAAATACTTTCATCGTAGTGAATTTCTGCAGGTTGGAATAATTGTTCAAACATATGCTTTGTACGTTCCATTACATTTTCGCGGCCAATACTTGATAAGGTAGGACCATGGAAAGTGACAATATCAGAAAACATACCGATTGCAGTATGCAAAAATGTGATATCAGAAAAGCCCCAGAAAATTTTAGGATTTTCTTCTAATAGTAAATAATCAATCTTATCAGCTATTCTTGCAGCACCGAAGCCTGCACTTGCACAAAAAATTGCTTTAATAGTTGGATCTTCAATCATTTCTTGTAAATCTTGTGCACGCTCTTGATCGGTACCCGCTAAATAGTGGTTATGTAGCTGAACGGTATTACCTAACACATAATGCAATCCTAATTCATCTAAAAAATCTAAAGCTTTCGTTAATCTTTCTATATTTGGAGGACTAGAAGGTGCAATAATTCCTACAGTATCCCCTTTGTGTAATCGTGGTGGACGTCTTTTCATATTCAAAACTCCTATGATAGTTTATATAACTATCCTCTACTTTACCAAATATCCGGTTAAAAAAGCGAATAGATGCCATTATCATGGCAGAATTTAAGATAAGTCAATTATCCATTTTTTATAGCTAATTTAACCGATGTTTCAATCTTTTCTTTAAAGATTCCTGTTTCATTTAAAGTCAATAATTCTTCCCTTAAATGATCTTCAAATAGTTGAACATGCTCTCCTAAAAATCGTTTACTGCCATAGGATGTTGAATAGATATTGCCAATGATCGAATCGACTGTCCATATTTGATCATAAGTTGGCATTTGATATACTTCTAAATCAAAAGGTGATTTTTCTATCACTTCTTGATGGCTTATTGTTGGATGTGAATATGTAGTATTTCCTGCTCTTCTTTCTTCACCATACCACTGTTGAACTACTTCATTAACTTTCTCTTGCCAAGGTAGGACTACTTTGTTTGGCGAATAATTATCGATGATTGCTACACCGCCATTTAAAGAAACCATGTCATATAATGTTTCAAGTACTACTGGACGATCCATCCAGTGAAATGCTTTTGCAATTGTGACCAATTTAAAAGATTCTTCATAATTTTTTCGATAGCTGTCTATATCTCCATTAAACCAATTTATATGCTCAGCTCTTATTTCTGTGGTTAACCTTTCTGCTTCCTGAATCATTTCGAGGTCTGGATCAATTCCAACAATTTGTTCAAACCAATCCGAGAATCTAAACGCTAATTGACCTGTACCGCAACCTAAATCCATCATTTTCCCATTACCATCTAAAGAAAATCTATTAACTAAAAATCTTATTAAAGAAGCTGGATATAACTGTCTATATTTTGAATAATATTTTGCTGCTCCTTTAAATAAATCTTGTCCATAGCTTTTCATTTAAAGTCCCCCTTTTTAATTATTAACTTCTTCGTATTGCTAATAGTATCCACTTTCTTATGTATATAGTAAAACCTTATATTTCAAAAAAATAGAGAGCCCTATGTGATAGAGCTCCTTAATAATTTCACGATAATATGCTATATTTACATTTCTAAAGAATTTGCCTTCGGGTCATCCTTAAATTGAACATCCGTTTTAAAAATTGGTATTTTGACATTTAAACCATTCTTATTGTTAAATTCTATCCATTTCTGTTTTTCACGCTCTACAGCTCTATTCTGCCATTCCATCCAACCACACTCAGCACAATGGCTTTCCACATAACTATTTCCATGTGTATCTTTATGATGATAGAGTGTATTCGATTTGCAATTGTAGCAATAAATAATTTTTTCATCAGTTCGCATATACATAATGGCACCCTCCTATATTCATGGTCTACTAAAACCAGAATTTACAATTTGCCATTACTTTATACAGGAATGATAGAGAACAAATACTTAAAATCCCCACTGATGAATTTTTATTTTAATTTTTTCACTCTACTTGAATACTCTCTCCTCTTTTTTTATACCACCTGTAAAATTCCGCAGAATATGCAAGCGGCATATCGAAAACGCTTGTTACTTTAACAGGATTTGCTCGGTTGCTTACATAAATCGTTGAAGCTTTGAATTTTCTTTGAATTGGAGATGTTCTTACCTTCGCCTCAATTATATTTTTTCGCTTTGAAATAAGCATTTTACTGACAAATCCACCTGATTGCATTTGAATCAATTCATCATGAATTGAAAAATGGCTATTCTGGAAGTCCACATATCTAATAGTTTCTATTAGTATAAATAAAATGAGAGAAATCCACCAAAATGTCGGTATCCAAATGAATATTACGATTGAAGAAATAATCCAAATTATACTAGGTCTACATAATTTCAACCAAAGCACTCGTCTTTCAAGCTTTCTCGGTTTTAAATCGACTTGATATTCGGGTAAAAGTTCAGTAATAATCTGAAAAGCTATTTTCTTTGGAAGGAACGGATATAGCGTGCTAATATCGTCATCATCCTCATAACTACTAGATGTCACCAACTCTACTTCCACTAAGCCTAAGAGTTGTTTAAATAACCCTTGTTTTATATTAAATGCTTGAACACGAGATTTTTGGATCGATAATCGAGTTTCATTGAACAAACCTCTTTTAATATATATTTTCAAGTCATCACTTGAAAGTGTATAATTCCAGTATTTAGAAAATGTATAGCAAATAGATAATAGGAATGAAATGAGAAGAATCCCTATTAAAACAAACGCATCAATCCATAAATGAGATAAGATCAGTTCAAGAGACACTGTTTTTTTCACAAAATGAAATGCATCTTTGTCTTTAATTATTATTCCAACAGCGAAAGTTGGTACTACCGTCAAAAATTTCACAGAAGCAAATGAAGCTTTCAATAAATCAGGTATAGTGACTTGATAATGAATCTTCTGATCCCTTTGATGCATTGAAATAGTATCTTTACTATTATCATCTAACGGAGCAACTGGAGTTTTTTTGCTAAATACCAAATCTTCCAGCAAATTAGCCTCTTGCAAAGAAAGCATCTCGAATACTAGATCTTCATCTGTTACAGCTGCAGTTGAAAATACAATTTGCGTTTTACGAGAAAGTTTATGCAATATTGTCCTTTTTCGCTGAATATTTTGTACCCTATTAAAAGGGATAACTTGTTTGTTCTTAGTGAAAACACCAGAGTGAATATAAAAAGCACGATCATCATAGCCATACCTATAAGTAAACCATTTTAAAAATACAAGTAAAAACAAGAAAATGACGATAAAAGGGTATGCAGTCCACAATAAATGCCAAATATCATTCGTAGAGGTTTCGTTTAAAAAAATTAAGGCCAGCGTAGGGATAAGTAAAGACCTTATTAGCTTCAAATAATTTAATATTAGTTTGATGGATGTTATCTTTTTCATAGAAGGAACCGTTTCTATCATTCACTCACTTCCTTAATTTTTGCAAAGATAGCAATTTGATCTCGTAATATGTATGCTAGATCTTCTGGAATACCAGGAATTTCATGCATTGACCCCATCGTATGGACCTCAATATTATAGAGTCCAAATCTTCTCAAAATAGGCCCTTGTTCTAACAAGACAGATTGAACTTTTGTCATTGGTATTAACTCGTTTACTTTAAAAAGTTTACCGTTTTTTATTTTTATAAACTCTTCGTCAATATCATACCGCCAATATTTTTGTGTTAGATATGGGCTTAAGGTTACATCCCACAGAGCATATATAATTTCGATAATAACTAAAATAAGTAGCAACCATTGTAGCCAATGCCACCAATTAAAGTGTTCTGCAACAAAATATAATGTTAAAAGAATAGCAAAAATAATAATATTAGAAATAATATTACTTATACGCCATGCCATTTTTGCTTTTTCTGGCAATTTAGTCTTTGGTTGTTCAATCCAACCCTCCATCTACAATCATCTCCTTTTTCTAACCTTTATAGATTGAGAAACTCTAAAATGTTATATACTTCTATTTTAATATAGATTGGGCATTCATCGTGAAACAATCTATCTTTCTTTGATGTCGATTGAATTTTTAGATGTATTTTTTACTCACTCTAGTTAGATGATAAAACCAAATGTTACACTTGAAGAAAAGAAGAATGTAGGATATGCGATTATTTATTCTTTAGCTTTTTATAGAAAGAAGGATACCATGTTACAAGTAAATGTAGAGAATACAAGTTTAATATTAGAAGGAGGTACTTTTCGGACGCTTTTCTCTGGTGGTGTGTTAGATGCTTTTTTAGATCACCAGATTATGATGCCTTATATTGTTGGGATTTCGGCAGGAGCCATTAATGCATCTGCTTATGTTTCTCAACAAAAAGAACGTATGGTATACACATTATTAAATTATCGTCATGACAAACGTTATATGGGCATGCGTAATTTTTTTACTGAACGAAGCTTATTTGGTTTAGAATTTGGATACGATACGATTCCTAATGAGCTCTATCCATTCGATTGGGATACCTATCAACAATACAACGGTCAATTATTATTCGGTGTAACCAATGCCCATACAGGACAAGTTGAATATAAAGACGCTCTAGAAATGGATAGAAAATGTATGATGCTCCGTGCTACATGTGCTATTCCTGTACTCTTTCCAGAGATTAAGTTAGATGGCATCCCTTACTATGATGGAGGACTAGCCGAACCAATTCCCATTCACCATACCGTCGATGAAGGTTTTAAAAAGCATGTTATTATCCTAACTCGTCCAAAAGGTTATCGTAAAAAGCTAGATTGTCAAAGTAAGATTGCGATGAAACTTCTCAAAAAACGCTATCCTGCTATCGTCAAAAGTATGGAAACACGCGTCGACCATTATAATGAATCATTAGACTACTGCGAACAACTAGAAGCAGAAGGAAAAGCATTTATCTTCCGTCCTACAACTGCACTTCATAGCTTCGAAAAAGACCTAAATCAAATTCGTACAAATTATCAGATGGGATATGAACAAGCTGTTAAAAGAATGACAGAATTAAGGACATTTTTGCAAATCTAATATATTTGTACGCAAATATCATTGTAGAAATAAGCAATCTATGGCAATCTAAATAGTAAAAGTACACTAATTGGAGGAAAGTACATGGAACGAATCCCAAATTGTCCACAATGTCAATCGACCTACACATATGAAGATGGAGCATTATTTGTTTGCCCAGAATGTGCACACGAATGGACAGCTCACGAACAACAAGTTGCCGAAGAGGCAAGCATCATTCGCGATAGTGTGGGCAATCCTTTATCAGAAGGAGACACCGTTACCGTTGTAAAAGATTTAAACGTCAAAGGTGCAACATCGAATATCAAAATAGGAACAAAAGTAAAAAACATCCGATTTGTTGATGTAGATGGCCATGATTTAGAAGGCAAAGCCGATGGATTTGGCGCCCTTTATATACGTTCAAAATATGTAAAAAAACTATAATTTGCTATAAAGCAACAAATTTAAAGAACCAGAAAAGCCTCTATAAAGAATCCTTGCAAAATTCTTTATAGAGACTTTTTTATGTTCTTAATTTTTTTAATAGATATATTTAACAGGTATTTAAACATCTTTATAGAATTAATTAATTAATAGAAGACCAGAACGACTTATAAAGGAATTATTCCAGATGATTTTTTAAACAATTTATCATATGAGCAAAGAACTGAACTATGGATACATAATATTGGGCGAAAAAATAATTTTATATTAGTAGCAGAGAGTACTGAAGGGGAAATTATTGACTTTGCAGATTTCTGGAAAAGAGAAACGAATACAATACCCAATTCAAGTGACTTAACATCCATCTATTTACTTGAAGAATATCAAGGAAAAGGTATAGGAAAGAAATTACTAGAGCGACTGTTTCTGCAGATTAAACAATTAGGCTATCAAAGTTTTTTTGTTGATGTATTAGCCGAGAACAAAACACGCTATTTTTATGAATATTATAGTGCAAAATTTTACAAAACAGTTCAAATCAAAATAGGTGGGAAAATTCTCGATGAAATAATATATATATGGGATAACGTTGACAAGGTTTTAGAAAAGCTAAAGAACTAATAATGAGTTAGTAATCTTTAATGGAGGAAGCATAGTGAAAATTATTCGAAAATATTGGCTGTTATTAGTTGGTTTAGGTTTTTCTAATTTAGGAAACTGGATTTACCTTGTAGCACTTAATTTATTTGTATGGCACTTAACGGAATCTCCTGCAGCAATGGCAGGAATCTTTGTTGTAGGACGCACAGCAAGAGTATTAACAAACTTGGTGGCAGGCTCTTTTATTGATCGTATGAATAAACGTAGATTAATGATTATAACAGATATATTACGAGGGCTTATCGTTTTTTGTATGCCATTTATGGACTTTATCTGGCTCATCTATACATTCGTATTTTTAACAAATATTGCGAGTAGTTTCTTTGGACCAAGTAGTACATTTTATATTACAAAATTTGTATATTTTGAAGACAGGCAACGATTCAACGCTTTACTTGGCACATTTAATTCCGGTGCCTTTTTAGTAGGACCAGCAATCGCAGGTCTCCTCATCATGCTTTTTAATACAACTGTGACAATTTGGTTTAATAGTTTTACATTCTTAATCTGTGCAATGACCATTTTCTTTCTCCCCAATATAGAGGGTGGTGAAGGTGATTTACAGCCACGTGTTACTTGGCAAATGTTCAAAAATGATTACATAACAGTAGTTTCTTTCATCAGAAAAAAACAATTATTTATATCGATTTATTTTCTATATCAATCTTCGTTAATGATTGCATTTGCTCTTGATTCTCAAGAAGCAACATTCATGAAGCAGGACTTAGCACTTTCAGATAGCTTATACGGAACATTTGTAAGTGTTGCTGGAGCAGGAGCTATTTTAGGGGGAATTGTAGCAGCAAGCTTATCCAAAAAATTATCTTCTCTTTCCTATTTGGCTTTTGGCATGATCTTTACCATGCTTTTTTATACAGCTTTCTATGCTTCAACAATAAATTTATGGGCTCTTATTAGTTTCATTTTACTTGGCTTTTTTATGGCATTTAGTAACACAGGTTACGAAACACTTTATCAACAAAGTGTGCCAACCGAATTGATGGGTCGTTTTGGTAGTATCGCAAACATTTTTCAAAGTATCTTACAAATTGTATTTACACTATTACTAGGTCTCTTTGCAGAGTGGTTTACACTTCAAACTACCGCTATTGCTTTCGGTGTAATAAGTATCTTACTTGCAGGAGTATTATTCTATATTCTGTATTCTCAAAAGCACCAATTAAAGCTAGAGCAAGAAGTCTTATAATGAGCGATTTCTTTTTGAAAGATATGATTTGCAGGAATACGCCTAAAGATTAAGACTCTTCTAATTTAAAATTAAAAGATGCTTAGAAATATTGTTATATCAATATTTCTGAGCATCATTAAACTTTCCCCTATTCAACTTACTTCCCTTTCTTCACCTGATTCAGTAAGTCAGGAAAGTTCGTGAACATTCCTGTCACACCCCAGTCAATTAGCTGCTGCATTCTTTCTTTAGTATTTACTGTATATGGATGAACTTCAAGACCACTGTTAACTACCTTTTGTATATATTCTTTATTTAAATACGTGTGGTTAGGACCTATTCCAATTGCATATTCTTTTATCTTTGTTATTTCATCTTCTGTTATAACTGCATTTCCTTTATAAGATAACAATTGAATAAGTTTTAATGATGGATCCAATTCATGCATTATTTTCAGACTATCTGCACTAAAGGATTGCACAAGTAATTTCTTCTTGTTGATATTGTACTTATTTATAAGACGTAAAAGTTCTTCTTCCATCCCAGGGTATATGTTGGGTGATTTCGTTTCGATATAATAACTAGCATTTTTTCCAAATTTCAAGAAAATCTCTTCAAGAGTAGGTACCTTTAACCCTACATATTCTGGCTTAGCATACTGTGGATATGCTTCATTAAACCAGCTTCCAGCATCCAAATGTTTAATCTCATCTAAAGTATGGTCTTTTACAAGGCCTGTCCCATCAGTTGTCCGATCCAACTTTTCATCATGCATAGCAATTAATTGGCCATCCTTGGTCATCTGTAAATCAATCTCAATATAATCACCATGCAGTTTTTCTCCCATTTGATATGAAGTAATTGTATGCTCTGGAGCATATCCAGAAGCACCTCGATGTGCAACGTTTTCCACATACTTATATTTTTCTTTAGCCATAGCTGTTTCTCCATTTGTTGCAAAGCTCGCTACTATTACAAAAGCACCCAGAACAGATAACCATTTTCTTTTCAATTCCAACATCTCCTCTATTAATAGACTTCTAGTCAATAATAGCAGGAGAATATTAATCTCTTTTAATAGGATTGTAAATTTTGATAATTGATTAGTGCCATAATTGAATTACAGATAGTGAATTTACAAATTTAACTTTTAAAGTTCAAAATAATTTATAATATATTGAAAGCGTAACTGAAGTATATTAAAGAAAATGATCTATATTAGTTCATTGAAAGAAATTTATTGCCATGGATTAAACAAAACTAAAAGGCTAAGGTGATACCAACATGGAAGTAGCTAAAAAGATCAAAGCAGTAGTTTTTGATTTAGATGGAACTCTATTAAATTCAAGAAAAGAGGTAACTGAAAGAAGCAAAAAAGCTATTTTGCAGATTCATAAGAAAGGAATTACTGTTATATTTGCTACAGCTAGAGCTCCACGTTCAGTTAAAGTATTTCTCCCCCAAGAACTGCGAGAAATATCAACTATTGTCTATTATAATGGGGCTCTAATAATAAACGAAGTTAAAGGCTACAAAGAGCATTATCCAATTGAGTCGGCTATAGTAGAGGAAATAATAACATTTCTATCTGATCGTCCTTCTGAACCCTGCCTCTCCATCGAGTCTGAAGATATATGGTATAGCAACAAGTCCAAAGATTATAGCAAGGCTATGAATGCAGTCATAAATCCAATAATCCTGCCTCTGGATGAATTAAAAAAGAAAAGTGCATCGAAAATATTAATCACCCATTATCCTGACTATGAAAAATTTAAAAAACAATTTGAACAAAAAGTAAATGCCGTCTGTACTGATGCAGGAACCCTAATTCAAATTATGGCAAAAGACGTTTCTAAAGAAAGAGCAGTTTTAAACCTTTGTGTTCGATTGAATATCTCATTAAGTAATGTAATGGTCTTCGGTGACGATTGGAATGATTTAGGATTATTTAATGCATGTGGCTTTCCAATTGCTATGGAAAATGCAATACCTGAACTAAAAGAAATAGCATACTTTGTAACTAGATCTAATAACGAAGATGGTGTAGCTCAAGTAATAGAAAGGTTATAAATTATTTAGGTAAAATATATTTTAACATCAAATTAGAAGATAAATTAACAGAAAGAAACTAATCTGATCAGAAATGCTAGATTACTCATTCATTTCTATTAGCTCGTAATAGGAATTTAACAGAGTAGACTTAAAGAAATTCAGTAAATATTTTCGATATTATAGTGGCAGTACAATTCCAATCGTTTTCATCGTAACATCTACACACCAAAAAAGATTCTTATTCTCTCTCTAGAGAATAAGAATCTTTTAGTAACAATTTTATCCGCGGTGATGGTTGTCATCAAAAGAATACGATACATCTACACTTCGCGCTTATTAGACCAAACTAATGCATGCAATTGTGGCAATGCACGAACATTATTCATTTCTGGATCTTTGATGACTTTCTCCCATAACCATTCAAGTGATTTTAATAGTCTAGTAGAAATATCACCTGTTTCATTTGGATTGGGATTGCCAACAGATAAAAAGAACTCAGCATCTGGATAACGTTTGTGAATCTTTTTTGCAAATAGAAAGTCGTTGTCATCAAAAACAACGACTTTCAGGCTAAGTACATCTAGTGGAAGCCGGCTAATGATTTCACCTAATAAAATTAAATCCGTCTCCATGCCACTGCTAGGTGGTTTTGGAGAAATAGTAAGATCATCAACAAATCCAAACCAATCTTGCCATCTTGAACCTTGTGTTTCTATCCCCACCTTAATATTATCCTTTCGCAATAATTGGATAAATTCAGCCATTGGTTTTCCAATAAGAGCAGGATTCCCACCGCTAATAGTAACGTACTGAAAATTGTTTCCCGCTATTTCTTTTAATTCATCATAAATTTCTTCTGCATCTAATAAACGAATTCGATCTTTTTCGGATCCATCCCATGTAAAAGCAGAGTCACACCAGTGACAGCGATAATCACACCCCGCTGTCCGAACAAACATTGTCTTTTGCCCAATTTTCCTTCCTTCTCCTTGAATGGTTGGACCAAAAATTTCAATTACCGGTATCTTCATGCCTTCTCTTCCCTTTTCGGACGATAAATACAATAAGATGTTGGGGTTTCTCTGACGATTATTTGCAGACATTTTGGCTTATTCGGTAAGGTTACCAAATGATTCTCTATTAGTTGATATATTTGCCTAGAAACTTCTTCCGTTGACGGAGCTCTCTTCTTATATTCAGGGAAGTCATTCAAAAGTTGATGGTCATATTTATCATGAACAATTTTTTTCAGATCGCTAAAGTTCACAAGCATGCCCATTTCATCTAACTGTTCACCTGCTATCGTAAGGTTCACAAAATAGGTATGCCCGTGAGTGAAAGCACACTTTCCAGCTCTTTCATCTGGAATAAAATGAGCCGCAGCAAAATGCATATCTTTATTTAATTCAAATGGATATGGATGAGAAGGCGGTTGCGGATAAAATTGTTGAAGCATAAAATCAAATCCTTTCTAGATTGTTTTATTTTTAATCACTACTAAACAAATAAATTGTATCTAAAAATTTGAAAGGTTCTTCTTTCCAAAAAGAAAACAGTACCACTAAGAAAGCAGTACTGTTTCCTAGTTTTTTTAGAGAGGGTATGCTAGAACCTCTATATTTCATTTGATTTAATTATAGCACAAATAGTAGTTACCTAGAAATAATGTAATTTAATCCCTAAAAATAATAATCAGCATTTATTCACCCGACGTATCAGATGCTGCTGCTACGGTAGCAATAGTAGTAGTCGCTATCATCGCTTGTTCAGCTTGCATTAGCATTTCTAAATTGTTCACCACGCTCATATCAAAGGATTCCTCTAAATTCGCAAGTTCAGGTAGGACCCTTTGCAAAGCAGTACTGAATGCCAAGCTTTTATACCATCGGAATAACTTCACCTTTGTTACTTCTTCGTAAAGAGCTGTGAGTTGGTCAATATGCTCTGTTTTTGCACCTGCTATAACTAAAAAACCGAGTAAAGGATAATGTTCCTTCTTCAATTTAACATTTCGCTGTATGAGGTCACTACGGATTTGAACAATATAAGGTACCATGTGTTCTTGATAATCAGGACTGTTAATGGTCATAATTTGAGAAAGCCATTGCAAATGATTTCCTAATGAAAAATTATTATTTCGTAGTTCTGTATAATAACGATTCATCGTTTTTGCACGGAGTTCGGGTTCTTCTCCATTTTTACTTAGTAACACTGAATACGCCATATCTTCATGAGATGTTAAGAATGGATGGTGTTTGCGAATAGCGTCATACAATCTTTTTGCATGCTCAGCATGCGTTTGCTTTTGTTTCGAATCTTCCGTTAAAAAAAGAGCTGAAATATAGCTATATACAGATCGTTTGAAATTCGCCTGCTTTAGAATCTCCTCGTTCTTGATTAATTCACTTACTGATTGTTGTGGCTCTTTTTTTCCATCTAGCAACATCGCAACACTATAAAGAAGATTGCTACTACTACGTAAAGTGGAAAACCAGCTTGTTTGTTTTTTTATTTCTTCAATGATTGCTTCAAATGATGCATAAGAAAAGGTTTTCCCTGCCGCACTATAATGACTTGCCAGCATTAATAAAATTCGTTTATCAACCGTCCAACTTAAATAGTTAGCGATTTTTTCATAATTTGTCTGTAGCAACTCAATATACGCCTTATTTTTCATTAGCTTCACTCTTCTCTTCTTAGAATTTCATGAATGATCACGGTATCTCTATACCTTCTAAGTTTTTCTACGAGTTGAATAGGTATGAGGTTTCACAAATACATGAACTTGAGGAGAAATAAAAATGCTATATTAAAATTAATTGCACACATATATGGCTAAATTAAACCGTCGTTGTCTTTCGACAGGATGTTTAAGTATATAAAATTATTTTCTACATAAAAAAAGAAACCCTTGATATATCAAGAGTTTCAGCTTATCTATGATACCGGTGGTCGGGGTCGAACCGACACTCCAAAGGAACACGATTTTGAGTCGTGCGCGTCTGCCAATTCCGCCACACCGGCATGTTATTATAAGAGTTATCGTTTTTTAAATTAAATGGAGGCGGCAACCGGATTTGAACCGGTGAATAGAGGTTTTGCAGACCTGTGCCTTACCACTTGGCTATGCCGCCTTAATATTAAAATAATTGGAGCGGAAGACGGGGTTCGAACCCGCGACCCCCACCTTGGCAAGGTGATGTTCTACCACTGAACTACTTCCGCAAATTAACTGGGGTACCTGGATTCGAACCAGGGCATGACGGAATCAAAATCCGTTGCCTTACCGCTTGGCTATACCCCAATATGGGGCGGATGATGGGGATCGAACCCACGAATGCCGGAACCACAATCCGGTGTGTTAACCACTTCACCACATCCGCCATTATAACGATGTTGACTATATCAGATTAAATATGGGGCGGATGAAGGGGATCGAACCCTCGAATGCCGGAACCACAATCCGGTGTGTTAACCACTTCACCACATCCGCCATTATATTTGAATTTGATAATATTTTAAATTGGCAGGGGCAGTAGGAATCGAACCCACATCAAAGGTTTTGGAGACCTCTATTCTACCGTTAAACTATGCCCCTATAAAAGAATGGTGGAGGGGGGCAGATTCGAACTGCCGAACCCGAAGGAGCGGATTTACAGTCCGCCGCGTTTAGCCTCTTCGCTACCCCTCCGACTAATGGTGCCGGCGAAAGGAGTCGAACCCTCGACCTACTGATTACAAGTCAGTTGCTCTACCAACTGAGCTACACCGGCATTATTATGGTGGGTCGGGACAGAATCGAACTGCCGACACTTAGAGCTTCAATCTAATGCTCTACCAACTGAGCTACCGACCCATAATAATTAAATGTTATTTTAGAAAATGGCGGTTCGGACGGGACTCGAACCCGCGACCTCCTGCGTGACAGGCAGGCATTCTAACCAGCTGAACTACCGAACCATTTTGGTTGCGGGGGCAGGATTTGAACCTGCGACCTTCGGGTTATGAGCCCGACGAGCTACCGAACTGCTCCACCCCGCGATAATAATATATGAGATAATAATATTTATGTTGACTAAATGGTGGAGGATGACGGGATCGAACCGCCGACCCTCTGCTTGTAAGGCAGATGCTCTCCCAGCTGAGCTAATCCTCCATGTTATAAGAAATGGTGACCCCTACGAGATTCGAACTCGTGTTACCGCCGTGAAAGGGCGGTGTCTTAACCGCTTGACCAAGGGGCCATTTTATTATTTATTAAGTTAGCTTTCAGGATTCTATGGCGGAGAGTAAGGGATTTGAACCCTTGAGACAGGGTTACCCGCCTACACGATTTCCAATCGTGCTCCTTCGGCCACTCGGACAACTCTCCAATAAAATGGCTCCGAAGGTAGGACTCGAACCTACGACCCTCTGATTAACAGTCAGATGCTACTACCAACTGAGCTACTTCGGAATAATAACAGCCTAGCAACGTCCTACTCTTGCAGGGGGACAGCCCCCAACTACCATTGGCGCTAAAGAGCTTAACTTCTGTGTTCGGCATGGGAACAGGTGTGACCTCTTTGCCATCATTACTAGACTATTTTGTTAAGGACAAGAATTATTATACCATCTTATGAGAAAATGTCAAGTACTTTTTTCTATTTTAGAAAAGTATTTTTTCTTTAATTAACAGAAAATTC